>NZ_JBVHVI010000010.1:0-76921 GCF_055564915.1 Streptomyces sp. NPDC028928
AGCCGGTCCGCCGCTACGAACGGGCCCGGCCGGGCGAGCTGGTCCACGTCGACATCAAGAAACTCGGCAACATCCCCGACGGCGGCGGCTGGCGCGTGGTGGGCCGGCCGGCCGGAGACCGTAACCGCCAGACCACCACCCAACAGCGCAAAAGCAGCACACCGGTGATCGGCTACAGCTACATCCACTCCGCCGTCGACGACCACTCCCGCCTGGCCTACAGCGAAGTCCTCACCGATGAACGCAAGGAGACCGCCGCCGGCTTCTGGACTCGGGCAAACGCCTTCTTCGCCGCCCACGGCATGACCGTCGAGCGGGTCCTGACCGACAACGGCTCCTGCTACAAGTCCAAGCTGTTCACCCAGACGCTGGCCGCGGCCGGCATCGCCCACAAGAAGATCCGGCCCTACCGGCCGCAGACCAACGGCAAGGTCGAGCGCTTCAACCGCACCCTGCTGGACGAATGGGCCTACCAACGGCCCTACCTCTCGAACGACGAGCGGACAGCAGCCCTGACAGACTTCCTCCACACCTACAACCACCGCACTCGGCGGACGCCCGCCCATCAGCCGCGTGAACAACGCTGCGGGTCAATACACCTAGGGACCCGTCCTCAGCGGTTCGCCACCGCCTGCTTGATCAGGGTCTTGCCGAAGTCCCACATCAGGCCGCCGCCGCTGTGCGCGTCGTCCATCACCTGGGTGAAGGCGTCCACGAACCGGTTCACGTCGGCCTCGTCGACGATCAGCGGCGGAATCAGCTTGATCACTTCCAGGTGGTCGCCGGAGACCTGAGTGAGGATCCGGTGCTTCTGCAGCAGCGGTACGACGACCATCTGGGCGAACAGGCCCTTGCGGGCCGCCTGGAGCATGGTCCAGCGACCGCGCAGCTTCAGTGAGGACGGCTTGCCGAACTCGATGCCGATCATCAGGCCCCGGCCGCGGACGTCGGCGAGCAGTTCGTATGTGTCGATCAGCGCGGTGAGCCGGGACTTCAGCAGCTCACCCGTGCGGCGCACGCCGGCGACGATCTGCTCGTTCTCCATGACCGACAGCACGGCGAGACCGCACGCCATCGCCTGGGCGTTGGACCCGAAGCTCGCCGAGTGCACCAGCACGCGGTCCATGGACGAGTAGACCTTCTTGAAGATCCACTCCTTGCCGAGGGTGGCGCCGACCGGCACATAGCCGCCGGAGAGCGCCTTGGCCACGCACACCAGGTCCGGTTCGACGCCGTCCTCGTGCTGGTAGGCGTAGAAGTCGCCGGTGCGGCCGAGGCCGGTCTGCACCTCGTCGGCGATGAGCAGCGCCTTGTGCTTGTGCAGCAGTTCCTGCGCGGCCCGCAGATAGCCGGGCGGCGCCTCGAGCACGCCCTTGCCCTGGATCGGCTCCACGATCAGCGCCGCCACGTCCCCCTTCATCAACTCCCGGGCCAGCACGTCGAGATCGCCGAGCGGTACGGCGGTGTCGGGCAGCAGCGGGGCGAAGCCGTCCCGGAAGCCGCGCTCGCCGTTGACCGAGAGGGAGCCGGTGGTCAGGCCGTGGAAGGCGTGGTCGCAGTAGAGGACGCGCGGCTTGCCGGTGGCGTACCGGGCGAACTTCAGGGCCGTCTCCACCGCTTCGGTGCCGCTGTTGCCGAAGAACACCCGGTCCAGGTGAGGGCTGTGGGCGAGGAGCCGCTCGGCGAGCAGGCCGGGCAGCGGCTGGCAGTCGAAGCGGGTGAGGTCGGCGAGGTCCAGGTCCAGGACGTCGTGCAGCGCCTTCCGGACGACCGGGTGATGACGGCCCAGGCCCATCACCCCGAACCCGGCGAGCATGTCCAGGTAGTCGTTGCCGTCGGCGTCGTAGAAGTGCGCTCCCTCGGCCCGCTCGTAGACCTTGTCGAAGCCGATGGTGTGCAGCATGCGCGGGAGCTGCGGGTTGAGGTGCTTGGCGTGCAGCTCGTAGCGTTCGGCTCCGCGCTCGGCGAGCAGGGCGCCGAGGTCGAACTCGGTGGTCATTCACTCTCCTTGGCTGTGCCGTCCACGTCCTTGACGGCCAGGCTCGCGCTGATCCGTCCGGCGATCTCGACGGGCGTGAGGCCGATGTCGGCCAGCACCTCGCTGCGCTTGGCGTGCGGGAGGAACTGCTCGGGGATGCCGAAGCGCCGTACCGGCACGTCCACGTCGGCGTCGCCGAGGGCCAGCGCCACGGCCGAACCGACGCCCGCCGCCCGGCTGTTGTCCTCGACCACGGCCACCAGCCGGTGTCCGGCCGCGAGACCGGGCAGCTCGGGGTCGACGGGCTTGACCCAGCGCGGGTCCACCACCGTGCAGCCGATCCCGCGGGCCTGAAGCAGCTCCGCGGCCTGGAGGCACACCGAGGCCATCACGCCGACGGCCACCAGCAGCACCTCGGGGCGTTCCGCGCGGTGCAGGACGTCCATGCCGCCCACCCGGTCGACGGCCGGGATACGCGGGCCGACGGTCTCCTTCGGGAAGCGGACCAGGGTGGGCGCGTCGTCCACGGCGACGGCCTCGCGCAGCTGGGCGCGCAGCTGGTCGGCGTCGCGCGGCGCGGCGATCCTGAGGCCGGGGACGACCTGGAGGACGGACATGTCCCACATGCCGTTGTGGGAGGCGCCGTCGGTGCCGGTGACTCCGGCCCGGTCCAGGACGAAGGTCACCCCGCAGCGGTGCAGGGCGACGTCCATCAGCAGCTGGTCGAAGGCCCGGTTGAGGAAGGTCGCGTAGACGGCGACGACCGGGTGCAGCCCGCCGGTGGCGAGACCGGCCGCGGAGACGGCCGCGTGCTGCTCGGCGATGCCCACGTCCCACACCCGGTCCGGGAAGCGCTCGGCGAACTTGCCCAGACCGACCGGGTGCAGCATGGCCGCCGTGATCGCCACGACGTCCTCGCGTTCCTCGCCGATCCGCACGATCTCCTCGCCGAACACCGAGGTCCAGGAGGGCCCGCTGGGCGGGGCGAGCGGCTCGCAGGTGAGCGGGTCCATCACGCCGACGGTGTGGAAGTGGTCCTCCTCGTGCGCGAGCGCGGGCTCGTAGCCGCGGCCCTTCTCGGTGAGGCAGTGGACCAGGACGGGGCCGTGGAAGCGTTTCGCGCGGCGCAGCGCGGACTCGACGGCCTTGATGTCGTGGCCGTCGATCGGGCCGAGGTACTTCAGGCCCAGGTCCTCGAACATGCCCTGCGGGGCGAAGGCGTCCTTGAAGCCCTTCTTCGCGCCGTGCAGGGACTCGTAGAGCGTGCTGCCGACGACCGGGGTGCGCTGGAGCACCTCCTTGCCCCAGGCGAGGACCTTCTCGTAGCCGTCGGTGGTGCGCAGCGTGGATAGGTGGTTGGCGAGGCCGCCGATCGTGGGGGCGTAGGAGCGCTCGTTGTCGTTGACGACGATGATCAGCGGCCGGTCCCTCGCCGCGGCGATGTTGTTGAGCGCCTCCCAGGCCATGCCGCCGGTCAGCGCCCCGTCGCCGATGACCGCGACCACATGGCCCTTCTTCCCCTGCACCTGGTGGGCCTTGGCGAGGCCGTCGGCCCAGCCGAGCGCGGTGGAGGCGTGGCTGTTCTCGATGACGTCGTGCTCGGACTCCTCACGCGAGGGGTAGCCGGACAGTCCGCCCTTGCCGCGCAGCTTGGAGAAGTCCTGACGGCCGGTCAGCAGCTTGTGCACGTAGCTCTGGTGGCCGGTGTCCCACAGGATGCGGTCGACCGGTGACTCGAAGACCCGGTGGAGCGCGACGGTCAGTTCCACCACGCCCAGGTTGGGGCCGAGGTGACCGCCGGTCCTCGACACCGCGTGCACCAGGAACTCACGTATCTCCTCGGACAGTTCACCGAGTTCCGCCTCGGACAGCGCCTTCAGGTCGCGTGGTCCCCGGATGTTCTCCAGAATGGTCACGCTCGGGCCCCCTCTCGGTCCGTGCCTCTGCCTCAACTCAACTGTCTGCGGGGCTCGTCCGCTCGGCGATCTTCATGGCCTCCTCGATGAGGGTCTCCACGATCTTCGACTCGGGAACGGTCTTGACGACCTCGCCCTTGACGAAGATCTGCCCCTTGCCGTTGCCCGAGGCAACCCCGAGGTCGGCCTCCCGGGCCTCCCCCGGACCGTTGACCACGCACCCCATCACCGCGACCCTGAGCGGCACTTCCATGCCGTCCAGGCCCGCGGTGACCTCCTCGGCTAGCTTGTAGACGTCCACCTGGGCCCGGCCGCAGGACGGGCAGGAGACGATCTCCAGGCGCCGCTGCCGCAGCCCCAGGGACTGAAGGATCTGGATGCCGACCTTGACCTCCTCGGCGGGCGGCGCGCTCAGCGACACGCGGATGGTGTCCCCGATGCCGCGCGAGAGCAACGCCCCGAAGGCCACCGCCGACTTGATCGTCCCCTGGAACGCCGGGCCGGCCTCCGTGACCCCCAGGTGGAGGGGGTAGTCGCACTGCTCGGCGAGCTGGCGGTAGGCCTCGATCATCACGACCGGGTCGTTGTGCTTGACCGAGATCTTGATGTCCCGGAAGCCGTGCTCCTCGAAGAGGGAGGCCTCCCACAGGGCGCTCTCGACCAGCGCCTCGGGCGTCGCCTTGCCGTACTTCTGGAGCAGGCGGCGGTCGAGGGAGCCGGCGTTGACGCCGATCCGGATCGGGGTGCCGTGGTCCTTGGCGGCCCCCGCGATCTCCTTCACCTGGTCGTCGAACTTCTTGATGTTGCCGGGGTTCACGCGGACCGCGGCACAGCCGGCCTCGATGGCCGCGAACACGTACTTCGGCTGGAAGTGGATGTCCGCGATCACCGGGATCTGCGACTTGCGGGCGATGGTCGCGAGGGCGTCCGCGTCGTCCTGCGTGGGGCAGGCGACGCGGACGATCTGGCAGCCGGACGCGGTGAGTTCCGCGATCTGCTGCAGGGTGGCGCCGATGTCGGACGTACGGGTCGTCGTCATCGACTGCACCGACACCGGGGCCCCGCCCCCGACCGCCACCGGCCCGACGTGGATCTGCCGCGACTTCCGCCGCGGCGCGACCGGACGGGCCGGTACCTCGGGAACGCCCAAGGGGACGGCGGTCATCGCGTCACTCCCGGTTCCCGGAGACGGTCTCGCGCATCGCCCGCAGGGACTCCTTCAGGGAGCCCATGGTGGCGAGGACGGCGGTCGGCTCGTAGCCGCAGTGCGCCATGCAGTTGTCGCAGCGCGGGTCCTTGCCGCGGCCGTACTTGTCCCAGTCGGTCTCCTCGACCAGTTCACGGTACGTCGGCACGTACCCGTCGCTCATCAGGTAGCAGGGGCGCTGCCAGCCGAAGAGCGAGTAGTTCGGGATCGCCCACGCGGTGCACGGGAAGTCGACCTTGCCCTCCAGGAAGTCCAGGAAGAGCGGGGAGTGGTTCAGCCGCCACTTCTTGCGGTTGCCGCCCGCGAAGGCCTTCTTGAACAGCTCGCGGGTCTGCTCGACACCGAGGAAGTGGTCCTGGTCGGGCGCCTTCTCGTAGGCGTAGGCGGGCGAGATCATCATCTCGTCGACCTTGAGGTCGTCGTTGAGGAAGTTGAGCACCTCGATGATGGTCTGCGGGGTGTCGGTGTTGAAGAAGGTGGAGTTGGTGGTCACCCGGAAGCCGCGCCGCTTGGCCTCCTTGATGGCCTCCACCGCCTCGTCGAACACGCCCTCCTTCGCCACGGACTCGTCGTGCCGCTCACGCAGTCCGTCGATGTGCACGGCGAAGGCGAAATACGGCGAGGGCTTGAACTTGTCCATCTTCTTGCGCAGCAGCATCGCGTTGGTGCACAGGAAGACGTACTTCTTCCTGGCCACCAACTGCCGCACGATCTCGTCGATCTGAGGGTGCATCAGCGGCTCACCGCCGGCGATGGAGACCATCGGCGCACCGGACTCCAGCACCGCGCCCACCGCCTGGGCGACCGGCATGCGCTGCTTGAGCACCCCGGCCGGGTGCTGGATCTTGCCGCAGCCCTCGCACTTCAGATTGCAGGCGAACAGCGGTTCCAATTCCACGATGAGCGGGAACTTGTCCCGCTTGCGGAGCTTCTGTTCAGCCAGGTATGTAGCGACCTTGATGGACTGGCGCAACGGCATGGCCATCTGGCTCACCTCCGAGGGAGCAGCAAAGAACGGTGCCATTCGAAAAATGCGGGAAGGATGGAACGAAGAACGCGGAAGGCTGATATTCCACCGCGCACCGTGCCGATCCGGACGAGTTCGTGTTCGGGAGCGTCCACGACCACCCGGACGGCCGCGACCGGGCGGTCGCCCGAGCGGACGGCGGCCAGCAGGGTGGCCGCCGACTCCATGTCGACCGCGATCGCGCCGGTGGCGAGCAGATCGGACCGCTCGGGACCCCGGACCACGTGGTCGGAGCCGGTGAGCGGGCCGGTGTGGACCGTGCGTCCGGGTAGCAGCCGCACGAGTTCCTTGACCAGCAGTTCGGTGCCCACGCACGGGACGGTCCCGCGCGGGTCCCGGGTCTCCTCGGCGACGACCAGGTCGCCGGGGTGCATGCCGGGGGCGAGCCCGGCACAGAAGCCGGTGGCCAGCACGGCCGTGTCGGCCGCCGCCGGACCGGCCAGGTGCCGGGTGACGGAGCGTTCCGCCGCCTTCGGGCCCATGCCCGTGCGGACGACGGTGTACGGCCCGCCGGCACCGCCGCGGTCGCCGGTGCGCAGGGCGAGGTGCTCGATGCCGAGCGCGCAGGCGATCAGCAGCGGGGCCGGGGCGGGCTGGTTGCTCAAGCTCGGCTTCCCCCCGCCTCGGTGTGGGGTTTGCGGCTGAGCAGCTTGCGCTCGAACGGGTCCCCGTGCAGGTACCGGCCGAGCGCGGTGAGCGGGAACACCTGCCGGTACAGGTGGTAGTTGATGGAAAAGTCCCAGGGGAAGCCGGTGCCGGTGAAGTACGGCTCGTCCCAGGAGCCGTCCTCCCGCTGGGTCTCGGCCAGCCACTGGACGCCGCGCTCGACGGCCTTGGAGTCCTTCTCGCCCGCCGCGAGCAGCGCCATCAGCGCCCACGCGGTCTGCGAGGCGGTGGAGGCGCCACGGCCGCTCCACTCCTTGGCGTACTTGTAGGAGCGCAGGTCCTCGCCCCAGCCGCCGTCGTCGTTCTGGACGCTCTCCAGCCAGGCCACGGCCCGCCGGATCGCCGGGTGCGAACCGGGCAGTCCGGCCGCGGTGAGCGCGGGGACGACCGACCCGGTGCCGTAGATGTAGTTGACGCCCCAGCGGCCGAACCACGAGCCGTTCGGCTCCTGTTCGGCGAGCAGCCAGTCGATGCCGCGCCGGGTGCGCGGGTCGTGGGCGAGGCCCTCGGCGGCGAGCATCTCCACCACGTGCGCGGTGACGTCCGCGGACGGCGGGTCGATGACCTCGCCGAAGTCGCAGAACGGCAGCCGGTTGGGGAACGGGCTGGTGTTGTCGACGTCGAAGGCGCCCCAGGCGCCGTTCTTCGACTGCATGCCGAGGTTCCAGCGGACGGCTCGTCCGATCGCCTTGTCCACCCGCTCCGGGTCGTGGTGCCGGACCCGGCGCAGCGCGAGGGCGACCTCCGCGGTGTCGTCGATGTCCGGGTAGTTGTCGTTGTGGAACTCGAACGCCCAGCCGCCGGGCGGAAGTTCGGGTCGGCGTACGGACCAGTCGCCGGGCCGGACGATCTCCTCACCGAGCATCCAGTCGGCCGCCTTGACCAGTTGCGGATGGTCCACCGGCAGGCCGGCGTCCACGAGGGCGATGGTGGCCAGGCAGGTGTCCCACACCGGGGACTGGCAGGCCTCGATCATCCGGGCGCCGTCCTCGCGCCAGACGGCGAAACGGTCCAGCGAGGCGAGGCCCTCGCGCAGCACCGGGTGCTGAAGGTCGTAGCCGAGCAGGTACAGGGCGATGACGGAGTACACGGCCGGGGGCTGGATGCCGCCCCAGCAGCCGTCGTTCTCCTGCCGTTCGATGATCCAGCGGGCGGCCGAGTTCATCGCGGCCTTGCGGAGCCTGCGCACCGCGACCTTGCGGTAGCCGCGGACCACCTTGTCGAGCCGCTGGAAGAGCCCGTCCCAGCTCGCCATCGGGGCGGGCGGCTGCGGCGGGTTGGGGTCGGCCGGGTCGGTGTGCAGCTCGTCCAGCGCGAAGGGGGCCGGACGCACCGGGCGCTTGGCGGAGACGATGGTGAGCGGCACGATGGTCTGCCGTGCCCAGCACCCGAAGTTGTAGATGTTGAGCGGGAACCAGGTGGGGAAGTAGATCAGCTCCGGGGGGAGTTCGGGCAGGTCCTCCCATTTCCACCAGCCGAACAGGGCGAGCCAGATCCGGGTGAAGACCCGGGCGGCGGCGATGCCGCCGCGCTCGCGGATCCAGGCGGAGGCCTTCGCCATGTGGGGGGCGTCGGGCGCGTCGCCGGCCAGGCGCAGGGCGACGTACGCCTCGATGGTGGTGGACAGTTCGCCGGGCCCGCCGTAGAAGGTGGCCCAGGTGCCGTCCTCGCGCTGCTCGCCGCGGATGAACTTCGCGGCGGCCTGGGCCGTCTTGTCGTCCAGAATGCCCAGGAACTGACGGAGCAGCAGATCTTCGGCGTCCATGGTGACGTTGGTCTCCAGGTCGCCCTTCCACCAGCCCTGGGTGTCCTGCTTGGCGAGCAGGAAGTCGGTGGCGCGCCGTGCGGCGTGTGCGGCGGCTTCTTGTACCCCGGCCGCCCCGGGGGTGGTGAGGGTGGTGTCGCTGGCCGCGGCAGCGCGGGACGGCAAGGTCGCCCCGGTGCTTCCGTCGGTCGTCGCTGTCATGGCTTCCCCTTCGTGCAGTCGTGCGAGTCGTGCTGCTGTGGGTCCGCCGTCGGCCGGTGTCCTGAACCCTTCGACACCGGCCGGCGACTACGCGAGGCTTATCCAGCCAATAGTGATCATCTCTTTCGTACGACGACGAAGTCGGCGAGCGCCGTGAAGGAGTCCCGCACCCGGTCGGGCATGTCGACGGCGTCGAGGGCTTCGATGGCGATGGTGTGCTGGCGGCGCGCTTCCGCGGCCGTCCACTCGCGGCCGCCGGCCTCCTCGATGAGAGCGGCGCGGGCCGCGAACTCCGCCTCGGAGAAGTTCTCGAAGTCGCTGCTCTTGGCGTCGGCGGCGAGGATCTCGCCGAGCCGCTCGGAGGCGGGGCCGCCGGCCGCGAGCGCGGCCACCACCGGCAGGGACTTCTTGCGCTGGCGCAGGTCGCTCCAGGTCTGCTTGCCGGTGGCCTCCGGGTCGCCCCAGATGCCGAGCAGGTCGTCCACGGCCTGGAAGGCGAGGCCGAGGTGGTAGCCGTACCGTTCCAGCGCGTCGGCGGTGGCGTCGTCCGCGCCGCCGAGGACGGCGCCGATGGAGGAGGCGCAGGCGAGCAGGGCGCCGGTCTTGTTGCCCTCCATCTCCAGGCACTCCTCGACGCTGACCCGGTCGCGGTGCTCGTAGGAGATGTCCTGGGCCTGGCCGTCGATCAGGGCGCGGGTGGCCGTGGTCAGGCGGCGGGTGGCGCGGCCGGCCTCGACCGTGCCTAGTTCCAGCAGCACCTCGTTGGCGAGGGCGAAAAGGGCGTCGCCGACCAGGATGGCCTGGGCGGGGCCGTGCACCTTCCAGACGGTGTCGCGGTGCCGGCGCTGCTCGTCGCCGTCCATCAGGTCGTCGTGCAGCAGCGAGAAGTTGTGCACGAGTTCGACGGCGACCGCGCCCGGGACGCCCGCCTCGGGTGCGGCGCCGGTGACCTCGGCGGAGAGCACGGCGAGCGCGGGACGGACGGCCTTGCCGCCGTCGCCGTCGGCGGGGTTGCCGGCGGCGTCGATCCAGCCGAAGTGGTAGGCGGCGACGGTGTCCATGGGAGGCGCCAGGCGGTCGACGGCCGCGCGCAGCACCGGTGTGGCCAGGGTCCGTCCGCGCTCCAGCAGCGCGGTCACGTCCACCGCGGCCCGTGGAGCGGGCGTCGAGGCCGGGGGCACAGTGGGCACAGTCTCTCCTCTTGTTGCGGTACCGGGGGTGCGGGGGCGTGCCGCCTGCCGATCGGGCATCAGGCCGCCTCCTCGAACTCGAAGAGGTGGCGGGGGCGGGGCCGGCCCAGGGCGCTGAGGGCGGCGTCGGCCGCGCTCACTCCACTGCGGACCGCACTCTCCATGGTCGCGGGCCACCCGGTGGCGGTCCACGCTCCGGCCAGGTACAGGCCGGGGGCTTTGGTGCGGGCGCCGGGCCGCAGCCGCCCGACGCCGGGGGCGGGGGCGAACGTCGCCGTGCGCTCCCGGGTCACGAAGAAGTCCAGCACCTCGGCCGCGCGCGTACCCGGGATCAGTCGTTCCAGCTCGGGCAGGTAGCGCGCGCGGAGGTCGGCGACCGGGGTGTCGATCTCGTCCCGCGCGGCCGACTGGGACAGCGCCAGATACTGTCCCGTGCGCAGCCCGGAGGCGTGGGTGCGGTCGAACACCCACTGCACGGGGGTGCCGAGGGCGGCGAAGAAGGGCCGCGCGAGCACCTTGCGGTCGTAGACGACGTGGACGTTGAGGATGGGCGCGGTGCCGATCTCCAGCAGCCGGCCGGGCGCGTCGAGGGCGCCGGGCGGCAGCAGCTCGTGGGCCTCGCGCTGGGGCACGGCGAGGACGACCGCGTCGGTTTCGAGGCGCTCGCCGGGAACCTGAACGCTCCACGTCCCGTTCTCGTTGGTAGAGACGGAGGTGACGCGTGTACGGACCTCGGTACGGACGCCCGCGGAGTCGAGCGCCTTGCGGGCCAGCCGGTCGTGCAGTTCGCCCAGCGGGACGCGGGCCCAGCCGATGTCGGCCGCGCCCGGGTCGGACAGCAGACCGGTCTTGAACACCATCGCGGCGAGCCCCAGCGAGGCGTCGCCCGCGACCGCGTTGAGGGTGGCGACCCCGACCAGGTCCCACAGGGCCTCGACAGCGCGCGCCGACTGGCCGTGCGCGGCCAGCCAGCTGCCGAAGTCCTGCGTGTCCAGGGCCGGATCGGCGAGGTCGAGCCCCTTCAGCGCGAGCGCGGCACGCCCGACGGCCGCGCGCTCGGCGAGCGAGAGGTGCGGATAGGCGGCCAGGCTGCGCCCCAGGTGGAGGGGGACGGGCAGCGGGTCGCGCCGCAGCCTGCCGAGCCGCCGCCCCTCGGGCTTGGCGACGTCGACGACGGGTACGTCCAGGCGGTCCTGCAGCGGTGCCAGCGCCGCGCCCTCGATCCGGTCGAGGAACCAGCGGTAGGCGGTACAGCAGCGCAGGTAGACGTGCTGGCCGTTGTCGACGGTCAGTTCGCCGCGCTGGAAGGAGAAGGCGAGGCCGCCCAGCCTGGGCCTGCCTTCGAGCAGGGTGACCCGGACGCCGGCGTCGGCGAGGGCGAGTGCCGCGGTGATCCCGGCGAGGCCGCCGCCGATCACGACCGCGCTACGGCCGGCCGTGCGCGGGGTACCGGACCGGGGCGGTGCGGGGGGTGAGCCTTCGCTCATCGTGCGTCCTTCCCTGCGTGCCGAGCATGCTGGTTGAACGGTGCACGCCCGGCCTTCGCCGTCAGGGACGCCACGCCGCAGTGGAGGGTTGCCTCGCGCACGCAGTCCGGTTCCGTGGGGTCCATCAGGCGCGCCTCCGGACGGAGCGTCGGGAGACGTGGCGGGTGACATGCCGGGTGTCGAGGCCGGACAGGCCGCGCACGGCGACGTAGGCCTTCTCGTGGCCGGGCAGCGAGACACGGCCGCGCAGCACGGCCTCCGGGTCGCGTTCGATGCGGTCCAGCAGCCGGCGGTAGATGCCGGCCATCGCGGCGACACAGGCACCGCTGCGCCGGTCGAGCATGGGCAGCAGCCGGTAGCCCTCGGCGAACAGGGCCCGGGCGCGCCGTACTTCGAAGTGGACGAGGCCGGCGAAGTCGGAGCCCTCCGGCGGGGTCGGCCCGTTGAAGCCGGTCGAGCAGCCGAACTTGGCGAGGTCGTCGGCGGGCAGATAGGTACGGCCGCCGGCCGCGTCCTCGCGGACGTCGCGGAGGATGTTGGTGAGCTGCAGGGCGAGGCCCAGCGTGTCGGCGTACTCGGCGGCGCGCTCGGCGCCACGGGCTCCCGGTTCGGTGCCGAACACGCCGAGCGAGAGGCGGCCGATGGCACCGGCGACACACCGGCAGTACGCCTTGAGGTCGTCCCAGGTCTCGTAGGTCTCGCCGCGCACGTCCATCTGGACGCCGTCGATCAGCTCGTCCAGGCCGCCGAGCGGGATCGGGAAGGCGTCCGCGGCATGGCTGAGGGCGACGGCCACCGGGTCGGTGTCGTCCTCCTCGACCTCGCCGTCCCGGATCCGGGCGAGCAGCGCCCGGGTGTCCTCCAGCCGCGCCAGCTTGACCTCACCGGCCAGGTCGCCGTCGCCGATGTCGTCCACGCGCCGGGAGAACGCGTACAGCGCCGACATGGCGCGGCGCTTGGCCGTCGGCAGCAGCCGGATGCCGTACGCGAAGTTACGGGCCTGCTGCCCGGTGACGGCCTCGCAGTAGCTGTAGGCGGCGAGTACCGGCGCGGACACGTGCGGCGCAGACTCCACGGTCCGGATCACCTCTCTCCTCGCAGGATCACGCCCGCCTCACGCAGCAACTGGACCTTGCCGGGTCTGGGCGGGCCGGGAAGTACGTCGTATTCGGCGGCGGCGATCGCCCGGATCGCCGCCCTTCCCCCCGCCACGAACCCCGCGAGCAGCAGTTTCAGCCTGCCGTGGACGCTACCCACCAGGGGGGCGCCTTCATTCAGCAGACCGCGGGCGCGTTGTGCTTCGTATGCAACCAGGGCGCGCACCGATGCGCCCGCGGTTTTCGCGGCGAGGTCCGCCTCCTGGACGTGGAAGCGCTTCATGTCCTCGGCGGGGAGGTAGATCCGGTCGCGGCCGAGGTCCTCGGCGACGTCCTGGAGGTGCTCCACGATCTGCAGCGCCGTGCAGATCGCGTCGGAGAGCCGGATCCGCTCGGGGGTGGAGGTGCCGGTGACGGCGAGCACGAGGCGGCCGACGGGGTTGGCGGACAGTTCGCAGTAGGCCAGGAGGTCGTCGTAGGTCTCGTACCGGGTGACGAGCTGGTCCTGGCGGTTGGCGGCGATCAGCCCGAGGAACGGCTCGGGGGTGAGGCCGCGGCGGCGGACGGTGGGCTGCAGGCGGCGCAGCAGCGGGTGGCGCGGGGTGCCGCCGAAGACGCGGCGCAGATCGGCCTCGAAGGCGTCGAGGAGGGCCAGCCGGTCCTCGGCCGCGGCGGGCGACACGCCGAGCAGCCGGGCGTCGGCGCCGCCGGGGGCGAGGTCGCCGTCGCCGATGTCGTCCACGAGGCGGGCGAAGCCGTAGACGGCCATGAGGTCGTCGCGCCAGGCCCGCGGCAGGAAGAAGGGGGCCACCGGGAAGTTCTCGCTCGCGGCCTTGTCCAGCGTGGCGCGTTCCAGGTCGGGCGCCGTGCCGGTGGCCGTCATCGGGCGCTGCCCGGGGCGGGGACGGCACATGCTGCGCTGAGCAGGGGAGTCTCCGTAGCCATTGCCGTCACATCTCCCGTTCTACACTGCCGACCGAATACACACTATTTCGGACACGCCGCCCCGCGCCGCGCGGGGGGCGCCCTGCCGCAGGGTGTCGCGCATTATCGCCCCACTTGCCGGTTTCCGGCACCGGTACAGCTTACGTTGTACAACGCTGCACCGACCGTCGGGGTGTCCTGCACATCACAACAACACACCGATTGGCTCCAAGATTCCTAATGCCAGGCCGAGTTGGCGTTTCCTTTGCAGACGCAGGGCCCCGCCGGACGCATTCCGACGGGGCCCTGGCCGAAACGGGTCACTTGCCCGTGAACTTCTCGTACTCCTTCAGGACCTCGTCGGTGGGTCCGTCCATGCGCAGTTCACCGCGTTCCAGCCACAGCACCCGGTTGCAGGTGTCGCGGATGGACTTGTTGTTGTGACTGACCAGGAAGACCGTTCCGGCTTCCTTGCGCAGTTCCCGGATGCGTTCCTCGGAGCGCTTCTGGAACTTGCGGTCACCGGTGGCCAGCGCCTCGTCGATCATGAGGACGTCGTGGTCCTTGGCGGCGGCGATGGAGAAGCGCAGGCGCGCCGCCATACCCGAGGAGTAGGTGCGCATCGGCAGGGTGATGAAGTCGCCCTTCTCGTTGATACCCGAGAAGTCCACGATGTCCTGGTAGCGCTCCTTGATCTGCTCCCGGGACATCCCCATGGCCAGACCGCCCAGGATGACGTTCCGCTCCCCCGTCAGGTCGTTCATCAGAGCCGCGTTCACGCCCAGCAGGGACGGCTGGCCGTCGGTGTAGACCTTGCCCTTCTCCGCGGGCAGCAGGCCGGCGATGGCGCGCAGCAGGGTGGACTTGCCGGAGCCGTTGGAGCCGATCAGGCCGATGGCCTCGCCGCGGTAGGCGACGAAGGACACGCCGCGCACGGCGTGCACCTTGCGCACCCCGCGCGCCGCGTCGTCGGAGCCGCGCTTGAGGATCCGGCTCAGGGCCGCCGTCGCGCTGCCCTTGCCGGTCTTGGCGCCGTTGACCCGGTAGACGATGTGCAGGTCGTCCGCGATGACCGTCGGACGGCGATCCTGGGTGTTCTGCTCAGCCACGGCCGTACCGCTCCTCCGCCTTCCAGAAGTACACGAAACCGCCCACGGCGAAGAGCACGGCCCAGCCGCCGGCCGCGGCCCAGACGTGGTCCGGCAGGTTCTTCGAACCGTAGCCGTCGATCAGGGCGAAGCGCATCAGGTCCATGTAGATCGCGGCCGGGTTCCACTGCAGGACCGTCGCGATCCACTGCGGCTTGTCCTCCAGCATGACCGGGATGGAGAACATCACACCGGACGCGTACATCCACGTACGCATCACGAACGGCATGAGCTGGGCCAGGTCCGGGGTCTTCGCGCCGGCACGGGCCATGATCAGCGCGAGCCCGGTGTTGAACAGGAACTGCAGCGCCAGCACCGGCACGATCAGCAGCCAGGACAGACTCGGGTAGCTGCCGAAGCCGATCGCCACGACGAACAGCACGATCATCGAGAACAGCAGCTGCTGGAGCTGCTGGAGCGAGAAGGAGATCGGCAGCGAGGCGCGCGGGAAGTGCAGGGCGCGCACCAGGCCGAGGTTGCCGGAGATCGCGCGGACGCCGGACATCACCGAACTCTGGGTGAAGGTGAACACGAAGACGCCGGTCACCAGGAACGGGATGTAGACGTCCCGGGACATGCCCCGGCTGGCGTGCAGGATCAGCCCGAAGATGAAGAAGTACACGGCCGCGTTCAGCAGCGGTGTGGCCACCTGCCAGAGCTGGCCCAGCTTGGCCTGGCTGTACTGCGCGGTCAGCTTCGCCTGGGAGAAGGCGACGATGAAGTGGCGGCGCCCCCAGAGCTGACGGACGTACTCCACGAGCGAGGGCCGGGCGCCGCTCACGGAGAGCCCGTACTTGGCGGCCAGCTCGGCCGCCGTCAGTCCCTCGTCGGGCGACGGGGCCGCGGTCACCGCGACCGTGCCGTCGTGCGTGGTCTCACTCACAGGTGGAAACTTTCGTCTTCGGGTTCGCGTTCGAGTTCGTCGTCCGGTGCGCCCGGGCGCGGGCGCACGGGCGCTCAGGGACGAGCTTGTCAGATGACCGGGGGACGGCCCAGTCGGGTGAGTCGCCACACGGTACGCCAGCGCATCGGGCGGCGGGGACCGCAGGGGGTGGTCCAGCCCTCCCGGAAGCCGCCGAACCAGGCCTTCAGGGCCGGCCGCGAGGGGCGGCGGAGCAGGGTGAGCAGCAGCCAGACCCCGAGGTAGACCGGGACCAGGAGGGCGGGGAGGTTGCGGCGGGCGAGCCAGACGCGGTTGCGGGCGACCATGCGGTGGTAGACGGCGTGCCGCGAGGGCGCGGTCGTCGGGTGGTACAGCACCATGTCGGACCGGTAGTCGATCATCCAGCCCGCGTCGAGGGCCCGCCAGGCCAGGTCGGTCTCCTCGTGCGCGTAGAAGAACTCGTCCGGGAGCCCGCCGACCTCGGCGAAGACGCGGGTGCGGACGGCGTTGGCGCCGCCGAGGAAGGTGGTGACCCGGGAGGAACGCATCGGGTCGGAGGCGCGCAGCCGGGGCACGTGCCGGCGCTGGGTCTCACCGGTGTCGGGGTCGGCGATGCGGAAGCTGATGATGCCCAGCTCGGGGTCGGCGGCGAAGGCCTGGCGGCACAGCTCGGCGGTGTCGTGCCGGGCGAGCAGGCCGTCGTCGTCGAGGAAGAGCAGTATGTCGACTTCGCGGCCGCCGGGCCCGAAGGCCTCTATGCCGACGTTGCGCCCGCCGGGGATGCCCAGGTTCTCGGGCAGCTCTATGGTGCGCACGCCGTCCGGCACGTCCGGGACGGGCGAGCCGTTGCCGACGACGACCACCTCGACCGGGTCGCCGTCCTGCTTGGCGACGGAGTCGAGCAGGGCCCGCAGCTCCTCGGGCCGGTTGCCCATGGTGATGATGACGGCGCCGACCTTCATGGGCGTGCTCACTTCAGCCTGCTGGAGGCGAGGATGGACACCAGGTGCAGCAGGGTCTGCAGCATCGCGATGCCGGCGAGGACGGCCGTGCCGAGGCGGGTGAAGAACAGGTCGCCGCGGGCCTGGTCCACGATCGCGAGGACCACGATGAGCAGCGAGGCCTCGATGCCGAGGATCAGCCGGTGGAACTTCAGCGCCGACGCGGCCCGCCGGGCCAGCGCCATGCCGGAGGAGCGCGGCTCGGAGGCGGCCTCCTGCACCGGGGGCTTGCCGGTCTGGTGCCGGGCGACGCCGACCAGGTCGGTCTCGGCCTTGATGAGGATGGCGCCGAGCGCGGCGAGCGTGCCGAGGAAGGCCCACAGCCAGTCGATGCGGCCGGTGCCCCACAGGTCGGCGGCGCGCAGGCCGAGGCCCACGAGGACGGCCGCGTCGGTCAGGTAGGCGCCGACGCGGTCCAGGTAGACCCCGCCGAGCGAGTACTGCTTCTTCCAGCGGGCGATCTCGCCGTCGACGCAGTCCAGCAGCAGGTACAGCTGGGTGGCGACCACGCCGAGCACGGCGCCCGCGATCCCCGGCACCAGCAGGGCCGGGGCCGCGAGCACACCGCAGACGGTCATCAGGTACGTGAGCTGGTTGGGCGTGACCCTGGTGTTCACCAGGTAGCGGTCGACGCGCAGGGACACCTCGCGCATGTAGAGGCGTCCCGCCCAGTGCTCACCGCTGCGCCGGTCCTTCACCCCCGCGGGGTGGACGACCGGACGGAGTTCAGCTACCGATGGCCTTGACATAGTCGGCGTAGATGTCCTTGATCTGGTTCGTCTTGAGGTCGAGGTGTTCGAGGATCGTGTAGCGGCCGGGCCGGGTCTCCGGGGCGAACTCCACCGCGCGGACGAACTCGTCCAGCGTGAAACCGATCTCGTCCGGGGTGACCGGGAGCCCGTGCCGGCGCAGCACCTCGGCCATGTACGCCGACTCCTCGTGGGCGCCGCGCAGGTACATCGCGAAGGCGGCGCCGAGGCCGCACTGCTCGCCGTGGGCCGCGGCGCGCTTGGGGTAGAGCAGGTCGAAGGCGTGGTTGATCTCGTGGCAGGCGCCGGAGGACGGGCGGGAGTCGCCCGACACGGACATCGCGATCCCGGTGAGGACCAGCGCCTCGGCCAGCACCTGGAGGAAGCCGTCGTCACCGACTCCGCCGGGGTGCCGGAGCACCGCCTCGCCGGCCTGGCGGGCCATGGCGGCGGCCAGGCCGTCGATCTTCTCGCCGTTGACCCGGCCCGCCAGCTCCCAGTCCGCGACGGCGGAGATGTTGGAGATGGCGTCGCCGATGCCGGAGCGGACGAACCGGACGGGTGCCTCGCGGATCACGTCGAGGTCGATGATGACCGCGATCGGGTTGGGCACGCCGTACGAGCCGCGGCCCGCGTCGTTGTCGAGGGTCGCGACCGGTGAGCACAGGCCGTCGTGGGCGAGGTTGGTGGCGACGGCGACCAGCGGCAGGCCGACCCGGGCCGCCGCGAACTTGGCGCAGTCGATGATCTTCCCGCCGCCGAGGCCGACGACCGCGTCGAAGTGGCCGGCCTTTATGTCGCTCGCCAGCCGCACCGCGTCGTCGATGGTGCCGCCGCCGACCTCGTACCAGGTGGCGCCGGGCAGGGTGGGCGCGATCCGCTCGCGCAGCCGGGCGCCGGAGCCGCCGCTGACGGCGATGGCGAGCTTGCCGGACTGCGAGACGCGCTCGTCGGCGAGGACCGAGGCCAGGTCGTCCAGGGCACCCGGGCGGATGTCCACGACGACCGGCGAGGGAATCAGCCGGGTCAGTACTGGCACGCGATCTCCCGTCCGCGGGCGAGATCGTCGTGGTTGTCGATCTCCACCCACTTGACGTCGCCGATCGGGGCCACGTCGATACGGAAGCCGCGGTTGACCAGCTCCTGGTAGCCGTGCTCGTAGAACTGCTGCGGGTCGGTCTCCCAGACCGTCTTCAGCGCGTCGGCCAGCTCGGGCGCGGCGTCGCCCTCGATCAGGGTGACGCCGATGTACTCGCCGGTCGCCTCGGCCGGGTCCATCAGCTTGGTGATCTTCGTCATGCCCTTCTCGGGGTCCACGACGACCTTCATCTCCTCGTCGGCCAGGTTCTTCACCGTGTCCAGCGCGAGGATGATCTTCTTGCCGTCGCCGCGGGCGGCGAGCAGGGTCTTCTCGACGGAGACCGGGTGCACGGTGTCGCCGTTGGCGAGGATCACACCGTCCTTGAGGGCGTCACGGCCGCACCACAGCGAGTAGGCGTTGTTCCACTCCTCGGCCTTGTCGTTGTCGATGAGGGTGAGCTTCAGGCCGTACTTCTGCTCCAGGGCCGCCTTGCGCTCGTACACGGCCTCCTTGCGGTAGCCGACGATGATCGCGACCTCGGTCAGCCCGATCTCGGCGAAGTTGCCGAGCGTCAGGTCCAGAACCGTCGGTTCGCCCTCTATGCCCGCGGGCCCCACCGGCACCAGCGCCTTGGGAAGGCTGTCGGTGTAGGGGCGCAGACGCCGTCCGGCGCCGGCCGCCAGCACGAGGCCGATCATGCGGGTTCTCCTTCGTCGTGTACGGCGGGCGCCCCAGCGGACACCCAGAAGCGGATGCTCTCCACGAGCACCAGCAGGGCGACGGCCACGGCGAGGACCGTGAGCGCGGCCTTGAACTGCGAAGCGGTGAGCACCGCGGCCAGGACGGTGACGAGCAGCGTCCGCCCCTCGTGCCCCCCGATGGCGAGCACCAGCCAGGCCGGAGGCGCTCCGGCGTTGCCGCGGATGCGGTACACCGTGTCGTAGTGATGGTAGGCGACGGCCGCCACCAGGCCGAAAGCCGCAGGAAGGGCCCCGTTCACGCCCGCTTTGCTCGCCAGGGCGAGCACGGTGCCGTACTCGGCGGCCCGGAAGAAGGGCGGGACCAGCCAGTCGAGGGCGCCCTTGAGGGGGCGGGCGGCGGTGAGGGCGAGCGCGGAGAAGGCGACGTAGAACACGGCGCCCAGGACGGGCAGCCGGCTGCCGTAGGGGGCGAAGCAGGCGGTGAGGAGCACCGCGGCGGTGCCCATCAGCGCCGAGACCACCGGGGTGCGCAGAGGAATCGCGACGCGGCTCAGCGCCTGGGCGAGCGGACCGTTGTCCGCCAGGTCGGCCAGGGCCCCGGCCGCGCGGTCGGTCCGCTGCGCCTTGCGGGTCAGGGAGCGCAGTACCCGGCCCGCCGTGGTGTAGGTCGCGGCGAAGGCACAGCCGGCGAGCAGGACGTAGAAGGTGATCCGGGGGGTGGTGGCCGCGGTGAGGACCGCGATCATCGCCCAGCGCTCGCCGATCGGCAGCACGATCATGCGGCGCACCCAGACCGTCCAGCCGACGCTGTCGAGCTTGTCGGAGAGGGCGGCGGTGGGGCTGGTGTTGGCGGTGGCGTCGTGGTTGGCCTCGTTGAAGGAGAAGTCGACCACGTGCCGGCAGGTCTGCAGGATCATCGCGCCGAGGGCGAGGGCCCACACGTCGTCGCCGCCGCGGGCCGCGCCGAGCGCGAGACCGGCGTAGTAGGCGTACTCCTTGGCCCGGTCGAAGGTGGCGTCGAGCCAGGCGCCGAGGGTGGAGTACTTCAGGGCGTAGCGGGCGAGCTGGCCGTCGGTGCAGTCCAGGACGAAGGAGGCGATCAGCAGCACACCGGCCGCGACGAACCCGCCGCGGGTGCCGGTGGCCGCGCAGCCGGCCGCGATCAGCGCGGTGAGCAGCGAGGCCGTGGTGACCTGGTTCGGGGTCAGGCCGCGGCGCGCGCACCAGCGGGCGATGTAGCGCGAGTAGGGGCTGATGAAGAACGTGGTGAAGAACCCGTCGCGGGACTTCACGGCCGACTTCAGGCGTACGGCCTCGTCGTCCACGGAGGCGACGGCCTGCCGGGCCTCGTTGCGGGCCTGCGGGTCGTCCGGCACCGTGGCGACCAGGCTGCCCAGCTCCGGCCGGTGCACCGCGCCGCCGTCGGCCTCCAGGGCGGTGGCGATGCGGTCGGCGAGGCTGTCCACGGCGAGCGCGGGGGCCCCGCCGGTCCCGGCGGTACCGCCGTCGGCGGAGGTCTCGCGGGCCACGGCCCGGGTGAGGGCCTGCCGGGCGGCGGGCTGGGCGGTGACGGCGCCGGGCACGGCGGCGAGCGGGAAGCGCGGGTCGGTCAGGCCGAGGCGCAGCGCGTGGAGGTGGCCGACGAAGCGGGCGTCGACCAGGGCCACGCGCCGGTCGGCCGGTACGGCGGCGAGCAGGGACTCCGTCTCGGCGGCGTCGGCGGCCACGCGCACATCGAAGCCGAGGGACCGCAGATCGTGCTCCAGTGACGATCCGGGGACCGGCTGACCGGTGACGATGGCCGTCGACAACCGAACTCACTCCCTGGGTGCCGGCGCGCGGGCGCCGGTCGTCTGCATGGTGGGGCGCCCCTGCCTGCGGCACCCGGGCGGCATGTCGGCAGAGGCTATCGGATGGGCCGGAGCCGGTGTTCACCGGCCGTTCACGGCCCGGCCCCCGAGGGCTGTCCGGACCTTTGCCGCGATCATCATCGGGGATCCGGGGCCCGGCCCACAAACCCATGGGGCAGACCCGGGCAACCGGGACACCGGAGCGACTCGGCATAGGGTGGACGACCATGACGTGGCTGATCACCGGCGGAGCCGGATTCATCGGGGCGCACGTGGCACGGGCCATGGCGGGCGCCGGGGAGAGCGTCGTGGCGCTGGACGACCTGTCGGCCGCCGTGCCCGCGCGGCTCCCGGCCGAGGTGCCGCTCGTGCACGGCTCGACGCTGGACGGGGCACTGCTGAAGCGGGTCTTCGCGGAGTACGGCGTGACGGGCGTCGTCCATCTCGCGGCGCGCAAGCAGGTCGCGGAGTCGGTGGCCCAGCCCACCCGCTACTACCGGGAGAACGTCGGCGGCCTGGCCACCCTCCTGGACGCGGTGGCCGAGGCGGGCATCGGACGGCTGCTGTTCTCCTCGTCGGCTGCGGTGTACGGCAACCCGGACGTGGACCTGATCACCGAGGACACCCCGTGCGCCCCGGTGAACCCGTACGGCGAGACCAAGCTGGCCGGGGAGTGGCTGGTGCGGGCGGCGGGCCGGGCACACGGGATCTCCACCGTATGTCTGCGCTATTTCAACGTGGCGGGCGCCGCGGCGCCGGAGCTGGCGGACACGGGCGTGTTCAACATCGTGCCGATGGTCTTCGACCGGCTCACCCGGGACGAGGCCCCGCGCATCTTCGGTGACGACTACCCGACCCCGGACGGCACCTGCGTCAGGGACTACATCCATGTCGCCGACCTCGCCGACGCCCACCTGGCGGCGGCGCGGCGGCTGGCCGCCGGGGACATCACCGGCGATCTGACGCTGAACATCGGCCGGGGCGAGGGCGTCTCGGTGCGCGAGCTGATCTCGGTCATCGGGGAGGTCACCGGGGACCGCCGGGCGCCCGTGGTGGAGGGCCGCCGCCCCGGCGACGCGCCGCGCGCGGTGGCCTCGGCCGAGCGGGCCGCGCAGGTGCTGGGCTGGCGGGCCCGGCGCGGGGTGCGGGAGATGGTCGAGTCGGCGTGGGCGGGCTGGCGGCTGCACCACAGCGGCTGACGAGGCCTCCCGCCCGCACGGCGGCCGACGCCCCGGGCCTCCTGACCTGCGGAACGTTTCCGCAGGTCAGGGCACATGACAACGGTGTTCAGTGCCGCGTTGCCTCATACCCCCTACCCGTAGTTCACTGGCCTCCGGGCAGGCACACGGAAGGCGGTAGTCATGGGGGCAGGGCACGACCACGGGCACGCGCACTCCCACGCGCCGGCTCCGGGTACGGCCACGGCCGCGTACCGGGGCCGGCTGCGGATCGCGCTGGGCATCACGCTGACGATCATGGTGGTGGAGATCATCGGCGGCCTGGTCGCGGACTCGCTCGCGCTGATCGCGGACGCCGCGCACATGGCGACCGACGCGGTGGGCCTCGGCATGGCGCTGCTCGCGATCCACTTCGCGGCGCGCCCGGCGAGCACCAACCGCACCTTCGGCTACGCCCGCGCCGAGATCCTGGCGGCCCTGGCCAACTGTCTGCTGCTGCTCGGGGTCGGCGGCTACGTCCTGTACGAGGCGGTCCAGCGGTTCGTGGAGCCCGCCGGGACCCGGGGCGGCCTGATGGTCGTGTTCGGTCTGATCGGCCTGGTCGCGAACTCCGTCTCGCTGGTGCTGCTGATGCGCGGTCAGAAGGAGAGCCTGAACGTGCGCGGCGCCTTCCTGGAGGTGGCCGCGGACGCGCTGGGCTCGGTGGCGGTGCTGATCTCGGCCGCGGTGATCCTGGCCACCGGATGGCAGGCGGCGGACCCGGTCGCCTCGCTGGTCATCGGCCTGATGATCGTGCCGCGGACACTGAAGCTGCTGCGCGAGACGCTGGACGTGCTGCTGGAGGCGGCCCCCAAGGGCGTCGACATGGCGGAGGTCCGGGCGCACATCCTGGCGCTGGACGGCGTCGAGGACGTCCACGACCTGCACGCCTGGACGATCACCTCGGGCATGCCGGTGCTGTCGGCGCACGTGGTGGTCAGCTCCGAGGTGCTGAACGCCATAGGCAACGAGAAGATGCTGCACGAGCTGCAGGGCTGTCTGGGCGACCACTTCGACGTGGAGCACTGCACCTTCCAGCTGGAGCCGGGCGGCCACGCGGAGCACGAAGCGAGACTGTGCCACTGACGACACGCACTGCCGTTCGGCGTACCCCCGGACGGTTCCCGGCGACCGGCGCCGGGCACGATGATCTACCGGGTCCGACTCCCGGCGCTGCGCCGCGCGCGGACACGTGGACGTGCCGGGAGTGCCGGATTCGTACGGCAGACTTGGGGTGCGAAGACCGAGGCGAAGGATGGGTATGCCGATCACACCTGCCACCGCGACGCACAGCTCGTCGGAGGGCACCGCAGAGGCGATTTTGCTGGAACTGGTCGACGAGAAGGGTGTGACGATCGGTACGGCGGAGAAGCTCGCGGCCCATCAACCGCCGGGGCAGCTGCACCGGGCGTTCTCGGTGTTCCTCTTCGACGAACAGGGCCGGCTGCTGCTCCAGCAGCGGGCCCTCGGCAAGTACCACTCCCCCGGTGTGTGGTCCAACACCTGCTGCGGTCATCCGTACCCGGGCGAGGCGCCGTTCGCCGCGGCGGCCCGGCGCACGCACGAGGAGCTGGGTGTGTCGCCGTCGCTGCTCGCGGAGGCCGGCACTGTCCGCTACAACCACCCGGACCCCGCCTCGGGCCTGGTGGAGCAGGAGTTCAACCACCTGTTCGTCGGCCTGGTGCAGGCACCGCTCGCGCCGGACCCCGAGGAGGTCGCCGCGTACGCCTTCGTGACGGCGGCCGAGCTGGCCGAGCGGCACGCCCGGGACCCGTTCTCGGCCTGGTTCATGACCGTCCTGGACGCGGCCCGCCCGGCGATCAGGGAACTGACGGGCCCGTCCGCGGGCTGGTAGGCGCTATGGCACCGAGGCGGGCTTGAGCGGCAGGGCGGCCCAGATCACCTTGCCGCCGCTCGCGGTGTGCTCCACGTCGACCACCCCGCCCGCCTCCCGGGCCACCTCGCGGACCAGGAGCAGACCCCGGCCGCCGGTCTGGCCGTGGTCGGCCTCCAGGGCGGTCGGGCGGTAGGGGTGGTTGTCCTCCACGGACACCCGCACCCACTCCGCTCCGACGGCCACCTCCACGGCGAGCACCGGCGACAGCAGCGCCGCGTGCCGGACCGCGTTGGTGACCAGCTCGGAGACGATCAGCAGCAGGCCGTGCACCAGGTCGTCGGAGACCGGCACGCCCTGGCGCAGCAGCAGGTCCCGCACCGCGTGCCGGGCCTGCGGGACCGAGGCGTCCACCGCGGCCGCGGTGAAGCGCCAGACACCTTCGTACGGCAGTGGATCCGGCGGTCGTTCGCCGCCGCCCCCCGCTGGGCGCGGGCCGTCCCCACGCCCGTGGTCGTCCATCGTCCGGTCGCCACCCTCGCGCTCGATTGTCACCACACGTCGAGTGTTGGTAAAGATGCGCTCCGGCCCGGATACCTGAACAGAAGTCGGCGGGTATCGAACGGTTTCTGACCGACTGCGCATGACCTGGTCGCGGGTGGGACCGCTCCTGTCCCCCGTGCGCCGGTTCCCGAACTAGTCGGGTTGTACGGGTTCGCAGTCGGGCCGTACGGGTTCGGCCTGCCGGCGGGGAAACGCCCTCCGCTACGATCCGCCGCATGGAGCCCCAGCTGTCCCACCAGGTCACCGACTCCGTCGCCACCGTGGTGATCCGTCATCCCGCCAAGCGCAACGCCATGACGACCGCGATGTGGCGGGCCCTGCCCCCGCTGCTGGACGCCCTGGCCCGGGACGCCGGGGTACGGGCGCTGGTGCTGACCGGCGAGGGCGGCACCTTCTGCGCGGGCGCCGACATCTCCACCCTCCGGGGCTCACCGGAGGAGGCCCAGGCCCTCGCGGTGGCCGCCGAGGAGGCCCTGGCCGCGTTCCCGAAGCCGACCGTCGCCGCGGTGCGCGGCCACTGCGTGGGGGGCGGCGCTCAGCTGGCGGCGGCCTGCGATCTGCGGCTCGCGGAGGAGGGGGCGCTGTTCGGGGTGACACCGGCGCGGCTCGGTGTCGTCTACCCGGCCTCCTCGACCCGCCGGCTGGTGTCCCTGGTCGGTCCGTCCACGGCCAAGTACCTGCTGTTCACGGCCGAGTTGATCGACGCCGGGCGGGCGCTGGGCACCGGTCTCGTGGACGAGGTGCTGCCCGAGGGCGAGCTGGACAAGCGGGTCGCGGAGCTGACCCGGGTCCTGGTGTCCCGCTCGCAGCTCACCCAGGCCGCCGCCAAGGAGTTCGCCGGCGGCCGCACCGACCGGGACGCCTACTGGACCGCGCAGGCGCGCGGCAGCGGCGACACCGCGGAGGGAGTCGCCGCGTTCCTGGAGCGCAGGCAGCCGCGCTTCACATGGAGCGTGTCTACGTCAGGCTGAAGCGGGTGGGGAACCCCTCCACGATGTGCGCGGGCGCCTTCTGCGGCGAACCGGCGTCGTAGGGCGGCTGCGGGTCGTACTCGACCAGCAGCTGGACCGTCTGGGCGTGTTCGTCCCCGGCGAGGGTGCCGACCAGCGTGAGTCCCATGTCGATGCCGGCGGAGACGCCGGCCGCGGTGACGTACTTGCCG
Source organism: Streptomyces sp. NPDC028928 (assembly GCF_055564915.1). Classification (NCBI taxonomy): domain Bacteria; kingdom Bacillati; phylum Actinomycetota; class Actinomycetes; order Kitasatosporales; family Streptomycetaceae; genus Streptomyces; species Streptomyces sp. NPDC028928. Next base: position 25,649 of record NZ_JBVHVI010000010.1, read on the forward strand.
TCGGTGACGACCCGTTCGCCCGTCGGCTCGGCGCCGAACTGCTCCAGCACGTCCAGGGCGCCCCAGTGGCTGGTGGCGCGCCGGCCCCTCAGCAGGCCCGCGGCGGCGAGCAGCAGCGAGCCCGAGCAGACCGAGGTCGTCCAGGTGCTCGTCGCGTCGACGGCGCGCAGCCACTCCAGGAGGGCCGGGTTCTCCATCTGGGGGAGGGTGCCGGGGCCTCCGGCGACCACGACGATGTCGGGGCGCGTCACCTCGTGCAGCGCCCGGTCCGCGGTGACGGCGAGGAAACCCGTGTCGGTGCGCACGGGGCCGGGCCGCTCGGCGACGAAGACGACCTCGGCGTCGGGCAGCCGGCTGAGGACCTCGTAGGGTCCGACGGCGTCCAGCGCGGTGAAACGGTCGTAGACGACCATGGCGATCTGCATGGGAGCCCCTTCTCTGTGGGCGGATGTCCGGTGCGGGTGTGTGCGGGTGTCCGGTGCGGGTGTCGGTGTCGGTGTCAGTGCGCGGGCGCCGGGTGGAAGCGCCTGCGGTATTCCGTGGGGGGTGTGCCGAGCGACCTGACGAACGCGCGGCGCATGGCCTCGGGCGTGCCGTAGCCGCTGGCCCGCGCGATCTCCTCGACGCCGTCGGCGGTGTCCTCCAGCAGGCGGCGGGCGTGTTCGAGGCGGACCCGGTCGACGTACCGGCCGGGTGTCATACCGGTCTCGGCCTGGAAGGCGCGGGCGAAGTGGCGCGGGGAGAGGGCGGCGCGGGCGGCCAGCGCCTCGACGCCGAGGTCGCCGTCCGGATGCTCGGTGATCCACTGCTGGACGTCCCGCAGGGGTTCACGGCGGGCCGTCTGGGCGGCCAGCTGGGCGCTGAACTGGGCCTGGTTGCCGGGCCTGCGCAGGAACACCACGAGATGGCGGGCGACGGTCAGCGCGGCCTGCCGGCCCAGGTCCTCCTCCACCAGTGCCAGGGCGAGGTCGATCCCCGCGGTCACCCCGGCCGAGGTGGCCACGTGCCCGTCCCGCACGAAGATCGGGTCGGGGTCGACCCGGACGGCGGGGTGGTCCCGGGCGAGCGTGTCGCAGTACGCCCAGTGCGTCGTGACCCGCCGGCCGTCCAGGAGTCCGGCCCGGGCCAGCGGGATCGCACCGGTACAGACGGACACCAGGCGCCGGGCCCGCGGGGCCCGCCCGCGCAGCCACTCCACCAGCCGCGGGTCCGGATCGAGGGTGCCCTCCCCGCCGGGGACCAGCAGGGTGTGCGGATCCTCCGCGTCCGCCAGGGATCCGTCCGGTACGAGGGTCAGCCCGCTGGAGGTGCGCACCGGCCCGCCGTCCACCGAGGCCGTACGGATCCGGTACGACCCCGGGGTGAGCTTCTCGGCACCGGCGAAGACCTCCGTGGGGCCGGTGACATCGAGGCTCTGGAGGCCGTCGAAGACGGCGACGAGGACGGTCCGCTGCGTCATGGCCTCGATTCTGGGCGGCCCCGCGCGTGGCAGCAACGACGGATTCCCCACCTTTTCTGCCACGGGGTTTTCCCCGCCGTCCCGAGGTACCCGGTGGCGGACGCCACGACGAAAGGAGACCCTTCCGTGTTCCGTGCCCTCGCAGACGTACTGCGGCAGATCGGCGGCGCCCTCGCCACCGTGGTCACCCTCCCCTTCCGGGCGCTCGCCCGCCTGTTCGGCGGAGCGTCGTCCTCCGCCCGCGGGAGCCGGGCCTGAGACCGGCCCGGCGCCCCGCCGGGTGCCGCCCTGATCCCCGGTTGTCGGTGTCACCTGCCACAATTGCCGCGCAACCTTGAGTGGAGAAGGCGGTACCGGATCGTGACCACACCCGGGTCCCTCGGAGCAGGGTCCATCGAAGGCAGGATCGCCGAGGAGCTCGGCGTACGGGAGCGGCAGGTGAAGGCCGCGGTGGAGCTGCTCGACGGCGGCTCCACGGTGCCCTTCATCGCTCGCTACCGCAAGGAAGCGACCGAGATGCTCGACGACGCGCAGCTGCGCACCATCGAGGAACGGCTGCGCTACCTGCGGGAGCTGGAGGAGCGGCGCACCGCGATCCTGGAGTCGGTGCGCGAACAGGGCAAGCTCACCGAGGAGCTGGAGGCGCGGATCCGCGGCGCCGAGACGAAGGCGCGCCTGGAGGACGTCTACCTCCCCTACAAGCCCAAGCGGCGCACCAAGGCGCAGATCGCCCGCGAGGCCGGCCTGGAGCCGCTCGCGGAGGGACTGCTGGGCGACCCGACGGTCGAACCGCTGGCCGCGGCCGCCGCGTTCGTGGACGCGGACAAGGGCGTCGCCGATCCGCAGGCCGCGCTGGACGGCGCGCGGGCGATCCTCACCGAGCGGTTCTCGGAGGACGCCGACCTGATCGGCGAGCTGCGCGAGCGCATGTGGGTGCGCGGGCGGCTGACGGCGAAGGTGCGGGAGGGCAAGGAGGAGGCGGGCGCCAAGTTCGCCGACTACTTCGACTTCGCCGAGCCGTTCACCGAACTGCCCTCGCACCGGATCCTGGCGATGCTGCGCGGCGAGAAGGAGGAGGTGCTCGACCTCGTCCTGGAGCCCGAGGAGCCGACGGACGGCCCGTCGTCGTACGAGGGGATCGTCGCCGCGAAGTTCGGCATCGCGGACCGCGGCCGTCCCGCCGACAAGTGGCTGACGGACACGGTCCGCTGGGCCTGGCGCACCCGCATCCTGGTGCACCTCGGCATCGACCTGCGGCTGCGGCTGCGTACGGCCGCCGAGGACGAGGCGGTCAACGTCTTCGCGGCCAACCTCCGCGACCTGCTGCTGGCCGCCCCGGCCGGCACGCGCGCGACGCTGGGCCTGGACCCCGGGTTCCGTACGGGCGTGAAGGTGGCCGTGGTCGACGCCACCGGCAAGGTGGTGGCGACGGACGTCGTCTACCCGCACGTCCCGGCGAACAAGTGGGACGAGGCGCTCGCCAAGCTGGCGCGGCTCGCCGAGCGGCACGCGGTCGAGCTGATCGCGATCGGCAACGGCACGGCGTCCCGGGAGACCGACAAGCTCGCCGGTGAACTCATCGCGAAGCACCCGGAGTTGAAGCTCACCAAGGTGATGGTGTCGGAGGCGGGCGCGTCGGTGTACTCCGCGTCGCAGTACGCCTCGCAGGAGCTGCCGGACATGGACGTGTCGCTGCGCGGCGCCGTCTCCATCGCGCGCCGGCTCCAGGACCCGCTGGCCGAGCTGGTGAAGATCGACCCGAAGTCGATCGGCGTCGGCCAGTACCAGCACGATCTGTCCGAGGTGAAGCTGTCCCGTTCGCTGGACGCGGTCGTCGAGGACTGTGTGAACGGCGTCGGCGTGGACGTCAACACGGCGTCCGTGCCGCTCCTCGCGCGGGTGTCGGGCATCTCGTCCGGGCTCGCCGAGAACATCGTCGCGCACCGGGACCAGAACGGTCCGTTCACGTCCCGCTCGGAGCTGAAGAAGGTGGCGCGGCTCGGCCCGAAGGCGTACGAGCAGTGCGCGGGCTTCCTGCGCATCCGCGGCGGCGACGACCCGCTGGACGCCTCCAGCGTGCACCCCGAGGCCTACCCGGTGGTCCGCCGCATGGTGAAGACCACGGGCCAGGAGGTGGCGTCCCTCATCGGCAACACGGGCGTGCTGCGCTCACTGCGGCCGGCCGACTTCGTGGACGACACCTTCGGTCTGCCGACCGTCACCGACATCCTGAAGGAGCTGGAGAAGCCGGGCCGCGACCCGCGTCCCGCCTTCCGGACGGCGACCTTCAAGGAGGGCGTGGAGAAGATCTCCGACCTGTCCGCGGGGATGGTCCTGGAGGGTGTGGTCACCAACGTGGCGGCCTTCGGCGCGTTCGTGGACGTCGGCGTCCACCAGGACGGTCTGGTGCACGTCTCGGCGATGTCGAAGTCGTTCGTCAAGGACCCGCGCGATGTGGTGAAGCCCGGTGACATCGTCAAGGTGAAGGTCCTGGACGTCGACATCCCGCGCAAGCGGATCGCGTTGACGCTGCGTCTGGACGACGAGGCCGCGCCGCAGGGCCAGGGCGGCGGCCGGCAGCAGCGCGGCGGCGGTGCCCGTCCGCCCCAGCAGCGGCAGGGTGGCGGCCAGCGACAGGGCGGCGGCCAGCGGCAGGGCCGGGGCGGCGGTGACCGCGGCGGCCGGCAGGCCCCGGCACCGGCCAACAGCGCGATGGCGGACGCGCTGCGTCGCGCGGGACTGCTGGACCCGAAGAAGCGCTGACCCTGCGGGCCTTCGGCGGTCGGCTGGAGTGGCACCCTCCTCCCCGGAGGGTGCCTCCGTTCCGCCGCCGGAAACTCCGGTGACGCATGATCACCCGACCCGCAGACTTGGCTCATGACGGATCCCAAGGACGACCTCCTGGTCTATCTCCAGGACGCCCGTGACGTGCTGCTCTGGAAGCTCGACGGCCTGTCGGAGTACGACGTCCGGCGCCCCCTGACGCCCACCGGCACCAACCTGCTGGGCCTCGTGAAGCATCTCGCGGGGGCCGAGGCGCTGTACTTCGGCCAGACCTTCGGCCGGCCCTTCCCCGGCACCCCCCTGTGGATCACGGGCGACGCCGAGCCGGACGCGGACCTGTGGGCACGGGCCGACGAGACGCGCGAGGACATCGTCGGCCTGTACCGGCGGGCGTGCGCCCACGCCGACGAGACCATCGCCGCCCTCCCCCTGGACGCGGTCGGCCGGACACCCGGTGCGCCGGGTGGGACGACACTGCACCGGGTGCTGACCCACATGGTCGCCGAGACCCAGCGGCACGCCGGACACGCGGACATCGTGCGCGAACTCGTCGACGGGGCCGTGGGGCAGCGCCCCGACGGCCTCAACGTGGCGCCCCACGACCCGGAACACCTCGCCCGGGTCGAACGGGCGGCGAAGGAAGCCGCCGCACGCGCCGGCTAACGCTCCGTCACCTTGCCGTCCGCCACCTCCAGGCGACGGGTCACCCGGACCGCGTCCAGCATGCGGCGGTCGTGGGTGACCAGCAGCAGGGTGCCCGTGTAGGCGTCGAGGGCCGACTCCAGCTGTTCGATGGCCGGCAGGTCCAGGTGGTTCGTCGGCTCGTCCAGGACGAGCAGGTTGACGCCCCGGCCCTGGAGCAGGGCGAGCGCGGCGCGGGTGCGCTCGCCCGGGGAGAGGGTCGCGGCCGGCCGCAGCACATGGCCGGACTTCAGCCCGAACTTGGCCAGCAGGGTGCGGACCTCGGCCGGCTCGGTGTCGGGGACGGCCGCGCAGAAGGCGTCGAGCAGGGTCTCGGTGCCGTGGAACAGCTTGCGGGCCTGGTCGACCTCGCCGACCAGCACCCCGGAACCGAGGGCCGCGTGGCCAGAGTCCAGCGGGACCCGGCCCAGCAGCGCGCCGAGCAGGGTGGACTTCCCGGCGCCGTTGGCCCCGGTGACCGCGATCCGGTCCGCCCAGTCGATCTGCAGCGACACCGGTCCGAGCCGGAAGTCACCGCGCCGCACCTCCGCGTCCCGCAGCGTCGCCACGACCGCTCCGGAACGCGGGGCGGACGCGATCTCCATCCGCAGCTCCCACTCCTTGCGCGGCTCCTCGACGACGTCCAGGCGCTCGATCATGCGCTGGGTCTGGCGGGCCTTCGCGGCCTGCTTCTCGCTGGACTCGCTGCGGAACTTGCGGCCGATCTTGTCGTTGTCGTTGCCCGCCTTGCGCCGGGCGTTCTTCACGCCCTTGTCCATCCAGGCCCGCTGCATCTGGGCGCGGTCCTGGAGGGCGGCCTTCTTGTCGGCGTACTCCTCGTACTCCTCGCGGGCGTGCCGGCGGGCTACGTCCCGCTCCTCCAGGTAGCCCTCGTAGCCGCCGCCGTAGAGGTTGATCTGCCCCTGGGCGAGGTCGAGTTCGAGCACCTTGGTGACCGTGCGGGTGAGGAACTCGCGGTCGTGGCTGACGACGACCGTGCCGGCGCGCAGACCGGTGACGAACCGTTCCAGCCGCTCCAGGCCGTCCAGGTCCAGGTCGTTGGTGGGCTCGTCCAGGAGGAAGACGTCGTAGCGGGACAGCAGCAGGGAGGCCAGGCCGGCGCGGGCCGCCTGGCCGCCGGAGAGGGTGGTCATCGGGTGGTCCAGGTCGACGGCCAGACCGAGGGAGTCGGCGACCTCCTCCGCGCGCTCGTCCAGGTCGGCGCCGCCCAGGCCGAGCCATCGCTCCAGGGCGGCGGCGTAGGCGTCGTCGGCGCCGGGCGCGCCGTCGACCAGCGCCTGGGTCGTCTCGTCCATGACCCGCTGGGCCTCGGCGACCCCGGTACGGCGGGCCAGGAACCCCCGGACGGTCTCGCCCGGCCGACGCTCCGGCTCCTGGGGCAGATGGCCGACGGTCGCGGTCGGCGGGGACAGCCGGAGCTCGCCCTGCTCGGGCGGGGTGAGCCCGGCGAGCATCCGCAGCAGGGTCGACTTGCCCGCGCCGTTGGCGCCGACCAGCCCGATCACATCGCCGGGTGCGACGACCAGGTCCAGCCCGGAGAACAGGGCGCGGTCGCCGTGCCCGGCGGCGAGGTTCTTGACAACGAGGGTGGCAGTCATAAGAACGCCGATCCTAGTGGCGGCGGGCACCCGCTCGCGGGCCGCGCAGGGCCTATCGTCCTGGCGTGGACAGTGAGCCGAGAGACGAAGTCATCGTGGTCGGAGGCGGTATCGCCGGGCTGACGACGGCCGTGCTGCTGGCCGAGTCGGGGCGGCGGGTGCGTGTGTGGGCGCGGGAGCCGGCCGAGCGGACGACCTCGGCGGTCGCCGGCGGCCTGTGGTGGCCGTACCGCATCGAACCGGAGCGGCTGGCCGGTGCGTGGGCGCTGGCCTCCCTCGGTGTGTACGAGGAGCTGGCGGACCGGCCGGAGGAGACGGGCGTGCGCCTGGTCGGGGGCGTGCACCACGGGATGCGGCTGGACGGACTGGGCACGTGGGCGGGCCGGGTGCCGGGGCTGCGGGCGGTGGCCGAGGGGCTGGCGGCGCGGCTGCCGGTGATCGACATGCCGGTGCATCTGGCCTGGCTGCGGAAGCGGCTGGGGAAGGCGGGAGGCACGGTGGAGGTCCGTGAGGTGACCGACCTGGCCGCCGTACCCGCCGCCGTGGTGGTCAACTGCACGGGCCTCGGTGCCCGCTCCCTGGTGCCGGACCCGGCGGTGCGTCCGGTGCGCGGCCAGCTGGTCGTGGTGGAGAACCCCGGCGTCACCAGCTGGTACACCTCCGTCGACCACTCCTCGGCCGCCTCCACCTACTTCATCCCGCAGCCGGGCCGGCTGCTGCTGGGCGGCACGGCCGAGGAGGACGACTGGTCCCTGGAGCCGGACCCGGACACCGCCACGGCGATCATCAGCCGCTGCGCGGCCGTCCGCCCGGAGATCGCCGGCGCGCGGGTGCTGGCCCACCGGGTGGGCCTGCGGCCCGCCCGCGAGGCGGTACGCCTGGCGCGACAGCCCCTCCCGGACGGCCGCGTGCTGGTCCACAACTACGGCCACGGCGGCGCCGGCATCACCGTGGCCTGGGGCTGCGCCGGGGAGGCGTCCGCCCTGGCGTTCCCCACGCCCTGAGCCTCCGCCCAGGGGCGCCGGGAACTGTGACGGCTGTGCCGGTGTGCGGCTCCGCCGGGTGCGCACGACCAGCCCACGCCGCCCTGCGGCCGGACACCAGGCACAGCCACCCGGAGCCGGCGTTTCAGCCCACCGGTACGTGCTGGAGTCGCGGTGCGGGGACGCCGTTCAGGACCGTCGGCGCAGGGGCCGCCGCGTGGCCGGCCGTGGCGCGGGCGAACGCTGCCGCGCCGCCCACCAGCGGGAGCTTCGCCGTCGTACGGGACAGGTCCACGGTGAGCGTCGGCCGGGTGGACGGAGGATCGATAAGGTCCTTGTCCGTGCCGGCGACGATCAGCGCCAGGCGGTGCCCCGCGGGGACGACGTGGTCGGTGGCCGCGAGGTCCAGGGTGATGGTGTACGCGCGGCCCGGGGTGAGCGGGACACCGTCTGCCGGCCAGGCGTGGTGACCGAGGTCGGCCCAGCCGCGGCTGACCACGGTGTAGCCGACGGCGGCCGTCTTCGCCCGGGTCTCCTTGAAGCAGGCGCTGTCCCCGGCCGTGCTCTCGCCCCAGCAGGTGCGGTCGGTGAGGGTGGTGATGCCCTCGGCCCGGTCGGCGTAGTCGCGGATGGTGTCCGGGCCGACGTCGACCAGGACGGCGGACAGGTGGGCGGAGGCGGTCGTCGGGGTCGCGGTGACCGTCACCGTGGAGGAACCGGCCAGCCGCAGGTCCCGGGTGAGCGGTGCCGTGAGGAAACCGGCCTTCTCCGGTGTGGACGTGGTGAGGTGCGCGGCCCAGTCGGTCTCGCTGAGCGCCGGGTCGTCCGTGAAGCTCTCGGTGCCGGCGGCCCGCCGCAGGCCGAGCGTGCCGACGCCGGCCTGGCTGCCGGCGGCCGGGTGCAGGACGGCGGTGCGGGTGCCGTGCGGGGGCCAGGCGGCGGAGGTGGCCCACTGGTCGGGGTGGCGTTCGATGTCGGCCATCGGCTCGCGGTCGATGCCGTTGTCGTAGCCGAGGAGTTCGTGGTCGAACCAGCGGTGCAGCGTGTCGACCCAGGCGCCGCGCCGGTAGTCGAACGGGTCGACGTGACCGGTCTGGGACAGCCAGATCTTGCGCTCCACGCCGTTGCGGGCGAGCGCGTCCCACCACTGGCCGACGTGCTTGGTGCGGACGTTGAGGTCCTGCATGCCGTGCACCAGGAACACGCTGGCGCGCACCTTCGCCACGTCCTTGACGTAGTCCCGCTCGCTCCACAGCGGTGTCCAGTCGCCGCTGCGCGGGCTGCCGTCGGCGAGCTTCCGCTGGACGGCCGCGCAGTGGGCCTGCGCGTCGGCGCTCTCGACGTAGCCGGCCAGTTCGTCGGGGCCGCCGTCGTAGAGCGGGGCGCCCTGTGCGAAGTAGTAGTCGTACCAGGAGGAGATGGCGCTGATCGGGACGATGGTCCTCAGCCCTTTGACGCCGGTGGCGGCGACGCCGTTGGCGATGGTGCCGTCCCAGCTCTTGCCGATCATGCCGGTGCGGCCGTTGGTCCAGCCGGCCTTCACCGGGGTGCCGCCGGTGCGGCTGCTGTACGCCCTGGCGCGGCCGTTCAGCCAGTCGATGACGGCCTTGGCGGACTGGATGTCGGAGCGGCCGCCGACGTCGACGCAGCCGTCGGAGCGGTTGGTGCCGGCGAGGTCGACGCCGACGAAGGCGTAGCCGCGGGGCACAAAGTAGTTGTCGTAGAACAGCGGCATCTGGACGACACGGCCCTCGGCGTCGTACGTCTTGCGCTGGCTCTCGTTGCCGCGCCCGCAGCAGGAGTAGTAGGGGCTTGCGTCCATGATGACCGGCACCTTGCGGCCCTGCCGGGCAGGTTCGGCGGGGCGGACGATGTCGGCGGCGACGCGGTCGGTCCTGCCGTCACCGTCCTCGTCGAGGCCGGTGTCCACCCAGACGGACTCGCGGACGGCGTCGGCGTAGGAGTAGACGGGGCGGCTCTCCCGGGGCGTGGCCTGGGCCGCGGCCGGGGTGAGGAAGACGGCCGTCAGCGCGGCGACGGCGGCTGCGGCGAGCGGTCTCCAGATCGTGGAGCGCGTTCGTTTCGGCATGCGCGGACCGTACTCCGGCCAACTGCCGTGCAAAAGAGGGCTCTCCGGGACGCGTGACGGCTGAATGGCGATCGTGTGACAGCAGTGGCCATGGACAGGTCAGAGGCCACAGGGACTGAATAGGCTCCGAACAGAGTTCTCCGAACGGACTTGCAGTCCCGATGACTTGGAGCTGACGTGCACCGCAGAATCATCGCGCCGGGCGCACTGGCGGCGGCCTCCGTCCTGCTGGCGATCCCGGCATCGGCCGCGAGCTACACCCCCGGCGCACCGGGCATCGGCGACCCCTACTACCCGAACTACGGCAATGGCGGCTACGACGTCTCCCACTACGACCTGAGGCTGCAGTACCAGCCGAAGACGGACGAGTTGCAGGGCACGGCGACGATCCTGGCGAAGACCACCCAGGACCTGTCCCGCTTCGACCTGGACTTCCTGCTGGACGTGAGCGAGGTCCGGGTCAACGGCGCCAAGGCGTCCTTCACCACGTCCGGCGAGCACGAACTGGTCGTCACCCCGAAGACGCCGCTGGCCAAGGGGACGCCGGTCACGGTGGTGGTCCGCTACAGCGGGGTGCCGTCGACGAAGAGCGCCTACGGCTTCACCTCCTGGCACCGCACGCCCGACGGGGGCGTGGCCGCCAACGAGCCCGAGGCCGCCTGGTGGTGGTTCCCGAGCAACGACCACCCGACCGACAAGGCCACCTACGACGTGTCGGTGTCCGTGCCGGACGGCACCCAGGCCCTCTCCAACGGCACGCTCCAGTCCACCGTTTCGAAGCTGGGCTGGACCCGCTACAACTGGCGGCAGAACAAGCCGCAGGCCACCTATCTGGCCACGCTCGCGCTCGGGAAGTTCGACATCACCACCGGCACCTCCGACGGCGGGGTGCCCGTCATCAACGCCTACAGCAAGGACCTCGGCGACACCGACGGGGCCGCGCGGGCCAGCGTGGAGCGCACCGGGGAGATCGTGGACTGGCTGAGCGGCTACTTCGGGCCGTATCCGTTCAGCACCGCGGGCGGCTACGTGCCGAACACCACCACCGGGTACGCCCTGGAGACGCAGACCCGGATCTACTACAGCCCGAGGCAGTTCGCGAACGGCTCCAACACCTCCGTGGTCGTGCACGAGCTGGCCCACCAGTGGTACGGCGACTACGTGTCGCTGAAGGGCTGGAAGGACATCTGGATCAACGAGGGCTTCGCCCGGTACGCGCAGTGGCTGTGGTCCGAGCACGAGGGTGAGGGCACCGCGCAGCAACTCGCCGACTACGTGTACGCCTCGCACCCGGCCGACGACGCCTTCTGGACCGTGAAGCCGGGTGACCCGGGTCCGGACGAGCAGTTCAGCGGCGCCGTCTACGACCGGGGCGCCCTCGCCATCCAGGCGCTGCGCAACGAGATCGGTGACGACGCGTTCTTCGCGATCCTGAAGGGCTGGCCGAAGGAGCACGCCTACGGCAACGCCTCGGTGGCCGACTTCCAGAAGTACGCCGAGCAGGTGTCCGGCAAGCCGCTGTCCGCGCTGTTCGACACCTGGCTGTTCCAGCCGGAGAAGCCGGCGGCGCCGTCGGTCCGTGCCCTGGTGAAGACGGGTACGGCGGTGGCGCAGCCGAAGTCGTGGAAGAAGATCGAGGCGACGAACGAGGTGCACGGGCACTGACCCGGCCAGGGCCGCTGAGGCCGGGGCGCCTCGGCGCCCTGGTGCCTCAGCGGCTCGGCACGGCCGCCTGCCGCAGCAGCTCGTCCCGGCCTATCGCGTCCGCGCGGGCGGCCGGGACGGTGCACGCGTAGGCGCCCGCGACAGCTCCGTACCGGGCGCACCGCTCGGGCGGCTCGCCGCTGAGCCGGCCGTAGAGGAACGCGGCGGCGAAGGCGTCGCCCGCGCCGTTGGAGTCGACCACCGGCGTGGGAGGGTCCGCCGCCGGTATCCGGGTCAGCTCGCCGTCGGCGAGCAGATAGGCGCCTTCCGCTCCGGCGGTGGCGACGACGGTCTCCGCGCGGCCCCGCTCGGCGATGCGCCGCATGGTCCGCTCGGGGTCGGCGAGGGCGGCGGCCGACAGGAAGACGACGTCGGCCGCGTACGCGAACGGCTCGTGGTACGGGTTCTCGCCGTCCCAGTCGTGCAGGTCCGTGGAGAGCGGCACGCCGGTCTCCCGCAGGACGGGCAGGGCGTGGGCGCACGGCTGGGTGATCGTCACGTGCACGTGCCGACTCGCGGCGGCCAGCGTGCGCACGGTGGCCTCCGGGAAGCGGTCGTCGGGGTGGGCGCGGCTGGTGTCGTAGAGCGACAGGCGGCGGCCGTCCGGGCCGACGAGGTTGACCGCCCGCCTGGTCCCGGCGGGCTGCGGGAGCGCGGTGAGGGCGATGCCGTGCTCGTCGTGCAGGGCGCGGACGAGGTCGCCCTCGGGGTCGTCGCCGAGCAGGTCGAGGTGGTGGGTGCGCAGGCCGAGCGCGGCCAGCCCCAGGGCGACGAAGTCGCCGGTCTGCCCGGCGCGGGTGCGGATCCCGGAGTCGATCAAGTAACTGTCGGCGTAGGGCAGGGGCAGCTCGGGGACATGGATGATCGTGTCCACCCCGGCCCCGCCCAGCACCAGCACCTCGGCCGCGTCCGCTTCCCTGGTCATCCGCCGTCCTCCCCGTGGTCGTACACCGTCACGGCGATCCCTCGCTCGACGAGCCTCTCGGTGACGAGCGGCTCCACACGGGACCACTTGCCCCCTGCCAGGCCGCAGCCTATGCGGGGCATGTGCACGGACGCGCCGAGTTCGATCACTTCGCCGGCGAGGCGGCCCAGGGCGGTGTCGATCGCCTCGTAGCGCACGGGGACGCCCTTGCTGCCGGTTCTGGTCCCCCGCTGGCCGATCATGTTGGCCACCCAGACGTGCGGGTCGACCCGCACCAGCTGCACCGCGCCCAGACCGAAGTCGTTCCTCGCGCGGTCGCGGTGCCAGGCGCGGTACGCCGCCTCCGGCTCGGGCCAGCGTCGGGACAGGGCCAGCACGAAGCCCTTCCCCCAGCCGCCGATGTCGTTGCAGACATGGGCGATCACCTTGACGCCCTTCACCGACGGCACGGTGGCGTCACCCCGGACATACGTGATCTCCGACATGACGCCACCGTAGGCGATGCCACTGACAGTGGCGCTGAGCTGCTACTTCGTCAGCTCGGTCAGCTCCTGGTCGGTGCTTTGCGACACGCGGCGGCGCACACCGAACCAGCCGGCGACCAGCATGACGGCGATCACCGGGATCAGCAGGATGGTCTTCCGGCCGACGTCGGGGTCGTTCCACATCATGCCGAGGCAGACCAGCAGGAACACGATCGTGGCGATCTCCGTGACCGGGCTGAACTTCAGCTGGAAGTGCGGCCGGGTCGTGAGGCCCGCGCGGGCGCGGCGGACGAAGATCATGTGGCAGACCATGATGATCACCCAGGTGCTGATGATGCCGAGCGAGGCGACGTTCAGCACGATCTCGAAGGCCTGGCTGGGCACCAGGTAGTTCAGGCCGACGCCGAGGACGCAGACCGCGCAGGTCAGCAGGATGCCGCCGTAGGGCACCTGGCTGCGGTTCATGCGGGCGGTGAACTTCGGCGCCGAACCGGCCATGGCCATCGAACGCAGGATGCGGCCGGTGGAGTACAGGCCGGAGTTGAGCGAGGACATGGCGGCGGTCAGCACGACCAGGTTCATCACGTCACCGGCCGCCGGCACGCCGATCTTGGACAGCACGGTCACGAACGGGCTCTGGTCGGCGGAGTACACCGAACCGGGCAGCAGCAGGGCGAGCAGCACGACCGAGCCGACGTAGAACAGGCCCACGCGCCACATGATCGAGTTCACCGCGCGGGGGACGACCTTCTCCGGCTCGGCGGTCTCGCCGGCGGCGACGCCGACCAGCTCCAGGGCGGCGTAGGCGAAGATCACGCCCTGCATGACCAGGACGACCGGCATCATGCCGTGCGGGAAGAGTCCGCCGTTGTCGGTGATGACGCTCAGACCGGGGGTGTGGCCGCCGACCTTGTGCTGGGTGGCGAGCAGGAAAATGCTGATCAGCATGAAGCCGACGATGGTGGCGACCTTGATGATCGCGAACCAGAACTCCATCTCACCGAAGATCTTCACCGAGATCAGGTTCACGGCCAGGACCACCGCGAGGGCGATCAGGGCGAGCACCCACTGGGGAATGCTGGTGAACATGCTCCAGTAGTGCGTGTAGAGCGCGATCGCGGTGATGTCGGCGATGCCGGTGGTCGACCAGTTCAGGAAGTACATCCAGCCGGCGACGTAGGCGCCCTTCTCGCCGAGGAACTCACGTGCGTAGGACACGAAGGACCCGGAGGACGGCCGGTACAGGACCAGCTCGCCCAGGGCCCGGACGACGAAGAAGGCGAAGACGCCGCAGACCAGGTAGGCCAGGGCGAGTGCCGGTCCGGCGTTGTGCAGGCGGCCGCCGGCGCCCAGGAGGAGTCCGGTGCCGATGGCGCCACCGATGGCGATCATGTTGACGTGGCGGGCCTTGAGGTCCTTGCTGTAACCGGCGTCGCCCGCGTCCGCGGGCGTCTGGGCCACCTGCGGGTGGGTGGTGGCCGGTGCCGATTCCACGGCTTCCTTGCTCACGGGTGGTTCCACTTCCTGGTGCGCCCGGACCTCGTGGGTCCGGGGTACGTGCAGGTCTCGGCCCGCACCACCCTCGTGTTGCGGCACAGACCAAGGCCGCAGCTTCCCAGAGGAATCGGCGGATATGCGGTGGTCCACGTCACAGAGCGGTTCTTCTCACATGGTCAGCACGGGTTCGCCCCGGGTTTCACACCATTGGTGAGACAGCGATACTGCTGTGCATGACGACCGGGACCGAGGAGACGCCCCTCACCATCGACGAGCTGGCCGCGCGGGCGGGCGTCACCGTCCGCACCGTCCGCTTCTACGGCAGCAAGGGGCTGCTCCCGCCGCCGGTGATCGGTCCGCGCCGGGTGGGGCACTACGGCCCCGGGCACGTGGCACGCCTGGCGCTCATCGAGGAGCTGCAGCAGCAGGGCATGACCCTGGCGGCGATCGAGCGGTATCTGCGGCAGCTGCCCGCGGACCTCAGCCCGCACGATCTGGCCATCCACCGCGCGGTGGTCGCGTCCTGGGCGCCGGACGCCGTGGAGACGGTGTCGCGGCGGGAGCTGGAGCGGCGGGCGGGCCGCCCGCTCGACGAGGAGGACGTGGAGCGGCTCGCCGCGATGAACGTCGTCGTGCCGGGTGACGGGGACGGCTTCCGGGTGGACGCCGGGCTGCTCCGGCTCGGCGTCCAGCTCCTCGACGTACCGCTGTCGCAGGAGGCGATCCTCGCGGCGCGCAAGGTGCTCGTGGAGCACTCGCGCGCCGCGGCTCACGAACTCTCCCAGCTCTTCCGCGGCGAGGTGGAGGAGCGTGACGCCCGGGACGTGAAGTCCCTGTCGGCGCACATGCACCCCCTGGTGGTGCAGGCGCTGCTGACCACCTTCCAGCGCTCGCTGCGGGAGGAGCTGAGCGAGTGGGTCACCGGCCCGGGAACGGCCGGAGGCTCAGGAGCGGGCTGAGTCGCTGAACGGCTCCCCCTTCTCCGCCTTCGCCACGAGCAGCGCGGGCGGGGTGAACCGCTCGCCGTAGCGCTCGGCCAGCTCGCGCGCGCGGGCCACGAATCCGGGCAGGCCCCCTTCGTAGCCGTTGATGTACTGGAGCACACCGCCGGTCCAGCCCGGGAAGCCGATCCCGAAGATCGAGCCGATGTTGGCGTCGGCGACGGAGGTGAGGACGCCCTCCTCCAGGAGCCGTACGGTGTCGAGCGCCTCGGCGAAGAGCATGCGCTCCTGCATGTCCCGGAACGGGATCTCGTACCCCGGCTTGGTGAAGTGCTCGCGCAGCCCCGGCCAGAGCCCGGCCCGCTTGCCGTCCTCCGTGTAGTCGTAGAAGCCGGCGCCGCCGCTGCGGCCGGTGCGGCCGAACTCGTCCACCATGCGGTCGATGACCGCCTCCGCCGGGTGCGCCGTCCAGGTGCCGCCGGCCTCCTCCACGGCCCGCTTGGTCTCGCCCCGGATCTTGCGGGGCAGGGTGAGGGTCAGCTCGTCCATGAGGGAGAGCACCTTGGCCGGGTAGCCGGCCTGGGCGGCGGCCTGCTCCACGGAGGCGGGCTCGACGCCCTCGCCGACCATGGCGACGCCCTCGTTGATGAAGTGGCCGATCACCCGGGAGGTGAAGAAACCGCGCGAGTCGTTGACGACGATCGGCGTCTTGTTGATCTGCCGGACCAGGTCGAAGGCGCGTGCGAGCGCCTCGTCACCGGTGCGCTCACCCCTGATGATCTCGACCAGCGGCATCTTGTCGACCGGCGAGAAGAAGTGCAGCCCGATGAAGTCGGCCTGGCGCTGCACGCCCTCGGCGAGCGTGGTGATGGGCAGCGTGGAGGTGTTGGAGCACAGCAGCGCGTCGGGGGCGACGACCTGCTCGATCTCCTGGAACACCTTGTGCTTGAGGGCGGTGTCCTCGAACACGGCCTCGATGACCGCGTCACAGCCCGCGAGGTCGGCCGCCTCGGCGGTGGGGGTGATCCGGGCCAGCAGCGCGTCCGCCTTCTCCTGGCTGGTGCGGCCCTTGGCGACGGCCTTGGCGCACAGCTTCTCCGAGTAGCCCTTGCCCTTGACGGCCGCCTCCAGGGAGACGTCCTTGAGCACGACGTCGATGCCCGCGCGGGCGCACGCGTAGGCGATGCCGGCGCCCATCATGCCGGCGCCGAGGACGGCCACCTTGCGGACCTGGCGGGGCTCGATGCCCTTCGGGCGGTTGGCGCCGGAGTTGACCGCCTGGAGGTCGAAGAAGAACGCCTGGATCATGTTCTTCGAGGTCTGTCCGGCGGCCAGCTCCACGAAGTAGCGGGCCTCGATGACCTGGGCGGTCTCGAAGTCGACCTGGGAACCCTCGACGGCGGCGGCGAGGATGTTGCGCGGCGCGGGGTAGGGGGCGCCGTTCGTCTGTTTGCGCAGGCTGGCCGGGAAGGCGGGCAGGTTCGCGGCGAACTTCGGGTTGGCCGGGGTGCCGCCGGGGATCTTGTAGCCCGGCTTGTCCCAGGGCTGCTGGGACTCGGGGTGGGCGTCGATGAACGCGCGGGCCTTGGCGAGGAGTTCCTCGGGGGTGGCGGCGACCTCGTGGACGAGGCCGTTCTCCTGGGCGCGCCGCGCGTTGTACTGCTGGCCCTGGAGGAGCACCTTCAGCAGGGCGTCCGCGATGCCCAGCAACCGGACGGTGCGGACGACTCCGCCGCCGCCGGGGAGCAGGCCGAGGGTGACCTCGGGGCAGCCGATCTTGGTGCCGGAGGTGTCGAGGGCGACCCGGTGGTGGCAGGCGAGGGCCAGTTCGAAACCGCCGCCGAGGGCCGCGCCGTTGATGGCGGCGACGACCGGCTTGCCGAGGGTCTCGATGCGGCGCAGGTTCCGCTTGATGGCGAGTCCGCCGTCGAACAGCTCCTGTGCGGTCTCGGGCGTGACCCGGATCAGGTCGCGCAGGTCGCCGCCGGCGAAGAAGGTCTTCTTCGCCGAGGTGAAGATGATGCCGCGGATCGAGTCCCGCTCGGCCTCCAGCCGGTCGGTGATCGCGGCGAGGGAGTCGCGGAACGCCTGGTTCATGGTGTTCGCGGACTGATTGGGGTCATCCAGGACGAGGGTGACGACACCGGTGTCGTCCTGCTCCCAGCGGATGGTGGTGCTCTCGGTCATGACAGTCGTCTCCGTTGAGGTCTGCGGTCGCTTGGTTCCGCGGGGAGTTCAGATGCGCTCGACGACGGTGGCGATGCCCATGCCGCCGCCGACGCACAGCGTGGCGAGGCCGTAGCGCTTGTCCTGGCGTTCCAGTTCGTCGATGAGCGAGCCGAGGATCATGGCGCCGGTGGCGCCGAGCGGGTGGCCGAGGGCGATGGCGCCGCCGTTGACGTTGACCTTGTCCAGGGTGAGGCCCATGTCCTTCACGAAGCGCAGCACGACCGCGGCGAACGCCTCGTTGATCTCGACCAGGTCGATGTCCTCGATGGTGAGCCCGGCCTTCGCCAGGGCCTTGCGGGTGGCGGGGGCGGGGCCGGTCAGCATGATGGTCGGCTCGGAGCCGGAGACGGCGGCGGAGACGATCCGCGCACGCGGGGTGAGGCCGTAGCGCTCGCCGACCTCCTTGGAGCCGATGGCGACGAGCGAGGCGCCGTCCACGATCCCGGAGGAGTTGCCCGCGTGGTGGACGTGGTCGATCTTCTCCACCCAGTGGTACTTCTGCAGCGCGACCGCGTCGAAGCCGCCCAGGTCGCCGATGTCCGCGAAGGACGGCTTCAGCTTGGCGAGGGAGTCGGCGGTGGTGCCGGGGCGCAGGTGCTCGTCGTGGTCGAGGACGACCAGGCCGTTGCGGTCCTTCACGGGGACCACCGAGCGCTCGAAGCGGCCCTCCTTCCAGGCGGTGGCGGCGCGCTCCTGGGACAGGGCCGCGTACTCGTCCACGTCCCGGCGGGAGAAGCCCTCGATGGTGGCGATCAGGTCGGCGCCGATCCCCTGCGGCACGAAGTTGACGGCGAGGTTGGTCATCGGGTCGTTGAACCAGGCGCCGCCGTCCGAAGCCATCGGGACCCGGGACATGGACTCGACGCCGCCCGCGAGGACCAGGTCCTCCCAGCCGGAACGCACCTTGGCGGCGGCGAGGTTGACGGCCTCGAGGCCGGAGGCACAGAAGCGGTTCTCCTGCACGCCGGCGACCGTGTCCGGCAGTCCGGCGGCGATGGCGGCGATCCGGGCGATGTCGGAGCCCTGGTCGCCGACGGGGCCGACGACACCGAGCACGATGTCGTCGATCGCGGCCGGGTCCAGGCCGGGGAAGCGGTCGCGGATCTCGTGGATGAGGCCGACGACCAGGTCGATGGGCTTCGTGCCGTGCAGGGCGCCGTTCGCCTTGCCGCGGCCGCGCGGGGTGCGGATCGCGTCGTACACGTACGCTTCGGTGCTCACTGGTGTGCCTTTCGGGAGGGTGGGCCGAGCGGGTGGGCGGGGTCAGCCGCCGTCGGTGACCAGGTCGTCGGGGTCGTCGCGGCCGCCGGGGTCGTCGGTCGGGTGTGCCGGTGTCCCCCAGTCCCGGGCGACCGCCGCCGTGTCCGCGCCGGGCCGGGCGGGTCCGGTGCGGATGGCGGTGGGGGTCGCGGAGAAGCGGGGGGCGGGTGCGGGCTGGGTGATGCCGCCGTGGTCGGTGAAGGTGCCGCGGGCGGCCAGGTGCGGGTGGGCGGGGGCCTCGCGCAGGCTCAGCACGGGTGCCACACAGGCGTCGGAGCCCTCGAAGACGGCCGTCCACTCGTCCCGGGTGCGGGACTTGAAGGCGGCGGCGATCCGGTCGCGCAGTTCGCCCCAGCGGGTCCAGTCCTTGCGGGCGGACGCGAGGTCGTCCAGGCCGAGCAGGTGCAGGAACTCGGCGTAGAACTTGCCTTCCAGGGCGCCCACCGCCATGTACCGGCCGTCGGCGGTCTCGTAGGTGCCGTAGTAGGGGCAGCCGCCGTCCAGGAGGTTGGCGGCGCGGCGGTCCTGCCAGCCGCCGGCGGCGAGCATGCCGTGGATCATCGTGGACAGGTGGGCGGTGCCGTCCACGATGGCCGCGTCGACCACCTGGCCGGTGCCGGTCGCGCGCGCGTGGTGCAGGGCGGCGAGGACGCCGACGACCAGGTAGAGGGAGCCGCCCGCGTAGTCCCCGAGGAGGTTGGCGGGCACGGCCGGGGGCTCGTCGGGGCGGCCGATCATGCCGAGGGTGCCGGTGAGAGCGATGTAGGCGATGTCGTGGCCGGCGCGGTGGGCGAGCGGGCCGTCCTGACCCCAGCCGGTCATCCGGCCGTAGACCAGGCGGGGGTTGCGGGCATGGCAGTCGGCGGGGCCGATGCCGAGCCGCTCGGCGACGCCGGGGCGGTAGCCCTCGATGAGGATGTCGGCGCGCTCGGCGAGGTCCAGGACGCGCGCGGGGCCGTCCGGTGCCTTCAGGTCGACCACGATCGAGCGTTTGTTGCGGTTGGTGACGTCCTGGGCCGGGGGAACGGCGAGGTCCGTACCGCCCGGGCGGTCCACCCGGACCACGTCGGCGCCCAGGTCGGCCAGGAGCATGGCGGCGAACGGGCCCGGCCCGATGCCGGCCAGCTCGACCACGCGCACGCCCGAGAGCGGGCCGTTGCCCGGCGTCGGCGGCGTCCCTGCCGTTGTCATCCGTCCAGCCCCCAAGCCTGTGTGACAGCGCTGATGTAACACCGGTGATGCTAGGAACGCGTTCCACCGGACACAAGACCTGAACGAGCAAGCGCTTAGCCAAGTGCCCGGAGCGCCGATCATCACCCGACCGAGTGACCACCGCCCGCCCGGGGAACCCAGGCCGCGCGGTGCGCGTGCGCTTTCTCCCGCTTCTTCAGGGCATTCCTGGCTACGGCCACCGCTGCCTCCGGGCTGGTCGTCGGGCTCCGCTCTCCTCACGCTAGCCTCGGCCACCCACAGCGGCGCGGGCTGCGCGACGGGCCGCACACGCACCGCACGTATCAAGGGGTGTCATGAGCAGGATGAGCAGGACGGACCGTCCCTATGACCTCGTGCTCTTCGGAGCCACCGGCTTCGTCGGCACGCTCACGGCCCGCTATCTCGCCGCGCACGCGCCACGGGACCTGCGCTGGGCGGTGGCCGGCCGCGACCGAGGGCGGCTGGAGCGACTGCGCGAGAGCCTGCCCGGCGGCGCGGACGTCGGTGTCCTGCGGGCCGACGTGGCCGAACCGGCCACCCTGCGCGCCCTCGCCGAGCACGCGCGCGTGGTCGCCACGACCGTGGGACCGTACGTGCGCCACGGCGAGGAACTCGTCGCCGCCTGCGCCGACACCGGGACCGACTACCTGGACCTCACCGGCGAGCCGGAGTTCGTGGACCTGATGTACGTCCGGCACGACGCACGCGCGCGGGAGACGGGCGCCCGCCTGGTGCACGCCTGCGGTTTCGACTCCGTACCGCACGACCTGGGCGTGTACTTCACGGTCCGGCAGCTCCCCGAGGGCGTGCCGCTGAGCGTGGACGGCTATGTGACCGTCGACGCGGCGTTCTCCGGCGGCACCCTCTCCTCGGCGCTGACCCAGGTGGCCCGCGGACGGCGGATGCTGGCCGCCGCGCGCGACCGGGCCCGGCACGAGCCGCGGCTGCCCGGCCGCCGGGTGACGGCCCTGGCGGGCGCGCCGCGGTTCGCCGGGGAGGTCGGCGCCTGGGCGCTGCCGCTGCCCACCCTCGACCCGCAGATCGTGCGCCGTTCGGCGCGGGCGCTGGAGCGGTACGGCCCGGACTTCCGGTACCGGCACTACGCCGCCGTGCGGCGCCTGCCGGTCGCCCTCGGCGGGATCGCCGCGGTCGGCGCGGCGGCGGCCGCGGCCCAGCTGCCGCCCGCGCGGCGCTGGCTGTCGGACCGGCTCAAGCCGGGCGACGGACCGAGCGCGGAGAAGCGGGCGAGGAGCTGGTTCACCGTGCGGTTCGTCGGCGAGGGCGGCGGTCGGCGCGTGTGCACCGAGGTCGCGGGCGGCGACCCCGGATACGACGAGACGGCGAAGATGTTCGCCGAGGCGGCCCTGTGCCTGGCCTTCGACGACCTTCCGCCGACGGCCGGCCAGGTCACCACGGCGCAGGCGATGGGCGACGCCCTGACCGAGCGGCTGCGCGCGGCGGGGATCACCTTCCGGGTGGCGGCGCGACGCTGACCGGCGCCCGCCTGCTCCGCGGCACGGCCGGGTGCGTGCCTGAGACGATGGCAGCTCATGCCGGACGAGGCCGAGGAGGCGCAGCGGACGTGAAGTTCGTGCTCGAAGTGACCGTGGACGACGGGGCGGTGGCGCAGGACCGGGCGGCCGAGCTGGAGCGCATCCTGCGGTACTGGGGTGGCAATCTGCGCCATTACGCCCTCGAACCCGGCGACGGTTCGGCCGTGTACGACTCGGCGTATCAGGAGGTCGGCGCCTGGCGCGTCGTGGAGTCCTGAGCCCTGTCGCCGGCCAGGCCCTGTGCCGCCTCGCGGAGTGCGCGCCGGCACAGGGCGTCCGCCCGCCGCGTGGTCTCCGGCAGCCGGAACCGCGGCGTCAGCGCGAGCGTGTGCGCCAGGGCGTTGTCGAGGCTCACCCGGTGGCCGACCGAGACGAACACCGGCTTGACGCCGTCCCGGGTGCGCAGGGCGCGCCCGACCTCCTCGGCCCCGGCGAGCAGCGGCGCGGAACGGCCCCGGGCGGGCTCGGGCTCGTCGTAGGTGAACGTGAACGGGTTCTTGGCGACGCCGATGGTCGGCAGGTCCATGAGCACGCCCAGGTGGCTCGCCAGGCCGAAGCGGCGCGGGTGGGCCAGGCCGTAGCCGTCGCACACGACCAGGCCGGGCGGGAACGGCAGCCGGTCCAGCGCGGCGCGGACGGTCGGGATCTCCCGGAAGGCGAGAAGCCCGGGCACGTACGGGAAGGAGACCCGGCCGACGGCCGTCGCCTCGGCGACGACGTCCAGGGTGGCGGCGTCCAGCACGACGGCCGCCGCCGCGACCAGGTCCAGTGCGTCGTCGTAGGCGACGTCGACGCCGGTGACCCGGCCCGTCCCGGGCGGCGGCCCCGGCTCGTCCAGCACCACCCGCCCGCGCAGTTCGTCCTGGACGGCGCGGGCCTCTTCCTCGGTCGCGGGCCAGCCCGCCGGTACGCCAACGATCGTCATGCCGGGTGACCGTACGGGCCCCCTGCGGCGGGCCGGTGCGCCGGGGGTAGGCTCATGATCATGTTCGTACTGGAGCTGACCTACACCGCGCCGCTCGACGCCGTGGACGCCGTTCTTCCGGCCCATGTCGCCTGGCTGGAGGAGCAGTACGAGAAGGGCTTCTTCCTGGCCTCGGGACGCAAGAACCCCCGCGACGGCGGGGTGATCCTCGCCGTCGCGGGGGACCGCGCCCGCATCGAGGAACTCGTCGCGACCGACCCCTTCACCGTCGCCGGCGTGTGCGCCTACCGCATCACCGAGTTCATCGCGACGAAGACGTCCCCCGAGCTGGCGCGTCACCGGCAGACACTCGACTGAGCCGAGTGGCCCGGTCCTGCGGGGCGTGACGGCCGCTCGGCCGTCAGCCCTTCTTGGCGTTCAGGGCGCGCTGCAGCTCGTCCTTGTTCATGTGTGAACGGCCTTCGATGCCGCGCTGCTTCGCCTCGTTGTACAACTGGTCGCGCGTCGGGCCGTGCGAGCCGACCCGGTTGCCGGACCGCTGGCCGCCGCGCTTGCTGGACGACATGTCCTGCGTCGAGCTGCGGCTGGCGGTCTTGGACTCGCCGGAGCGGGCGCGTTCCTTGTTCACCGTCCGCGCGGCGATCTCCTTGGCGCGCCCGGTGCTCTCGCCCCGGTCCTGCGCGCTCTTCTTGATGTGCTCGTACTGACGCTCGCGCTTGGGGCTGGAACCGGCTGGCATGATCGCTCCCTTCCTTTGCGGCAGGGAACGAGTACCCGCCTCGCGGCCGGTTACCTCACCGTTCCAGCCGCGCCACGCGCCCCTGTTCGCCGGCCGCCCAGCAGCTCAGGTCGGGCGTGCAGGCCACCGTGTCGTACGAACCGGTGTCGAACGTCCGCCAACTGCGGCCGCCGTCGGTGGTGAGGTCGGTGCCGGTCGGGCCGACGGCGAGCGCGGTGACGCGGCTGTGCGGGAGCCAGGCGGCGCCGGAGCGGTACGCGGGCGGCGGGGTGGCGGCGGAGCGCCAGGTCCGGCCGCCGTCGGCGCTGACCGCGGCCGAGTCCGGCGACAACTGGTCGGGGCGGTAGTCGCCGCCGACCGCGATGCCGTGGGTGCGGTCGCGGAAGGCCAGCGCGAAGACGCCCTTCGCCGGATCGCCCGCGGGGACCGGGGTGTCGGCGGCCGTCCAGGTGAGCCCGCGGTCGGCGGAGTGCAGCACGCGCGCGTGGGCGCCGCCGCCGGTGGCCAGCCAGACGTCCTTCGGGCCGGAGGTGACCAGACACTGGCCGCTCGCGGCGAAGCCGGCCTCGCCGTCCAGCGCGGGCGGCATGCCGTCCGAGGGCAGCACGCGCCAGGAGCGTCCGCCGTCGGCGGTGGACAGGATGCGGAACTTCCCGTCCACGGGGTCGCTCAGGGCGAGGCCGTGGCGGCGGTCGAAGAAGGCCAGGCAGTCGTAGAACGCCTTCGGGTCGGTGTTGCGGAAGGACTCCGTCCAGGTCGTGCCGCCGTCCTCGGTGCGGTACACGCGGGACGCCTCGCCCTCGCCGATGGCCAGCACCACCGCGCGCCGCGCGTCGAACGCCGTCACGTCCCGGAACTGCAGGCCGGCCGCGCCCGGCGGGGAGACGTTCCGCCAGCTCGCCCCGCCGTCCGTCGTACGCAGCACCGTGCCGCCGGTGCCGGCCAGCCAGGCGGTGTGCCGGTCGACGGCCGCGAGGCCGCGGAAGCGGACCTGCGGGCTGCCGGTGTCCTTCGCCGCCCAGTGCACGCCGCCCCGGCCCGCGTTCACCGGGCCGGCGGCGCCGCCCTCACCGAGCGGGCGGGCCTCGGCCGCCGGGACCGTCAGGGCGGCCAGCGCCGCCCCGCACGCCACTCCCGCCGCCACCAGCCGGCCGGCCCGTCCCCCGCGTCGCGTGCTCCCCAAGCGCCTCATGGCGGGCGAAGCTAGCCGCACTCCCCCGGCGCCGTCCAGAGGGCCTCCCGTGCCGCGGAACGCGCGAACGCGCGGGAACAGGCGTGCGTTCCCCGTGCATGAAGGCGGTGACCGAGGTCACTCGTTCCGGGTGTGCACGCATTGGCCGATTCCGTCGTCTCTTCCAGTGCCGGGCGTCGCACACCGGCGCGTAGTCCAGCCGTCACGAGGGAGCAAGGCGTTGTCCACCGTCATCGAGCAGCCCGTAGAGGCCCGTCTCGTCGCCGCCGCACCGCGCATGCCGAGCATTCCCGCCACGCTGCGCTACGACCGGAGCGACCCGTTCGCCGTCCGCATGACGTTCCCGGCGCCGGCCACCCTGGAGGGTGTCGACGTGTGCTGGACCTTCTCCCGCGAACTGCTCGCCGCCGGGCTGGAGGGCCCCGAGGGCCAGGGGGACGTCCGCGTGCGGCCGTACGGGTACGACCGCACGGTGCTGGAGTTCCACGCCCCGGAGGGCACCGCGATCGTGCACGTGCGCTCGGGCGAGATACGGCGGTTCCTGGAGGCGGCGGGCGCCCTGGTCCCCGTCGGCCTGGAACACCTCCAGCTCGACCTGGACCACGATCTGGCCGAGCTGATGCGGGACGCCTGCTGAGCACCGCCCGCTGAGCGCCACGCGCGCGTGGAGGGCGGCGCGGTAAACGCGTTGACAGCCCTTCCAGCCCCCTCGTACGGTCTACAACGGTTCTGTTGCCGTCGATTGGAGAAGGACGTTGCTCGTCTGAGGTCCTGAGACACCGCGTATGCACCGGTGAGGTGTGCGCGGCGTACGACCTCGGCGTCCGAGCCGTCCTCCGGCACAGGCCTTTTCTCGTGGCCTTCCTGCCCAGACTCTTCGGTTTCCGCCTCGCGGTGTCTCGACACGCGTCCACCCGAACGCTCACACCCCTCGCGAGGCGCCCATGTCTGCTTCCCTCACCTGTACCTCTCTGTCCTTCACCTGGCCCGACGGCACCACCGTCTTCGACGGCCTGGACATCGCCATCGGCCCTGGCCGGACCGGACTCGTCGGCGTCAACGGATCGGGCAAGTCCACCCTGCTCAAGCTGCTGGCCGGGGAACTCGTCCCGGCCGACGGCACCGTCAAGGCGGCCGGCGAGATCGGCTGCCTCCCGCAGAACGTCACGCTCGACACCACGCTCCGCGTCGACCAAGCCCTCGGCATCGCCGAGCGCCGGGCCGCCCTGCACGCCATCGAGGCGGGCGACGCGGCCGCGGAGCACTTCGAGACCGTCGGCGACGACTGGGACGTCGAGGAGCGCGCCCTGGCCACCCTCGGCGAACTCGGACTCGGCCACATCGGCCTGGACCGGACCGTCGGCGAGGTGTCCGGCGGCGAGTCGGTGCTGCTGCGGCTCGCCGCGCTGCTGCTGCGCCGGCCCGACATCCTGCTGCTGGACGAGCCCACCAACAACCTCGACCTGTACGCGCGGCGACGGCTGTACCAGGCCGTCGCCTCCTGGCCGGGCGTCCTGGTCGTGGTCAGCCACGACCGGGAACTGCTCGACCTGGTCGACCAGATCGCGGAGCTGCGCTCCGGCGAGGTCGCCTGGTACGGCGGCAACTTCTCGGCCTACGAGAAGGCGCTGGCCGTCGAACAGGAGGCGGCCGAGCGCATGCTGCGCGTCGCCGAGGCCGATGTGCGCAAGCAGAAGCGCGAACTGGCCGACGCCCAGGTCAAACTGGCCCGCCGCAAGCGATACGGCCAGAAGATGTACGAACAGAAACGCGAGCCGAAGATCGTCATGGGTGCCCGCAAGCGCGCCGCCCAGGAGTCCGCGGGCAAGCACCGGATCATGCACGAGGAGCGGCTCGCCGAGGCCAGGGAACGGCTGGACGAGGCGGTGGAGGCGGTCCGGGACGACGACGAGATCCGCGTCGAGCTGCCGTACACGGCCGTACCGCCCGGCCGGCAGGTGCTCACCCTGGAGAACCTGGAAACGGCCTACCACGCGCGCGTGCGGGGCATCCTCGATCTGCGCGGCCCGGAGCGGATCGCGCTCGTCGGCCGCAACGGCGCCGGCAAGACGACGCTGCTGCGGACGATCGCCGGGGAGCTGGCGCCGGTCTCCGGTACGGCGACGGCGCATGTCCCGCTGCGCTTCCTGCCCCAGCGGCTGGACGTGCTCGACGACGCCCTGTCGGTCGCCGAGAACGTGGCCCGGTTCGCGCCGGGCGCCACCAACAACCGGGTCCGGGCCCGGCTCGCCCGCTTCCTGTTCCGCGGCGCGCGGGCCGACCAGAAGGCGGCCACCCTGTCGGGCGGCGAGCGTTTCCGGGCGGCCCTGGCCGCGCTGATGCTCGCCGAGCCCGCACCCCAGCTGCTGCTGCTCGACGAGCCGACCAACAACCTCGACATGGCCAGCGTCCGGCAGCTGACCACGGCCCTGGAGTCGTACGAGGGCGCGCTGATCGTGGCCAGTCACGACCTGCCGTTCCTGGAATCGGTCGGGATCACGCGCTGGCTGCTGATGGAAGGAGGGGAGCTGACGGAGACGGACCCGGAGGCGCTCGGGGATCCGGCCTGACCGGGCCGGCGGCGATATCAGGACAGGCACAGCCTGACGACGGGGGTTTTGCCCTGGCCGGAGCGCCCTGCATGATGACGGACCGGCGCCGTGTGAACGGCGCCGGACACCGCACCATCGCACCAACCGATTCGAAAGGCCCCTCGTGCCCAGCAAGAAGGCCCTCGTCCGCCGCCCCAGCCCCCGCCTCGCCGACGGCCTGGTGACGCACATCGAGCGGGAGAAGGTCGACATCGGGCTCGCCGGCGAACAGTGGGAGGCCTATGTCGAGGCCCTCCGCGCGCACGGCTGGGAGACGATCGAGGTCGAACCGGCCGACGACTGCCCGGACTCGGTGTTCGTGGAGGACACCGTGGTCATGTACAAGAACGTGGCGTTGATCACCCGGCCCGGCGCCGAGTCCCGGCGGGCGGAGACCGCCGGCGTCGAGGAGGCGGTGGCCCGCCTCGGCTGCTCGGTGAACTGGATCTGGGAGCCGGGCACGCTGGACGGCGGTGACGTCCTGAAGGTCGGCGACACCATCTACGTCGGCCGCGGCGGGCGGACCAACGCGGCCGGCGTGCAGCAGCTGCGGGCGGCCTTCGAGCCGCTCGGCGCCCGCGTGGTGGCCGTGCCCGTGAGCCGGGTGCTGCACCTGAAGTCGGCGGTGACCGCGCTGCCCGACGGCACGGTGATCGGGCACATACCGAAGATCGACCGGCCGTCGCTGTTCCCGGGTTTCCTGTCGGTGCCGGAGGAGTCCGGCGCGCATGTGGTGCTGCTCGGCGGCAGCACGCTGCTGATGGCGGCGAGCGCCCCGAAGACCGCGGAGCTGCTGGCCGACCTCGGCCACACCGTGGTGACGGTCGACATCAGCGAGTTCGAGAAGCTGGAGGGCTGTGTGACCTGCCTCTCGGTGCGGCTGCGGGAGCTGTACGCCTGACCGGGTGATTCTGTCCGTCCGCACAGCCCCCGGACCTGCGGGTCCCGGGGCTGTTCGGCATGCTCGCGCAAGGCCCGTCCGGGTGGGCTGATCAGCGGTTCTTTACGACAGCCTTAACCTACGGCTTCGTAACCTACGGCTTCGTAGCCTACGATCACGTAGGTTCCCGGCACCGCTCGCCGGGCCACCCCTTCCCTCCCCTTTGTTCGGCGTCCCCCTGGAGTTCCTGTGACGATCACCTCTCCCCACCTCGGCAGCCCGTCCGTCTGGACCGACGCGCGACTGCTGTACGCCCTGGAGGAAGTGGTCGAGACGGAACTGAACCGGCATCTGAAGATCGCCAAGGACTGGATGCCGCACGAGTACGTGCCGTGGAGCGACGGCCGCAACTTCCCGGGCCTGTTCGAGGACGGGGAGGCCTGGGCCAAGGACCAGTCCAAGGTGACGGAGATCGGCCGGATCGCCCTCGTGGTCAACCTGCTGACCGAGGACAACCTGCCGAGCTACCACCACGAGATCGCCTCGCTGTTCGGCCGGGACGGTGCCTGGGGCACCTGGGTGCACCGCTGGACGGCCGAGGAGGGCCGGCACGGCATCGTGATGCGGGACTACCTGCTGACCTCGCGCGCGGTGGACCCGGACAAGCTGGAGCGCTTCCGCATGGCGCACATGAGCGAGGGCTTCGAGTCCGACAACCGGCACTCGATGCTGCACTCGATCGCCTACGTCGCCTTCCAGGAGCTGGCCACGCGGATCTCCCACCGCAACACCGGGCACCAGTCCGGCGACCCGGTCTGCGACCGCATGCTGGCCCGGATCGCGACCGACGAGAACCTGCACATGGTCTTCTACCGCAACCTGCTGAAGGCCGCCTTCGAACTGGCCCCCGACCTGACCATGCAGGCGGTCCGGGACGTCGTCGTGAACTTCCGCATGCCCGGCCACGGCATCCCCGGCTTCGAGCGGGCCGCCGCGCAGATGGCGATCGGCGAGGTCTACAACCTGCGCATCCACCACGACGACGTGCTGCAGCCGGTGCTGCGCTTCCTGAAGGTCATGGAGATCGACGGCCTCGGCCCCGAGGGGCGCCAGGCGCAGGAGGAACTCGGCCTCTTCATGGGCGGGCTGGACGCGGAGGCCCTGAAGTTCGACGAGAAGCTGGCCGCGCGGAAGGCCCGGATGGCGGCGCGCGCCGGAGCCTGACGGCCTGCGGCGCGGGGGTGCCGGCGGGCGGCGTCAGGGGGCGGTACGGCGGAGGGCGAGACGCTCCTTCTCCGACAGACCGCCCCAGACGCCGAACCGCTCGTCGTGGGCCAGCGCGTACTCCAGACAGGCCGGGCGCAGCTCGCACATGGCGCAGATGCGCTTCGCCTCGCGCACCGAGCTGCCGGGCTCGGGGAAGAAGAAGTCCGGCCCGGTCTGCGCGCACAGGGCCTGCGCCTGCCAGGTGTCGTCGGCCGGGGTGATGGTGTCGATGTGCATGGCCAGGAGCCTGCCGCACACCGAAAAACGTTCGATCAACGCCGGCTCAACGGCACCTGGAAGCGCCTCGGCCTTCGGCCGACGCGGGGTCGTGGGCGCGCTCGGGATCCCCGGCCGCCCCGATGATGCTCCCAGGGGCGCGGCGCGCGCACGGCGGCGCGCGGGGCCGGTGGGAAAACCGGGAGAACGCGCGCTGTCACGCTGGGTGAGGGCGGGGCGGTCCGGCGCGTCGCGGTGCTCCGGCGGCGATTGTCAGTGGGCGGTGCCAGACTCGGCAGTGCACAGGACGGGACCCCTTGCGAGGAGGGCCGACATGCTCACCACCCGTTTCGTCGACGGCGCGCCCAACTGGATCGACGTCGGCAGTCCCGACATCGACGGCGCCGTCTCCTTCTACGGCGCGCTGTTCGGCTGGCGGTTCGAGTCGGCCGGGCCGGACGCCGGCGGTTACGGCTTCTTCCAGCTGGACGGCAGGACCGTGGCGGGCGGCATGCAGACCGGCCCCGGGCAGGGACCGCCGGCCTGGACGGTGTACTTCCGGAGCGCGGACGCCCAGGCCACCGCCAAGGCGGCCGAAGAGGCCCACGGCAGGGTGCTGTTCCAGCCGATGGACGTGATGGGCCAGGGCCGTATGGCGGTCCTCGCCGACCAGGCGGGCGTGCCGTTCGGGATCTGGCAGCCGGGGCGGACCACGGGTGTGGACGTGGCGGGCGAGCCGGGTTCGCTGTGCTGGGTCGAGCTGTACACGCCGGACATCGCTGCGGCCGCCGCGTTCTACCGCCGGGTGCTCGGCCTGGAGACCTCCGGGGTGCCGTTCCCGGGCGGGACGTACACCTGCGTCAATCCCGACGGTGCCGGGGAGGAGGCGATGTTCGGCGGGATGGTGCCGCTGGCCGAGGCGCCGGACGAGGCGGAGCCCGGGCCGTACTGGCTGCCGTACTTCGCGGTGGAGGACACCGACGCCGTGGTGGAACGGACGGAGCGGCTCGGCGGGACGGTGCGGATGCCCGCGACGACCTTGGAGGGCGTGGGCCGCATGGCCAAGCTCGCCGATCCGTACGGGGTCCGCTTCGCGGTGATCAGAGGCGAGCCGGCGCAGGGCTGAGCCGGTGCCGGGGTGAGCCGACGCAGGGCTGAGCCGGTGCCGGGCTGAGCCGGTGCGGAGCGCCGGGCGGCGGTCACGCGGAGGCGCGGCGTATCAGGGTCGTCGGCAGGATCACGGCCGTCCCCCGCGCGCCGGGGGCGCCGGGCGCCGTGCGCTGATGGTGCCGGCCGTCGGAGAGGCCCTGCAGCAGCAGGCGGGCCATCAGCCGGCCCATCTCCTCGATGTCCTGCCGGACCGTGGTCAGCGGGGGGTCGGTCTGTTCGGTCACCGGCACCATGTCGTCGAAGCCGACCACGGCGACGTCCTCGGGCACCCGCCGGCCGCTCTCGCGCAGCACCCGCAGGGCACCGAGGGCGGTGAGGTCGTTGGCGGCGAACACGGCGTCGAGGTCCGGGCAGCGGTCGAGGAGTTCCCGCATCGCGCGTTCGCCGCCGGCCGGGGTGAAGTCGCTCTCCGCCACCAGCCGGGGATCGCTCTCGCCCAGCACGTCGGCCATGACGTCCCGGTAGCCGTCGAGCCGGTCCGCCGCCGAGGTCTGGTCCAGCGCACCGGTGATGTGCGCGACGCGCCGGCGGCCGAGGTCCAGCAGATGCCGTACGGCCGCGCGGGCCCCGCCCCGGTTGTCGCAGTCGACGTAGACCACGCCCGGGTCGGCCGCCGGGGTGTCCTCGCCCCAGCCGGGGCGTCCGCCGAACACGGTGGGCACGCCGGCCTCGTGGATCAGGCCGGGCAGCGGGTCGTCCAGGTGGAGGGAGAAGACGAGGGCGCCGTCGACATGGCCGCCGGCGAGATACCGGGCGACGCGGGCGTGGTCGGCGCGGCCCTCGGTGAGCAGCAGCACCAGCTGGTTGTCGTGCGCGGTCAGCTCCTTGCTGATGCCGCGCAGTTGGAGGGCGAAGAAGGGGTCGGCGAAGACCTTGGTCTCGGGCTCGGCGATGACGACCGCGACGGCGTCGTGCCGCCGGGTGACGAGGCTGCGCGCCGCCTGGTTGGGGACGTAGCCCAGTTCCTCCACGGCCCGCCGGACCCGCTCGGCCAGCGGTTCGCGGACCCCGTCGCCGCCGTTGACCACCCGGGACACGGTGGCCCGGGACACGCCGGCCCGTGCGGCCACGGCCTCCAGGGTGGGGCGCGAGACTGCCTCGGTCACTTCGGGACTCCTCCTCGGCGGCTGGCGATCAGGATAGCCGCGCGGCGCCGGTCCGGACGGTGCCGGAGCGGACCGGAACCGAGCGGCTCAGCCCAGCAGATCGACCGCCGTCCCGACGCCCCGGCGCTCCGCCTCCCGGAACGCGTACCAGGCGAGGGCGAGGTCCTGCCAGGGCAGCCCCACGGGGGCGTACACGGTGCGCTGCCGGGACGAGGTGCGGCCGGTGTGTGTGCCGCGCAGGAGGTCGGTGAGGGTGGCGTCGGCGGCCGTCCGGGCCAGGCCGGGCGCCGCCAGCGCGCCCGTGCGTACGGCCAGTTCCGGGTCGTCGACGACGAGGAGCGCCGCGTCCAGCAGGTCGGCGGCGAGTTCCCGCTTGCCGGGCTCGTCGGTGCCGAGGCTGGTGAGGTGCTGCCCGGCGCGGGTGTCGGCGAGGGCGAGCAGCGGTGCCCGGGACCAGGTCGCGAGCAGGACGACGTCGGCGGCTTCGGCCACCGCCCGGGCCGAGCCGAGCACCCGGCCGCCGTGCCGGGCGGCGAACGCGGCGGCCCGGTCGGGGTCCGTGTCGTGGACGACGAGGTCCCGTGGCCGGCGCTCGCCGGTGAGGCCGCGCAGGGTCGACTCGGCCTGGGCGCCCGCTCCGACGACGCCGAGGACCTCGTACCCGGCGGGGGCGAGCAGGTCGGTGCCGAGGGCGGCGGCCAGTCCGGTGCGCCAGGCCGTGAGGGTCGCGGAGTCCAGCAGGGCGAGCAGTTCCCCGTCGGCGCCGGAGTGCAGGCAGATCACCCCGCGCAGGGCGGGCCGGGCCCCGGGGAACTTGGCGTTCACCTTCACCGTGTAGGCGTCGACGCCGGGCAGCAGGCCGGGGATGAGCGTGGTGGCGGTGCCGGGGAAGGGCAGGTCGGTGCGGATCCGTCGGCCGGGGACGGACACCGCGCCGGCCGTGCGGAAGCCCTCGCGCAGGGCGGCCAGACAGGCCGCGGGCTCCAGCACGGCCTCCAGATCGCTTCGGGTCAGGACACGGGTCACCCCGTCATGATCGCGCACCGGCCCGTCGGGGTCTCATGACGAGGACTCGCGCCGGGCCCGGCTCGGCTGGACGCGTTTCGGTTCGCCGGGCATCTTCGGGTACTCCGGCGGGTACGGCAGGTCGCCGAGGCCGTGGTCGTGCTCGTCCCGGCGGGCCAGGTCCAGCAGCGCCTCCAGGGAGTAGGCGTGCTCGTCCATGTCGGCGTGCACGTCGCCGAGTTCGGCGAACCGGGCCGGCATGGTGGCGAGGTCGAAGTCGCGGGGCTCGGCCACGCCGACCTCCTCCCAGCGCAGGGGCGCCGAGACGGGGGCGTGCGGGCGGGGACGTACGGAATAGGCGGAAGCAATGGTGCGATCGCGTGCTGTCTGGTTGTAATCCAGAAAAATACGGCGCCCGCGTTCCTCCTTCCACCACTTGATGGTCACCTGCTCGGGCATCCGGCGTTCCATCTCCCGGCCGACCGCGATCGCCGCGCGGCGCACCTGGGTGAAGGTCCAGCGCGGTTCGATGGGCACGAAGACGTGCAGGCCCCGCCCGCCGGAGGTCTTCGGCCAGCCGCGCAGCCCGCCGAACTCCTCCAGGACGGCCCGCAGTTCGTGGGCGGCGCGGACGGCGTCGGCGTAGTCGGTGCCGGGCTGCGGGTCGAGGTCGATGCGGAGTTCGTCGGGGCGGTCGACGTCGGTGGCGCGTACCGGCCAGGGGTGGAAGGTGAGGGTGCCGTACTGGGCGGCCCACACCACGGCGGCCTCCTCGGTGGGGCACATCTCGTCGGCGCTGCGCCCGCTGGGGAAGGTGATGTGGGCGGTCGGGATCCAGTCGGGCATGCCCTTCGGGGCCCGCTTCTGGAAGAACCACTCGCCGCCGACGCCGTCCGGGTAGCGCTCCAGGGTGGTGGGGCGGTTGCGCAGGGCGCGCAGGATGCCGGGGCCGACGGCGGTGTAGTAGCGGGCGAGGTCCAGCTTGGTGAAACCGCGCTCCGGGAAGAACACCTTGTCCGGGCTGGACAGCCGTACGGTCCGGCCGCCCACCTCCAGTTCCACCGCATCACCCATGCGGCCACGGTAGGCGCACCCCGCACAGCTCGCATACCGGACGAATACGGATGTATATGAGCGGAATCGGAGGTGTGCGAGCAGAATCGGAGTCATGGATCTCCCCGTCATGCCGCCCGTGAAGCCGATGCTCGCCAAGTCGGTGGCGACGATCCCGCCGGGGATGCACTACGAGGCCAAGTGGGACGGCTTCCGGTCGATCGTGTTCCGGGACGGGGTCGAGGTCGAGCTGGG
The DNA here is from genome assembly GCF_055564915.1 of Streptomyces sp. NPDC028928. Lineage (NCBI taxonomy): Bacteria > Bacillati > Actinomycetota > Actinomycetes > Kitasatosporales > Streptomycetaceae > Streptomyces > Streptomyces sp. NPDC028928. Next base: position 59,468 of record NZ_JBVHVI010000010.1, read on the forward strand.
AAGCCGGACCGGAAAGCCGCTGACCAGGTACTTTCCCGAGCTGGTCGAGGCGCTGAAGGAGCGGGTGCCCGAGCGGTGCGTGCTGGACGGGGAGATCGTGATCGCCCGGAACGGCCGACTGGACTTCGACGCGCTGACCGAGCGGATCCACCCGGCGGCCTCCCGGGTGCGGATGCTGGCCGAGAAGACCCCGGCCTCCTTCGTCGCCTTCGACCTGCTGGCCCTGGACGACCACGCCCTGCTCGACGTCGCGCTCACCGACCGCCGCGCCCTGCTGGACCGGGCCCTGGCCACGGCCGGCCCGCCGGTGCACCTGGCGCCCTCCACGACCGACCTCGAGGTGGCCCGGCACTGGTTCGAGCAGTTCGAGGGCGCGGGCCTCGACGGAGTCGTCGCCAAGCCGCTCACCCTGCACTACCTCCAGGACGAGCGGGCCATGTTCAAGATCAAGCACGAGCGGACGGCGGACGTCGTCGTCGCCGGGTACCGCTTCCACAAGAGCGGCCCGGTGGTGGGCTCGCTGCTGCTGGGGCTGTTCGACGAGCACGGCCGGCTCCAGCACGTGGGCGTGTCGGCCGCGTTCGCCATGAAGAAGCGCGCCGAGCTGGTCGAGGAGCTGGAGCCGCTGCGCATGGACGACGTGTCCGGGCACCCCTGGGCCGCCTGGACGGACGAGGCCGCGCACGAGACGGCCCGGCTGCCCGGCGCGCCGAGCCGCTGGTCGGGCAAGAAGGACCTGTCCTGGGTGCCGCTGCGGCCGGAGCGGGTCGCCGAGGTGGCCTACGACCACATGGAGAACGGGCAGCGGTTCCGGCACACGGCCCGCTTCCGCCGCTGGCGCCCGGACCGCACGCCGGAGAGCTGCACCTACGCCCAGCTGGAGGAGCCGGTGCGCTACGACCTGGCGGAGATCCTCGGCGAGAAGGACCGGAGGTGACGGCCGGGCTCAGGGCTGCATGAGGACCTTGACGGCGCCGTCCTGCTTGCGCTGGAACATCTCGTAGGCGTGCGGCGCGTCCGACAGCGGCAGCCGGTGCGTGGCGAAGTCGTCCACGCCGAGCGGGTCCTCGTCCGTCAGGTAGGGCATGATCCGGTCGGTCCAGCTGCGGACGTTGGCCTGGCCCATGCGGAGCTGGATCTGCTTGTCGAAGAGGGTGAGCATCGGCATCGGGTCGGCCATACCGCCGTAGACACCGCTGAGCGAGATCGTGCCGCCGCGGCGGACCAGGTCGATCGCCATGTACAGGGCGCCGAGCCGGTCCACGCTGAAGCGTTCCGCGAGGGGCGCGCTGAGCTTGCGGGGCATGAGCGCGGTGGCCGTCTGGGCGAGTTTGGCGGCGTGGCTGCCGTGCGCCTCGGTGCCGACGGCGTCGATCACGGCGTCCGGGCCCCGGCCGCCGGTCTCGTCCTGGATCGCGTGGACCAGCGCCTTCTCGTCGTCGAAGGCCCTGAGGTCGTACGTCTCCACCCCGCGCCGCTGCGCCCGGGCGAGCCGCTCGGGCACCAGGTCGACACCGAAGACGCGTTCGGCGCCGCGGGCCTTGGCGATCCGGCAGGCCATGTCGCCGATCGGGCCGAGGCCGAGGACCGCGAGGGTGCCGCCGGGCGGGACGGCGGCGTACTCGACGGCCTGCCAGGCGGTGGGCAGCACGTCGGAGAGGTAGACGAACCGGTCGTCCGACGGCCCCTCGGGCACCTTGATCGGCCCGAACTGGGCCTGCGGGACGCGCAGGTACTCGGCCTGGCCCCCGGGTACGGCGCCGTACAGGCGGGTGTAGCCGAACAGGGCGGCGCCCATGCCCTCGCCGGTGACCTGCGTGGTCTCGCACTGGGTGGGCAGTCCGGTGTCGCACATGAAGCAGTGCCCGCAGGCGATCTGGAAGGGCACCACCACGCGGTCGCCGGGGCGTAGGTCCGGCACCTCGGAGCCGACCTCCTCCACGATGCCCATGGGTTCGTGGCCGAGGATGTCGCCCGGGGTCATGAACGGGGTGAGCACCTCGTACAGGTGCAGGTCGGAGCCGCACAGTCCGGTGGATGTGACGCGGATGACGGCGTCCGTGGGTTCCTCGATCCGCGGGTCGGGCACGTCCTCGACCCGGACGTCCCGCTTGCCCTGCCAGGTGACTGCCTTCATGGGGTCGCACTCCCTTGGTCGCGCGGACGGCTGCGGCCTGTGTGCCGTGTGCGGTGGCGCCCGGGTACCCGCGCGCATCACCGTCGAACCCATGGCCAGAGGTGCCCCGGTGCGCGCACAATCGGACCACACGGACGGGGTGGCGACGGTGGGCATGGGACACAGGGCGCGTACGCGGCGCGCCGCACCGGTGGCGGCGCTGCTGGCCGTCGCGCTGACGGCCTCGCTCACGGCGGGCTGCACCGGGCACGGCCGGGACGGCGACGACCGGGCCCCGCATCGCACTCCGACGGCGCTGCCGACCCGTTCGGCCGGGACTGGTTCTCCGCTCGCCGTGAAGATCGACAACGTGCCCGCGGCCCGTCCGCAGACCGGGCTGCGCGCGGCGGACGTGGTGTACGTGGAGCAGGTGGAGGGCGGCCTGAGCCGGCTGCTGGCGGTGTACGCGACACGCTTGCCGAAGACCGTCGGACCGGTGCGCAGCGTCCGCGAGTCCGATCTGGAGCTGCTGCGCCAGTTCGCCCTGCCGACCCTCGCCTACTCGGGCGCACAGCGCGCGCTGCTGCCGCTGATCGACCGGGCGCCGCTGCGCGCCCGCTCCCCCGACCAGGCCCCCGGCGCCTACGACCGGGACACCGGCCGGGCCGCCCCGCACAACCTCTATCTGCGTCCCGCCGCGCTGCTCCCCGCCGCCCCGGGCGAGCGGGCGCTGACCACGGGCTTCCATTACGGCCCGGCGCCCTCCGGCGGCACCCCCGTGTCCGCGCGGACGGTGCGCTACCCGGCCGCCCGGTTCACCTTCACCTGGTCCCCCGGGCGCGGCGGCTGGCTGGTCGCCATGGACGGCGCTCCCACGGTGACGACGGACAGCGGCCGGCCGGCACCGGCGACGGTGGTGGTGCAGCACGTGACGGTCCGCACCTCCCGCTACCACGACGTGCTCGGCAACCCCACGCCGTACACCGAGACGGTCGGTTCCGGGCGCGCGGAAGTGCTGCGCGACGGCCGGTCGTTCGACGGCTTCTGGTCGCGGCCGACGGCGACGGACGGTACGGCCTTCACGACGGCGGACGGCGGCCGGCTGGACTTCGCCGCCGGGCAGGTGTGGGTGGTGTTCGTACCGGCGTCCTGAGGGACCGCGTGCGGGCGCGGTCAGCCCTGGGCGGCCAGGGGCTCGGCCGGGTTGCGCAGTTCCTCGGCCGCGTCGGCGACCCGGCGGATCAGGTCGAAGAACACGCTCTGTTCCTGCGCCGACAGCGGGGCGAGGAACACCTGGTTCATCCGGGCGGTGCGCACGGTCAGCTTGCGGTGGGTGCGCAGGCCGTCATCGGTGAGACGGAGCAGGAAGCGCCGGCCGTCCCGCGGGTCGCGCACCTTGTGCAGCAGCCCGCGGCGGTCGAGGCGGCTGATCACCTCGGCGATGGTCGACCGGTCCAGGCCCACCCGCTCGCCCACGGTCCGCTGGTCCAGCCCGGGCTCGGCGACGAGCGCGTTCATGACGGCGAACTGCGGCGAGGTGATCTCCTCGGAGACCATCGTGTTCCACAGCAGGTAGTGCGCCTGCTGGAGCCGCCGGGCCAGGTGCCCGGGATGGGTGGCGAGATCCACCGCGGCCATGTGCGCTCCCCGATCGATGCGTCGATTCGTTGGTGCACTGAACAATACCCGAGTCTTGACGTCGCATCGCGCCGTTGGAATGCTCAGTACCCTGATTATCAGCGCACTGACGAACCGAGAGACGGAGCTTCACGGATGGACAAGGTGGTCGCCACGGCCGTGGAGGCGGTGGCCGATGTGCCCGACGGCGCGTCGCTCGCCGTCGGCGGGTTCGGGCTCAGCGGTGTGCCGAACGTGCTGATCCAGGCCCTGTACGAGCGCGGTGTCGGCGGGCTGGGCGTGGTGTCGAACAACTGCGGGGCGATGGACTCCGGGCTCGCGGTGCTGCTGGCCGCGGGGCGGATCGCCCGGGTGACGGGTTCCTACATCGGCGCCAACAAGGAGTTCGCCCGCCAGTACCTGGCCGGCGAGCTGGAGGTGGAGCTGATCCCGCAGGGCACGCTGGCCGAGCGGCTGCGCGCGGGCGGCGCCGGCATCCCCGCCTTCTACACCCCGGCCGGGGTCGGCACCCAGGTCGCCGAGGGCGGACTGCCCTGGCGCTACGACGGCTCGGGCGGGGTCGCGCTGGCCTCGCCGGCGAAGGAGGTGCGGGAGTTCGACGGCGTGGAGTACGTGCTGGAGCGGGGCATCCGCACCGACTTCGCGCTGGTCCGCGCGGCGAGGGGCGACCGGCACGGCAACCTCGTCTTCGGCAAGTCCGCCCGGAACTTCAACCCGCTGGCCGCGATGGCCGGCCGGATCACGATCGCCGAGGTGGAGGAGCTGGTCGAACCCGGTGTGATCGATCCGGACGCGGTGCACGTGCCGGGTGTCTTCGTGCAGCGGGTCGTGGCGCTCACCCCGGAGCAGGCGGCGGACAAGCGGATCGAGCGGCGCACGGTCTCCGCGGCCTCGGCACGAGGGACGGTGAGCGGCTGATGGCCCGGACACGCGAGGAGATGGCCGCCCGCGCCGCGCTGGAGCTGCGGGACGGGCAGTACGTCAACCTGGGCATCGGTCTGCCGACGCTGATCCCGAACCACCTTCCCGAGGGGGTCGAGGTGGTGCTGGAGTCGGAGAACGGGATCCTCGGCACCGGGCCGTATCCCGCCGAGGACCAGGTGGACCCGGATCTGATCAACGCGGGCAAGGAGACCGTGACGGTGCTGCCGGGGGCGTCCTTCTTCGACTCGGCGCTGTCGTTCGCGATGATCCGGGGCGGGCACATCGACGTGGCCGTGCTCGGCGCGATGCAGGTGTCCGCCGGCGGTGACCTGGCCAACTGGGCGGTGCCGGGGAAGCTGGTCACCGGGATCGGGGGCGCCATGGACCTGGTGCACGGCGCCCGGCAGGTGATCGTGGTGATGACGCACACCGCGAAGGACGGCTCGGCGAAGATCCTCAAGGAGTGCACGCTGCCGCTCACGGGCAGGGCGTGTGTGAACCGAGTCATCACCGACCTCGCCGTGCTGGACGTCACCGAGGAGGGGCTCACCCTGATCGAGACCGCGCCGGGTGTCGGCGTGGACGAGGTTGTCGCCAAGACCGACGCGGAACTGACCGTTGCGGAGAATCTGCTGTGAACCGCGCTTTCAGCTCGAACCCCGTGTACATCGTGGACGCCGTCCGCACCCCGATCGGCCGCTACAACGGCGGCCTGTCCGCCGTCCGCCCCGACGACCTCGCCGCCCACACGCTCCGGGAACTCCTCGCCCGCACCCCGGAGCTGGACCCCTCCCGTATCGAGGACGTCCACTTCGGCAACGCCAACGGCGCCGGCGAGGAGAACCGCAACGTCGCCCGCATGGCCGCCCTGCTCGCCGGCCTGCCGACCTCCGTGCCCGGCGTCACCGTCAACCGGCTGTGCGCCTCCGGCCTGGAGGCGGTGGTCCAGGCGGCCCGCGCCATCGCGGTCGGCGACGCGTCCGTCGCCGTGGCCGGCGGGGTGGAGTCCATGACCCGGGCGCCGTACGTCCTGCCGAAGCCCGACACACCGTTCCCGGCAGCCCACACCGAGCTGTACTCGACCACGCTGGGCTGGCGCATGGTCAACCCGGGGATGGACCCGCAGTGGACCGTCCCGCTGGGCGAGAGCGCCGAGCTGATCGCCGACAAGCACGGGATCACCCGGGAGCAGCAGGACGAGTTCGCCCTCGCCTCCCACCGCAAGGCGTCCGCCGCGCAGGAACAGGGCCTGTTCGACGCCGAGTCGGCGCCCGTGCCGGTCCCGCAACGCGAGGGAGAACCGGTCCTCTTCGGCGCCGACGAGTGCGTACGGCCCGACGCCTCGCCCGCCGCGATGGCGAAGCTCCGGCCCGCGTTCCGCACGGAGGGCGGGACCGTCACCGCAGGCAACGCGTCTCCCCTGAACGACGGCGCGGCGGCCCTGCTCCTCACCGACGAGGAGGGGCTGCGGGCCACCGGCCGCGAGCCGCTCGCCCGGATCAGCGCGACCGGTGTCTCCGCGACCGACCCGCACTGGTTCGGACTGGCCCCCGTCGAGGCCGTCAACCGGGCGCTCGCCAAGGCGGGCAAGTCATTTGACGACCTGTCGGTCCTGGAGCTGAACGAAGCCTTCGCCGCCCAGGTCCTCGGCTGCCTCGCCGAGTGGCCCGCGTTCGACCCGGCCGTCCTCAACCCTCAGGGCGGCGCGATCGCCCTCGGCCACCCCCTCGGCGCCTCCGGTGCCCGCCTCGCCGGGACCGTCGCCCACCAGCTCGCCCGCCGCGGCTCCGGCACCGGCGTGGCCACCCTCTGCATCGGCGTGGGCCAGGGCCTCGCCCTCGTCCTCGAACGCTGAGGAAATCCCCTTCCGTCGCCACGTCGCCAAGGAAGCATCAGACACCCCATGGCTCTCACCCAGCAGGACATCGACCAGGAAATCGCCGCCGAGCGCGCCGCGTACGACAAGCGCGTGGCCGACGGCGGCCCCGTCGAGCACCACCCCCGCCGCGACTACGCGCCCTACCGCTCCTCCGTGCTGCGCCACCCGAAGCAGCCCCTGGTGGCGATCGACACGAGCAAGGACCCGGACATGGTGGAGCTGCACTCCCCCGCCTTCGGGGACCGCGACCTCACCGCGGTCGACAACGACCTCACCCGGCAGCACACCGGGGAGCCGATCGGCGAGCGGATCACCGTCTCCGGGCGGTTGCTGGACCGGCACGGGCGCCCGGTGCGCGGCCAGCTGGTCGAGATCTGGCAGGCGAACTCGGCCGGCCGCTACGCCCACCGGCGCGAGCAGCACGACGCCCCGCTGGACCCGAACTTCACCGGCGTCGGCCGCACCCTCACCGACGCCGAGGGCCGCTACCACTTCACCACCATCCAGCCGGGCCCCTACCCGTGGCGCAACCACGTGAACGCCTGGCGCCCGGCCCACATCCACTTCTCGGTGTTCGGGACGGCGTTCACCCAGCGGCTGGTGACGCAGATGTACTTCCCGAACGACCCGCTCTTCCCGTACGACCCGATCCTGCAGTCGGTGACGGACGACGCGGCCCGGCAGCGGCTGGTCGCCACCTACGACCACGGCCTGTCGGTGCCGGAGTTCTCCCTCGGCTACCACTGGGACATCGTGCTGGACGGCCCGGCCGCCACCTGGACGGAAGAAGGACGCTGACCGCCATGACGATCACCGACACGAGCAGCGCGGACCAGGTGCTGCCCACCCCGTCCCACACGGTCGGCCCGTTCTACGGCTACGCGCTGCCGTTCCGCGGCGGCGAGGACATAGCGCCGCTGGGCCACCCCGACACGATCACCGTGCACGGCCACGTCCTCGACGGCGCGGGCGACCCGCTGCCCGACGCGCTGATCGAGCTGTGGGGGCCGCGCCCCGACGGCACGGTGCCGCGGGTGGACGGCTCCATGCGGCGCGACCCGGCCGGCGGCGGCCATCTGGGCCGCAACGGCGTGGAGTTCACCGGCTGGGGCCGCGTCCAGACCGACGCGAACGGCCACTGGTACGCGCGCACCCTGCGGCCCGGCGCCCGCGGCCGCAGCGCGCCGTACCTCGGTGTCTGTGTCTTCGCGCGCGGCCTGCTCGTCCACCTGTTCACCCGGATCTACCTCCCGGGCGACGAGGCCGCGCTGGCCGCCGACCCTCTGCTCACCCAGGTGGGTGAGCGGCGCGACACGCTGATCGCGGGCGAGGAGTCGGACGGCACCTACCGTTTCGACATCCGCCTTCAGGGTGAAGGCGAGACGGTCTTCCTGGAGTTCCAGTGACCTTTGCGTCTCCCCCCTACGCCGACACCGGCCTGCTCGCCCCCGAGTGGGGGCTCTCGGGCGCCGCCTCCGAGACCAGTGACCACGCGTACCTGCGGGCGCTGCTCGACGCCGAGGCCGCGCTGACGCGGGCGCAGACCGCGCTGGGGCTCGCCCCGGCCGGGGCCGCGGCGGCGGTCACCGAGGCGGCCGACCCGGCCCGGTTCGGCATCCGTTCCCTGGCGGCCCGCACCCCGGCCGGCGGCAACCCGGTCATCCCGCTGGTCGCCGACCTGACGGCGGCGGTCGGCGAGGAGTACGGCCCGTATGTCCACCGGGGTGCCACCAGCCAGGACATCATGGACACGGCGACGATGCTGGTCGCCGTGCGCGCCCTGGGGCCGGCCCTCGCCGATCTCGGCCGGACCGAGCGGGCGCTGGCCGCCCTCGCCGCCGCGCACCGCGATACGGCGATGCCCGGGCGGACGCTCACCCAGCACGCCGTACCGACGACGTTCGGGCTGAAGGCGGCCGGCTGGCGCTCGCTGGTCCTGGACGCCCGCGACCGCGTCACCCGGGTACGGGACGCGCTCCCCGCCCAGCTCGGCGGCGCCGCCGGAACCCTGGCCGCCTTCCACGAGTTCGGCGCCGAGGACCCGGCCCGCCTGACGCAGGCCTACGCCCGTGAACTCGGGCTCGCCGCACCGGCGTTGCCCTGGCACACGCTGCGCACTCCGGTCGCGGACCTGGCGGGCTGCCTGGCGTTCACGGCGGGGGTACTGGGGAAGCTGGCCGTGGACGTCCTGACCCTGTCGCGCACCGAGACCGGCGAGGTGAGCGAGGGCAGCGGCGGCGGCTCGTCGGCCATGCCGCACAAGGCGAACCCGGTGCGCTCCACGCTCCTCGTGGCCGCCGCCCGGCGCGCCCCCCAGCTCGCGGCCACGCTGTACGGCTCCCTCGTCGCCGAGGACGAGCGGCCGGCCGGCGCCTGGCACGCCGAGTGGGAGCCGCTGCGCGACCTGCTCCGGCTGGTCGGCGGCGCGGCCTCGCACGCGGCCGAGCTGGCCGAGGGGCTGCGCGTGCACCCGGCCGCGATGCACCGGAACCTCGGCCTCACCCGGGGTCTGATCGTCTCCGAACGGCTGTCCGCCGCCCTCACGCCCGTCCTCGGCCGCGCCCGCGCCAAGGAGCTGCTCACCGAACTGGCCCGCCGCGCCCCCGAGGAGGAGCGCCCGCTGCGGGACCTCCTCGGCGAACAACCCGAGGTGAAGGACGTCGACCTGGACGACCTCGTCGACCCCGCCCGCTACACCGGTTTCGCCGGAACCCTCACCGACCGTGCCCTGGAGCGACCTTGACCGCGAAACTCCTCAACCACCTGGAAGAAGGCCCGGCTTCCGCTCCCCCGCTGCTGCTCGGTCCCTCGCTCGGCACCTCCCTCGCCCTGTGGGACCGGGTGGCGCCCGAGCTGTCCACGGCCCACCGGGTGATCCGCTGGGACCTGCCCGGGCACGGCGGTTCGGCGGCGGACCTGATCCGGCCGGGCGCGACCGTCGGCGAGCTGGCCGCGCTGGTGCTGGAGCTGGCCGACGCCCTCGGCATCGACCGGTTCGCGTACGCGGGCGTGTCCCTCGGCGGCGCCGTCGGCCTGCACCTGGCCGTCCACCACCCCGGGCGGCTGTCCTCGCTGGCCGTGCTGTGCTCCTCCGCCCACTTCGGCGGCGAGGCGCCCTGGCGGGAGCGGGCGGACCGGGTGCGCCGCGAGGGCCTGGACAGGCTGGCGGACAGCGCCGACGCACGCTGGTTCACGCCCGGGTTCAGCGTGCCCGGGCTGGTCCGCGACCACCGGGAGGCCGACCCGGAGGCGTACGCCGCCTGCTGCGACGCGCTCGCCACGTTCGACCTGCGCGACCGGCTCGGCGACATCACCGTACCGACGCTCCTGGTGGCGGGCCGACAGGACCCCGCGACCCCGCCCGCGCATCTGCGGGAGATCGCCGACGCGGTGCCGGCGGCGACGCTGGTGGAGCTGCCCGGTGCCTCCCATCTGGCACCGGCGCAGTGCCCGCGGGCCGTGCTGACCGCGCTGCGCACCCAGCTCGACGGGCCGGCGGCGAGCGGGATGGCGGTGCGCCGGGAGGTGCTGGGCGATGCCCATGTGGACCGCGCGCAGGCCCGGCAGACCCCGTTCACGGCCCGCTTCCAGGACTTCGTCTCCCGCTATGCCTGGGGCGAGATCTGGACCGATCCGACGCTGTCCCGCCGCGAGCGCAGCATGATCACGCTGACCGCGCTGGTCGCGCACGGGCACCACGACGAACTGGCGATGCACGTCCGCGCCGCCCGCCGAAACGGGCTGACGCCGGAGGAGATCGGCGCGGTGCTGCTGCACACCGCCGTGTACTGCGGGGTGCCGGCCGCCAACGCGGCGTTCGCGACGGCCCAGCGGGTGCTCGCCGAGGAGGAGCCGGGCCGAGGGTGACCCCGCTGGTCGCACCCTCGGCGGCAGCACGCACCGGGCGCCCGGGTGTGCGGGAGACGGGCAGCGGCGGCTGGTACGGCGGGACCCGGTCGGCGCGGGCGCACGAGTCGGCGTACGACTCCCGGGTGCGCGAGCGGCCGGTGGCGGTGACGGAGCAGCTGCTGGGCAGGTGACGCCGGAGGGCACCGGCTCAGTGCAGCCCGCGCCCCGTCTCCAGCACCTCCCGCGCCTGGGCCACGAGCCCCTCCGCGCCGCAGGCCTTGGCGAGGTCCAGGCCGCGGCCCAGTTCCGCGACCGAGCGGGCGGCGATGCCGTACTCCACGCGGGCCGCCGCGTGCTCGTACTGGCAGGGTGAGGCCTCCAGGTAGGTGACGGCGCGGGCGGCGAGCTGGACCGCCTGCCGGCCCGTCTCCAGGGCGGCGGCACAGCGCAGGGCCTCGCCGATGGCGGTGTCCGTGCCGAACCGCTCGGCCTGCCGGCGGGCGTCGGCCGCGAGCTGGGCGGCCCGGGCCGGGTCCTGGCCGGCGAGGGCCTTGGCGAGGTCGATGGACCAGGGTGCGAGGACCGGGTTGTGGCCGCCGCGGGAGGCGGCGGTCTTCTCGGCGGCCTCCAGTTCGTTGATGCCCTCCTCGGTGCGGCCGACGGCGAGCAGCAGCCGGCCGCGCACGGAGCGGATGTCGGGCAGCACGATGGTGGACGGGTACGGCGGTGCGAAACCGTACTGTTCGGCGACCGACCAGGCCTCCTCGAACCGGCCCCGGGCCAGCAGGGTGTCGACCAGTCCGCAGGTCGCCGACCAGTACAGCGGCAGGCGGCGGCCGACGCGCTCGGCGAGGACCAGGGCCTCGCGCAGGGTGGACTCGGCGTCGCGGAGCCGGCCCTGTCGGCGGTAGGCGAGCCCGAGGAAGGCGTTGGCCAGGGAGAGATGGCCGCCGCGCCAGCCGGCCGCGGTGTAGACGCGCCGGGCCTCGGCGAACAGGCTCTCGGCGCGGTCGAGCCGGTCGGCGTAGGCGTACGCGCTGCCGAGCATCATCAGCAGTTCCATGCCCCACTCGGGGTCGGTCCAGCCGAGGCCGGGCGCGAGGCGGCCGTTGACGAGGGCGCGGTCGCACAGTTCGAGGACCTCGTCGGCGCTCTCGCCGTGGGTCATCGCGTCGAAGCCGCGCAGGATCAGCAGGGCGCGTTCGGCGTTGTCGCGGCCGGTGCAGGTGTCCGCCAGTTCGGCGAGGCGGCGGGAGCGGGCCGGGGAGACGGTCTCGCCGTGGATGCCCTCCCACATGAACTGGAAGGCCTGGAGCCGCATCCGGACGGGGCCCGCCTCGTGCCGGGCGGCCTCGGCCTCGACCGTGCGGACGGCCTCCTCCAGCTGGTCGTTGTGGAGCAGGGCCTGGGAGAGGCGGACGACGGCGTTCACCCGGTCGTCCCCGTCGAGGCCGGGCATGGCGAGGGCGCTCTGCAGGTGGTCGGTGGTGACCGCGGGGTTGGTCAGGAGGGTGGCGCAGCCCAGTTCGTACAGGACGCGCGCGTGCACCTCGGGGCGGGGCGGCTCCTCGAGGGCGCGTTCCAGGCAGCGGCGGGCCGCGTCGGGCGCGCCGACGGCGAGGTGCTCGCGGGCGGCCTCGCGCAGCTGCTCGACCAGTTCCTCGTCGTCGTCCGGGTGCACCTTCAGCAGGTGCCGGGCGGCCTCGGCGGCGCCGCGGCCCAGCTCGGTGATGATCTGCGCGGCGACGCCGTGCATGGCGGTGCACACGCCGGGCGGGATGGAGTTGTAGACGGCGGTGGCGATGAGCGGGTGGACGAACTCCAGCTCGCCCGCGGCGCGTTCGGCGCCGGGGGCCGGTTCGGGTTCGGTGAGGATGCGGGCGGTGCACAGCAGGTCGGCGCAGCTGCGGGCGAGTTCGTCGTTCATGGTGGCGAGGCGGGCGACCATGTCGACGGTGATGCCGGTGCCGAGGATGGCGGCGGCCCAGGCGAACCGGGTGGCCTCCAGGCCGAGGCCCTTGAGCCGGTCGACCAGTCCGCCGCCGCGGGCCGCGCGGTTGAGCGCGCGCAGCTCTCCGGCCCGCGCCTCGACCGGCTGGAGTTCGCTGTCCTGCACCTTGGCGAGGAGTTCGACGGTGTCGTAGGGGTTGCCGCCGGTGACGGCCCAGACCTCGCGGCAGAACGGGTCGTCGGCGTGCCGGCCGAGGGTGGCGCGGGTGAGCCCGGCGGTGGCGTCCGGGGTGAGGGCGCTGAGGGTGTGGACGGGGCGGCCCGCGTCGGCGGCGACCGCGTCGAGCAGGCGGGCGCTCTCACCGCTGACCTCGCCGGGACGGCGGGCGACCACGACCAGGACGGAGAGGTCGTCCAGGCGCTCGGCGAACGCGGCGAGCCAGCGCAGGGTCTCCTGGTCGGCCCAGTGCGCGTCGTCCAGGAGGAGCACCAGCGGCCACTGGCGGCGGGAGAGCCGGCGCACCGCGGCGACGAGTCCGTCGCAGACGTACTGCGGGTCGGCCTTGTCCCCTTGCGGGTCCGCTATGCCGAGGGCCGGGCCGGCGATGTCGTACCAGTCGCCGAGGTACTCGCGGGCCTCCTCGGGGAGTAACGACAGCAGCGCCGGCTGGAGCAGCTGCCGTACGACGTGGAACGGGACCGACTTCAGGGTCTCGGCGCCGCGGGCGGACCAGACGGTGCAGCCGCGGCGTTCGGCGATGCGGCGGGTCTCGGCCAGCAGCGCGGTCTTGCCGAGTCCGGCCTCGCCGCGGAGGACCAGCAGGCTCCCCGCGGACGACTGGTCGGCGCACAGCACGTCGAGTGCCTGCGCGATGGTGGCGATCTCGGCGTCCCGCTCCCACAGGGAAGCCGAGCCGGCCGCCGGCGGCCGTCCCTCCGTCATCCCGTTACCTCCCCAGGTCGCCCGAATGACGTACAGGTCCCGAGCGTAGCCGTCCGGTGGGGCCTTCGGTGGCCGGTCGTGGCAGCTGTTGCCCGCCCGGGTGAAACAGGGTGCGGGCAGGCGACGCGCACGCCCGCGCGACCAGCGGACGGAGTGTCAACTGCGGCCGCGACCGGGCGTCCGGGAGAAATTCGGGGCAGGATGTTCCGGTTTGCGCCGTTGGCGCCGGATCCTCTCATCGCTCTTTCACCGATGCCTCATACGGTGGGGGCATGACGCAGGTGACTCCCCCCGGGTGGTACCCCGACCCCGGGCAGACGAACGACGGTCCGCCCACCGAGCGCTGGTGGGACGGCAAGGCCTGGACGGACCAGACCCGCCCCGCCGGCACGGCCGCCGCCTGGGGTCCCCCGGCCGGGCCCGCCCCCTCGGCTCCGGCGGGGTACGGCGCGTACCCGGCGTATCCGGGCCAGCCGGGCCAGCCGGCGTATCCCGCCGCGCCGCCGGCCCCGTCCCGGCGGGGGTTGCGCACGGGCATAGCCGTCGCGGTGACGGCCGCGGTCCTGGCGAGCATCGCGGTGGGCGTGTACGCCCTCACCAAGGACGGCGGCGGCGACGACCGCGCGGGCTCGTCGCAGGGGCCGGGCGGCGGGCAGGACGGCGGCCGGGGCGGGTCGTCCGGCGGACCCGGCGGCGGTTCCGGGGGCCCAGGCGGAAGCGGTGGGTCCGGCGGGGCCTCGCCGTCCCCCGGGCAGTCCGATGCGCCGAAGGTCAAGGGCGGCGGCTCGGTGACGGACGCGGTCAACGGGATCAGCCTGCCGGTGCCGCAGGGGTGGACCGGGCAGGCGATCGACTTCGGCGCGGGGGTGACGTCCGACGACACCTACACGTGCCCGGGCGACCCGGAGCAGACGTGTACCGCGGGTGGCGCCTACACGGCACCGGCGACGGCGCTGGGCACCAAGGGCGACACGGCCGAGGAGGTCGCGAAGGCGGACATCGCGGCCAACGCCAAGCAGTCGTACGGCGGCACCACCTACGGCAGCATCACCTCGCACGAGGTGCTGGCCTCCGAGGCGGTGACGGTGGCCGGACAGAAGGGCTACCTGGTGCGCTGGAAGGCGGTCACCAGCAAGGGCGCCGACGGCTATGTCGAGTCGGTCGCCTTCCCCTCCCCCAACCGGGCCCGGCAGATGGTGGTGGTCCGCTTCGGGATCGACGCCGGGCAGAAGCTGTCGGTCATGGACGAGATCCTGAAGGGGATCGCGGTCTCGTCCGGCGGCGGGAACGGCCAGGACGTCTGAGGTACGTCCGGACACGGATCGGCCGGGTGGGATTCCCCTCCGCTCAAGGGGAACCCCACCCGGCCGGGGGGTGCGCGCCGCCCCCGTCCCCACGGTGCGGCGCGGGCAGGTCACCGTCCAGTCATCCCGTGGACGGCGGCCTGGGTCTCATCTCAGTCCGAGCGCGGGCAGCACGGCGGACTCCACGAACCGGACCAGGTAGTCGGCGTCGGCGTACTGCCCGTTGAGCACCGGCCGCACGCGCAGGACGCCGAACATCATCGCCGGGATGTACTCCAGCGCGGGGTGGCCCTCCCGGACCTCGCCGCGGGCGACCCCGCGGGCGAGCATCTCCTCCAGCGCGGCGATCTCCGGGTGCACCAGCGCCTCGCGCAGCGCCTTGGCCAGCTCCTGGTCGGACGTCACCGCGTGCCCGAGCGCCTGCAGCAGCCGGGTGTCCTTGCCGGACCAGTCGCCCGCGGCCCGCGCGGCCTGGCGCAGGTCCTCGGCGAGCGATCCGGTGTCGATGCCGGCGAACCGCACCCGGCGGCTGGCGCGCAGCGCGGCCGCGACGAACTGCGGCTTGGTCTTCCACTGCCGGTAGAGCGTGGACTTGCTGCACCGGGTGCTGGCGGCGACGCCCTCCATGGTGACGGAGTCGTAGCCGCACTCGCGGATCTGTTCCAGCACGGCGTCGAAGAACTCCCGCTCACGCTCCGGCGTGATCTTGGAGCGGCGCGAGGTGACGACCGTCCCCGGTCCCTCCGCGGCCTGCGACGTCATGCGCTGCCTCCCCTCACTCGTGACTCGTGCTTGTTCCAGTGTGGCTCAGATCAATCGGTACGCCAGTGTACCGGTACTCGACCGTATCGGTACACTGGCGTATCGGTACGGCAACGTATCGATGAGTTCCGGCACCGAGCCGGGGCGCGCACGCACCACCACACGCACCACGCACCACCGTCAGCGAAGGGGCCGGGGGATGAATGCCCGAACCGAGCCTGCGGGGGCGGAAGCGGAATCGGACAGCCCGGTACGCCCGCCCCTGATACGTGAGTTCCTGCTGGTCGCCGGGCTCTTCCTGGTCTACAAACTCGGCCGCCTGCTGGCCACCGGCCACACCGCGGACGCCTTCCGCAACGCCCGTCGGGTCTGGCACCTGGAGCGGGCCGTGGACCTCCCCCACGAGACCGCCGTGCAGTCCGCACTGCTGCACGGCGACACCCTCGTCCACCTGGCGAACACCTACTACGCGACCGTCCACTTCCCGGCCACGCTCGCCTTCCTGGTCTGGCTGTATCTGCGGCGCCCCGCGCACTACGTCTGGGCCCGCCGGGTCCTCGCGGTCGTCACCACGGCCGCCCTGGTACTGCCGTTCACCTTCCCGCTGGCCCCGCCGCGGATGCTCACGGGGACGGGCCTGGTGGACACCGCCCAGGTCTACGGCCCGTCCGTGTACGGCCCGCCGTCCAGCGACCACCTGTCCAACCAGTTCGCGGCGATGCCCTCGCTGCACTTCGGCTGGGCGCTGATGGTGGCGATCGGCCTGATCGCGGCCACCCGGTCCCGGTGGCGCGGGCTGTGGCTGCTGCACCCGCTGATCACCCTGCTGGTGATCGTGGGCACGGCGAACCACTACTGGCTCGACGCGATCGCCGCGACGGCCATGCTCGGCGTCGCCCTGGCGGTCATCCCTCCGCCGCAGGGCACCGCCACCACGGCGGGGCGCGGCACCGGCCGGCCCCTCACCCGCGAGCCCGTCCTGGCGGGAGCGGGCCGGTGAACGCCGCCGCCCTGTCCGCCCTCGGCCTGTCACTGGTGTCGGCCGTCGCCTACGCGCTGGCCGCCGTCGCCCAGGAACGCCTGGCCTCGCGCAGCGCCGGCACCGGTCTGCTGCGGCTGCTGGGCACCGGCGCCTGGTGGTCGGCGGTCGGGCTGAACGCCGCCGCCGCGCTGCTGCACGTCGTCGCCCTGAAGTACGGCCCGCTGACCGTCGTACAGCCGCTGGGCGCGCTCACCCTGGTCGCGGCCGTGCCGCTGGGCGCGCGGGCGGCCGGGCGGCGGGTCAGCGCGGTGGAGTGGCGGGGTACGGCACTGACCCTGCTCGGACTCGCCGCACTGCTGGTCAGCGCCTCCGGTCCGGCGCCCGCGCGGGTGCTGTCGCTGACCGAGGCCCTGGTGGTCGCGGGGACGACCGCCGCCGCGATCGGTCTGCTGTCCTGGCCCGGCGCCCGGCCGGGCCTGAGGCACGCGACCGCGTCCGGCTTCGCCTCCGGTGTGGCCTCCGCGCTCACCCAGACGGTGACCGTGGCGGCCACGGACCGCTCGGGCCCGGTGCTGAGCGCCGAGGTGATCGTGGTCGCCGTGCTCGTCGCCGCGTTCGCGGTCGGCGGGCTGTTGCTCTCCCAGACGGCCTACCGCGGCGGCCTCGGCGCGCCGCTCGCCGTGGTCACGCTCGCCAACCCGGTGGCCGCCGCGGTGATCGGCCTGACCCTGCTGGGGCAGGGCCTGCAGGGCGGCGCGGGCGGGGTGCTGCTGGCCCTGGCCGGCGCGGGGCTGGCCTCCTGGGGCGTGGTGCTGCTCACCCGGGCGGCACCCGAGCCCGGCGGCCAGGACGCGCACGACGCGCACCCGGTGGCGGCCGTGCTGGCGCTGGAGCCGGGTACGGCGACCACGGAACCGGTGCTGCTGCCGCGGCAGCCGGACCAGCCCGGGCACCTCACGGCACTGTGACCGCACACGGCGGCGGGGGGGGGGGGGGGGGGGGGGGGGGGGGGGGGGGGGGGGGGGTGCCGTGGGGGGGGGGGGGAGGGGCCGCCCGCAGGGGGTCGGTGTGGGCGGGGGGTGTAGTGGAAGCGGCGGTGCGACCGAA
>NZ_JBVHVI010000010.1:76931-131131 GCF_055564915.1 Streptomyces sp. NPDC028928
AGACGCCGTTGCTGCCGCAGCACAAGCGAGACAACCCCGGCCCCCTGCCGCCGTGGGGCCCCCCCGTGGCGGCGTCCGGTGCGGAAACGCATTCCGCGGCCCCCCCCCCCCGTCGCCGTACCGCCGTGCCGGTCAGCCCCAGCCGCGGGCGTCCTGCTTGAGGGCGGTGTCCACGGTCAGCGCCGTGGCCACCACGAGGCTCAGCAGCGGCTCGGGCAGCTGGTAGTGGATCTGCAGGACGTAGTTGTCCGCGGTCGTGAAGAGCGTCTTGGCGAGGCCTTCCCAGGTCTTGGTGATCCGGGCGACCTCGTTGTCCGCGTGGTCGACGATCGCGAAGTTCCAGGCCCGCCAGTTCTCCGCCTTGATCGCGCCGACCTGCTGGCCGTTCGCCATCATCGCGAAGTTGATCTTGCCGATCATGTTCTTCTGGACGATCTCGCCGACCGGCGAGCCGTCCGGGCGGGTCACGATCACCCGGGACTTGAAGATCTTCGCGGGCCGGGTCAGCAGCAGCTGCGGCTGGCCGTAGGCGTCGCGGATCTCCAGCTTGTGGGTGAGGAACTGGTCCAGGCTGGAGACGAAGCGCAGGATCTTGCGCAGGATGCCCTGCCCGACCTGGGTGACCGAGCCGATCTCCCGGCCGCTCTGATCCATGACCTTGTACTCGTTGGTCAGCTCGATCAGCTTGGCCTTCTGGTTCACGACCAGGACGGGCTCGGTGAAGAGGGTGCCGCCGCCGGGCCCGCCGGCCGTGACGCCGGCCTGCTTCTGCACCTGGCGCTGCACCTTGGCGTCGCCGGCCTGCTGCTGCGGGAAGGGTGCCTGCTGCGGCGGAACCTGCCCGGCGGGCTGCTGGGCGGGGTTGGTGTGCTCGGTCCACTGCGTGCCGTCCCAGTAGCGGAGCGTCTGCGCCGCCCCGTGCGGATCCGGGTACCAGCCTGCAGGAGTGTTCGATTGCGTGGTCACCGGGGCACACTACCTTGAGCTGACCGGTACCTGACCAGTCCGCACGGAGCGGTGTTCATCGCTCGTTCACCCCGTGACGATCGCCGGGTCACTGACGCCGGGCCGTCCGTTCTCCACGTGCCCGGCGAAGCCGCGCAGGAAGGCCGGGTCGGCGTCGGAGGTGACGGTCAGGTCGTACCAGCGCTTGCTCGCCGCGAGGCTCACGGTCTGCTTCACGGTCGCGCCGGGCCGCACCGTCACGGTGACCGGGCCGGCGCCGTAGCCGTCGGTCAGCTTCAGCCTCACCGTGCCGGAGCCCTTGTTGGTGAAGGTGAGTTCGATGTCGTCGCCCGCGTGCCGGGCGGTGACCTCGGGCCCGGCGACCTTGTTGCGGCCCTTGAAGACGCGCAGGAAGCCATTGGGGCCGTGCACGGCGAGGTCGTAGTTGCCGCCGGAGTAGACCGAGTTCCAGGTGTCCGAGAGCGTCCTGCCGGCCTCGGTGGTGTAGGTCCAGGGGCCGTCGGTGCGGCTGTTGGACGTGACGAGGAAGGCCGCGCCCGCGTACGCCCCCGAGGCGAACGTGAGCGTGAACCTGCCGGCCGCGGTGTCCGCCGAGCCGTCCACGACGGGGGCGTACTTCAGCGGGCGGGTGGGCCGGCTGCCGGGCTCCTGTGTGGGCAGGGAGGGGTGGGCGGGCGGCTTGGGCACGTAGTCCGGGTGGCGGTCGTGGTCCTTCGGCTGGTAGCCGGCCGTGGAGGGCAGCAGGGCCGGCGCGGTGTCCTTGCGGGAGAAGTCGAAGGCGCTGGTCAGGTCGCCGCATATGGCGCGCCGCCAGGGCGAGATGTTCGGCTCCCGGACGCCGAAACGTCGCTCGATGAACCGGATGATCGAGGTGTGGTCGAGGGTCTCGGAGCAGACGTAGCCGCCCTTGCTCCAGGGGGAGACGACCAGCATCGGCACCCGCTGGCCGAGGCCGTAGGGGCCGGCGACATGGCTGCTGTCGCCCTTGAACAGGTCCAGGGCGGGGTCCACCGTCGACCTGCCCTGGGCGGCGGAGGCCGGCGGGTAGGGCGGGATGACGTGGTCGAAGAAGCCGTCGTTCTCGTCGTAGGTGATGAACAGCGCGGTCTTCGCCCACACGTCGGGGTTGGCGGTCAGCGCGTCCAGGACCTGGGAGATGTACCAGGCGCCGTAGTTGGCGGGCCAGTTAGGGTGCTCGGTGAAGGCCTCGGGGGCGACGATCCAGGAGACCTGGGGCAGCCGGTCCGCCCGGACGTCCGCCTTCAGCTGGTCGAAGAAGCCCTCGCCCTTGCGGGCGTCGGTGCCGGTGCGGGCCTTGTCGTACAGCGGGTCGCCGGGCTTGGCGCCCCGGTACTGGTTGAAGTAGAGGAGCGAGTTGTCGCCGTAGTTGCCGCGGTAGGCGTCGTTGATCCAGCCCCAGGAGCCGTTCGCGTCGAGGCCGTCGCCGACGTCCTGGTAGATCTTCCAGGAGACCCCGGCCCGCTCCAGGCGCTCGGGGTACGTCGTCCAGCCGTAGCCCTTCTCGTCGTTGCCGAGGACCGGGCCGCCGCCCGTGCCGTCGTTGCCGGTGTACCCCGTCCACATGTAGTAGCGGTTGGGGTCGGTGGAGCCGATGAGCGAGCAGTGGTAGGCGTCGCAGATGGTGAAGGCGTCCGCGAGCGCGTAGTGGAAGGGGATGTCGTCGCGCGTCAGGTACGCCATCGTCGTCGCGGACTTCGCCGGCACCCACTTGTCGTACTTGCCGCCGTGGAACGCGGTGTGGCCGTCGTTCCAGCCGTGCGGGAGGTCCTGGATGAAGGCCAGGCCCAGGTCGTCGGCGTCGGGGTGGAACGGCAGGACGTCCTTGGTGCCGTCGGACTGCTTCCAGACGGACCTGCCGTTCTGGGTGACCGGGCGGGGGTCGCCGAAGCCGCGGACTCCTCGGAGCGAGCCGAAGTAGTGGTCGAAGGAACGGTTCTCCTGCATCAGGACGACGATGTGCTCGACATCGTCCACCGATCCGGTGCGGTAGTGGGCGGGCAGGGCGGCCGCGCGCTGGATGCTGCCGGACAGCGTGGAGAACGCCGTCGTGGCGCCGGCGAGTTGGAGGAAGCGCCGACGGTTGACTTCGGGCATGAGTGAGGGTCCTCTCATCCTGACGTTGCCGATGCCGTCAGATGACGGAATCTGCGCGGAGCGAGTGTTCCAAGAGCAGCAAACGTCAGGGAAGGGTCTGGTGGCGCTCATATGAAACTCGACGGTACGCGTGGTGCCGCGTCACCGGGACCCGTACCCCGGTGACGCGGCGGCGAACGGCCCCGGTCAGGCGGTCGGGTACGCCTCCACCTCGCTGAACTGCCCGGCCGGCCAGCCCGTGTTGGCGCTGACGCTCAGGCGCAGGTAGCGCAGGTTGGTGCCGCTGGGCAGGGAGACGGTCGCGGTGTTGCCGGTGGCCGGGTCGAAGCGGTAGCCCTGGGCGCCGACGACGGTCGCGTAGCCGGAGCCGTCGGTGCTGCCGAGCACCGTGATGGTCTGGGTACGGGCGCCCCAGGCGGCGGACGGCGGCAGCTTCAGCACCAGGCGGCGCACGGCGTAGGACGAGCCGAGGTCGACCGTCCAGGACTGCGGGAAGGCGTTGTTGGCGGACTCCCAGTAGGAGTTGGCGTCGCCGTCGACGGCCTTGCCGGGGGTGTAGACGTCCTGGGAGCCGGTCGCGGTGGCCGGGCGGCCCTTGGCGAGGTTGCGGTTCGGGTCGGGCTCGGGGTTGCCCTGTCCGGGCTGCGGCCAGGTGGAGCAGTCCGACCAGGTGCTCGCCCAGCCGGAGTTGCCGCCGCCGTCGGTGAGGGCGAAGGAGCCGGAGTTCGCAGGGAAGGGGCAGTTGTAGACGCCGGCCGCGCCGACCTGGGTGGCGGTGACGTTCTTGAAGGTCGCCGCGCCCTGCGCCTCGGCCTGGACCACGACCGTACCGGTGTTCTTCACGGTCGCGCCGGTGACGTTGACGTTCTTCACCGGGTAGCCGTGCCCGCCGCCGGAGACGAACTCGAAGGCGCTGTACGGGCTGTCGGTGATCGTCGTGTTGGTGATGTTGACCGTCGCGTTGATGGCGCTGTCGTAGGAGTCGACGCGCAGGGCGCCCATCGGGTGGCCCCAGTTGGGGTTCATGGCACCGGTGCGCACCAGCGTGTTGCCGTCGACCGTGATGGTGCCGGCGAGCGGGTGGAAGGGGTCCATGAACTTCTGGTTGGAGATCGCGATGCCGCTGCCGAGGGCGTTGGTGTCGGAGACCAGGTTGTTGCGTACGGCGATGTCGGTGCCGCCGTAGATCGCGATGCCGTTGGCGAGGTTGGGCTGCGCGATGGTGTTGTTCTCGAAGCTGGAGTCGGTGTCCGGGGAGTACAGCGACCACATGGCGAGGGAGTCGTCGCCCTGGTTGCGCAAAAAGTTGTCACGGACGCGGACGCCCTTCGCCGTGCCGTTGAGGTTGAGGCCGTCGGCGGTGGTGTCGAGGATGCGGTTGTTCTCCACCACCAGGTTGTCGTTGTCGCCCGTCAGCCAGAGGCCGACCTTGAGGTGCTGGATCCACATGCCGGAGACCGAGGAGTTCGGGCCCAGGGAGCCGTTGACGAAGTTGTCGGGGCTGGAGTCGACGCGTTCGGTGACCTCGCCGATGACCGCGAAGTCCTTGATGTGCACGTTGCCCGCCGAGCCGGACTGGTCGACGAAGCGGGAGGTGTGCACGACCGAGTGCCAGCTGCCGGCGCCCTGGAGGGTGACGTTCTGTACGCCGCTCAGGGAGGAGGTGATGCGGTAGTCGCCCGGCGGGATCCACACGGTGCCGCCCTGGGCGGCGGCGATGGCGTCCCGGAAGGCCTGGGTGGAGTCGCCGTTGCCGCTGGGGTCGGCGCCCTTGGAGACGACGGACACCGAACCGGCGGGCTGGGCGGCGGCCGGGGCGACCTGCTCGAAGTCGGCGACGTCGACGGTGACCTGGACGCCGGCCGCCTCGACGGCCACCTTGTCGCCGGCCTGGACGTTCTGCCCGAGCAACAGCCGGGTGTTGTCGAAGAAGTGGTGCGTCTTGGCGCCGGGGATCCAGCCGGTGTCGATGTAGGAGTACTTGGAGGTCACCGGCAGGGTCCTGGCGAGCCTGGTGCCGTTGACGTACACGTTCAGCGCGCCGGACTGGCCGTCCGGGACGCTGTAGGCGAGGTTCAGCGCGTTGGCGGCGCGTGGCACGGTGAACTCCACCCGCTGCCCGGCCGAGAGCCGGACGGCCTGCCGGCCGGAGGCCTCCGAGGCGAGGGTGCCCTGCGTGTAGTCGGGGCCGATCCTCGTGCCGTTGCCGCTCGCCGACTCGGCCTCCACGGAGGTGAAGGGGAGGCTCGCGCCCGCCGCCGCGTGGGCGGCCGGGGCAACGGTGACGAGCATGCCGGCGGCGAGGGCGGCGACCGCCCCGATGGCCGGCATGCGCCTGACATGTCTGGCAGTGGTGCTGTGCATGTGCTGATCCCTTCGTGGCGGGGGTGCGTGGGAGGGCGAACGGTGCGTGCGGGGACAGCCGGACGGGTGCGGGCGCGGGTCAGGCGCGCAGCCAGGCCGCCGTGTCCCGCGGCAGCCGGCCCGTGCTGTCCAGCGGGCCGCTGCTGAGCAGGAGCCGGGTGTGGGCGGGGAGGCCGGCGGGCGTGGCCGCGAGGTTGACCACGCACAGCACGCCGTCCGCGCGGGAGAAGGCGAGCACGCCGTCGGGGGCGGGCAGCCAGGTCAGGGGGCCGTCGCCGAACTGCGGGCGCAGCGCGATGGCCGTGCGGTAGAGGGAGAGCATGGAGCCGGGGTCGCGCTGTTGCCGGTCGACCGCGTACGACGCCCAGCCGGCCGGCTGGGGCAGCCACGGCTCCTCCCGCGAGCCGAAGCCCGCGTGCGGCAGTCCGGCGGCCCAGGGCAGCGGCACCCGGCAGCCGTCGCGGCCGGGGTCGGCGCCCCGCGAGCGGAAGTACATCGGGTCCTGGACGCGGTCGGCCGGGATGTCGGCCTCCGGCAGGCCCAGCTCCTCGCCCTGGTAGAGGTAGACCGAGCCGGGCAGCGCGAGCGACAGCAGGGCGGCGGCCCGGGCGCGCCGGGTGCCGAGCGCGAGGTCCGTCGGGGTGCCGAAGGCCTTGGTGGCGAAGTCGAAGGCGGTGTCCTCGCGGCCGTACCGGGTGACCGTGCGGGTGACGTCGTGGTTGCACAGCACCCAGGTGGCCGGGGCGCCGACGGGGGCGTGTTCGGCGAGGGTGGTGTCGATGGCGGCGCGCAGCCGGCCGGCGTCCCAGGGGCAGGACAGGAAGGAGAAGTTGAAGGCGGTGTGGAGTTCGTCGGGGCGCAGGTAGCGGGCGAAGCGTTCGGGGTCGGGGAGCCAGACCTCGCCGACGAAGACAGCGCCGTACTCGTCGGCCACCCGCCGCCAGGAGCGGTAGATGTCGTGGAGTTCGTCGCGGTCGAGGAAAGGGTGCGGCTCCGGGTGCGCGGCGAAGTCGGGGAGGTCCGGGTCCTTGGCGAGCAGGGCCGCCGAGTCGATCCGGACGCCGGCGACGCCCCGCTCCAGCCAGAAGCGCAGGATGTCCTCGTGCTCCCGGCGGACGGCCGGGTGCGCCCAGTTGAGGTCGGGCTGTTCGGGGGTGAACAGGTGCAGGTACCAGTCGCCGTCGGGCAGGCGGGTCCACACCGGTTCGGTGGACCCGGCGAACTGGGACGGCCAGTCGTTCGGCGGGAGTTCGCCGTGCGGGCCGCGTCCCCGGCGGAAGTGGAACAGCTCGCGCTCGGGGCTGCCGGGACCGGCGGCCAGCGCGGCCCGGAACCAGGGGTGCTGGTCGGAGACGTGGTTGGGCACGATGTCGACGATCGTGCGGATGCCCAGCTCGGCGGCCTCGGCGATGAGTTTCTCCGCCTCGGCGAGGGTGCCGAAGGCCGGGTCGATGGCCCGGTAGTCGGCGACGTCGTAGCCGCCGTCCTTCATCGGAGACACGTACCACGGCGTGAACCACAGGGCTTTCACGCCGAGTCCGGCGAGGTACGGCAGCCGGGCGCGGACGCCCGCGAGGTCGCCGGTGCCGTCGCCGTCGCCGTCCGCGAAGCTGCGGACGTACACCTGGTAGATGACGGCGGAGCGCCACCAGTGGTGTCCCACAGTTCCTGCCTTTCTGTCGGTCGGAGGGGCGTCAGCCCTTGGTGCTGCCCGCGCTGATCCCGGCGATGATGTGCCGCTGGAAGACGAGGAACAGCGCCACCATCGGAATGCTGGCGATCACCATCGCGGCGATGAGCACGGTGAGCTGGATGTTCTGCGACAGCTGGACCAGGGCCACGCTGATCGGCTGCTTCGCGGTGTCGGAGAAGACCATCAGCGGCCACAGGAAGTCCTGCCAGACGGCGACCAGCGCGAAGATCGACACCACGCCGAGCACCGGCCGGGACATGGGCAGGACGACGGACCACAGGGTTCGCAGCCTGCCGGCGCCGTCGATCTCGGCGGCTTCCAGGACCTCGCGCGGCAGTTGGTCGAAGAACCGTTTGAGCAGGTAGAGGTTGAAGGCGTTGGCGACCGCCGGGAGCCAGATGGCGAGGGGGTCGTTGAGCAGGCTGGTGTGGATCAGCGGCAGGTCGGCGACGGTCAGGTACTTGGGGACGACCAGGGCCTGCGCGGGAACCATGAGGGTGGCGAGGATGCCGCCGAGGACCACCTTGCCGAAGGCCGGCTTCAGCCGGGACAGGGAGTAGGCGGCGGCCGTGCAGAACACCAGCTGGAAGGCCCAGGCGCCGGCCGCCTGGACGAGCGTGTTCCCCAGGTGCTGCGGGAGCTGCATCAGGTCCCAGGCGTCGGTGTAGCCGTCGGCGTGCCAGTGCTCGGGTACGAGTGTCGGCGGGGTGCGGGCCACCTCGTCCGGGGACTTCAGCGCGCCGGTCACCATCCAGTACACGGGGAAGAGGAAGGCGAGCGCGAAGAGGACGAGGACGGCCGTGAACACCGTCCAGTAGACGGCCTTTCCGCGCGGGCGGGCGAGGGTGGCCGGGGAGACCAGGGTGCGGGTGCTCACGCGGTGTCCTCCTCACCGCGGGTGAGCCGCAGGTAGACGGCGGAGAAGGCGCCGAGCAGCAGCAGGAGCATCACGCTGAGGGCGCAGGCGCCGCCGAAGTCGTTGTAGAGGAAGGCGTACTTGTAGATCAGGTAGAGGACGGTGACGGTGGCGTTCTCGGGGCCGCCGCCGGTGATGACAAACGGTTCGGTGAACACCTGCATTGTGGCGATGATCTGAAGGAGCATCAGCATCAGGATCACGAACCGGGTCTGCGGGACCGTGACGTGCCGGACGCGCTGGAGGAGGTTCGCGCCGTCCAGTTCGGCGGCCTCGTACAGCTCGCCGGGGACGGACTGGAGTGCGGCCAGGTAGATGAGGACGGTGCCGCCCATGTTGGCCCAGGTGGCGACGATGACCAGGGAGACGAGGGCGGTGTCGGCGCCGTTGGACCAGTTCGAGGTGGGCAGGTGCAGCAAGCGCAGCGCCTCGTTGGCGAGGCCGGCTCCGGGGTCGTAGAACCACTTCCACAGCAGGGCGCTGACCACCGGCGGGATCATCACCGGCAGATACACCACGACTCGGAAGAACGCTTTGGCGTGCCGCAGTTCGTTCAGGACGAGGGCGAGGACGAAGGGGATCGCGAAGCCGATGAGGAGGGCCAGCAGGGTGAAGGTGAGGGTGTTGCGCCAGGCGGCCGTGAACTCGGGATCGTGCAGGACGCGGGTGAAGTTGGCGGTGCCGGCCCACTCGGGCGGGGAGCCCGGGGTGTAGGTCTGGAAGGCGATGACGACCGCGCGGATCGCCGGGTACCAGGAGAACAGGGCGAAGCAGAGGAGGCCGCCGAGGAGGAAGCCGTAGGCCCTGGCCTGGTCGATCAGGCGGCGCCGCCTGCGGTCCCCCGCTCCTGGCGGTGCCGGGACCGGGTGGACGGTGGCCTGTGCCGGGGGTCGTCGCTCGGCCGTCTTCGTCATGGCGGTCAGCTCCGGGCCAGAATGCTGTCGATCTTGCCGGACGCCTCCTTGAGGAGCTGGTCGATGTCGGCGTCCTTCTTGGTCAGGACGGCGGAGACGACGGCGTCGAGGACGGAGTAGATCTGCTGGGCGTGCGGCGGCTCGATCTTCAACCGAAGCTTGTGGCCGCCGTCGAGGAATGCCTGGTAGTTCTCCACCGGGACGTTGGCGTCGGCCTTCTTGGCCTGCTGGTCGGTGGCGTCGGCGGCGCCGGTGAACAGGCGCGGCTCGGGCAGGCCGACGGGGGCGTCGTGCTGCTTGGCGCGCGCGTAGTCGCCGAGGAAGCCCTTGCCCGGGGTGAGGAACATGTGGTCGAGCCACTTCAGGCCGGCGCGGATCTGGGCGGGCGTGTCGTGCTTGTTGAACATGTAGCCGTCGCCGCCGATGAGGGTGGCCTCGCCGCCCGGCATGGGGGCGAGGGCGAGGTCCTTGTAGCTGCCGCCCTTCTCCTTGACCAGGATCGGGATGTTGTCGGGGGCGGCGAGGTACATGCCGAGCTTGCCCGAACCCATCATCTGCTGCACGTCGTTGATGACGAGGAGCTGCTTGCTGCCCATGGAGTCGTCGGTCCACCGCATGGCGTGCAGGTTCTGGAGGACGGCGCGGCCCTCGGGGGTGTCGATGGTGGCCTTCTTGCCGTCCGCGCTGACGACGTCGCCGCCCTGGGAGTACAGCTCGGCGGTGAAGTGCCAGCCGCCCTGGTTCTGCGCGCTGTAGTCGGCGTAGCCGACCGTGCCGTCACCGAGGGCGGCGATCCTCTTCGCGGCGGCACGGACCTCGTCCCAGGTCGCCGGGGGTTTGTCGGGGTCGAGGCCGGCCTTCCGGAAGAGGCCGCGGTGGTAGATCAGCCCCATGGAGTAGCCGGTGCGCGGGATGCCGTAGACCTTGCCGTCCACGGTGTAGATGTCCCGCAGCTGCTTCTGGACGCTGTCGTAGTGCTTCAGTTCCTTGAGGTACGGGGTGAGGTCGGCGGCCTGGCGGACGTCGACGACGTGCCGCGCGTCCGTGAAGTACGTGTAGAACACGTCCTCCATCTGGCCGCCGGCCAGTTTGGCGTCGAAGGTCTTCGGGTCCTGGCAGGGGAAGGCGTCGTGCGCGACGACGTCGATGTCCGGATTCGCCTCCTCGAAGGCGGCGACGTCCTCCTCGAAGAAGGCGCGGTCCACCTCGGCGCTCTTCGGCGGCTCGCAGTTGACGGTGATGCGCGTCCTGCCGCCCGCCGAACCGCCGTCACCGGACCCGCAGGCGGTGGCGGCGAGGGCGAGCGAGGAAGAGACGCCGATCGCGACGACGGTACGGCGGAACCCGGTGCTTCTCATCGGTGGACCCCTCATGGCACTCGTGGCAGCAGCGGTGGGCGCCGCACACTCAAGCACCGCCGACAGCGGTCCGCAATATGTCGCGCAGAATCTGCAATTGTTTGACAGATAGATGGATCTTCTGGAGGTCAGTCGCGCGGGGCTTGCGCGGTGGAGCCGCGCACCACCAGCTCCGGCTCGAACAGCAGCTCCTCGGCGGGTACGGCGGTGCCGCCGATCTGCGCGTTCAGCAGCTCCACGGCCGCGCGCCCCATGGCCTCGATGGGCTGGCGGACGGTGGTCAGCGGGGGCTCGGTGCAGTTCATGAACGCCGAGTCGTCGTAGCCGACGACGGAGATCCGGCCCGGGACGTCGTACCCCTTGCGGCGGGCGGCCCGGACGGCGCCGAGCGCCAGCGGGTCGGAGGCGCAGATGATGCCGGTGACACCCCGGTCGATGAGCCGGGAGGCGGCGGCGTGACCGCCCTCGAGGGAGAAGATGGCGCGCGCGACGAACTCCTCCGGCAGACCGCCGGCGACCGCCCGGGCGGCGGCCAGTTTGCGGGCCGACGGTACGTGGTCACCGGGGCCGAGGACCAGGCCGATGCGCTCGTGCCCGAGGGAGGCCAGGTGCCGCCAGGCCTGTTCGACGGCTACGGCGTCGTCGCAGGACACACCCGGGAAGCCGAGGTCCTCGATGGCCGCGTTGACCAGCACCACCGGGATGTTGCGCTCGGCCAGCAGCCGGTAGTGGTCGTGCGGCGCGTCGGCCTGGGCGTACAGGCCGCCGGCGAACACGACTCCGGAGACCTGCTGCTGGAGCAGCAGCTCGACGTAGTCCGCCTCCGACACCCCGCCCTTGGTCTGCGTGCACAGCACCGGGGTCAGCCCCAGCTGGGCGAGGGCGCCGCCGATGACCTCGGCGAACGCCGGGAAGATGGGGTTCTGCAGCTCGGGCAGGACGAGGCCGACCAGCCGGGCGCGCTCGCCGCGCAGCTGGGTGGGGCGCTCGTAGCCGAGGACGTCGAGGGCGGTCAGCACCGCCTGCCGGGTGGCTTCGGAGACTCCGGGCTTGCCGTTGAGCACCCGGCTGACGGTGGCCTCGCTGACCCCGACCTTCTTCGCCACTTCCGCAAGTCGTCGTGTCATGGAACGCAAGCCTAGCGCAAGCGATGCAAGCGGCTTGCGTAACGGAGTGACGGCGACGTGCCGGGGTGGTCGGGTCAGTTACCGGGGGACGGGACGACCGTCAGATGCGAGGCGGCACCCCGCGGGCGGCGCTGCCGGCGCACCGGAGCGGCGGACCGGCGCGGGTCGCGCAGGATCATCGTCAGACGCCGGTAGCCCAGTTCCAGCAGCGGCTGCGAGGACTCCTCCACGATGCGGCACTCGGTGCGCCCGCGGCGCGGGTCCGGGTGGTGCAGGAGGCGTACGGCGCCGTCGAGGCGGGTCGCGGCCTCGCCGACGGACCGGATCCAGTGCGGCAGGCCCTGCCGGTAGGCGGCCTCCATGATCGGGTCCTGGGCGATGTCCCGGCGCAGCGCCTGGAGTTCGTGGTCGTGGGCGTGCGCCTCCAGGGCGGACCGGACCTGGGCCAGCATGGGCAGGCACCAGCCGGGCTCGTGCTCGCCGAGGACCTCGCCCGCGTCGGGGTGGAACAGCACGAACCTGAGGAAGTTCTCGCCCGGCATGGCCGTCGGATGGGGGCGCACGCCCTGGAAAAGTGTCTCGAACGCGCTGTTGGCCATGACCACGTTCCAGTGGCGGTCCACGACCATCGACGGGCAGGACAGGTACTCCAGCAGCGCTCCGTAGTCCTGAAGGTAAGCCTGGGTCTCGCAGGTCTCGGGGACGGGCCGCGGTGCCGGCCGCTGCCCTCCTGCCTGATGTGCCATCGGGAGGTCACCCCTCTTGCCTCTGCGGCCTTTCTCGCGGCGATGCGATCCTGCTGCCCCGGCAAGAGTCGTGTCAACTATCGTGGCATTTCATGCCGGTTGACGGCTGAAATTCGCCACAGTTGTGGCGACACCTGGATGTGAGTTCGAGACACCGGCTACTCTCCGGGAAGTTCACGGCGATCGCTCGTGAGAAGCACGGACGCATCTGAAGCCCTCTAGAGACGTAGGAGTTCTGTCGGTGACGGATGGCTACGAGGATCCGGGCGCCTCGGCGACCGCCCAGCTGCCGGCCGTCGTCGCCCGCGTCACCGCGCTCGCCGACCGCCTCGGTGTGCCGCACGCCGAGGTCTTCGACGTCGGGCGGCTCTCCATCGCCTGCGGGGTGCCGGAGCCGGTGGTCAGGGCCCTGCTCAGCGGTCGGCCCGCGGGCGAGCCGGACGTCCAGGCCCGCTTCCTGCAGCGCCTGGACCTGCTGCGCCGTACCCGGCTGAAGCCGAACGGCCGCAAGTACACCCAGCAGGAGATCGCCGACGGCGCGGGCATGTCCCGCCAGCAGGCCGGCGCCCTCATCAACGGCGACCGGCGGCCCACCATGGAGCACTGTGACGCGTTGCAGCGCTTCTTCCGGGTGCACGCGGGCTTCCTCACCGCGGAGGACCCCGAGGCGCTGGCGGGCGCGCTGCAGCGTACCGAGCAGGAGCTGCTGCAGAAGCTGGCGGACCGGGAGCGGGCCGCCGCCGAGACCGCGGAGGATCCGCTGGAGCGGCTGCTGCAGGACCACGGCGTGCGCGGAATCGCCTGGCGGGCCGCGCAGTTGCCCACCGACCAGCACCGGGACAAGGTCGCCGAGTGGCTGGACATGCTCCTGGAGAGCGTGAAGCGGCCCGAGTCGTGAGACGGGGGCGCGGGCGGGGGGTTCTGACACGGTTCGGCCTCGGCTAAGCGGGCTAACCGGCGCGGAGCCAGACGGCGTTGTCAGTGGTGGGCGGCAAGCTGGGAGGTGTGCGCCGCAGGGCGCGCCACCGTGACGCCTACTCGGGGAGAGCCGACCGATGCCCACCGCCGTACTGACCGACCGTGAGCGTACCGCCGTCCAGGCCTACCTGCGGCTGCTGCACACGGTGCGCGCCGCCTTCGACGGACCACCGGACGAGGCACGGCCCGTCGTCGTCCCGCCCGCCGTCCTCGCCGAGGCGGAACAGGCACTGGCCCGCGCGGGCCTCGCGGGCAACGAGGAGTCGTTCTTCCGGCTCCTCCGCGAGTGGTGCCCCCCACCAGCGTGACCCTCCGGCCGCCCCGGCACCGCCGCCGTTCACCCGAACGGCGGCGAGCGGACGGCGACCAGGCCGAGGGGACGGGCGGCCGCCGGTCCTGCCGGGGTGCACGTCGGGACCCTCCGGCGTCGGCCACGGCCCGGCAACACACCGGCACCGCCCCGATCGGGGACACACCGGAACCAGCTCCGCCCGGCAACACACCGGCAACGACAGCACGGGGCCCCGGCCCTCCGGCTCAGCGGCCCCCGACAGGGGGGGACAGCCGCGCCGCCGGTCCGGCGGGGTGGACGCGAGTGCGGGCCGGGGTCGTCAGGTGTGCGGTATGACCACCGACGTGGCCACCACGCCCTCCCGTACCGTCCAGCGGCCCTCGAAGGTCTGGAGGCGGTGGCCGTTGACCAGGGGGCCGGGGACGAGGAGTTCGGCGTGCAGGGTGCCGTACGGGTTGCCGTGGGGGTCCGGGTGGAGCGTGATGTCGGCCTCGGAGAAGTCCAGCCACTTGCGGGTGAGCGGGAACCACGCCTTGTAGACGGACTCCTTGGCGCTGAACAGCAGGCGGTCCCAGTGCACGGCGGGCCACCGCGCGGACAGCCGGTCGAGCCGTGCGGCCTCGGCGGGCAGGAAGACGGATTCGGCTACGCCCTCCGGGAGCGGCCCGTGGGGTTCGGCGTCGATGCCGAGGGAGACGAGGTCGGCGGCGCGGACCAGCGCGGCGGCGCAGTAGCCGTCGCAGTGGGTCATGCTGCCGATCAGCCCGTCCGGCCAGCGCGGAGCGCCGCGCTCCCCGCTGAGCACCGGCTGCGGCGGCACGCCGAGCTTCTCCATCGCGCGCCGGGCACACCCGCGCACGGCCGCGAACTCACGCCGCCGCTTCGCCACCGAGCGCGCGACCAGCGGTTCCTCCGCCGGATAGAGCGGGGCCTCCCACAGCGGGTCGTCAGCGCGCGCCTCCACGGCCACGACCGACTCCGGGAGCAGCTCCTCGATCACCTGCTTCGACCTCCATCGGCAGAACGCGGCGCAGCCTCCCCGGGGGGTCCGGGCGCTTGCGCCACTCGCGCGGGTATCCGACGGAGACCTCCAGGAAGCGGACTCCGTCGTGCCAGGTGGTGCGGGGGATGTGCAGATGGCCGTAGACCATGGTGGCGACGCGGAACCGCCGGTGCCAGTCGGCGGTCAGCGTGGTCCCGCACCACATGGCGAACTCGGGGTGCCACAGGACCTCGGTGGGGTGCCGGTGCAGCGGCCAGTGGCCGGCCAGCACGGTCGGCAGGTCCGCGGGCAGCTCGGCGAGCCTGCGCTCGGTCTCGGCGACCCGTGCCCGGCACCAGGCCTCACGGGTCGGATAGGGGTCGGGGTGCAGCAGGAACTCGTCGTTGCAGACGATGCCCGTGCTCTCCGCGTAGGCCAGGCCCTCCGCCTTGGTGGTGGAGCCGGCCGGCAGGTACGAGTAGTCGTACAGCAGGAACAGCGGGGCGACGGCGACCGGGCCGCCGGGGCCGTGCCACACCGGGTAGGGGTCCTCGGGGGTGACGACGCCCAGCTCGCGGCAGACCTCGACCAGGTGCTCGTAGCGGGCGACGCCGCGCAGGGTGACCGGGTCGCTCGGATGGGTCCACAGCTCGTGGTTGCCGGGCGCCCACAGCACCTTGCGGAAGCGGCTCGCGAGCGTCTCAAGGGCCCAGCGGACGTCGGCCACGGTCTCCGCGACGTCACCGGCCACGATCAGCCAGTCCTCGTCGCTCTCCGGACGCATGCCCTCGATCAGGGCGCGGTTCTCCGGATAGCTGATGTGCAGGTCGCTGATGGCCAGCAGCTGTCCGGCCCCGGCCGTCGACTCCACCCGCGCGCCCCTTCCCGATCATCCGATGACACAACGAGACCACATCGACCGGTCCCGGGACAAGAGGATCCTGTCCGCGTGTCAGCTTCCGGCGGCCGGCGCGGGCAGCCGGCCGGCCCCGTGTCCGTGATCGGAGGGGTCGGGAATCCGTAACCCCCGCGTTGCACGAGGCACCTCTTGAAAGCCGTATGATCGCCCCGACACCAGCGCCCTCAACTCCCCTTCGAACGGGGCCGTTTGGTGACCCTTCCTCCCACCTGCCCGGGCACGGGCCGCTCCGCCCTGCCCGCACACCCCCGAAAGGCGGCCTGCATGCTCTCTCGCGTACGCGTCTGGCTCAACCGCACGTACGCGGAGAACGTGTTCTTCATGGATCAGCTGCGGAGAAATCCCAGCGATCGCGCGGTCGAGATCCACGCCACGCACGGCGACCCCGACTCCCCCGTGCTGGCCGCCGCCGACACCGCCGACCTGGAGCCGGAGGGCCTGTCCCCGGCCGCGTACGTCGAGTACGCCCTCGACCAGTGCGTCCGGCGCGGCATCGACGTGTTCGTGCCCCGGCTGCACCAGGCCGCGATCGTGGCGCACCGGGCCGAGTTCGCGGCGGCCGGTACGGCGCTGCTGGCGCCGACGCCCGAGGCGGTCGCCGTCTTCGAGGACAAGGCGACCGCGTACGAGGCGGTGCGCTCGGTGGGCGTACCGGTGCCGCCGTGGCACCGGGTCCGGACGGCCGACGAACTCGTCGCCGCTGTCGAGGAGTTGGAGGCGGCCGGACACCGGGCGTGCTTCAAGCCCGCCGCCGGCGCGGGCGGGGTGGGCTTCCGGGTGATCACCCGGTCCCCCTTCTCGCTCGCGCACCTGAACGGCTTCCCGGGCCCGTACGTCCAGCTGGACCTGGTCGTCGACGCGCTGCGGCGGGCGGAGGAGCCCGTGGACTGGCTGGTGATGCCCCGCCTGGAGCAGCCCGAGGTGTCCGTCGACTGCCTGACCGGGCCGGACAACCGGGTACGGCTCGCCGTGGGCCGCACCAAGAACGGCCGCCGCCGGGGCTTCACCCTGGACGAGCGCTGGCTGGCGCCGGCCCGGCTGATCGCGGAGGGCTTCGGGCTGCACCACCTGTCCAACATCCAGTTCCGGATGCTCGGCGACCGCCCGGTGCTGCTGGACGTCAACACCAGGCCCGCGGGCGGACTCCATCAGCTGTCGCTCTGTGGGGTGAACGCGCCGTGGGCGGCGGTGCGGTTGGCGCTGGGCGAGGATCCCGGGGTGATCGAGCCGCCGTTCCTGGGGCAGGACTACACGGTGGTGTCGGGGCCGCGCCCGCTGTCGCCTGCGGTGCTTCCGCGGCAGCGGGTGGAGTCGGCCGAGGTGCTGCTGCCCGCCGTGCCGGCGCCCGTGCAGGCGGCTCAGGTGCTGCCGCTCTAGGGCTTGCGCGGGCTGCCGGTCCGTTGGGGGCTTGGCGCGCGGTTTCCCGCGCCCCCGGGCCGGCGCACCCTGGCGGTATGGACCAATCCCGCCGGATCCCTTGACAGGCGAATTGGTCCATACCAAATTCGTTGGCGCAACGCTTCCGCACTCCCCTGCACTCCCGAAGTCCCCGTCCCCACAAGGGAGATCGCGTGCGCTTCTCACTCGGGCGTTCCAGACGCCGGCTTCTCGCTCTGCTCGGTTCCGCCGCTCTCGCCGTCGGTGGGGCCGTCGCCCTTCCCGGTACGGCCCACGCGGCCGACATCCTCACCAACCCCGGTTTCGAGTCGGGCGGACTCGCGCCCTGGACCTGCACCGGCAACCTGGGCTCGGTCGTCTCCTCCCCCGTGCACGGCGGCGCCAAGGCGTTGCAGGGTGCGGTGACATCCAGTGACACCGCGCGGTGCAGCCAGACCATCGCCGTCCAGCCGAACACGACGTACAGCCTCAGCGGCTGGGTGCGCGGCAGCTACGTGTACCTCGGTGTCGACGGCGGCGCCTCCACCTGGACCTCGTCCCCGTCGGCGTACAGCCGGCTCAGCGTGTCCTTCACCACCGGAGCCGCGCAGACCAGCGCGACCGTGTACGTGCACGGCTGGTACGCCCAGGGCACCTACTACGCCGACGACATCAGCCTGGACGGCCCGGGCGGCGGAGGCGGCGGGGACACGCAGGCGCCGACCGCGCCCAGCGGGCTCGCCTCCACCGGCAGGACGTCGTCGAGCGTGTCCCTGAAGTGGAACGCCGCCACGGACGACGTGGGCGTGACGGCGTACGACATCTACAGCGGAGCGGGCCGGCTCCTCAGCGTCCC
Organism: Streptomyces sp. NPDC028928; assembly: GCF_055564915.1. NCBI lineage: Bacteria > Bacillati > Actinomycetota > Actinomycetes > Kitasatosporales > Streptomycetaceae > Streptomyces > Streptomyces sp. NPDC028928. The sequence goes on from NZ_JBVHVI010000010.1 coordinate 94,535, forward strand.
CGGGACGTCCGCCACGGTCAGCGGGCTGTCGCCGAGCACCAGCTACACCTTCACGGTGAAGGCGCGGGACGCGGCCGGGAACACCTCGCCCGCCTCCGACTCGGTGACGGTGACGACCGACGCCGGCACCGGCGGCGGCACCGGGTTCAAGCAGGCGGCGCCGTACCTGTACGAGGGCTGGGGCGATCCGCCGAACCCGACCACGGTGATGAGCGCGACCGGGGCCACGTGGTTCACCATGGCGTTCGTGCTGGACTCCGGCGGCTGCACCCCTGCCTGGGACGGCCGGCGGGCACTGACCGGCGGGGTGGACCAGACGGCCATCAACCAGATCCGGTCGGCCGGCGGTGACATCGTCCCGTCGTTCGGCGGCTGGCAGGGCAGCAAGCTCGGCGCCAACTGCTCCTCCGCGAGCGCGCTCGCCGGGGCGATCCAGAAGGTCGTCGACGCCTACGGCCTGAAGGCGATCGACTTCGACATCGAGAACACCGACGAGTTCGAGAACGAGGCCGTCCAGGCCAAGATCCTCACCGCGCTGAAGACGGTCAAGGCCGCCAACCCGGGCCTGAAGACCATCGTCACCTTCGGCACCTCCACCACCGGGCCGACGTACTACGGCAACCGGCTCATCGAGCAGGCCAAGTCGCTGGGCGCGGACATCGACGTGTTCACCATCATGCCGTTCGACTTCGGTGGCGGCTCGGACATGTACGGCAACACCGTGAACGCGACGGAGGGGCTGAAGAACAAGCTGAAGTCCACCTTCGGCTGGGACGACGCGACCGCCTACGCGCACATCGGGATCTCCGGCATGAACGGCCTGTCCGACCAGCAGGAGACGACGACGCCCGCCATCTGGACGCAGATCCGGGACTGGGCGAACGCGCACCACATCGCGCGGCTCGCCTTCTGGTCGGTCAACCGCGACCGGCCCTGCCCGGGCGGCGGGGTCGCCGAGAACTGCTCCGGGATCAGCCAGAGCACCTGGCAGTTCACCTCGATCACGGCCGGCTTCACCGGCTGACGACGCTCGGACAGTGCGGAGGGCCGCTCGGCGGGGCGGCCCTCCGCACTCATGCCAGGTACGCCAGGCCCGGGTGGACCTCGGTGTAGCGCTCGACCAGCCGGCGGGCCACGGTCACCGAGTCGACCAGCGGATGCAGCGCGAAGGCCTTCACGGCGGTCGTCCGGGAACCCGACTCGGCGGCGGCGAGCACCTCGCGCTCGACGGCCTTGACCGCGCACACCAGGCCGGTGGCGTGCGCGGGCAGCGGATCGGCGGCGAGCGGGTGGGCGCCGCCCGCGTCCACCAGGCACGGGACCTCGACGACCGCCTCGGCGTCCAGGACGGGCAGGGTGGAGCGGTTGCGGACGTTGAGGATCAGGGTGGCGCGTTCGTCCCGGGCGATGGCCCGCATCAGGGCCAGGGCGACCTTCTCGTACCCGCCGGAGAGGTCCTCGGCCTCGCGTTCCCCCGCGCCGGCGCTCTCCCGGTTCTCGGCCATGTAGGTGGCCTCGCGCTCGGCGCGGGTGCGGTCCCAGGCGCGCAGGGCGGAGACGCCGGGGTCGGCCGCCTCCTCGTAGAACCGGGCCTGCTGGTCGCGCAGGAAGGCACCCCGGGTCTGAGCGGCGCTCTTGTAGGCGCGGACGGTCTCCCGGTTGAAGTAGTAGTAGTGCAGGTACTCGTTGGGGATCGCGCCGAGGGCGCGCAGCCAGTCGGCGCCGAACAGCTTCCCCTCCTCGAAGGAGCCGAGCAGCGCGGGGTCGCCGAGGAGGCGCGGCAGTACGTCGCGGCCGGCGACCCGCAGACCGCGCACCCAGCCGAGGTGATTGAGGCCGACGTAGTCGATGAAGGCCTCGTTCGGGTCGGCGCCGAGGACGCGGGCGATACGGCGGCCGAGGCCCACCGGCGAGTCGCAGATGCCGATGACGCGGTCGCCGAGGTGGCGGGACATGGCCTCGGTGACCAGTCCGGCCGGGTTGGTGAAGTTGATGACCCAGGCGTCCGGGGCGAGGCGGGCCACGCGCCGGGCGATGTGGACGGCGACGGGGACCGTGCGCAGCCCGTAGGCGATCCCGCCCGCCCCGACGGTCTCCTGGCCCAGCACGCCTTCCGCGAGCGCGACCCGTTCGTCGTCCGCCCTTCCCTCCAGGCCGCCGACGCGGATCGCGGAGAAGACGAAGTCGGCGCCGCGCAGGGCCTCGTCCAGGTCGGTGGTGGCGGTCACGGTGGGCGCGTCGGCGATCCCGGCGGCCTGCTCGGCCAGGACCCGGGTCACCGCACGCAGCCGGCGCTCGTCCAGATCGTGCAGCACGACCTCGGTGACCCGCCCCTCGGCGTGGTCGGTCAACAGCGCGCCGTACACCAGGGGAACCCGGAATCCGCCGCCACCCAGAATCGTCAGCCTCACGCCCGCACCTTTCTTCGCGCCTGCACCCTTCTAGCAGACCAGCACGGCGCTCGCGGACCACCGGGCAGCCGTCCCGGCCGACGCCGTACCCTTCGGCTCCGGGTGACGGGTGCCGAGCCGCGGGAGGCGGAGGTCCGGTCAGCCGGGCAGTGCGGCCAGCAACCGCCGGTCGCGGGGCGCCGGTTTGCGGTCGAGGCGGGCGTCCAGCAGGCGGCGGGCCGCGTCGCAGCGGCCCCCCGCGACCAAGGCGTACAGCAGCGACTCCTCGACGACCTCCCGCTGGGCCGCGCTGCCACCGACCCTGCGCAGCACCGGCAGCAGCGCGTCGAGGCCACGGGCCGCCTCCCCGAAGCGTTCCTCGACCAGCGCGGCGAACGCCTCGCACAGCGGCGCGACGACCTCGCGCTGTACGAGATCCGCGCCCAGGGCGTGGTCGCGCAGCCGGCGCAGGCCGGGCAGGTCCCCGGCGGCGGTGAGGGCCACCGCGACGTGCAGTGCGGTGAACGCGGTCGCCGGCCGCTCCAGCAGCTCCCGCTCGACCGAGTCCAGCACGTCGGCCGCGGGCAGTTCGCCCGGCCAGCTGTCGCTCAGCCGCGCCCGCCACAGCAGCGAACCCGAGTCGACCAGGGCCCGTACCCCGGTCACCCGGCCGGGAGCGAGCTGCGCCAACCAGCGCTTGCGGACCGCCGCCGGGTCGTCCAGGGCGAGTTCGTGCAGGGCGATGTGCCAGGAGAAGTGCGCCCGGTGGACCGCGCCGCGGCCCCGGCCGGACACCCAGCGGTCCAGCCAGTCACGGCCGGCCTCGTGCGCGCCCGACTCGTAGTGCACGTGCGCCAGGGCGTGCACGGCGTGTCCGGAGGCGGGCTCGGCGCCCAGCGCCCGGTGCGCGAGCTCGCCCGCCTCGTGCAGACGGCCCTGCCCCTGACGGATGAAGGCGAGCAGCGAGGTGTGGAACCAGTGCCCGTCGTACGCCGGTGACGTCAGGTCGAGCAGACCGAGGGCGTCGTCGTCCTGCAGGTCACTGACGCCGGAGAAGGCGATGGTGGGCACGGCGGCGGCGAGCGCGAGCGCGTCGGCGGGGTGCGCCCTCAGGTGTCGTACGAGCGCCTCGTCGCCGTCGTCGCCGGTGATCCGGCGCGTGACCACGTCCACGAAGGACCGCTCGCGTTCGTCGGCTCGCTCGCGGGCCGAGCGCTGTGCGTCGGCGAGGGCGCGGGGCACGTCGACGGTGGCGCCGCCCTCGTGGCCCAGCAGGGCGAGGGCCGCGTGACCGAGGGCGAAGCCGGGGTCGAGGGCGACCGCGCGGGCGAAGGCCTGCTGGGCTCCGGAGCGGACCTTGAGGACCCGGTCGAGCCCGCCGCGGTAGGCGGCGGCCGCCTCGGCGTGGGTGGTCAGCGCGAGGCCGTGGCCGTCGACGGGGCGGCGGGTCGTACGGGGCCTCGGGGTGAGCGGGGCCAGCAGCTGCTGGGCCAACTCGGCCGCCTGGACGCGGATCTCGGGGATGGCGGTGGTCTCCCACAGCTCGCCCCGGCGCGGGGCGCCCAGTGTGAACAGAGGGAGCCCGGCACCGCCACGGGCGTCGAGGAGGCGGCCGTCCCGGGTCGCGGGGCCCATGCCCAGCGGCCCGGGGACCGCCGTCCCGGACGCGAACAGCGCACGCCACAGCGGGTCGTCGAGGCGCCGTCCCGGGCCGGTGCAGTCGACCACCCAGCCCACGTGCAGCGTCAGGCCGCCGGAGAGCTCGACGGCGAGCGGCCCGCCGTCGGACGCGGTGGCCCGCACGACCGTGCCCGTGTGGACCTGGAGGCGGCGGGCGGTGCGGGCCCGGGAGACGTGCTCGGCGGTGGCGGGGGCCATGCGGTGGCGGTGGGTGTTCCACAGAGCGCCCTCGCGGGCGAGGAACTCCTCCCGCTCCTCGGGGGTGAGGCTGCGCCACAGGCGTGTGGTGTGCGGGCGGAGGCTGTCGAGGCCGGGGCGCCAGTCGCCGTGGGTGCGGACGGAGCGGCTGAGGTGGCGGTAGACGGTACGGCGCAGCCTGCTCAGGGACGTGTCGTACAGGTCCTCCGGGGCGGGCATCACACCGGCCGGGCCGAGTGTGTGCGGCTGGGGCAGCAGGCCGTTGCGGGACAGGGCGTGCACCGTGCGGCCGGGGTGGTCGAGGGTCAGGGCGAGGTCGACGGCGGTCAGGCCCGTGCCGACGAGCAGCACGTCGTCGGTGCCGTCCCGGGCACCGTCCAGGGCGCCCGGCGCCCACGGCGCGCCGACGAAGCGGGACGAGGCGCGCAGGTCCGGCGGGGCCCATGCGGCGGTGGGGGCGGCGGGGCCGGTGGCGAGGACGGCGGCGTCGGCGGTCAGGTGTCCCCCGTCGGCGAGGCGGAGTTCCACCCTGCCGTCGGGGGTGCCGGTGCAGTCCTCCGCCCGGGTGCGCAGCCGGCGTACGGCGACCGTGCCGTGGGCGCGGACGATCGCCTGGCCGAGGGTGTCGGCGAGGTACGCGCCGTAGCGGTACCGGGTGGCGTAGTCGGCGCCGGTGACCTCGGGTTCGCCGTGCCGGCACAGCCAGCGAGTGAAATGGCTGGAATCATCCGGGTAGGCGCTCATGTTGCCCGCGGGCACGTTCAGGCGGTGGCGTGGGTCGCGGGTGGCGTAGGCGATGCCGCGGCCCGCTTCCGGGGCCGGGTCGATCAGCACGACGTCGAGGGGGGTCCGGCGGCGGGTCGCCGTCTCGCAGAGCTGGACGGCGGTCAGGGCGCCTGCCGCGCCGGCTCCGACGATGGCCACGGTGTACCGCTTGCGGGCTTCGGTCACGGATACCTCCGGTGAGGGGCCAGTGGGCTGCGCACCGGCAGCTCAGGGGCACCGGTCGGCTGTTCATACTCTGTTCACAATCGAAGGGCGTCGAGCAATCATGGTTTCAGCCCTTCTGTCCGGGTGTCCGCACAGGAATCCCAGGCGGCTTCAGTCCGTGAACTCCCCCGCGCCACAAGGACTTTCTTTGTTTCAAGCCTTGACGACCACGGGGGCGGAGAGCACATTGGCCGCACCGTGAGAGCGCTCTCAAGCAACAGGGGAGCGCTCTCGCACACCTCCCGCACACACCCCGTACCCGAGAGGCTCCCCATGAGCGCATCCTCCGGCATACCCAGACCCCGCCCGCTGCGGCGCGCGTTCGCCGCCGTCGCCGCCGCCCTCGGCCTGGCCGCGGCCCTCGCCACGGCCGCCACCGCGCCCGCCGACGCCTCCGCGCCCACCCCGCCCTCGGGCTGGACGCAGGTCTTCGTGGACGACTTCAACGGCACGGCCGGCTCCGGCGTGAACACCGCGAACTGGCAGTACGACACCGGGACGTCGTACCCCGGCGGCGCCGCCAACTGGGGCACCGGCGAGGTCGAGACGATGACGTCGAGCACCAGCAACGTCTCCCTGGACGGCAACGGCAACCTGCTCATCACCCCGCGCCGCGACTCCGCCGGCAACTGGACCTCCGGCCGGATCGAGACCCACCGCACCGACTTCCAGCCCCCGGCCGGCGGCAAGCTGCGCGTGCAGGCCCGGATCCAGATGCCCCACGTCACCGGCGCGGCGGCGAAGGGCTACTGGCCGGCGTTCTGGATGCTCGGCGCGCCGTTCCGCGGCAACTACTGGAACTGGCCGGGCATCGGCGAGCTGGACATCATGGAGAACGTGCAGGGCCTGAACACCGACTGGGCCACCATGCACTGCGGCACCAACCCGGGCGGACCGTGCAACGAGACCTCCGGCATCGGCAACTCCACCTCCTGCACCGGCGCCACCTGTCAGGCCGGCTTCCACACCTACGCGATGGAGTGGGACCGCTCGACCAGCCCCGAGGAGATCCGCTTCCTTCTCGACGGCGTCACCTTCCACACGGTGAGGGCGAACCAGGTCGACGCGACGACCTGGGCGAACGCCACCAACCACGGCTACTTCATCATCCTCAACGTCGCGATGGGCGGCGGCTTCCCTGCCGCGTTCGGCGGCGGCCCGGACAGCGGGACCGAGCCCGGCCACCCGATGGTCGTCGACTACGTACAGGTCCTGCAGTCCTCCGGCAGCGGCACCACTCCCCCGCCCACCGGCAACCGGGACGCCTACAGCCCCATCCAGGCCGAGTCCTACGACAGCCAGTCCGGCGTGATTGCGGAGTCCACCACGGACACCGGCGGCGGCCAGGACATCGGGTCCCTCGCGAACGGCGACTGGGCGCTGTACAAGGGCGTCGACTTCGGTTCCACGGCGGCGAAGCAGTTCTACGCGCGGGTCGCGAGCGGCGCGGCGGGCGGGGTCAGCGGGCTGGTCGAGGTGCGCCTGGACAGCCGGGGCAACGCGCCCGTCGGCAGCTTCGCCGTGGGCAACACCGGTGGCTGGCAGTCCTGGCGGACGGTCCCGGCCAACATCGGCGCGGTGACCGGCACGCACGACGTCTACCTGACCTTCACCAGCGGCCAGCCGGCCGACTTCGTGAACGTGAACTGGTTCGACTTCGGCCACTGACCGCAGACGGGGCCGCGGACGAACGACGACCGTCCCGCCCCCTCCCGGCGCGGCCCAGCGAAGCGCTACCGCAGGTCCGCCCGGAACGCCACCGGTGTCTGCCCGGTGTGCAGGTGGAAGAACTTGGAGAAGTTCGCCGCGTCGGGGAAGCCCACGGCCGCCCCGACGCGGCCGATGGGCAGGTCGGTGTGGGCGAGGAGGCGTTTGGCCTCCAGGATGACGCGTTTGTCGATGAAGCCCTTCGGTGTCTCGCCGGTGGCCGCGCGGACGGCGCGGACCAGGGTGCGGCGGGAGTAACCGAGGGCGTCGGCGTAGGCGCTGACGCTGTGGTTGGTGGCGAAGCCCTGCTCGACCGCGTCCCGGAAGCGGGTGAAGGTGCTGTCGGTGTGCCCGCGTGAGGTCTCCGCGGAGCTGGCGGCGAGATGGGCGAGGCGCAGCAGGGCCGCGGTCAGGGTGTGCCGCAGCACCGCCGTGTGCAGGCTGAGCGGGAGCGTGGCGGTGTCCTCGTACTCGCGGCGCAGCTGGTCGAGGGCCGCCTGGAGCGCGGTGAGCTGCGCGGGGTCGGGGTGCAGCAGCGGCGGCAGGTCGTAGCGGTAGAGGCCGGTGGCCTCGACGGTGGCGCGGGGCAGGAAGCCGGGCTGCATGGTGAGGACGGTTCCGCGGTACACGGACTCGCGGGAGAACCGGTGGACCTGTCCGGGGCGGATCCACAGCAGGTCGCCGGCGTCGGCCCGGTACTCGGCGAAGTCGATCATGTGCCGTACGGGGCCGTCGGTGAAGAGCATGACCACGTGGAAGTCGATGCGGTGGACGCGGTGCAGGGGGGCGTCGGCGTGCCAGGTGCGGTCGGTGCCCATGGGGCCGATCTGCATGCCGACGCCGCCGACGGCCAGGTCGGCCGGGAAGGGGAAGGTTCTGATCCCGTCACCCTCAGCTTGGTCCCTTATGGCTGCCATATCCGTTTCGTGCCGTCCCTGTCGCGCGATCACTGTCCCAGATTCACCACAGGCTGACACACCCCGACCTTTCCTCGAAAAAGTCAGACTTTTAAGTTTGAACGCGTCCGGCCAGCCATCCCGTACTGAACGAGGACTTCTTGAAGATGACCACGCAGACTTCCGAGCGCTTCGAGTGGACCGACCTCGACCGGCGCGCCGTGGACACCGCCCGACTTCTGGCGGCCGACGCGGTGCAGAAGGTGGGCAACGGGCACCCGGGCACGGCGATGAGTCTGGCTCCTGCTGCGTACACGATCTTTCAGAAGGTGATGCGACACGACCCGGCCGACCCCGAGTGGGCCGGCCGTGACCGGTTCGTCCTCTCCCCCGGCCACACCTCGCTGACCCTCTACACGCAGCTGTTCCTCGCCGGGTACGAGCTGGAGCTGGACGACCTGAAGGCCTTCCGCACCCACGGCTCGAAGACCCCGGGCCACCCCGAGTACGGGCACACCGCCGGTGTGGAGACCACCACCGGCCCGCTCGGCCAGGGCGTCGCGAACGCCGTCGGCATGGCGATGGCCGCCCGCTACGAGCGCGGCCTGTTCGACCCCGAGGCCCCCGAGGGCACCTCCCCCTTCGACCACACCGTCTGGGCGATCGTCTCCGACGGCGACCTGGAGGAGGGCGTCTCCGCCGAGGCCTCGTCCCTGGCCGGCCACCAGAAGCTCGGCAACCTGGTCTTCCTCTACGACGACAACCACATCTCCATCGAGGGCGACACCGCGACCGCCTTCTCCGAGGACGTGCTGAAGCGGTACGAGGCCTACGGCTGGCACGTGCAGCGGATCGAGCCGGAGGAGAACGGCGATGTCGACGTGCACGCGCTGTACGCGGCGCTGAAGGCCGCCCAGGCCGAGACCGAGCGGCCGTCGATCATCGCGATGCGCACGATCATCGCCTGGCCCGCCCCGAACGCGCAGAACACCGAGGCCTCCCACGGCTCCGCGCTCGGCGCGGAGGAGATCGCCGCCACCAAGCGCGTCCTCGGCTTCGACCCGGAGCAGACCTTCGAGGTGGCCGACGAGGTCCTGAAGCACACCCGGCGGGCCCTGGACCGGGGCGCCGAGGCGCACGCGGCCTGGGACAAGCGGATCGCCGAGTGGCGTGCCGCCAACCCCGAGCGGGCCGCCCTCTTCGACCGGATCGCCAAGGGCGAGCTGCCCGAGGGCTGGGAGGAGAGCATCCCGGTCTTCGAGGAGGGCAAGTCGGTCGCCACCCGCGCCGCCTCCGGCAAGGTGCTGCAGGCGCTCGGCACGGTCCTCCCCGAGCTGTGGGGCGGCTCCGCCGACCTGGCCGGCTCGAACAACACCACCATCGACGCCTCCAGCTCCTTCCTGCCGAAGGGCAACCCGCTGCCCGAGGCCGACCCGTACGGCCGTACCGTGCACTTCGGCATCCGCGAGTTCTCCATGGCCGCGGAGATGAACGGCATCGCCCTGCACGGCAACACCCGGATCTACGGCGGCACCTTCCTCGTCTTCTCCGACTACATGCGCAACGCCGTCCGCATGTCGGCGCTGATGCAGCTGCCGGTGACGTACGTGTGGACGCACGACTCCATCGGCCTCGGCGAGGACGGCCCCACCCACCAGCCGGTCGAGCACCTGGCCTCGCTGCGCGCCATCCCGGGTCTGAACATCGTCCGCCCGGCGGACGCCAACGAGACCGCGATCGCCTGGGCCGAGATCCTGAAGAGGCACGCCACGCACCCCGCCCCGCACGGGCTCGCGCTCACCCGCCAGGGCGTGCCGGTGTACGCGCCGAACGAGGACGCGGCCAAGGGCGGCTACGTACTGCGCGAGTCCTCGACGGAGGTCCCGGAGGTGATCATCATCGCGACGGGCTCCGAGGTGCAGCTGGCCGTGGCCGCGCGGGAGCGGCTGGAGGCCGAGGGCATCGGCACGCGGGTGGTGTCCATGCCGTCCGTGGAGTGGTTCGAGGAGCAGCCGCGCGAGTACCGCGAGCGGGTGCTGCCGCCGGCCGTGAAGGCCCGGGTCGCGGTCGAGGCCGGTATCGCCCTGACCTGGTACCGCTACGTCGGTGACGCGGGACGCATCGTCTCGCTGGAGCACTTCGGTGCCTCCGCCGACGCGGGGACCCTGTTCGCCGAGTTCGGCTTCACCCCCGAGAACGTCGCCGCCGCGGCCCGCGAGTCGCTCGCCGCCGCGCGCGCCTGACACCGACACACAGAGAAAGATGAGCACAGTGACCGAAGCAATCGCGACCCCGGGGGCCCTCAAGCGCCTCGCCGACGAGGGCGTGTCGATCTGGCTGGACGACCTGTCCCGCAAGCGGATCACCTCGGGCAGCCTCGCCGAGCTGGTGGCGAGCGGTAGCGCCGTCGGTGTCACCACCAACCCGTCCATCTTCCAGGCCGCCATCGGCTCCGGCGAGGGCTACGAGGAGCAGCTGGCCGACCTCGCCGTACGGGGTGTGACGGTCGACGAGGCCGTACGGATGATGACGACCGCCGATGTGCGCGACGCCGCCGACATCCTGCGTGACGTGTACGACGCCTCGGGCGGCCGGGACGGCCGGGTCTCCATCGAGGTCGACCCGCGCCTGGCCCACGACACGGAGGCGACCGTCGCCGAGGCCAAGCAGCTGGCCTGGCTGGTGGACCGGCCCAACGTGATGATCAAGATTCCGGCGACCAGGGCGGGCCTGCCCGCGATCACCGAGGTCATCGGCCTCGGCATCAGCGTGAACGTGACCCTGATCTTCTCGCTGGAGCGCTACCGCGAGGTCATGGCCGCCTACCTGGCCGGCCTGGAGAAGGCCCGCGAGCGGGGCGTCGACCTGTCCACGATCCACTCGGTGGCGTCCTTCTTCGTCTCCCGCGTGGACAGCGAGATCGACAAGCGGCTGACCGCCCTCGGCACCGAGGAGGCCCTCGCCCTGAAGGGCCGCGCGGCCCTCGCCAACGCCCGCCTGGCCTACGAGGCCTACGAGGAGGTCTTCGGCTCCGAGCGCTGGCTGGCGCTCGCCGGGGACCGGGCGAACAAGCAGCGCCCGCTGTGGGCGTCCACCGGGGTGAAGGACCCCGCGTACAAGGACACCCTGTACGTGGACGAACTGGTCGCGCCGGGCACGGTCAACACCATGCCGGAGGCCACGCTGAACGCGGTCGCCGACCACGGCGAGATCAGCGGCGACACGGTGACCGGCGGCTACCCGCAGGCCCGTGCCGACCTGGCCGCCGTCGAGCGGCTCGGCATCTCCTACGACGAGGTCGTCCAGCAGCTGGAGGACGAGGGCGTCGCCAAGTTCGAGGCCGCCTGGCAGGAACTGCTGGACGCCGTCGCCACGTCCCTGAGGAGCAAGGGAGCTGACGCCCGATGACCGACAACGCACCCTCCGCCGAGGCGCCCGCACCGCAGGCGCCCGCACCCGAGGCGGTGCGGGTCCCGGTGGCCCCGGCCGCCGACTGGGAGAACCCGCTGCGGGACGCCCGTGACCGCCGGCTCCCGCGCATCGCCGGCCCGTCGGGCCTGGTCATCTTCGGGGTGACCGGTGACCTGTCCCGCAAGAAGCTGATGCCGGCCGTCTACGACCTGGCCAACCGCGGTCTGCTGCCGCCGGGCTTCTCCCTCGTCGGGTTCGCCCGCCGCGAGTGGGAGGACCAGGACTTCGCGCAGGTCGTGCACGACTCCGTGCGCGAGCACGCCCGCACCCCGTTCCGTGAGGAGGTGTGGCAGCAGCTCGCCGAGGGCATGCGGTTCATCCCCGGCGACTTCGACGACGACACCGCGTTCAAGCAGCTGAAGGACGCCGTCGAGGAGCTGGACGCCTCCCGCGGCACCGGCGGCAACTTCGCCTTCTACCTCTCGGTGCCGCCGAAGTTCTTCCCGAAGGTCGTGCAGCAGCTGAAGAAGCACGGCCTGGCGAGCCCGCCGCGGGACTCCTGGCGCCGCGCGGTCATCGAGAAGCCGTTCGGCCACGACCTGGACAGCGCGCGCGAGCTGAACGCGATCGTGCACGAGGTGTTCGAGCCGGACCAGGTGTTCCGCATCGACCACTACCTCGGCAAGGAGACCGTCCAGAACATCCTGGCGCTGCGCTTCGCCAACCAGATGTACGAGCCGATCTGGAACCGGTCGTACGTCGACCACGTGCAGATCACCATGGCCGAGGACATCGGCATCGGCGGCCGGGCCGGCTACTACGACGGCATCGGCGCCGCCCGGGACGTCATCCAGAACCATCTGCTCCAGCTGATGGCGCTGACCGCCATGGAGGAGCCCATCGCGTTCGACGCCGAGGCGCTGCTCACCGAGAAGCTGAAGGTGCTGAAGTCGGTGCGGCTGCCGGAGGACCTCGGCAAGCACACCGTGCGCGGGCAGTACGCGGCGGGCTGGCAGGGCGGCGAGAAGGTCGTCGGCTACCTCGAAGAGGAGGGCATCGACCCCCAGTCGAAGACCGACACCTTCGCCGCGGTCAAGCTGGGCATCGACAACCGCCGCTGGGCGGGCGTCCCCTTCTACCTGCGCACCGGCAAGCGGCTCGGCCGCCGGGTCACCGAGATCGCGGTGGTCTTCAAGCGGGCCCCGCACTCCCCGTTCGACTCCACCGCCACCGAGGAACTGGGCCAGAACGCGATCGTCATCCGCGTCCAGCCCGACGAGGGCATGACGGTCCGCTTCGGCTCCAAGGTGCCGGGCACCTCCATGGAGATCCGGGACGTCTCGATGGACTTCGCCTACGGCGAGTCGTTCACCGAGTCGAGCCCCGAGGCGTACGAGCGGCTCATCCTGGACGTACTGCTCGGCGACGCCAACCTGTTCCCCCGTCACCAGGAAGTGGAAGAGTCCTGGAAGATCCTCGACCCGATCGAGGAGTACTGGACGGCGCACGGCAGGCCGGCGCAGTACGCGTCGGGCAGCTGGGGACCGAGGGAAGCCGACGAGATGCTCGCACGAGACGGACGGAGCTGGCGCAGGCCATGAAGATCGACCTGACCGACACCACGGCAAGCAAGATCAACAAGGCGTTGGTGCAGGGCCGCCGCGCCATCGGTACACCGGCCGTGGGCATGGTCCTGACGATGGTCATCGTCACGGACGAGGAGAACGCCTACGACTCGATCAAGGCGGCCGAGGAGGCCTCGCACGAGCACCCCTCGCGCACCCTGGTCGTCATCAAGCGGCACGCCCGCACCCTGCGCGACCGCACCACCTCCCGGCTGGACGCGGAGGTCCGGGTCGGCTCCGAGGCCGGCACCGGCGAGACGGTCGTGCTGCGCACCTACGGCGAGGTGTCCGACCACGCCGACTCGGTCGTCCTGCCGCTGCTGCTGCCGGACGCCCCGGTGGTCGTGTGGTGGCCGGTGGAAGCGCCGGACGCCCCCGCGAAGGACCCGCTCGGTGCGCTCGCCCAGCGCCGGATCACCGATCTGTACGCCGTCGACCGGCCGCTGGAGGTCCTGGAGACCCGCGTGCGCAACTACGCGCCCGGCGACACCGACCTCGCCTGGACCCGGCTGACCCTGTGGCGGTCGATGCTGGCCGCCGCCCTCGACCAGGCGCGGGTGCGGGTGACCTCGGCGGCGGTCGAGGCCGAACAGGACAACCCCAGCGCCGAACTGCTCGCCCGCTGGCTGCAGGCCCGGCTGAACGTGCCGGTGGACCGCGTGGTGACCAGGGGCCCGTTCGTCACGGCGGTACGCCTCGGCACCGAGAACGGCGAGATCGTCATCGACCGCCCCGAAGGGCCGCTGGCCACGCTGTCCCTGCCGGGCCAGCCGCCGCGCACCCTCGCCCTGAAGGTCCGCGCCACCTCCGAACTGATCGCCGAGGAGCTGCGCCGCCTCGACGCCGACGAGATGTACGCCATCGCCCTGCGGGGCGAGGCAGCCAAGGAGAACGCCTGAGATGGACGGCTTCCCGAAGCTCACCCACCGGCCCGAGTGGACGGCCCTCGCCGACCACCGCGCCCAGGGCCAGCCGCGTCTGCGCGAGCTGTTCGCGGCGGACCCCGGCCGCGCCGAGCGGTACGTCGTGCGGGTCGGCGACCTGCACATCGACTACAGCAAGCAGCTGATCACCGACGAGACCCTGGCCCTGCTCCAGGAACTCGCCGCCGCCACCGGCGTGTTCGCGCTGCGGGACGCCATGTTCCGCGGGGAGAGGATCAACCTCACCGAGAACCGGGCCGTGCTGCACACCGCGCTGCGCGCCTCCCGTGACGCGGTGATCGAGGTCGACGGCGAGAACGTCGTGCCGAAGGTGCACGCCGTGCTCGACAAGATGAGCGACTTCGCCGACCGGGTCCGCTCCGGCGAGTGGACCGGCCACACCGGCAGGCGGATCCGCAACGTCGTCAACATCGGCATCGGCGGCTCCGACCTCGGCCCCGCGATGGCGTACGAGGCGCTGCGCCCGTACACCGCGCGGGAGTTGACGTTCCGGTTCGTGTCGAACGTGGACGGCGCCGACCTGCACGAGGCGACCCGGGACCTGGACCCGGCCGAGACGCTGTTCATCGTGGCGTCCAAGACGTTCACCACGATCGAGACGATCACCAACGCGACCTCGGCGCGGTCCTGGCTGCTGAAGGCCTTCGAGGGCGATGAGAAGGCCGTCGCGAGGCACTTCGTGGCGCTGTCCACGAACGCCGGGAAGGTCACCGAGTTCGGTATCGACCCGGACAACATGTTCGAGTTCTGGGACTGGGTCGGCGGACGGTACTCGTACGACTCCGCGATCGGCCTGTCCCTGATGATCGCCATCGGCCCGGACCGCTTCCGCGAGATGCTCGACGGCTTCCGGATCGTCGACGACCACTTCCGCACCGCCCCGGCCGAGGCCAACGCGCCGCTGCTGCTGGGCCTGCTGGGCATCTGGTACGACAACTTCCACGACGCCCAGACCCACGCGGTGCTGCCGTACTCGCACTACCTGTCGAAGTTCACCGCCTACCTCCAGCAGCTGGACATGGAGTCCAACGGCAAGTCCGTGCAGCGGGACGGCAACCCGGTGGAGTGGCAGACCGGTCCCGTCGTCTGGGGCACCCCGGGCACCAACGGTCAGCACGCCTACTACCAGTTGATCCACCAGGGCACCAAGCTGATCCCGGCCGACTTCATCGGCTTCGCCCGCCCCATCGGCGAGCTGAGCGAGGAACTCCAGGCCCAGCACGACCTGTTGATGGCCAACTTCTTCGCCCAGACCCAGGCGCTCGCCTTCGGCAAGACCGCCGAGGAGGTCCGCGCGGAGGGCGTCGCCGAGGAGCAGGTCGCGCACCGCACCTTCCGCGGCGACCACCCCACCACCACGATCCTCGCCCGGGAGCTGACCCCGTCGGTGCTCGGCCAGCTCATCGCCCTCTACGAGCACAAGGTGTTCGTGCAGGGCGCGGTGTGGAACATCGACTCCTTCGACCAGTGGGGCGTGGAGCTGGGCAAGGTCCTCGCCAAGCGCGTCGAACCGGCCCTCACCGAAGGCGCGGACGTGCCCGGTCTCGACCCCTCCACCACGGCCCTCGTCGCCGCCTACCGCACTCTCAAGAACGCATCGGAGAACTGATCATGCAGCTCGGTCTCATCGGTCTCGGCAAGATGGGCGGCAACATGCGCGAGCGGATCCGCCGCGCCGGCCACCACGTCATCGGCTACGACCGCAACCCGGAGGTCTCCGACGTCAAGAGCCTGGCCGAACTGGTCGAGAAGCTCGACGCGCCCCGCCATGTGTGGGTGATGGTCCCGGCCGGCACGGCCACCCAGACCGTCATCGACGAACTCGGTGACCTGCTGGAGCCCGGCGACACGGTCATCGACGGCGGCAACTCCCGCTGGACGGACGACGAGAAGCACGCCGCCGCCCTCGGCATCAAGGGCATCGGCTTCGTGGACGCCGGCGTCTCCGGCGGTGTCTGGGGCCTGCAGAACGGCTACGCGCTCATGGTCGGCGGCGAGAAGCAGTACGTGGAGCCGCTGCGGCCGATCTTCGAGGCGCTCAAGCCGGAGGGCCCGTACGGCTACGTCCACGCGGGCCGGGTCGGCGCCGGGCACTTCTCCAAGATGGTCCACAACGGCATCGAGTACGCCATGATGCAGGCCTACGCCGAGGGCTGGGAGCTGCTGGAGAAGGTCCACTCGGTGGAGAACGTCCGCGAGGTGTTCCGCTCCTGGCAGGAGGGCACGGTCATCCGCTCCTGGCTGCTGGACCTCGCCGTGAACGCCCTGGACGAGGACGAGCACCTGGAGAAGCTGCGCGGCTACGCGGAGGACTCCGGCGAGGGCCGCTGGACCGTGGAGGCGGCCATCGACAACGCCGTCCCGCTCCCGGCGATCACCGCGTCCCTCTTCGCGCGGTTCGCCTCCCGCCAGGACGACTCCCCGCAGATGAAGATGATCGCCGCGCTGCGCAACCAGTTCGGCGGCCACGCGGTCGAGAAGAAGGACTGACCCACCGTGGGCGACCTCCTGCTGGTCCGCCACGGTGAGACGGAGTGGAGCCTGTCGGGCCGGCACACCAGCTGGACCGACCTGCCCCTCACGGAGCACGGCGAGGAACAGGCCAAGTCCCTCGCCCCGCTCCTCACCGGCCGGACCTACGTCCGCGCGCTGGCCAGCCCGCTGAGCCGCGCGCTGCGCACCGCCGAACTGGCGGGCATACCCGGGATCGTGTCCGACCCCGACCTGCACGAATGGGACTACGGCGGCTACGAGGGCGTCACCACCGCCCGGATCCACCGCACCCGGCCCGACTGGGACCTGTGGACCGACGGCGTGCCGCCCGGCCCCGAGGGACACCCGGGCGAGTCTCCGGAGGAGATCGGCGCCCGCGCCGACCGGGTCCTGGCCCGCGTCGACGCGGCCCTCGCCGAGGACGCCGGCGATGTGGTCCTCGTCGCCCACGCCCACTTCCTGCGCGTCCTCACCGCCCGCCGACTGGGCCTGCCGCCCGCCGAGGGCCGGCTGTTCCAGCTGGCCACCGGCACGGTCAGCCGTCTGTCGACGGAACACGGCCGCCCGGTGATCGCGGAGTGGAACGTCCGGCCGTAACGCCTCACGACCCGTGCGCCCCCCGGCCCGCCGCTCTCGGCGGACCGGGGGGCGCACGCGTTCAACGGCACGCAGAGAACGGCTGATTGACCGTGTCCTGCCGGATTGACAGCCGCTTCCCCCTCGGGTGAGAGTCCCGCTGGTGGAGATCAACGACCTGACGGCGGCCGAGGAACGGGTGTGGCGGGCGTTCGCGCGCGGGGAGACCGTGGACTTCCGGGAGTCACCCGACGAGGATCCCGCCGACGGAGGGACCTGGGGATCCGAACGGAGCCTGCGCGCGGCAGTGTTGCGGGCGCTGCTGCTCGACGGGCCGCGGCAGGAGGGGGAGATACCGTCGCTCAGTGTGGCGGGCGCGCGGATCACCGGTCTGCTCGATCTGCAGCACGCGACGACCGACCATCCGGTACGGCTGCGGCACTGCCACTTCGACGAGGTCCCGCGGTTCTACGCCGCACGGCTGCGCGAAGTCAACCTCAGCGAGTCCGTCCTCCCCGGGCTGGTCGCCCACGCCGCGCACATCGACGGCATCCTGCGCCTGACCCGGACCCGGTTCACCGGCGTCGTACGGCTGGGCGGCGCCCGCATCGCCGGCAGCCTCTTCCTGGAGAGCGCGCAGGTGACCGCGCCCGGTGCCGAGGTGCCGGTGCTCCAGCTCAACCAGGCCTTTGTGGGCGCCGACCTGTCGGCGCCGGGCCTGCGGACACAGGGGCAGATACGGCTCAACGGCGCGACCGTCGCCGGGTCGCTCAACCTGAGCGAGGCACGGCTCGGCAATCCCGGGAACGCCGCACTCGACGCGCAGACGTTCACCGTCGAGGGCGACATGCTGCTCCGGCACGCCGAGGTGCGCGGCTGGGTGGGCCTGCGCGGGGCCCGGATCGCCGGGCGGCTCGACCTGTCGTACGCCCTCCTGTCGAATCCCGGCGGTTCGGCTCTGCAGGGCAGCAGTACGGCCATCGGCGAGCTGTGGCTGCGCAAGGCGCCGCCCATGGAGGGCACGCTCAATCTGCGCCGCGCGCAGCTGGACGTGCTGTTCCTGGAACCGGACTCGCTGCCCGAGGAGGTGCTGCTCGGCGACCTGACGTACACCTCGCTCGTCCCGCACGAGCCGGCCGAGCGGCGGCTGCCCATGCTGGAGCGGCAGCGCGACGGCTATGTCCCGCACACCTACGAGCAGTTGACGGCCGCCTACCGCCGGGTCGGCGACGACCACGCGGCCCGGCTGGTGCAGCTCGCCAAGCAGCGCCGGCACCGGCACACGCTCCCGTGGTACGGCCGGCTGTGGGGCCTGGTCCAGGACGTCACCGTCGGCTACGGCTTCCGGCCGATGCGGGCCGCCGGATGGCTGCTGTCGCTGCTGGCGATCGGGTCGGTCGCGTTCGCGCTGCACCATCCGCGGCCGCTGAAGGCGGGCGAGGCGCCGCCGTTCCACCCGGTGTTCTACACGCTCGACCTGCTGCTGCCGGTGATCTCCTTCGGCCAGGAGGGCGCGTTCGCACCGACCGGCGGCTACCAGGCCCTCGCGTACGTCCTCGTCCTCACCGGCTGGATCCTGGCCAGCACGGTGATCGCGGGCGTCACCCGTACGGTCAGCCGCCAGTGAAGCCGCGCACCGCGTGCTGGGCCGCCAGCCGCACCGGCGCGTTCGCGGCGCCGTACCCCTGGTAGCCGGGGTCGCGCCGGACCAGCTCGAAGAAGACCCGGCCGACGGTCTCGGTGTAGCAGTGCCGGAAGGCGCCGCCCGGCTCCCGGTCGTAGAGGATGCCGAGTTCGCGGTACGTCTCCAGCTCCCCGTCGGCGAACTCGTACCGGGCGGCGAGGTCGTCGTGGTAGTTGGCCGGCACCGGCAGCAGCCGTCCGCCGGCCGCCCGGACGGCGCGGGCGGCGGCCACCACGTCGTCCACGGCGAGGGCGATGCGGACGCTGCCGTCGGCGTTGGTGACGGCCCGGCTGCGCATCAGCCCGTACGGGTCGGCGAGGGCGCGTCCAGGTGCGGCACGACCAGCTGCTTGCAGGGGTGGGTGATGTTGAGCCCGTCGAAGCCGAGGTCGCGGGCGGCTCGGAGCAGGTCGCCGACCGCCTCCGGCGGCACGCCGAGGACGTCGGTGTCGAGCAGCCGGTACAGGTGGCGCAGGCCCTGCCGGTCCGCCTCCCGCTGGTGCAGGGCGGGGCTGAGCGAGGGCGGTACGGGTCCTGCGGAAGACCCCGCCGCGCGCGGGCGCCCTGCTTCTACAATCACCGGCACGCGAAAGAGCGCGCCCCCCGGCGCCTCACGGCCCGAAGGACAGCGATGACCAGCGTCGAAGAACCGGTACGACCCGGCGGGCGGGTGCGTGACGCCGCCCGCACCAAGGCCGAGATCCTCGACGTGGCGACGCAGGAGTTCGCACGGGCCGGCTACGACGGCGCCCGGGTCGACGAGATCGCCGCCCGCACCCGCACCACGAAGCGGATGATCTACTACTACTTCGGCGGCAAGGAACAGCTGTTCACGGCCGTGCTGGAGCGGGCGTACGGCGTGATCCGGGACGCCGAGCAGCAACTCGACGTCGAGCACCTGGACCCGGTGGCCGCGATCCGGCGGCTGGCCGAGCTGACCTTCGACCACCACGAGCGGCACCCGGACTTCATCCGGCTGGTCAGCATCGAGAACATCCACGGCGCCGAGCACATCGCGGCCTCCGAGAAGCTGGGCCGGATCGGCTCCCCGGCGCTGGACGTGATCCGCCGCATCCTCGCCGCCGGGCAGGAGTCCGGGCTGTTCACGGCCGACGTGGACGCGGTCGACCTGCACGCGATGATCAGCTCGTTCTGCTTCTTCCGGGTCGCCAACCGGCACACCTTCCGCGCCCTGTTCGGCCGGGACCTGGTGGACCCGGCGCGGCGCGAGCACTACCGGACCATGCTCGGGGACATGGTGATCGCCTACCTGACGGCCGAGCGGACGGCCGACTGACGCGTAACTAACTATCCAGCGGGTTAATTAGCTGCCGTAGCGATCTTGAAGGAGCACCGCCCTGCCCGTCCCCGCCCCTGCTCCCGCTCCGGCCTCCGCGGCCCCGGCTGCCGCCTGCCGGGCGAAGGCCGGTGGCCCGCCTTCTACGGCGAGATGTTCGCGACCCGGGTCCGGCTGTCCGGCCTGGCCATCGGCACGCAGACCGGCTTCGCGGTGGCCGCCGGCCCTCGCCGCCCTCACCGCGCGTGAGACGCACACGGTGCCGACGGAGCTGCTCGGGCAACGGTCCGGCCGGCCGGCGGTCCACCCCGAACAGGTGTCGGCCTGACCCCCGGACGCCACCGACCGGGAAACAGCGTGCTCAGGGGCGTACGGCGGCGTCCAGCAGGGGGCCAAGTTCCCGCACGGCCGTGGTGAGCGGCCGTACGTCCCGCTCCGCGCGGGCCATCAGGATCGCGCCCTCCAGGGTGCTGATCATGAGGGTGGCCAGGGAGTCGGCGCGGGCCGCGGGGACTCCCATGCCCGTCAGGGCCTCGGCGACCGGTGCCCGCCAGGTCGCGAACGCGGCGGCCGCCGCCTCCCGGGTGGAGTCGCCGGTGGCGCAGTCGACCGTGGCGGCGGCGACCGGGCACCCGGCCGTGAAACCGTCCGCCGCGTACTCGTCGGTCCACTGGGCGGCCATCGCCGCGAACAGGCCGCTCGGCGTGGGCTGCCGGAGTTCCGCGAGGAAGCGGGCGACGCGCTTGCCGGCGTACCGGCCCGCCCACTCGACCGCCTCGTTGACCAGCTGCTCCTTGCCGCCCGGGAAGTAGTGCTGGAGGGAGCCGCGCGGTGCGTCCGCGTGCGCGGCGACCTCACGCATGCCGGTCGCGGTGACCCCGTTGCGCCGGATGAGCTGGGCCGCGCTGAACACCATCCGCTCCCGCGGTCCGTGCCGCGCCTCGGTCATCTGCCGCCCTCCGTTCTCTCGTCGCCACTCTATGACCGCCGTCATAGCAGCGGCTACTATGACCGGTGTCATAGTCGATCCGTGGCGCGGAGGGCGGCCTGCCATGCACGTCGGATTCATCGGTCTCGGAGTGATGGGCCGCCCCATGGCCCTGCGGCTGGCGTCCGCCGGCACCCCCCTGGTGGTCTGGAACCGGACCCCGGAGCGCGCCGAGCCGTTGCGCGCGGCCGGCGCCGAGGTCGCCGCGGATCCCGGCGAGGTGTTCGCGCGGGCGGAGGTGGTGCTGATGATGCTCGCCGACGAGGCGGCGGTGGACGCGGTGCTCGGCCGGGGCACGCCCGGACCGGCCGCCCGGGTCGCGGGCCGGACCGTCGTCCACATGGGCACGACCTCCCCGGAGTACTCCCACGCCCTGGAGTCCGACATCCGCGCCGCCGGCGGCCGGTACGTCGAGGCGCCCGTCTCCGGGTCCCGGGTACCGGCGGAACAGGGGCAGCTGGTGGCCATGCTCGCCGGGGAGGAGACGGCCGTGGCCGCCGTACGGCCGCTGCTCGCGCCGATGTGCCGTGAGGCGTTCGTGTGCGGTGCGGTGCCCGGCGCGCTGCTGATGAAGCTGGCGGTGAACATCTTCCTGATCACCCAGGTGACCGGGCTGACCGAGGCGTTCCACTTCGCCGAGCGGCAGGGCCTGGACCGCCGGCTGTTCCTGGACGTCCTGGACGCCGGCCCGATGGCCAGCGCGGTGTCCCGGATGAAGGCGCCCAAGCTGCGCGAGCGGGACTTCGCGGTGCAGGCGGCGGCGCTGGACGTGCTGAAGAACAACCGGCTGATCGCCGAGGCGGCCCGCAAGGCCCACCTGGCCTCGCCGCTCCTCGATGTGTGCCACACCCTGTTCGAGGAGACGGTGGCGCGGGGCCACGGCGGCGAGGACATGGTGGCCGTGCTGCGGGCGATCGAGGCGCGGACCGCCGAGGCGCCGTGAGCGGGACGCCCTCGCGGCCCGGCTCCTCGGTTTCGGCCGTTCCGGGTCAGCTCTTCGGCGGGATGCCGTACGCCCGCTCGACGTGCAGCCGTACCACCAGGCGGCGGTCGCGGACCATCGCGGCCCGGTAGTCGTCCCAGTCCGGGTGTTCGCCGAGGACGTCCCGGTAGAGCCGGATCAGCTCCTCCACGGTGTCGTCGTGCGGGTCGGCGGCGACCGGGGTCAGCTCGGCGGTGCCCTCGGCGACGGTGTACGCCCAGCGGTCGTCGCTGGTGACGTGGTACGAGGCACGCGGGTCCCGGCGCAGGTTGCGGGTCTTGGCGCGGTCGTCGGTGACCGAGATCCGGATGACCCGCTCGTCGGGGTAGTAGGCGTGGCTGACGTTGGACAGCTGGGGGCGGCCGTCGCGCCGGAGGGTGACCAGTACGCCGGCGTGGCCTTCGGAGAGCAGGCCGAGCAGCGCGTCCTGTGTGGGGTCCTGAGTCATATCCGGGTCAACTCGCCGTGTCGCCCCGCGCATTCCCTGCCGGTCACGTACAGTAGACACTGTCTACGTCGAGCTGGTAGACAGTGTCTATGACTGATTCCGACGCGGGCCTGCGGGCCCGTCTGGTCGACGTGGGCGTGGAGCTGCTGGCCGCGGAGGGCGCACAGGCGCTGACCCTGCGGGAGATCGCCCGGCGCGCGGGTGTCTCGCACGGGGCGCCGCGCCGCTACTTCCCCACCCACCTGGAACTGCTGTCCGCCATCGCCCGGCGGGGCTTCGCCGAGCTGGCCGAGCGGGTGCACACGGTGCTGGAGCGGGAGGCTGGCGGCCCCCGCGCCCAAGTGGCGGCACTGGCGCGGACGTACGTGGAGTTCGCCCTGGAGCAGCCCGGCATGTACGAGCTGATGTTCCGTCACGATCTGCTGGAGAGCGGGCGCCTGGGGCTGCGGGACACGAGCCTTCCGCTGTTCTCCCTGCTCACGGAGCTGATCGGCAAGGCGGATCCCGATGCCGACGCCCGACGGGTGGCGGGCGCCCTGTGGGCGAACCTGCACGGTACGGCCCAGCTGTGGCGCTGGCGCAGTCTGCAACTCGCGCTGGACGAGGAGGACTTCGGTCCGCTGCTCGACACCGTCCTGGCCGCGCACCTGGGCGGTCCCGGGGGTGGCCGGTGAACCGGCCCTGGACGCTGGCGAGCAGCGTGGCAGGCGCGGTGGTCGTCGCGCTGGACGGTACGGTCCTCACGGTAGCCCAGCCCAGTCTGCACAGGGAGTTGCACGCGTCGTTCGCCGAGGTGCAGTGGACCAGTACCGCCTATCTCGTCGCGGTGGCGAGCCTGCTGGTGTTCGCGGGGCGGCTCGGTGACCGGTACGGGCATCGGAGGGTGTTCGGGCTCGGGATACTGGGCTTCGGCGCCGCCTCGCTCGGGATCGGGCTCGCGCCCGCGGTGGAGTGGGTGATCGGACTGCGGGCGGTGCAGGGAGTGTTCGGGGCCCTGTTGCAACCGGCCACGCTGGGCATGCTGCGGGCCGCGTATCCGCCGGACCGGCTCGCCTCGCCCCTGGCCGTGCGGACCGCCGCGATCGGGCTGGCGGCGGCCGCGGGTCCGCTGGTGGGCGGGGCGCTGGTGACCGGGTTCGGCTGGCGGGCGGTGTTCTTCGTCAACGTACTGCCCGCCCTCGCCTTCGGCCTGCCCGCCCTGCTGCGTCCCGGCTCCCGCCCGGCGTCCGCCCGGACCACTCCCCTGGACCTGCCCGGCGCCGTCCTGCTCGCGGTGGCGCTGGCCTGCCTGGTGTACGCGGTCACGGCCCGGCCCGTGTCCGCCGCGGGTCTCGCCCTGTCCGCGGTGACGGCGGCGCTGCTCGTCCGGCACGAGCGGCGCGCGGCGAGCCCGCTGCTCCCGCCCGAGGTGATCGGCTCGCGTGCGGTCGGGGCGGCGCTCGGCATCCTGGTCGTGGTCTCCGCGTCCCTGTTCGGCACGCTGTTCGTCGCCACGTACGTCCTCCAGCGCCACCTCGGCCTCGACCCCTTCGACAGCGCCCTGCGCAGCCTGCCGCTCGCGGTGCTCATGGTGCTGTCGGCTGCGCTGTGCCCCGCGCTGCTGCGCCGGTGCGGTGCGCGGGTGACGACGGCGGGGGCCACGGCGGCGCTCGCGCTCGGCGTGCTCGTCCTCTCCGGGACCACCTCGGCGCCTGCCCTGGGCTGCGGGTTCGCGCTGCTGGGCGCCGGCTTCGGCACGGTGATGGTGGCGGCCACCCAGGTGATCGTACGGCGGGCGGAGGTGACGACGGCCGGGGTCGCGGGCGGCCTGCAGCAGACCGCGCTGAACATCGGCCCGGCCGTGGGCGTGGCCGGGGCGACCGCGCTCCTGGCCGCGGGCACCGGACCCGCACTGCTCACCCTGGCGGCCACGGCGGCCCTCGCCGTACCGGCGACCCGCGCACTACCGGGCCCGACCGGCGTCACGTCCCCCACCCCCGCCCCGCATGAGCCCGCCCGCACGCCTGGCCCCGCCCGACGGTGAGCCCCTGCCGCACACAGCAAGGCACGCCCCCGCGACGCACGGCAGAGACCCCGACCGACCACTCCGCCCCCCGGCTCCAGCCGGGGTCATGTCGATCACACACGCCCCGGATGAGCCCGCCCGGGCAGGTGGTCCTGCGCGACGATGAGAGCCGGGAGCGGACCGGCGCGGCAGCCGGGGCGTACCGCGGGCGACGGGACCGGAGGAGAGCGATGGCAGAGCTGCGACAGGACGTGGAACCCTCGGAGGCGGGGCTGGACGCCGGGGCGCTGGAGCGCCTGGACCGGCACTTCGCCCAGCACGTCGACGCGGGGCACCTGCCGGGCTACCTGGTGTCGGTGGCCCGCGGCGGCCGGGTCGCGCATCTGACCACGTACGGTCTGCGGGACGTGGCGGCCGGGCTGCCGGTCGAGGCGGACACGCTGTGGCGGATCTACTCGATGACCAAACCGGTCACCGCGGTCGCGGTCCTGCTGCTGGTGGAGGAGGGCCGGCTGTCCCTGGACGACCCGCTCGACCGCCACCTGCCCGCCTTCGCCGACCCCCGTGTGTACGACGGCGGTGAGGGGGCCGCCGTACGCACCCGCCCGGCCGCCGGCCCGATCCTGATCCGGCATCTGCTCACCCACACCGCGGGCCTGACCTTCGGCTTCTACTACCGCCACCCCGTGGACGCGCTCTACCGCGAGGCGGGCCTGGAGTACTCGGTGCCGCCGGGCAAGGACCTCGCGGAGACCGTCGACCTGTACGCGCGCATGCCGTTGCAGTTCGACCCGGGCACCCAGTGGAACTACTCGGTCGCCTCGAACGTGCTGGGCCGGGTGATCGAGGTGGTCTCCGGGCAGCCGCTGGACGCGTTCTTCGCCGAGCGGATCCTCGGCCCGCTCGGCATGACCGACACCGGTTTCCACATCAGCCCCGAACAGGCGGACCGGCTGGCCGAGTTGTACGGCGAGACGGACGAGGGCGGGATCGAGCCGGTGCCGGGTCTGCCGGTGCGCGGCCGGCCGCGGTTCCTGTCCGGCAGTGGCGGCCTGGTCTCCTCCGCCCACGACTTCCACCGGTTCATGGAGCTGCTGCGCCGGGGCGGCGAGCTGGACGGCGTACGGCTGCTGGCCCCGAAGACCCTCGCGCTGATGACCCGCAACCAGCTGCCGGGCGGGGCCACCATCCGCTCCTTCGGCGCCCCGGCCCACCAGGAACCGAGCATGGACGGCCTCGGCTTCGGCTTCAACGTCTCCGTCGTCATCGACCCCGCGCGCACCCTGGCACCGTCCCACCCCGGCACCTACGGCTGGACCGGGGTGGCCACCACCGCGTTCTGGGTCGACCCGGCCCACGACCTGACCGTGCAGTTCATGACCCAGGTGCGCCCGAAGAAGCTGAAGGTCTTCCCCGAGCTGCGGCGGCTGGTGCACGCGGCGGTGACGGACCGGCCCGCCCGGCCGGCTACTGACCCAGGCTCAGTGTGAACTCCATTCCCTCCTCGGCGAGTTCGGCCAGCCAGCGGTCCGCGCGCTGGGCGCTCTCCGCCGCCCGGTGCAGGCCGGCCGGCAGGCTGCCGTCCAGGATGTGGCGGACACCGAGGGCGAGCGGGCGGGAGACGCAGCGGGCCATCGCGGACTCCTCGGCGTCACCGGTCAGGTCCAGCAGGTAGGCGCCGGTCCAGGGCCGGCCCTCACCGGTGTCGACCTCCAGGGCGACGGAGAGCACCACCCGGTCGCGGTCGGCCTCGGTGGTCGGGTGGGCCGCCGCCAGTTCCCGGGCCAGCGCGGCGATCCGCTCGTCGTCGCCCGCCGTCAGCTCCTCGAAGACCGGCTGCCAGGCCTTCAGCCAGCCGTCCAGCCGCAGGGTGCCCCGCACGAAGGTGCGCGGGGTCCAGGCGTCGGGCAGCCCGTACTGGTCGATGAAGGGGATGCTGTCGCGGTTGGGGTACGCCTCGAAGGTCTCGCCGTCCAGGACGAGCGGCCGGGTCGCCTCCCAGGGGCGGTCGGCGGTGGTCTCGGTGCCGTCCTCCAGGTAACGCGCGGGCGAGCGCAGGGCGCCCAGCACGCCGAGCGGGGCCCAGCTGAAGCGGTAGCGGAAGTCGTTCGGCTCGGCCGGGACGCCCCCGCAGTAGGAGGTGAGCCGGTAGGCGGCCGGGGTGTGCTCGCCGATCCGTGCCCGGGCCCGGCCGATGAGGCTGTGGGCGAAGAGGTGGTCGATGCCCGGGTCCAGGCCGGCCTCGGCGAGTACGACCACGCCCGTCTCCCGGGCCGCCGGCACCTGCGCCAGCACCTCCGGGGACACATAGCTGGAGCAGGCGAAGTGTGCCCCGGCGCGCACGCACGCGGCGAGCAGTCCGGCGTGCTCCGGCGCCGGCAGCATCGACACGACGACGTCCCCGGGCTCCAGCGCGGCGGCGAGGGCGTCCGGGGTGAGGGCGCGGGGCTCGGCGTGCCCCGTCAGGCCCAGGCCGGCCAGCGCCTCGGCCGCACGGTCCTCGGTGCGGTGCCACAGCAGCACCCGGCCGGCCGTACGGCACAGCCCGGCCAGGCCGCTGCCGGTGGAGAGTCCGGCGCCGATCCAGTGGACGGTGCCGCTCGCCGGGACACGGTCAGTCATGACGGCAACTCCCTTTGCTCGATGCCGAGTTCACGGCAGGCCTGGTGGAACCGGTCGAGACAGCGGCCCCAGGCGCCGCCCGGACCGAAGGCGAGCAGCTGCGGCAGCAGGGCGGCCGAGAAGTCGGCGCTGGACTCCAGGGGCAGCAGGGACGGCAGGTTGTCGATGGCGATCAGGTCGAGCGTCGGCTCCTTGCGCAGCCGGCGCACGGGTTCGGTCCAGTCCGTCGTACGGTCGTAGACCGGCAGCACGTTGAACGGGGAGCCGACGTCACAGGTGACGTCGCACAGGGTGCGCAGCCGGCGGGCCGGGGAGTCCAGGTCCTCCTCGCGCAGGAACGGCGGGACCAGGCTGGTGGCGAGGACCGCGTTCACCAGCACGTCGTGCCCGAGCAGGGCCTCCCGGTCCAGAGCGCGGGTCTCCGCGAGGTCCCAGCGGGTCGCCTCGACGCCCGCGGTGCGGAAGGCGGCCGAGGCGCCCCGCCCGCTGCGGCCCAGGGCGCCGATCACCAGCGCCGTGAACTCCGCGTCCCGGGCCCGGGGCCGCAGTGCGGCGTCCAGGTCGTCCTTCGTCGTGGGTGTGAGCGGTGCCCTCAGCCGGCCCCGGTGCTGGAGCACGGCGAGGGCGGCGCCCAGATAGCCCGCCCAGAAACCGAAGGCGGCCAGCCGGCGGCCCTCGTCGTCCACCAGGTACTCCAGGTCCAGCAGCGCCCCGCCGCCGGCCGCGAACCGGCGCAGCAGCTCGGCGGCGCCCGGCTGCTGCTTGTAGGCGTGCCCGAAGAAGATGTGCCGGTGCGGCAACTCGGCCGGTTCGTCCGGGAGTTCCTTCAGGCCGAGGATCACGGCGTCCCGGGGTGCCGTCACCCAGGAGCCGGCCGGGGCGCGGCGGCAGCCGGACGCCTCGTACTCCTCTACCGGGAAGATCCGCTGCGGTGACTCCTCGACGGTCAGTATGACCCCGCTGTCGACCAGCCGGCGGGCGTCGGCGGGCACGACGGGCGTGCGCCGTTCGGTCGTACGGGGCTCGTGGCGCAGCCACAGGTGCAGCTCGGTCATACCAGGTTGGCCTCCGGGCGCGGGGCGTCGGCCGCGAACCGGCCGGCGCTCAGCGGGCTGATGTCCAGGAAGGGTACGCGGCCGAGGTACAGGTCGCGGATCACCTCGCCGACGGCGGGTCCCTGGAGGAAGCCGTGCCCGGAGAAGCCGGTCGCGTACAGGAAACGGGAGACGGAAGTCGCCTCGCCGATCAGCGCGTTGTGATCGGGGGTGTTCTCGTACAGGCCCGCCCAGCCTCCGGTGCGCCGCAGCTCCAGCAGGGCGGGCGCGCGCCGCTCCATCGCCTCGGCGAGCCGCGGGATCCAGCGGTCGTGGGTGTCTGTGGCGAAGCCCGGCCGCTCGTCGGGGTCGGACATGCCGAGCAGCAGGCCGGGTCCCTCGCGGTGGAAGTAGAGGCTGGTGGTGAAGTCGATGGTCATGGGCAGGGTGGGCGGCAGGCCCGGCACCGGTTCGGTGACGGCGATCTGCCGGCGCAGCGGTCGTACCGGAAGATCGACGCCCACCATGGCGCCGACCGCCCGGGACCAGGCGCCGGCCGCGCAGATCACCGTGCCCGTCTCGATCCGGCCGAGGGTCGTGCTGACCGCGGTGATGGTGTCGCCGTACAGCTCGATGCCGGTGACCTCGGTGTGGCGCAGGATGCGGGCGCCGTGGGCGCGGGCGGCACGCGCGTAGCCGTGCACGACGGCCTCGGGGGTGCAGTGGCCGTCGTCCGGGGAGTAGGCGGCGGCCAGCAGGCCGTCGGTACGGATCAGCGGGGAGAGCCGGCGGGCCTCCTCGGGGGTGATGAGGCGGCTGGGCACGCCGAGGGAGTTCTGCAGCCGCACGCCCGCCTCGAAGGAGGCCACCTGCTCCGGAGTGGAGAGCAGGAACAGATAGCCGGTCCGGTGCAGCCCGATGTCCTGCCCGACCTCCTCCTCGAAGCGGCCGAACGCCTCCAGGCTGCGGGCGCCGAGCCGGATGTTCAGCTCGTCAGAGAACTGGGCCCGCACGCCGCCGGCCGCCCTGGAGGTGGAGCCGGCGGCGAGTTCGTCCCGTTCGGCGAGGACGACGTCCCGTACTCCGGCGCGCGCCAGGTGCCAGGCGATGCTCGTGCCCATCACCCCGCCGCCGACGATGACCACCTCGGCCCGAAGGTTCACCCGCCGCCTCCTTCACCGCGCCGCACGCCTGTCGCCTGATCCTTTCCGGAACTCCGCCCGCCGAACCGGCGACCGGGCCTTCAGGAGCCGTGGGCGACGGCGTCCAGGTGCGGCAGGTGGTGGTCCATCCGTTCCCGCTTGGTCCGCAGGTACGTGATGTTGCTCTCGCACGGCTCGATCAGCAGCGGCACCTGCTCGGCGACCTGGACGCCGTGCCGGACCAGTGCCTCCCGCTTGCGCGGGTTGTTGGACATCAGCCGCACCGAGCGCACCCCGAGGTCGCGCAGGATCTCGGCGGCGACGCCGTAGTCGCGGGCGTCGACCGGCAGGCCCAGCGCGAGGTTCGCCTCCACCGTGTCCAGGCCCTCCGCCTGCAGCGCCATCGCGCGCAGCTTGGCGAGCAGGCCGATGCCGCGGCCCTCGTGCCCCCTCAAGTAGACGACGATGCCGCTGCCTTCGGCGACCACCGCGCGCATCGCGGCCTCCAGCTGGTCCCCGCACTCGCAGTGCCGGGAGCCGAACGCGTCCCCGGTCAGGCACTCCGAGTGCAGCCGGGTCAGCACGTTCTCGGAGCCGATCTCGCCGTACACCAGGGCCACTTGCTCGTCACCGCGGTCGTGGTCCAGGTAGCCGATCGCCTGGAATTTGCCGTACACGGTGGGCAGCGGTGCATTCACTACGCGTTCCGCACCCGAACGCCGCGGGGACTTCTTGCCGAGAACGCCGAGGTTCGAGCCGGTGTTTTCTGTCATGATCTGATTCCTAAAGCAGAGACGAAAGGCCGTGAAAAGATGAGTGGTTCGGGCGCGCGGGCGGCGTACGGGGTGGTGGGCGGCGTACTGCCGACGGACACCACCGAGGACGTACGGACCCGGGGGGCGGGCGTGTCAGCACAGGTCGCCGTCCTTCCCGTCGGGAGCTTCGAGCAGCACGGTCCGTACCTTCCGCTGGTCACCGACACGCTGGTGGCCTGCGCCGTGGCGCGGGAGATCGCCGCCGCGTACCCGGTGCACCTCCTTCCTCCGCTGACTGTCTCCTGCTCGCACGAGCACGCGGCCTGGCCGGGGACCGTCAGCATCTCCGCCGTGACCCTGCACGCGGTGGTCTCGGACATCGCGGCGTCGCTGCGCCGCTCGGGCGTGGACGCGCTGGTCGTGGTCAACGGGCACGGCGGCAACTACGTGCTGGGCAACGTCGTCCAGGAGGCCTCCGCGCGCGGTGAGCGGATGGCGCTGTTCCCGGCCGCCGAGGACTGGGAGACGGCGCGGGAACGGGCCGGGGTGGTCACCTCGCTGCTCACCGACATGCACGCGGGAGAAATCGAGACCTCGATTCTGCTGCACGCTCACCCCGAATTCGTCCGCTCTGGCCACGAGTCCGCCGATTTCACCGCCGACGACCGTCGTCATCTGCTCACCCTGGGAATGTCCGCCTATACCGAATCGGGCGTCATCGGCCGTCCTTCCCTGGGCTCGGCGGAAAAGGGAAAGGAACTGCTGGCGAGCCTGGCGGAATCCTTCGAGCCGTATTTCGCGCTGCTCACCCCGGCCGCCGAGCCGGAGTAGTCCGGTACGACCGCCTGCCGGCCGGGACCCGTGGGGGCGGCCCCGGCCGACGGGCGGTCGCCGGGCGGCAGCCCGCAGGCCGAGGCGGTGTTCCCGGTGCGTACGGTCGCGTACCAGCGCCGCAGCAGGACGGCGGCGCCGGGCAGGCTCGCCACGAAGCTCAGGACGCCGTAGACGACGGCGACCGCGACGCCGGTGTCCGCGCCGAGCCCCGCCGCGCCGAACGCCCAGGCGGTGACGCCCTCGCGGGGGCCGAAGCCGCCGACGTTCAGCGGCAGGCCCATGGCCAGCAGGGCGAGCACCGCGAGCGGCAGCAGCACCGGGACCGGGGCGGCCGAGCCGGCGACCCGGGCCGCCACGACGAACGTGGCCAGGTGACCGGCCAGCACGAGCGCGGAGGACAGCGCGACACCCGGTCCGCTCGTCCGGGACGCGAGACCCGCACGGGCCTCGCCGAGCGTCCGGCGCAGGGCGCCGCCGCGCCCGCGGTCCCGCGGGCGGTTCATCCGGACGGCGAGGACGACGGCAATCGCCCCGACGGCGGCCAGGGCGAGAAGCGGGGCGAAGCCGCGGACGTCGGCGCGCACCGGCGACGGCAGGGTCAGCAGCACCACCGCGCCGGCCACGGCCAGCGCGATCTGCCCCGCGACCCGCTCCAGGACCACCGCCTTCACCCCGCGCCGCACATCACCGGCGCTCTGCCCGTGCCGGACCGCCCGGTGCACATCGCCCAGGATCCCGCCGGGCAGGGCCGCGTTCAGGAACAGCGCCCGGTAGTAGTCGGCGACGGCGGGTCCGAGCGGCAGCCGCAGCCGCAGCCCCCGTGCCACCAACTGCCAGCGCCACGCGCTGAACACGGTGGTGACCGCGCCGATCCCCACCGCGGCCAGCACCGCGACGGCGTCGATCCGCCGCAGCCCGTCCAGCAGCGGCCCGGTGCCGAGCCGCCACAGCAGGGCACCGAGGATGACGACGCCGACGGCGGTGCCGAAGTGGGTGCGCAGGGCGCGGGAGTTCAGCCGCCGGGGCGTGGGGGGCAGGGCGCCCGCGGGTTCCACCGTGCGGGGTGCCGGCGCGGGTGCCGGGCACGCGGCCGTCACGGTGTCGGTGCGCAGGGCCGCCCTCGTGCTCATGCCGCTCCGTCCGTCGGTCGGGGCAGGGCCAGCAGGTCGCTGTGGTGGACGGTGACCCGCAGGGTGCCGGCCGCGCAGGCGGCGAGCCGGTCGTGCAGGTACCGCTCGGCGCGGTCGCGCAGCTCCGGGCGTTGTTCGACGGCCGCGCCCACCCAGCCGCGCAGCCACTGCTCGGTCAGCGCGGCCTCCCCGGAGCCGAGCCGCCACGGGCTCGGGTGCACCCGGACCGTCGCCCCGCGCTCGGCGAACACCTCGCAGGCCACGGTGACCGCGTCGGGGCCGAGCAGCCCGGAGCGCCGCTGGTGGGCGTTGAACGCCTCGGCGATCTCGGCGTCCAGCGGATCGCCCGGGGCGAGTTCGACGCGTCCCGCGACGGAGAGGGTGAGCAGGGCCGGGCAGCCGGCGCCCGTACAGGCGTCCGCCAGGGCCTCGATCTCCTCCCGGGTGAGGACGTCGAGCAGTGCGGACGCGGTCACCAGCGAGGCCCCGGCCAGCGCGTCCGGGGTGAGCCGGGCGACGTCGCCGCGCCGGGTCTCGACCGTGACGCGGCTGCCGTCGGCGGCGGAGCGCGGGGAGGCCACGGCCGCGAAGTGCAGCAGGTAGGGGTCGCGGTCGTGCAGGACCCAGTGCTGGGCGCCGTCCAGGCGGGGCGCCAGCCAGCGGCCCATCGAGCCGGTGCCGCAGCCCAGGTCGTGCACGACGTGTCCGCCCGCCCGGCCCGGCAGGTTGGCCAGCCGGATCCGCAGCGGGTCGAGCAGTTCCGCCGCGCGGGCCGCCGCGTCGGCGCCTTCCCGCAGCTGGAGCCACTCGGGCGCGTACCGCGGCGGTTCCTCCGGGTCACCGTCCCGCAG
The DNA here is from genome assembly GCF_055564915.1 of Streptomyces sp. NPDC028928. Taxonomy (NCBI): domain Bacteria; kingdom Bacillati; phylum Actinomycetota; class Actinomycetes; order Kitasatosporales; family Streptomycetaceae; genus Streptomyces; species Streptomyces sp. NPDC028928. The sequence continues at coordinate 127,216 of NZ_JBVHVI010000010.1, forward strand.
CCGTACGGTGGCCCGCTCGCCGGGGCGGGTCACGGGCCCGGCACCGGCGATGACGGAGTCGGCGGTGCCGTCGGCGGCAGAGCCGTCGGTCCCGGCACCGGACTCCCCGCCGAGGACCTGCGCACCCTCTGTGACCACAGCCGGCTCCTCCTCTCGGCGGGACTCCCCCGCGCCGGGCCCCGGCTGAGCCGGAATCAACCCCTGCGAACCGGACCGGACCGGCACCGCCTCTTCTTCCCGCACCCCGCTCATGCCGCCCTCCTCGGTGGTTCCGGAAGCCGCCCGAGGACTCCCGCCAGGCTGCGGGCGGTGGCCGCCCAGCCGTCGAGCGCGGCGCGCCGGCCGCGGGCCGCCGCCTTGAGGCGGCGTCGTACGTCGGGTTCGCCGAACCAGCCGCGCAGTTCGGCGGCGAGCGCGGCGGGGTCCTCCGGCGGGACGAGGATGCCGGGCACCCCGCCGTCCGGGGCGCGGCCGACCGCCTCCGGCAGACCGCCGACGTCGGTGGCGAGGACCGGGATGCCGCGGGCGAGGGCCTCGGTGACCGCCATGCCGTAGGTCTCGGCGTAGGAGGTGAGGACCATCAGGTCGGCCGCCGCGTAGGAGGCGTCGAGGTCGGCGCCGGAGCGCGGGCCGGTCAGGTGCAGGCGGTCGGCGAGGCCGTACCGGGCGATCAGCTCCCGCAGGTGGGCGACGTACGCGGGATCGTGGCCGAGGCCGCCGACGCACTCGCAGGTCCACGGCAGGTCCCGGACCGTCGCGAGCGCCTCCACCAGCCGGTGCTGGCCCTTGCGCGGGGTCACGGCGGCCACGCACAGCAGCCGGGAGACACCGTCGGTGCCGGGTGCGAGGGGTGCGATGTCGGCGCCGGGCGCGGCGACGTGCACCCGGTCGGGAGCGAGGCCGTGGTGGGAGACGAGCCGGCGGACCGCCCAGTCGCTGGTGGCGATGACCGCACCCGCCGCCCGCAGCACCGCCCGCTCGCGGCCGTCCAGGTCGGCGGCGACGGCCGGGTCGAGGCCGGTCTCGTCACCGAGGGGCAGATGGACCAGGACGGCGAGGCGCAGGCGCTGCGCCTCGGGGACGACGGTCTCCGGCACCCCGCAGGCGACGAGCCCGTCGAGGAGGACCACCGTGTCGTCCGGAAGGTCCCGCAGCGTGCGGGCGAGCGCCTCGCGGGCGGCGGCGTCCGGGCGCGGCCAGCCGCCGGGCACGGCGTGCCGGGTGACCTGCCAGCCGAAGCCGGGCAGGTCCAGGCAGACCCGGCGGTCGTAGGCGTTGCCGCCGCTGGGCGCGGCCGGGTCGTCCACGCCGCCCGGCATCACGAAGTGCACACTGCGCAGGGACATGGGGATGATTCCGGCGATCTCGGCGGCGGGCTGCGCGGGCACGTAGGTGAGGCGGGCCCGCTCCACGGTCAGGTCGGTCACAGGTCACGCTCGTAACTCGCCCAGGCGATGTGCGACTCGTGGAGCGTGACGGTGATCCCGGCGAGGCCCTTGGCGCCCTCGCCCAGCCCGCCCTTCGCGATCCGCTCGGCGAGCCGGTCGGCGATGACCTTGGCCAGGAACTCGGTGGAGGTGTTGACGCCCTTGAAGTCGGGTTCGTCGTCGAGGTTGCGGTAGTTCAGCTCGGCCGTGATGGTGCGCAGTTCCTGCGTGGCCAGGCCGATGTCGACCACGATGTTGTCCTCGTCCAGCTGCTCGCGGCGGAACGTCGCGTCCACGAGGAACGTGGCGCCGTGCAGGCGCTGCGCGGGCCCGAAGACCTCGCCGTGGAAGCTGTGGGCGATCATGATGTGATCGCGGACGGTGATGCTGAACAACGGACGACCCTCCAGGTGCGGCGCGTCTGGCCCCCCGGCCCATGCCCGCCGGGGGATGCCGTGTAGTACGGCTCTTCGCTTCCCCGTGTTCAGCCGTTCCTCACTCTTTTCTCAGGTCAGGCCGGTCCCGGGTAGCGGACCCGGTGGCACAGGGCGGGGATCTCACCCGACGCCAGCTTGGGCATGACGTCCGGGAGTTCCTCGAAAGCGCTCTCCCCCGTGATGAGCGCGTCCAGCGCCGGGTCGGCGAGCAGGTCCAGGGCGAGCGCCATCCGGTCGGCGTAGGTGCGGCCGGGCCGGGCGGACGGGGAGACGGTGCCGACCTGGCTGCTGCGCACGGTGAGCCGGCGGGAGTGGAAAGCCTCGCCGAGCGGCAGGGTCACGCTCCGGTCGCCGTACCAGCTCAGCTCCACGACGGTGCCCTCCGGGGCGAGGAGTTGCAGGGCCCGGGTGAGGCCGGCCTCGCTGGCGCTGGCGTGCACGACGAGGTCGCAGTCGCCGAGGGCGTCGGCCGGGGCGGCGAAGTCGACGCCGAGCGCCTCGGCGGTCTTGGCGCGCTCCGGGTCGGCGTCGACCAGTTGGAGGCGGACACCGGGGAAGCGGGCGAGCAGCGCGGTGACCGCGCAGCCGACCATGCCGCCGCCGACCACCGCGATCCGGTCGCCGACCAGCGGTGTCGCGTCCCACAGGGCGTTCACGGCGGTCTCGACGGTCCCGGCGAGCACGGCCCGTTCGGCGGGCACCCGCTCGGGCACCACGGTGACGGCGCTCACCGGAACGACGTAACGGCTCTGGTGCGGATACAGGCAGAAGACGGTACGCCCGATCAGCGCAGCCGGGCCCTGCTCGACCACGCCGACGCTGAGGTAGCCGTACTTCACCGGGCCGGGGAAGTCGCCCTCCTGGAACGGCGCCCGCATCGCGGCGTGTTGGCTCTCCGGTACCCCGCCGCGGAAGACGAGCGTCTCCGTGCCCCGGCTCACCCCGGAGTACAGGGCACGCACCAGGACCTCGTCCGCGGCGGGCTCCGCGAGGGTGATGTCGCGCAGCTCGCCGTGGCCGGGCGAGCGGAGCCAGAACGCGCGGGCCGAACGGTTCATCGGCATCCTCCTGAACGATCGGGAAGTTGTTCACGTACCGAGTTGTGCACAGGCCGCGCACAGTACGCGGCGTTGATCGACTCTGTCACTCGGCCGGAGGGTGTGCGGTGGCCCTGAACAACACGTATGACGCGAGGCTCCAGCAGGAGACCGCTGTGGGAGCGGGCGTGCAGCTCCTGCTGCTGGCCCTGCTCGGTTCGGCGATCGGCATGGGGCCGGCCGGCTGGCTGACGGGGCTCGCCTTCGCGTTCGCCACCTGGGCGGTCCTCTCCCGGGCCGTGCACCGCTCCCGGCTGCGCTCCTTCGGTCCCGCCAACCGGGTCACGCTCGGCCGGGCCACCCTGGTGGGCGGGGTGACCGCGCTGGTCGCGGACTCCTTCGAGAGCGCGCCGCCGGTGACGCTGCTGGTCGCCCTGACCGCGGTGGCGCTGCTGCTGGACGGCGTGGACGGCAAGGTGGCCCGCCGCACCGGCACCTCGTCCGCGCTCGGCGCGCGTTTCGACATGGAGGTCGACGCGTTCCTGATCCTGGTGCTCAGCGTGTACGTGTCGGCGCAGCTCGGGCCGTGGGTCCTGCTGATCGGGGGCATGCGCTACGCGTTCGTCGCCGCGGCCCGGATCGCGCCCTGGCTGACCGTCCCGCTGCCGCCGTCCTTCGCCCGCAAGACCGTCGCCGCGATCCAGGGTGTCTGCCTGCTCGTCGCGGGCGCGGACCTGCTGCCCCGCCCGGCCAACCTGGCCATCATGCTCCTGGCACTGGGCTCGCTGGTGTGGTCCTTCGGCCGGGACGTGCTGTGGCTGTGGCGCACCTCGCGGACGCCGGTGGAGGCGCCGGCGGAACAGCCGCAGTTGCTGGAGCTGGCGGCGCGCTGAGCGACACGCGTGTGGAAGGGCCCGGACCGGCTGCCGGTCCGGGCCCTTCCCCAAGCCTGTTCCGGAGCTCCCCGTTCCGCCCCCGCAGTCCTTCTCGTCCCGCGACCCTCGGCCCTCCCCAC
>NZ_JBVHVI010000010.1:131141-236888 GCF_055564915.1 Streptomyces sp. NPDC028928
GGGTTGGGTGGGGAGGCGGGGAAAACAGCGGGGGTGGGGGGGGTGGGGGGCGCGGGGAGGGACGTGCGGGGGAAAGGCCCTGACCCGGCTCCGGTTCCGGCCCCTTCCACACGCGTGTCACGGATCGCACCGTCACGCCCGCGCGGCCCTGCTCGGCACGAGCCCGCCGGCCCTCCGCACGAGCCAGGCCGGACCTTCCGCACCGGCCCGGCCGGACCTTCCGCCGAGGCGGCGAGCGCCCCGCTCCCCGGGGCCCACGCGATCGCCGCCGCCCGGTGCCCGGCGCCGCCTCCACGCCCCGTCGGCCCGTGGCCAAAGCCCTTCACCGCGCAGGTCCGGCCCACTCCCCCGTCAGCCCCCCTCGCCGCGCCGTCGTCCCCGTTCCCCCGGCAGGAGCCACACCGCCGCCACCGGTACCGCCGCCAGGGCCGTCCACGGCACCGCCGGTGGCAGCCCCAGGTCGAGGAGGGCGCCGGAGGCGGTGCTGCCGAGGAGGACGAGGAGGCCGGAGACGGAGGACAGGGCGCCGGTGTAGAGGCCGAGGCGGCCGGGTTCGGCGAGGTCGGGGAGCCAGGCGCGGGCGACGGGGGCGACCAGCATCTGGCCGAGGGTGAGCAGGACGACCAGGGCGGCGAGCGGCGCCAGTCCGGCCGTACCGGTCCAGCCGGCCGGGCGGGCCGCGGCGACGGCGGCGAATCCGGCGCCGGTCAGCAGCAGCCCGGCGGCCAGGGAGCGGCGCGGGGTGAGCCGGCGGTCGGCCCAGCGGGTGACGGGCAGTTGGGCGGTGACCACCAGCAGGGAGGACAGTGCGAACAGCCAGGCGACCGGCGCCTGCGAACCGGCCGCGCGCTCCGCCTCGGCGGGCAGGGCGAGGTAGAGCTGGTTGTAGGCGAGGAGTTGGGCGCCGTACCCGCAGCACAGGGCGAGGAAGCGGCCGTTGCGCAGGAGCGGTCCGAGGCCGCCGCGGACGCGGGCGGGTTCCCGGCCGGGGATGTGCCGGGGCAGCAGTACGGCGTGTCCGGTGAGGACCGCGACGAAGACGCCGGCCCCGGCGAGGCACACCGCGCGGAAGTCGGCGGTCAGCAGCAGGCCGCCCAGCAGGGGGCCGAGGAAGGCTCCCGCCTGTCCGGCGACGGTGAACAGCGCCGGCACCCGGGCGCGCGGCCCGCCGCCCGCCTCCTCCCGCAGCACCGCCTGCCGGGCGACCTCCGACTCCACCGCCGGTGAGAACAGCGCGGCGGCGAACCCGATCAGCAGGACGGAGCCGATCACCGACCAGGTCTGTCCGGCGTACCCGAGCCAGAGGAACCCGGCGACGCGCAGCGCGCACCCGGTGAGGACGACGGGCCGGATGCCGTACCGGTCGGCGAGGGCCCCGCCCACCACGAACAGGCCCTGCTGGCTGAACGTGCGCAGCCCGAGGACGACACCGACCAGCCAGCCCGCCATGCCGAGCGTCGCGCCGAGGTGCTCGGCGAGGAACGGCAGGACGGCGAAGAAGCCGATGTTGAAGGCGAGTTGGCTGAGGATCAGCAGTCGGAGCAGCGGGGACAGGCGCGCGCCCGCGGTGCGGACGTCGGCCGGCGGGGCGCTCATCGGGTGGCCGGCTCGACCGCGCGCACCGGGCCTTCGGCCGTACGACGGACCGGGCGGCGGCGTAGGGCGCCCGCGGACGTCACCGCCAGCGCACCCAGGACGGCGAGGACGGCGGCGGGGGCGAGGACCGCCCAGGGGGCGCGTTCGGCGTAGGGCTGGTTCTCGGCGAGCAGGTGGCCCCACTCGGGGGACGGCGGCTGGGCGCCGAGGCCGAGGAAGCCGAGGGAGGCGAGGGCGAGCGCGGTGCCGGGCAGGCGCAGCAGGGCGTGCCGGGTGACGGACGGGACGACGGCGGGCAGGAGTTCGTGGCGCAGCAGGTACCAGCGGCCGGCGCCGAGGGCCCGGGTGGCGGTGAGGTGCAGGGCGGCGCGTTCCAGTCGGAGCAGTGCGGAGGTGTGCGCGGCGAGCGGCGCCCAGGCGACGGCGGCGACGGCGAGCGCGGGGGTGGCCGGGCCGCCGCCGGCGACGGCGGTGACCAGCAGCGCGGCGAGCACGGGCGGTACGGCGTTGACGGTGTCGACCAGCGGCCCGGACAGCCGGGGCAGCAGTCCGAGCAGCAGCCCGGCGAGGAGTGTGCCGGCGCTGATCGCGAGGGCGAGCAGCAGGGTGTCCAGGGCGCCGTGGGCGACCCGGGCGAGCAGGTCGCGGCCGAGCGCGTCGGTGCCGAACGGGTGTGTCCAGGACGGGGGTTGGAGGCGTGCGGTGGTGTCCAGGGCGAGCGGGTCGCGGGGCAACCCGGCGCCGAGGACCGCGAGCAGGGCCCCGGCGAGGAGGAGCGGTGCGGTCCGCCGTACTGCCGGCGCGGGCCGGTGCGGGGCGGGCAGGGCGCCGTCGCGCAGGGCCGGGCCGGTGAGCAGGCGTACGGCGAGCCGGGCGGCGCCCGCGGCGAGCGCGGCGAGCAGCACGAGGGCGAGGGTGCCCGCCTGGAGGACGGGCAGGTCCTGGGCGAGGGCGGCCTGGAGGGTGGTCCGGCCGAGGCCGGGGATGTCGAAGATCTGCTCCACGGCGACGGCGCCGCCGGTCATGCCGACGACGAACAGCGCGGTGTTCGGCAGCAGTCCGGGCAGGCAGCGCCGTACCGCCTGCCGGGCGACGCGCGCCCGGGGCAGTCCGCGTGCGGCGGCGGCTCGCGCCCAGGGTTCGGCGAAGGCGCCGGGCAGCTGGTCGTCCAGGAGCCGGCCGAGGACGGCCCCGGCGGGCAGGCCGAGGGCGAGGGCGGGCAGCACGGTGTACCGGGGCCCGTACCAGCCGAGGGCGGGCAGCCAGCCCAGCTGTACGCCGACGACGGTGGCGAGGACGGAGGCGGTGAGGAACTCCGGCAGGGCGGCGAGCATCGCGGAGCCGGTGCCGCCCGGCCGGGTCCGGCCGCCCCGGTACAGGGTGCGGGCGCAGACGACGGCGGCGGTGCAGCCGGCCACGACGAGCGCGACGGCCATGAGCAGCAGGGAGACGCCGAGCGCCTGGAGCACGTCCGGTCCGGCCGGCGCGCCGGAGATCCAGGACCGGCCCGCGTCCCCCCGCGCCAGCCCGCCGAGCCAGCGGCCGAGCAGCGTCAACGGCCCCTGGTCGAGGCCGAGTCGGTCGCGGATGGCGCTGAGTACGGCGGGGTCCGGGTCGCGGTCCTGGGCCCGGGCCTTGAGCACGGTGAGCGCGGGATCGGTGCGGCTGAGCCAGGGCAGCAGGCCGATCCCGCACACCAGGGCGCCGGCGAGCGAGGTCCGCCACAGCAGGGTGCGCACGGTCAGCGCCGGGTGCCGGCGCCGATGAGGGTGCGCTCGTACGGGTCGAGCAGTACGCCCTTGACCGAGCGGCCGACGCCGGTGATGACCCGCTGGTGGACCAGCGGTACGACGGCGTCGGTGCCCAGGATCTCGGCCTCGGCGCGCAGTGCCGCGTCCCGCCGCTTCGCGGTGTCGGCGGTGCGCTCGGCGGCGGCCACGGCCCGGTCCACGTCCTTGTCGCACAGCCGGGCCAGGTTGTAGCCGCCGTCGCAGGTGTAGTCGCCGGCGAGGACGGCGACCGGGTCGCCGGTGTCGACGAGGCTGTTGCGGGCGAGCACGAAGGCGTCGAACCTTCCGGCGAGCGCGTCGCCCTCCAGCCGGGAGTACTCGCGGACGACGAGCCTGACCCGGAACCCGGCCCGTTCCAGCTGCTGCTTCAGCACCTGGGCCACTTCGGGGAGTTCGGGCCGGTTGTCGTAGGTGGCGAGGGTGATCCGGGCCCCGTCGGGCCGCTTGGGCCGGGCCCGCCCGGCCGGCGTGAGGTGCCTGCCCTCGGCCCAGGTGACGGCGGGGCCGTAGATGCCCGCGCCGCGGTCGGCGTGTCCCTCGTACACGCCCCGGGCGAGGCCGGAGGTGTCGACGGCGGCGCGGGCGGCGGCGCGCAGCCCGGCGTCCTCGAAGGGTCCGGAGCGGGAGTTGAGCAGCAGGCTGGTGGTGCGGGTGGTGGCGGTCTCCCGGCGGGTGCCCTGCCCGAGCGTGGCGGCCTGCGCCACGGGCACGGCTTCGGCGATGTCGGTGTCGCCGCTGCGCAGGGCGTTGGTGCGGGCGGTGCCGTCGGCGACGAAGCGGACGTCGATGCCGGCGGCCTGGGCGCGGCCGCCCCAGTAGCCGTCGTACCGGTCGAGGGTCGCGGACGAACTGCCGCTGACCCCGGTCAGCTCGAAGGGGCCGGTGCCGGTGCCGACCGGGTCGACGGCGCCCTTCGGGCCGTAGGCCTTCGGGGACAGCACGGCGAGGCTCGGGCCGGCCAGGCGCAGCGGCAGGATCGGGTCGGGCCGGCCGGTGGTGACGCGCACCCGGTGCCGGTCCACGGGTTCGGCGGTGAGCGTGACGCCGGACAGGGCGGCCGGGGCGGGCTCGGCGTGGGCGGCCCGGGTGAGGGAGGCGGCCACGGCCTGGGCGGTGACCTCGGAGCCGTCCTGGAAGGTGGCCTCGCGCAGGGTGAACTGCCAGCTGCGGGCGCCCTCTTGACGCCAGGAGGAGGCGAGGGCGGGGGCGGCGGAGCCGTTGCCGTCGAGGGCGGTCAGGCCCTCGGTGACGCCGAGCCGGCTGAGGATGGTGGCGTCGGCGCCATACGGGGAGAGCCGCTCGGCGGGCGGGAAGGCGAGGGCGACCCGCAGCCGCGCGCCGTCGGCGGACGGGCCGGACGCCGTACCGGAGTCGGCGGCGAAGCACCCCGTGAGGAGGGGCGTGACGAGAAGGGCGGCCAGCAGTCGGGCAGGGCGCGGGGCAGGCATGTTCCTCAGCTCGGGGTCGGTCACGGAAGGGCGAGCAGCACATTACATGATTATCATTTCCAATAACTCGCCGGTCTCAGCGGAAGCTCGAAGTGCACGATCCCCTGCCCGCCGCCGGCCTCCCGCCGCTCGTCGTGCACGACCGTGCCGAGCGACCGCCAGAACGGCTCGGCACCCGGCACGGCCGGGTCGGTGTGCAGGTACACGGACCGGTATCCGCCGTCCGCCACGGCGAAGTCCAGGAGCCGCGCCACCAGTTCGCGCGCGATGCCGCGGCGCCGGTGCCCCGGGCGCACGTACACCCGGCGCAGCTGCGCGGTCTCCCCGGACGGGTACCGCTCGGCCAGCCAGCGCGGGTTCGGCGGATGCCGCGGCCCCCTGGCGTCGAGGGCGCCGGTGCCGACGACCTGCCCGTCGACGGCGACGAGCAGTGTGTGCCGGGCGGGCGCGAGGTAGGCGCCGGCCGGATCCACGATGTCGGCGTGCCACCGGGGGACGTACCCGGTGCCGAAGTCCCGGTAGACGGTGTCGAGCATGACGGACCTGGCCTGGTCGAGGTCGCCGGGGGTGGCCGGCCTCACGCTATAGATACGCACTTGCACATCATATGCAGTAAGCCGGGGTTCATGATCATCCGGCTCCTCTGTTGACGACGTCAACGGATCGAAACCCTTTCGGACGAACCGCAGCCCGTGTACTGTGGCGGCGGTCTGCCGCGACCCTCTGGAACGATGGGCCCGAGCAGCAGAAAAGAGGAGCATGTCCGCCACCGCCCGCACCCAGGTGTTCACCGCCGTCCACACGGTCGGCGGGCTGCTGCCGGCCGATCTGCTGCTCCGGATCGCCGAGGGCCGGGACCTGCCGGGGACGAGCCCGGCCGACTACGGGCTGCCCTCCTCCCGCTCGGTGCGCGACGAGGCCGAGCGCAGCTGGGAATACCTCAAGCCGCTGTGGCGGGAACTGCGCGAGCGGCTCCCCGAGGACCCGGAGACGGGCCGGCCGGCCACCGACCCCACCGGCCGCGCCGGCACCGACTGGCTGACCCCGCTCTGGCGTGAGCTGGGCTTCGGCCGGCTCCTGCCGGTCGGCCCGGCCGGCATCCCCGCCGACTCCGACCCGAGCCGGCGGTTCCCGGTCTCCCACCGCTGGGACCACGCCCTGATCCACCAGACGGCCTGGCAGACGGAGCTGGACCGGCGGCCGGGCGGCGCGGGCACGGTCCCGCCGCAGTCGATGCTCCAGGAGTGCCTGAACCGCTCCGAGGCCCATCTCTGGGCCGTTCTGACCAACGGCCGCCAGGTGCGGCTGCTGCGCGACTCCAGCGCCCTGGCCACCGCCTCGTACGTCGAGTTCGACCTTGCGGCGATCTTCGACGGCGAGCTGTTCAGCGAGTTCCTGCTGCTGTACCGGCTGCTGCACGTGTCCCGGTTCGAAGTGGCCGAGGGCGCCGCCCCGGCCACCTGCCGGCTGGAGCAGTGGCGCGCGGAGGCCGTCGCCGGCGGCACGCGGGCGCTGGACCAGCTGCGCCGGGGCGTGCAGGAGGCGATCACCGTGCTGGGCACGGGCTTTCTGCGGCACCCGGAGAACGGCGCGCTGCGCGAGCACGTCCGCCCCCGGGAGCTACAGGTTGCGCTGCTGCGCCTGGTGTACCGGCTGCTGTTCGTCTTCATCGCCGAGGACCGGGACGCGCTGCTCGCGCCCGACGCCGATGCGCTCGCCCGTGAGCGGTACGAGCGGTACTTCTCGTCGGCCCGGCTGCGCGCCCACGCCCGCAGGCGGCGCGGCACAGCGCACGGCGACCGCTACGACGCGCTGTGCCTCGTCCTGACGGCGCTCGGCCGGGAGGAGGGCCTCCCCGAGCTGGGCCTGCCGGGCCTGGGCGGCCTGTTCACCGAGACCGGCGCCGACGCCCCCCTGCGCGGTCTGAAGCTGGCCAACCAGGCCCTGCTCACCGCCGTACGCCACCTGTCCGAGGTCCGCGACGGCAGCGCGGGGCGCCGACGGACGGTGGACTACCGGCAGCTGGGCGCGGAGGAACTCGGCTCGGTCTACGAGTCGTTGCTGGAGCTGGAGCCGGCGTACAGCGCGGTGGAGCGGCGGTTCGAGCTGATCGAGGCCGCCGGCAACACCCGGAAGACTACGGGGAGTTACTACACGCCCACGTCGCTGATCGAGAGCCTGCTGGACTCCGCGCTGGACCCGGTGATCCAGGACGCGGTGCGACGCGGCGAGGAGGCGGCGGCCCGCGCGGGCGAGGCCGATCCGGCCGCGGCGATCGTGCGCGAGCTGCTCTCCCTGAAGGTGTGCGACCCGGCGTGCGGCTCCGGCCACTTCCTGGTGGCGGCGGCCCGCCGGATCGCCAAGCAGGTCGCGGCGGTCCGGGAGCACAACCCGGAGCCGACGCCGGACGCGGTCCGCCACGCGCTGCACGAGGTGGTCGCCCGGTGCGTGTACGGCGTGGACCTCAACCCCATGGCCGTGGAGCTGGCGAAGGTCTCGCTGTGGCTGGAGGCGCTGGAACCGGGCAAGCCGCTCGGCTTCCTCGACGCCCACCTCAAGCACGGCAACGGGCTGATCGGCGCGACCCCGAAGCTCCTCGCCGACGGCGTCCCGACCGACGCGTTCAAGCCGATCGAGGGCGACGACAGGAGGACCGCGGGCGATCTCCAGAAGCGCAACCGGGCCCAGCGCGGCGGCCAGGACGAGCTGCTGTTCGGCGCCTCCCCGGCCGTCGGCAACAGCCGCTACGCGGCCGAGCTGGCCCGGATCACGGCCGCCCCCGCCGACTCGCTCGCCGACGTCCGCCACCAGGAGTCCGCGTACCGCGCCTACGTTGAGTCCGCCGACTACCTCCGGGACCTGCACGCGGCCGACGCGTGGTGCGCCGCGTTCGTCTGGCCCAAGCGGCCGGGCGCGCCCGCCGCCCCCACCGACCAGGTGTTCCGGGCGCTGCGCGGAGGCGACCAGGCCGCCGTACCGGACGCCACGCACGCCGAGATCCTGCGGCTGCGCGACGAGTACGGCTTCTTCCACTGGCATCTGGAGTTCCCCGAGGTCTTCCCGGTGCCGGAGTCCGGTGCGGGCGTGCGGCCGGAGACGGGCTGGGCGGGCGGCTTCGACGCGGTGCTGGGCAACCCGCCGTGGGAGCGGGTGAAGCTGCAGGAGCAGGAGTTCTTCGCCGAGCGCAGCCCCGAGATCGCCCGGGCGAAGAACGCGGCCGCCCGCAAGCGGGCCATCGCCGCGCTGCGCGAGGACCCCGACGGGCGGCTGCTGTCGGAGGAGTTCGAGGCCGCCAAGCGCCGCGCGGAGGGCGAGAGCCACTTCCTGCGCGTCAGCGGCCGCTACCCGCTGACCGGCCGCGGCGACATCAACACCTACGCCGTCTTCGCGGAGACCGACCGCGCCCTGACCGGTCCGCGCGGGCGCACCGGGATCATCGTGCCGACCGGCATCGCCACCGACGCGACCACCCAGTTCTTCTTCAAGGACCTGGTCACGCACGGCCGGCTGGCCGCCCTGTACGACTTCGAGAACGAGGACAAGGTCTTCCCCGGCGTCCACAACCAGCTGCGGTTCTGCCTGCTCACGCTGCGCGGCACCGGGGACATGAACGAACCGGCGCAGCTGGTGTTCAAGGTGCGCCAGGCCGCGCAGATCGCCGAGCGCCGGTACCGGCTGACGGCGGACGACATCCTGCGGATGAACCCCAACACCGGTACCTGCCCGGTGTTCGGCAGCCGCCGGGACGCCGAGATCACGCTGGGCATCTACCGCCGGGTGCCGGTGTTCGTGCACGAGGGACGGGAGGACGGCAACCCGTGGGGCGTGTCCTTCCTGCGCATGTTCGACATGGCGAACGACTCGGGTGTCTTCCGTCCGGACGCCCAGCGCGGCGAGACCTTCGACGACCTCCTCGGGGAGGGGTGGAACCTGAAGGGCAACGTCCTGGTCCGCGGCGAGGAGCGGCTGCTGCCGCTGTACGAGGCCAAGATGCTGCACCACTACGACCACCGGTTCTCCACGTACGAGGGCGCCACCGAGAAACAGTTGAACAAGGGCACGCTGCCCCGGCTCACGGTGGAGCGCCACCAGGACGCGGGGGCCTGCCCGATGCCGCGCTACTGGGTGCCCGAACAGGACGTGCCCACCGGCGAGATCGACCGCCACGGTCAGGAGATCCGGGCGGCGGGCGTGCGTTCGCGGCTGGCCGCGCGGGGCTGGGAGCGGGACTGGGTGCTCGGCTGGCGGGACATCACCAACAAGAGCAACGAACGCACCATGATCTGCGCGGTCGCGCCCGCCCACGGCTTCGGCCACAAGTTCATGCTCGCGCTCGCCGACCAGGCCGCCCTGCTGGCGAGCGTGTGGTCCTCGTTCGTGCTGGACTACGCGGCCCGCCAGTCGATCGGCGGCACGTCCATGAGCTACTTCGTGGTCCGCCAGCTCCCCGTCCCCACGCCCGGGACCCTGGCCCGGCACGCCTCCTTCCTCGTGCCGCGCCTGACCGAACTCACCTACACGGCCACCGACCTGAGCGGCTTCGCCCGCGAACTCGGCGACACCGGCGCCCCCTTCCGCTGGGACCCGGACCGCCGGGCGGTGCTCAAGGCCGAACTGGACGCCTTCTTCTTCCACCTGTACGGCGTGTCCCGCGACGACACCGCGTACGTCCTGGACACCTTCAACGTCACCCGCGACAACGACCTGAAGGAATACGGCCGTTACCGCACCAAGGACCTGATCCTCGCCGAGTACGACTGTATGGCCGCCGCCGGGCTCACCCCCGACACCCCGCTGGTGGACGGCGAGACCTACACCTCCACCCTCACCCCGCCCCCGGGCCGGGGCCCCCGGCACCCCGCCCCCTGAGCGAGAACGCCGGGACTGCGTGCGCCACACCCTCTCCGGCCCACCGTATCGCCCGGCCGCGCCCTCACTCCCGGGGGGTGAGCGTGCCGTTGCCCAGTCCGTCGCGGGCCAGTTCCGCGGCCTGGCGGGTGAGTTCGGCGATGCGGCGGGACCGCTCCTCGAACTCCTCCAGGGCGCTGAAGGCGGCGCCGTAGCGGCGCTGGGCGGCGAGGTCCATCTGGGGGATGCGGGCGCCCTTGCCGTCGAGCCGGAAGGTGCCGCTGGCGCTGGTGGAGCGGCGGGTGTTGGCCGCGCTGCGCAGGAAGCCGCGCAGGAAGGCGGTGTCGAGCTGGTCGCTGACCGAGACGGGTTCCGGGTCGCCGTACTCGACGAGGCCGGCCCGGGCGAGGTCGGCGACGCTCACCGACGGCCCGGCGGGTGCGCCGGGGCCCTCGCCGGCCGTCAGGTCGGGGAGCAGGTCGGCCAACTTCCGCAGTTCGCGGGTGAGTTCCTGCCGGAGGGTGAGGTATTCGGCCGCGTAGTCCCGGTGGGACTCCCTGACGTACCGGCCGGGTGTCAGGTCGACGGTGTCGTCCAGGAGGTCGATCAGCGGGACGTCGGTGGTCTGGGCGGGCTCCGGGTCCAGGGAGCCGTCCGGGTAGTTGGCGGTGAGGTCGACCATGCGCACGCTGGTGGCGGCGGTGTCCGGGGAGTCCGGGCGGCGCAGCTCCCACACGTGCACGGGCAGGGCGTGCGAGGCGGCGACGCCCGGCGGCAGCGCGGTGACCTTGGCCAGGATCCCCCGCCGTACCAGTTCGGCCCGGATGCGCCGGCCCGCCTTGCGGTAGGCGACCGAGGCCGGCATGACCATGAGCACGCGCCCGCCGGGTGCGGTGTGCGCGTAGGCGTGCTGGAGCCAGGCGAGTTCGCCTTCGGCGCGGGAGGGGATGCCCAGTTCCCACCGGGAGTCGAGCAGCAGGTCCTCACGCCCCCAGTCGCTGTCGCCGACCGGCGGGTCGCAGACGACGAGGTCGGCCCGGAGTCCGGCCCAGTGGTCGCCGCGGAGGGAGTCCCCGGCGACGATCGTGACGTCCTCGTGTCCGGTGAGGCCGGCCCGCAGCTGGGCGAAGCGGGCGCTGCGGGCGTCGGCCTCCTGGCCGCGGCGCCGGGTCCCCCGGCGTGGCCCGACGGCGAGGAGGAGGGTGCCGATGCCGCAGGCCGGGTCGAGGACGGTGGCGCCGGCGGGTACGTCGCCGGCGAGGTGCCGCAGGGCGCGGACGATGCGCGGCGCGGTGACCTGGTCGGATCCGGCCCGGCGGACGGAGTCGGTGAAGCGTTCGGCGAGGGCCTCGACCACCTCGCCCGGCGACCCCTGCGCGGCCAGCTCGCGGGCCGGCCGGACGACGTCGGCGGGCAGCGGCGGGGTGTCCGGTCCGCCGGCGAGGAGCTGTGCGACGTCGGCGAGGGCGCCGGTCATGTCGTCGCCGGAGGCGGCCCGCAGCGCCTGCCACAGCTGGACCTCCGCGGAGACCTCCTGGCCCTTGCGCTGGCGGTCCAGCCAGGTCTGTACGGCGGCCAGGTCGAACAGCGGGCTGGTGGCGCTGCCGCCCGCGGGCGCGGGGAAGTCCTCGTACCGCCGCCTCCAGTTGGAGACGGCGGCGCGGGTGACCCCGGCGATCCGGGCGATCTCGGAAGCGGTGACAAGGGGTCCGCCGGGGGGTGGGGCGGAGTGGTCCGTCATACCGGTCACCGTACACACGGCGGCTACGGGCCCGCAATGAACGTACTCGTTGACGCCGTCAACAACTCCCGGATGCGCCGCCGGGCTCAGGCGGCCCGGCGGGTCTGGGCGCGGTGGGCGCGGACGATGTCCGCGTACCGCCGGCCGCTGCCCTTGATCGTGCGGACCTGGGTGCGGTAGTCGACGTGGACCAGGCCGAAGCGCTTGTCGTAGCCGTAGGCCCACTCGAAGTTGTCCAGCAGGGACCAGGCGAAGTATCCGGCCAGCGGCGCACCCCTGCGGGCGGCCGAGGCGCAGGCGGCGAGGTGGCGCTCCAGGTAGTCCCGGCGCTCGGGGTCGTCGATGCTGCCGTCGGGACGGACCACGTCGGGGAAGGCGGAGCCGTTCTCGGTGACGTAGATCTTCCGGGCGCCGTACTCCTCGGTGAGCCGCAGCAGCAGCGTCTCGATGCCGGACGCGTCGATCTCCCAGTCCATGCCGGTGCGCGGGACGCCCTCGCGGCGGACGGAACGGGCGTACGGCGCGGGCCCGCCGGGGTCGTCGGTGACGTGGGCCGGGAAGTAGTAGTTCAGTCCGAGCCAGTCGAGCGGCGCGGCGATGGCCGCCAAGTCACTTTCGCGAACGGGGAGTTCGACGCCGTACGTCTCCACCATGTCGGCGGGGAAGCCGCGGCCGTGCACCGGGTCGAGCCACCAGCGGTTGACATGGCCGTCGTGCCGGCGGGCCGCCGCCAGGTCCTCGGGGCGGTCGGTGGCCGGGTGCACGGTGGAGAGGTTGTTGACGACGCCGACCTGGGCACCGGGGGCGGCGGCGCGGATCGCCCGGGTGGCGAGGCCGTGGCCGAGGAGCAGGTGGCAGGAGGCGCGGACGGCGGCGGTGAGGTCGCGCCGGCCGGGGGCCATCGTGCCCTCCAGATGGCCGATCCAGGCCGAGCAGGAGGGCTCGTTGAGGGTGGCCCAGAGGGTGACGCGGTCGCCGAGGCGTTCGGCGACGACGGAGGCGTACTCGGCGAAGGCGAGGGCGGTGTCCCGCTCCGGCCAGCCGCCGCGGTCCTGGAGCACCTGCGGCAGGTCCCAGTGGTAGAGGGTGACGGACGGGGTGATGCCCGCCTCCAGCAGCGCGTCCACCAAGGCGTCGTAGAACGCGAGCCCCTTGGGGTTCACCGGGCCGGTGCCGTCCGGGATCACCCGCGGCCAGGCCACCGACAACCGGTAGGCGTTGACGCCGAGTTGACGCATCAGCCCGATGTCCTCGCGCCAGCGGTGGTAGTGGTCGCAGGCGACGTCGCCGTTGTCACCGTTGGCGATCTTTCCCGGGGTGTGGGAGAAGGTGTCCCAGATCGAGGGCGAACGGCCGTCCTCGGCGACGGCTCCCTCGATCTGGTACGCCGCCGTGGCCGTGCCCCACAGGAAGTCGTGCGGGAGGGCGGCGAGGTCGATGGGTTCGGACACGGAAGTCCCTTCGGGATCAGGCGTGGGGGTCACTTGACGGCACCCGCCGTCAGACCCGCGACGAGATAGCGCTGCAACAGCAGGAAGCCGGCCACCACGGGCACGCTGACCACCAGCGAGGCGGCCATGATCTGGTTCCAGTAGACGTCGTAGAGCGTGGAGTAGCCCTGGAGGCCGACGGCGAGGGTGCGGGTGGTGTCGTTGGTCATGACCGAGGCGAAGAGCACCTCTCCCCAGGCGGTCATGAAGGCGTACACGGCGACCGCGACGATGCCCGGGACCGCGGCCGGTACGACGATCCGGAACAGCGCGCCGAACGGACCGCAGCCGTCGACCAGCGCCGCCTCGTCCAGGTCGCGCGGCACCGAGTCGAAGTAACCGATCAGCATCCAGATGGAGAACGGCAGCGAGAAGGTGAGGTACGTCAGGATCAGCCCGCCGCGGGAGCCGAACAGGGCGATGCCGGTGGCGTTGCCGATGTTGACGTAGATCAGGAAGAGCGGGAGCAGGAAGAGGATGCCCGGCAGCATCTGCGTGGACAGCACGGTGACCGTGAAGACGCGCTTGCCGCGGAAGTCGTAGCGGCTGACGGCGTAGGCGGCGAACACGGCGATGACCACCGAGCAGACCGTCGCCGCGCCCGCCACGATCACCGAGTTCACGAAGTACTCGGCGAGCGGCACGGTCGACCAGATGTCGATGTACGGCCGGACGGTCAGCTCGCTGGGCAGCCAGCGGAACCGGCCGGTGACGTCGGCGAGCGGCTTCAGCGAGCTGGAGACCATCACGTACACCGGGACCAGTACGAACCCGGCGAGCAGGGTGAGGAACACCCTGCGCGACCACAGGAACGAACGCGGCGGCGCCGTGGGCGAGTTGGCGCTAGACATCGGCGGCCCTCCGTCCGCGCGAGGTGAGCAGCAGGTATCCGCCCGTCACGACGAGCAGGAACAGCAGCAGCAGGACGGACATGGCCGAGCCGGTGCCGAAGTTCCAGGCGACGAAGGAGGACTGGTAGATGTGCACCGAGATCAGGTCGGCGGCCTCGGGAGCGGCCTTGCCGAACAGCACGTACGGCGTGTTGAAGTCGTTGAACGTCCACAGGAACAGCACCAGGACCAGCACCTGGTTGACCGGGCGCAGCGACGGCAGGGTGATGCGGCGGATCTGCTGCCACATCCCGGCGCCGTCCAGCGCGGCGGCCTCGTACAGCTCCCGGGGGATGTTCTGCAGCCCGGCCGTCACGATCAGGAACGCGAACGGCCAGCCCTTCCACACGGACACGGTGAGCAGCGCGTAGAAGCTGTTGTCGCCGATGAGCCAGAAGGACGGCTTGTCGGTGAGGTGCAGCTGGTCGTGCAGCACGTGGTTCACCAGGCCGTTGTCGTGCTGGAACATGAACACCCAGGTGATGACGGCCGCGTAG
Source organism: Streptomyces sp. NPDC028928 (assembly GCF_055564915.1). Lineage (NCBI taxonomy): Bacteria > Bacillati > Actinomycetota > Actinomycetes > Kitasatosporales > Streptomycetaceae > Streptomyces > Streptomyces sp. NPDC028928. The sequence goes on from NZ_JBVHVI010000010.1 coordinate 145,442, forward strand.
ACGGGCAGCGCGTACGGCACCAGGAACAGCGCGCGCAGCAGGCCACGCCCCCGGAAGGTGTCCTGCATGAAGACGGCGGCGGCCGTGCCGACCAGCCAGCACAGGCCGACCGACAGCAGGGTGAAGCCGACGGTGATGCCGAAGGACTGGAGCAGCGCCTTGCCGACGGGGGCGTCGAAGTCCACCGACACCCTGTAGTTGTCGAAGCCGTTCCACGGGGCGGTGCCCCAGTCGCGGATGTAGAGCTGGGTGAGCTGCTTGAAGCTCATCACGATGCCGATCGCCATCGGCACCAGGTGGACGAGGAGTTCGAGGAGCAGGGCGGGCAGGAGCAGCAGGTACGGCAGGGAGACGCGTCTGATCCGCCCGGTGCGGCGGCGGGGTTCGCGCGCCGCACCGGGGGACGTCTCGCGCACCGGTTCCTTCAGTGCGGTGGTCGTCATCGTGGTCACGCCGCCGGCATCTGCTGCTGGGCCTTCTCCAGCTTCGCCTCGACGTCGTCGGCGGTGACGGCGCGTCCGGCGGCCGCGTCGGCGAACAGCTCCTTGACGGCCGTACCGACCGCCGTCTCGAACTGCGACTCGGACGGCACCTGGGGCAGCGCGGCGGCGCTCGCGGCGAGGGTGTTCTTCAGCACCTCGGTGGCCGGGGTGCTGAACGCGGGGTCCGACTGGGCGGAGGTGACCGGCGGGATGGAGCTGTAGGCCGTGTTGAGGATCTTCTGCTCGGCGTCGGAGGTCATGAACTTCACGAACTTCGTGGCGCCGTCGAGGTTGTGCGTGTTCTTGAAGACGGCGATGTTGATGCCCATGACCGCGGAGTTGACCTGGGTGCCGCTGCCGGGCTTTCCGGAGATCACCGGTACCGGCGCGATGCCGTAGGCGTCCTCGCTCATGCCCTGGGACTTGAGGTTGGCCGCGGCGGACTGCCACAGCAGCATCGCCTGCTTGCCCTTGGCGAAGTCGCTGACGGACTGGTTCTGCGCGTACTCGGCGTCCCCGGCCGGGATGACCTCGTCCTTGGCCATCAGGTCGACGTAACTCTTCACCGCCTCGACCACCTTGGGGTTGGTGAAGTCGGGCTTGCCGTCGGCGGTGAAGAAGTCGGCGCCGTGCTGCTTGGCGAAGACGAAGACGTGGTGGATGTTCTCCGACAGGTTCGAACCCTCGGCGCCGAGCGCGGACTTGCCCTCGGCCTTGATCTTCTTGGCGTCGGCGACCAGCTCGTCCCAGGTGGCCGGGGGCTTGGCGATGCCGGCGTCGGCGAAGATCCGCTTGTTGTAGTAGAGGGCGTATGCCATCGAGTACAGCGGGACCGCCGCCGGGTCCTTGCCCGGGGCGCCGGTCGAGCCGAGCGCGGTCGCGGCGAACCGGTCCTTGCCGCCTATCTTCGCGAAGTTCTGCTCGTCCCACGGCAGCAGCGCGCCGGTCGCCTGCAAGGAGGCGCTCCAGGTGTTGCCGATGTTCAGCACGTCCGGGCCCTGGCCCGAGGTGGTCGCGGTCAGGATCCGGTTGAGCAGGTCGGACCAGGGCACGACCTCCAGCTTCACCTTGATGCCGGTCTGCTGCTCGAACTTGTCGAGTTCCGGCTGGAGAACCTGCTTGTCCACGGCGACGCTGGCGCCCTGGTTGGAGGCCCAGTACGTCAGCGTCCCGGGTGAGTCGTTCGACCCGCCGCCGGTGGACGATCCGCCTCCGCAGGCCGTGGCCGCTAGGGCGAGAGACAGGGTGACGGCGCCTACGGCCGCGGCTCGGATGCTGCGCATGGCTCCCGGTGTCCCTTCGGGGATTGCACTCACGACTTAATTTAGGACGTGAGTTAATCCTTCCGGGCGGCGCTCGTCAAGAGATCGCGCAGTTCCGCCGCACCTCGCGTCGCGCGGGTCCGGCGGGTCGCCCTTCGGTGCGGCCGGCCCGCACCACGGGTCACGGTGGCTCATGGTGCGGGCCGGCACGGGGGGACGTGCCCCTTACCGGACCGGGGCCGGTGCCGGGGCCGGTGCCGGTGCGTAGCCGGCGGGCCGGGTGGTGAAGGTGCCCCGGCCCTGGGTGCGGCTGCGCAACCGGGTGGCGTAGCCGAACAGTTCGGCCAGCGGAACGGTCGCGGTCAGTACGGCCGCGCCGCCGCGGGTCTCCGAACCGCCGACCCGGCCGCGCCGGGCGGCCAGGTCACCGAGCACCCCGCCGACCGCGTCCTCCGGCACGGTCACCGTGACCTCCGCGACCGGTTCGAGCAGTGCCGTCGTACAAGCCCGCAGGGCCTCGCGCAGGCCGAGCCGGCCGGCGGTGCGGAAGGCCGTGTCGGAGGAGTCCTTCACGTGCGTGGAGCCGTCGACGAGCGTGACGCGCAGCCCGGTCACCGGATGCCCGGCGAGCGGCCCCTCGGCGAGCGCGTCCCGGCAGCCGGCCTCCACCGCGCGCACGTACTCCTGCGGGACGCGCCCGCCGACCACGGCGGACCGGAAGGCGAAGCCGGTGACGCCCGGTTCGGGCCCGAGCGGCTCCACGTCCAGGACGACATGGGCGAACTGGCCCGCCCCGCCGTCCTGTTTGACGTGCCGGTACACGAACCCGGCGACCCCGCCCACGACGGTCTCCCGGTACGCCACCCGGGGGCGGCCCACGGTGACCTCCGGCCCGCCGTCGCGGCGGATCTTCTCCACCGCCACCTCCAGATGGAGTTCGCCCATCCCGGACAGGACGGTCTGCCCGGTCTCGGCGTCGGTGCGCACCACCAGCGAGGGGTCCTCCTCGGCGAGCCGGGCGAGTGCCGTGGCGAGCCGCCCGGTGTCCGTACTCCGCCGTGCCTCGACGGCGACGGACACCACGGGCTCGGCGGTCACGGGCGCCTCCAGCAGCAGCGGGGCACCGGGATCGCACAGTGTGGCGCCGGCCCGGGCCGACTTCACACCCGCGAGCGCGACGATGTCACCGGCGACCGCCCGGTCCAGCTGGACGTGCCGGTCCGCCATGACCCGCAGGATCCGCGCGACCCGCTCGGTGCGCCCGCCGCCGGGGTCCGCCACGGTGTCTCCCTTCTCGATCGTGCCCGAGTAGACGCGCACGTAGGCCAGGCGGCCGGTGGCGGACGCGTTCACCTTGAACACCAGCCCCGCGAACGGGACTTCGGGGTCGGCGGGCCGCCGCTGCTCGGCACCCTCGTGGACACCGCGTACGGCGGGGACGTCCAGCGGCGACGGCAGGTAGGCCACCACCGCGTCCAGCAGCGGTTCGATGCCGCGGTTGCGGTAGGCGGAGCCGCACAGCACGACCACGCCGTCCCCGGTGCGGGTCAGGTCGCGCAGGGCCGCGGTGAGGGACTGGGCGGAGAGTGTCTCGCGGTCGCAGAACTCCTCCAGGGCGGCCGGATGCCGTTCGGCGACCGCCTCCTCCAGCGCGCGCCGCCGCCGTACCACCTCCTCCCGCAACTCCTCGGGCACCGGGCCCTCCACGGCCGTACCCTCGCCGTCACCCCACACCAGGGACCGCATCCGCACCAGGTCCACGACGCCGGTGAAGCCGTCCTCGGCGCCGATCGGCAGCTGTACGACCAGCGGCGCGGGGTGCAGCCGGTCGCGGATGGAGTCCACGGCCCGGTCGAGGTCGGCGCCCGCGCGGTCCAGCTTGTTGACGAACGCGATCCTCGGGACACCGTGCCGGTCGGCCTGCCGCCACACCGACTCGCTCTGCGGTTCCACGCCGGCGACGGCGTCGAACACGGCGACCGCCCCGTCGAGGACGCGCAGCGACCGCTCGACCTCGTCGGCGAAGTCGACGTGGCCGGGGGTGTCGATCAGGTTGATGCGATGGCCGTCCCAGGCGCAGCTCACGGCGGCGGCGAAGATGGTGATGCCCCGGTCGCGTTCCTGCGGGTCGAAGTCGGTGACGGTGGTGCCGTCGTGCACCTCGCCCCGCTTGTGGGTGGTGCCCGTCGCGTACAGGATCCGCTCGGTGACGGTGGTCTTGCCGGCGTCGACGTGGGCGAGGATGCCGAGGTTGCGGACGGCGGCGAGGGTGTCGATGTGGGTGCGCACGGCCCGGTGCCTTTCGGGAAGTGGTGCTGGAAGTGGGCAGCGCGATTCCCCGTGTTCCCCGTGTGCCGAAGGGTGCGGACGTACGGCGGCGGCCGGGCGGGTGCCCTGGCGGGCCGCCGGGGTGTCGGCGCGGTGTCAGCGGGGTGTCACGGGCATCCGGTGCCGGCCGCGCAGCGGGCACCGGACGGACGAGGACACCAGGATCACCTCGGTCCGTGCGGGGGAAACGACGACGGCGGTACGGTCACGCACGGCCCGGCTCCCCTCGATCGTCACGGCTCATGAAGCGCGCCACCGTGATGTCGGTGCGGCGCGCGGTGCGTGGCGAGTCTAGGCAGGGGAACGGGGGCGGGGCATGCGAATTTCCGCGGGCAGCGGGGTTCCGGCAGCCCGGGAAAGCAAAGAGACCCCTGATCGACAGGGGTCTCCGCTGGTGTCCGAGGGGGGACTTGAACCCCCACGCCCGATAAAGGGCACTAGCACCTCAAGCTAGCGCGTCTGCCATTCCGCCACCCGGACCAGGTGTCTGCCGCCTTGTGGGGCGTGTTCCCCGCGGCGACATGGACAACAATACCAAGGTTTCGGAGTGCGTTTCACCTGCGTATCCGTCCACCGGGCGGCCCGGGGCCGCAGGATTGCCGACGGTATACAGTCCGCGAGGTCTCGTGTGCCCAACGTGCTCACCAGGGACGGGAAGCGCCCTTCGCCAGCGGTCGGCGCTGCGGCGAGGGTGAGGCAGGCCACAACGCCGCCGGCCGGATCTTGGCGGAACTGGCGCCGGAAGACAGGCTTCATACAGCATTCGTCGACTGCAAGCAATCCACTGTGTACAGAGCGTCAGCGGTCATCTCGTTGCCAAGGCGCTGAAGGCCGAGGGGGTCGACCGCGTCTACACCCTGTGCGGCGGCCACATCATCGACATCTACGACGGCTGCGTGGACGAGGGATAGAGAGCCGGTGGGGCCGCAAGGCGACCCTGGTCTTCGTCATCGTCGTCCTGGGGCTCGCCCAGTTCGGTGTGATCTGGGCCGGTGACGTCCGCAGCGAGCCGCTGTTCCTGGTGTTCGCGTTCCTGTCCGGCTTCGGCGGCGGCGCGTTCTACCCGCTGTTCGCCGCCCTGACCCCGGACTACTTCGGCGAGAACTACAACGCCACCAACTACGGCCTGGTGTACAGCGGCAAGCTGGTCAGCGGACTGTTCGGCGGCGGCCTCGGCTCGATGGTGGTCGGCGCCTGGGGGTACGACGGGGCGTACGCGCTGGCCGGCGGGGTGTCGATGGTGGCGGCGGGACTCGCCCTGCTGACGACGGGGAGCAACGCCCGTCGGCGGCCGGGGAGTCGACCGCTCTCCGCCCGCCGACGGGCGTTGCCCGGGTCCCGCCCTCCCGTGGGCGTCGCTTCAGGTCGCGTTCCGCTCGTGGTACGACCGCCGGGTGTGCTCGGTGTGTTCGCGCATCAGCTCGGTGGCCCGCTGCTCGTCACGGGCGGCGATCGCGGTGATCAGCGCGCGGTGCTCGATCCACGACTGCCGGCCGCGCTGCCGGGCCACCGGCGTGTAGTACCAGCGGACCCGCCGGTCGACCTGGGCGGCGAGTCCGGCGAGGACCGTGTTGCCGGCCAGCTCCATCACCTTGGCGTGGAAGGCGGCGTTGAGGGCGACCGCACGGTCCACGTCCTCGGCCGCCACCGCCTGCTCGCCCTCGGCGCACAGCTCCTCCAGGGCGGCGATGCCGGGGCTGCCCGCGTGCGCGGCGGCCAGCCGGGCGGCCTCCGCCTCCAGCAGGGTGCGGACCGTGAGCAGCTGGTCGGCCTCCTCCTCGGTCGGCTCGTGCACGAACGCGCCCTGGGCGGGCCGCAGATCGACCCATCCCTCGCTGTTGAGCCGCTGGAGCGCCTCGCGCACCGGCTGCCGTGAGACGCCGAGGTGCCCGGCGAGTTCGCTCTCCACGAGGTGCTGACCGGGCTGCAGGGCGCGGGTGGTGATCAGCTCCAGCAGGGCCTCGTACACGCGATCACGCAGCGGGCCGGGCCGTTCCAGCCTGGGCACCGCCCCCTGCGGCAGTCCGGTCGACAACATCGCGGTCCCCTCCTGGGCGGTCTGGACGCGTGGGCGCTGGACGCTCAGTATCGATTGTCTTTCGTCTACAGTCTACGGCGCACGGAGTCCGGAGACGGGGCGTGCGGAAGCCCGGCTCAGGGACAGCGCACGACCTGCCCGGCGTACGACAGGTTGCCGCCGAAGCCGAAGAGCAGCACCGGGTCGCCGGTGCTGAGCGCTCCCTGTTCGCGCAGCTTGGAGAAGGCGAGCGGGATGCTGGCGGCCGAGGTGTTGCCGGACTCGGTCACATCGCGGGCGATCACCGCGTTGACGGCGCCGAGCTTCTCGGCCAGCGGCTCGATGATCCGCAGGTTGGCCTGGTGCAGGACGACCCCGGCGAGGTCCTCGGGCGCCACCCGGGCCTTCTCGCAGGCCTGGCGGGCGATGGCCGGCAGCCGGGTGGTGGCCCAGCGGTAGACGCTCTGCCCCTCCTGCGCGAACCGCGGCGGCGTCCCCTCGATCCGCACGGCGTGCCCCATCTCCGGCACCGAGCCCCACAGCACCGGCCCGACCCCGGGCTCCTCCCCCGGCGGGCAGGCCGTCAGGACGGCGGCCCCGGCCCCGTCGCCGACCAGGACACAGGTGCTGCGGTCGGTCCAGTCGGTGACCTCGGACATCTTGTCGGCGCCGATGACCAGGGCGCGGGTGGCCGCGCCGGCCCGGAGGGTGTGGTCGGCGGTGGCCAGGGCGTGGGTGAAGCCGGCGCACACCACGTTGACGTCCATGGCGGCGGGCTGCGGGATGCCGAGCCGGGCCGCGACGCGGGCGGCGGTGTTCGGGGAGCGGTCGATCGCGGTGGAGGTGGCGACCAGCACCAGGTCGATGTCGCCGGGGCTGAGGCCGGCCGCGGCGAGGGCCTTGGCGGCGGCGTGCGCGGCCAGCTCGTCCACGGGCTCGTCTGGGCCGGCGATGTGCCGGGTACGGATGCCCACCCGGGTGCGGATCCACTCGTCACTGGTGTCGACCATGCCCGCCAGGTCCTCGTTGGTGAGCACCTGGGCGGGCTGGTAGTGACCGATGGCGGCGATGCGTGAGCCGTTCATTCCGGGGATCCCCCTCGTGGCCGTGGGTAGCGGGATTCACCAGTCTGATCAGTGACTCACGGGTACGACGGCAGGTAAGGCCACAGGAATCGGGCGCCGGGATTGTCGGCTCTCCTCAGACGACCTGGACCCCGTCGTACTTCTCCCAGCCCGCCCCGTCGCCGAGGCCACCAGGGGCAGCTCCGGCCGGAGGGCGTCGTCGTACGCGGTCGCGAGGTCGAGGTCGAGCGAAGCCGATGTACGCGCCCGTTTCCGGATCGGTGCGGGTGTCCGCGTACTCGTACCGCGCACCGGGAACGGCCGCGGCCGTCCGGCGCACGTCCTCGACCGTCTCCAGGTCGGCCGTGAGCCGCACCTGCGCGTGCCGTCGTGTCAGGAGCCGGGACAGGCGCTCGGCCCGCCGGCAGGCCTCGGCCTTGTCTGGGGAACGGAAGACGGATACGCGACGGAGTTGCCCACGCCGGGCACGATCGCACACCGCGGGCGGCCGGCCGACGGACTGTCGCCGGCGCCCTTGTCCGGCGGTGGGCCGCACGCTCGCTCCCCAGGTGCAGGACAATGAGATCGTGAAGGGCCGTTTGGGCTGCCAGCGCGTACAGAACCGGGGCTGATCAGAACATGGGACGAGTCACGGAACGACGCAAGGTCCTCCGTATCCGGGACGGCGTGGTCTCCACCCGCCCGGACACGCTCGTCGCCGAGGAGCCCCTGGAGATCCGGCTGAACGGCAAACCGCTCGCGATCACGATGCGCACCCCGGGCGACGACTTCGCGCTGGCGGCCGGCTTCCTGGTGAGCGAGGGCGTCCTGGCCACGGCGGCCGATCTGCAGAACATCGTCTACTGCGCGGGCGCGACGGCGGACGGCTCCAACACCTACAACGTGGTCGACGTGAAGACCGCGCCCGGTGTCGTCCTGCCCGACTTCACCCTGGAGCGGAACGTCTACACCTCCTCCTCGTGCGGGCTGTGCGGCAAGGCCAGCCTGGACGCCGTCCGTACGACCACGCGCTGGCCGATCGCCGACACTCCCCCGCTCCGGGTCACCCCCGAGCTGCTGGCGGACCTGCCCGACCGGCTGCGGGAGGCCCAGCGGGTGTTCGACCGGACGGGGGGCCTGCACGCGGCGGCCCTGTTCGACGAGGACGGGCAGCTGCTGGACACCCGGGAGGACGTGGGCCGGCACAACGCGGTCGACAAACTGATCGGACGGGCCCTGCAGAACGGCGGGCTGCCGCTGTCCCGGACGATCCTCATGGTCTCCGGCCGGGCCTCCTTCGAGCTGGCGCAGAAGGCGGTGATGGCGGGCATCCCCGTGCTCGCGGCCGTGTCGGCACCCTCGTCGCTCGCCGTGGACCTGGCCGCGGAGACGGGGCTGACCCTGGTGGGCTTCCTGCGCGGCAGCTCGATGAACGTGTACGCGGGCGAGGACCGGATCGTCCTGCGGGAGCCGGCCGCCCGGGGCTGAGCCCGCGCCGTTCAGCCGTTCAACCGTTCAGCCGTTCAGCCTTCGGTGCCGGAGATCCGGAGCAACAGGCCCATGAACTGATCCCGTTCCGCGGCCGACAGCGGGGCGAGCAGCGCGTCGTTGGCCTCACGGGCCGCCTTCTCGCAGCGCACGAGGAGCCGGGCGCCCTCCTGGGTGAGGGAGACGGCGTTCTTGCGCCGGTCGCGCGGGTCGGGGGCGCGCTCGACCAGGTGCGCGGACTGCAGGTCGTTCAGGATGCCGACGACGTCTTTCGGATCGAGGCTCACGCTGCGGCCGAGATCGGCCTGGGCCACCGGGGCGAGGTCCCGGACGGCGGAGAGCACGACGTGGTGCCACATCTTCAGCCCCTCGGCGGCGAGGGCCTCGGCGACCAGGGCACGGCCCCGCGCGGCGGCCCGTCCGAGGAGCCAGCTGGGCAGGGAGCGGATCGCGGGCAGGGGTGCTTCGGCCATGCCCGCAGCCTATCCGAAGAATCATTGGACTTCCCAACGAACCTCCCCTACCGTTGGGACTCCCAATGATTTCATGGGTGTCCCCACGACTGACTCAGGTGGTTGCGATGCGTCGTGTCCGATACGAATCCACCGGCGGCCCTCTGTTCCTGGAGGAGGCGCCCGTGCCCGAGCCCGGCCCCGGGGAGCTACTGGTGCGCTGTGCGGCCGTCGGCGTCACCCTGCCGGTGGTCCGCAAGGTCACCGAGGCCGCCGAGCCGGTGCCGCTGGGCGGCGAGATCGCGGGCGAGGTGGTCGCGGCCGGCGAGGGCGTGACCCGCTTCCGCGCCGGCGACCGGGTGACCGGGCTGTGCTTCGGGCACGGGTACGCCGAGGTCGCCGTACTGCACGAGGCCATGGCCTCACCGATACCGGACGACGCCGGCGCCGTGACCGCCGTGGCGCTGGTGCGCAGCGGCCTGGTGGCCCTGGGGGCACTGGAGGCGGCGCGGCTCGCACCGGGCGAGTCGGTCCTCGTCACGGCGGCGGCGAGCGGCGTCGGCCATCTCGCCGTCCAGCTGGCACGGGCACGGGGCGCGGGACGGGTGCTGGGAGCCGTCTCCGGCCCGGCGAAGGCGGACTTCGTGCGGTCGGTCGGCGCGGACGACTGCGTCCGGTACGGCGACGACAGCTGGGGCGGTCCGGTCGACTGCGTCCTGGACGCCGTCGGCGGCGACCTGCTCACCCCCGCCCTCGCCGCGCTCGCCCCGCACGGCCGCCTGGTCGCCTACAGCTCGGGCGGCGGCACCATCCAGGCGTACGACCTGCTGGTGGGCGCCAAGTCGGTGATCGGCTTCCAGATGGCGCTGATCGCCCGCGGCCGGCCGGACCTGTACGAGCAGTGGCGGCAGGAGTTGTGGCGGCTGTTCACCGAGGGCGCCCTGAAGCCCGCCGTGCACGGGGAGTTCGCCCTGGAGGACGCGGCGGCGGCGCACGAGGCGATCACGAGCCGGACCAACCTCGGCAAGGTCGTCCTGCGCCCGTGACCGCCTGCACGCTTCTTGTGACGTGCGCCACTGCCCACTACCGTCGATGAGACGCACGTTGGACGTGGGATGTCCGGATGTCCAGATGTCCGGCTGACGAAGGGCAGGTCGCACCGTGCCGTCATGTCTGCGCGCCCGTCTCAGATCCGCACTCGCCACCGCCGCCGTCACCGCCGCCGGCCTCCTCGCCACCCTCACCCCCGCCCATCCGGCCCACGCCCAGCCGGCGGACGACACGGCGGAGTTCGAGCAGCAGGTGCTGTTCAAGGCCGCCCAGGACCCCGGCTACGCCTGCTTCCGCATCCCGGCCGTCGTCCGAACGGCCGACGGCACGCTGCTGGCGTTCGCCGAGGGGCGGGTCCTCAACTGCGGGGACGCGGCCGACATCGACATCGTCCTCAAGCGCTCCACCGACGGCGGGCGCACCTGGGGGCCGTTACAGGTGGTCAACGAGGGTGCCGGCGACACCCACGGCAACCCGGCGCCGGTCGTGGACCGCGACACCGGCCGCATATGGCTCGCCGAGACCTACAACACGGGCCGTACGGACAGCGCCGGTTGCTCGGTGCCCTGCGACCGCACCCCGCATCTGCAGTACAGCGACGACGACGGCCTCAGCTGGTCGCAGCCGCGCGATCTGAGCCCGGAGATCCTGCCCGCCGACTGGAACTCCTGGTACGCCACCGGTCCCGTGCACGGCATCCAGCTGACCCGCGGCCGGTACGCGGGGCGCCTGGTCTTCGGGGTCAACACCGAGACCTGGAACGGCAGCCGGGTCACCGCCAACCACGCGGCGCTCGTCGTCAGCGACGACCACGGCGGCCACTGGCGGATCGGCGCCACCGACAGCTGGCCCATCGCCGCCGACGGCACCTTCCGGCAGAAACCCTCCGAACTCGCTCTCGCCGAGCGCGGGGACGGTTCGGTGCTGGTCAGCGGCCGGGAGCAGGACGGCACCGACCTCGGCCACCGCACCCAGACCGTCAGCCGCGACGGCGGCGCCGGCTTCACCGCGCCCTTCCGCGACCTGCCCGGCCTGTACACCCCGCAGGTGCAGGGCTCGCTGCTGCGCCTCGGCGACCGCCTGCTGCTGGCCTGCCCCGGCGACCCCGACCGGCGCCGCACGATGATGATCCGCTCCTCCTACGACGGCGGCCGGACCTGGGACGGCGTCGACCGCGGCACGGTCGTCACCACGGACTGGTCCGGCTACTCCGACCTGGTGCGCATCGGCTCCGGCACGGTCGGCCTGCTGTACGAGGGCGGCGCGGTGGACGCGCGCGACGAGATCCGCTTCGCCCGCTTCACCGAGGACTGGCTGGCCCCGCGCCGCGGCCCCGACCCGGTCACCCCCGATCTCGCCGCGCGCGCCCGCCCGGCGGTGGTACTCGGCGCCCCGGAGGAGGTGGACGGCGTGTCCGGGAACGCGCTGGAGTTCGACGGCACCGACGACGCCGTACGCCTGCCGTACCGCGCCGGTCTGCCCCTGGGCACGAAGGACTTCACCGCGTCCGTGTGGTTCCGGTACACGGCGACCAGCGGGGAGCAGCCGCTGCTGTGGATGGGCGGGACCGGCACCAGCCAGCCGCAGGTGTGGCTGCGCGGGGAACCGGCGAACAACCGGGTCCAGGGGCTGATCACCGTACGGAACGGGGCCGGTGCTCCGCAGACCGCGTACGTGCGCACGGGCAGCGCGTACAACGACGGGGCGTGGCATCACGCCGTACTGCGCCGGGGCGGAGGCCGGCTGTCGCTGTCCGTCGACGGTACGGAGTCCTCCGTCGCGGACGTCCCGGGCTCGGTCAGCCGGAACTCGCCGTTCGGGGTCCACCTCGGTCAGCGGATGGACAGCCGCGCCTTCCTCACCGGCGCGCTGGACGAGGTGCGCGTCTGGGACCGGGTGCTCACCGACGGGGAGCTGGCGGACCCGGAGGTGCTGCGGTCACCGCAGGACACGGTTCTCCGGCTGCCCCTCGACCGGGTGCGCGGCTGAGCCCCCGGGCGCGTCCTTGGCGACCTCGCAGTCCGCTCCCGTGGTCGCCTCGGGACCCGCCTCGCTCGTCGCCTCGGGGTCGCGGGCCCGGCGTTTGGCGATGACCGCGCACACCATCAGCTGCATCTGGTGGAAGAGCATCAGCGGCAGGACGGCCAGGGAGGCCTGGCCGCCGAACAGGACGCTCGCCATCGGCAGCCCGGAGGCGAGGGACTTCTTCGACCCGGCGAACTGGATGGCGATCCGGTCCCCCCGGCCGAAGCCCAGCGCCCTGGCGCCGTACCAGGTCAGGGCCAGCATCACCGCCAGCAGGACGGCCTCGACGCCGAGCAGCCCGGCCAGCCGTACCGGACTGACCTGGTGCCAGATGCCCCGGTTCATGCCCTCGCTGAAGGCGTTGTAGACGACCAGCAGGATGGAGCCGCGGTCGACGAGCCCGAGGACCTTCTTGTGCCGGGTGACGAACTCGCCGATCCACCGCCGCAACACCTGCCCGGCGAGGAACGGGACCAGCAGCTGGAGCACGATCTTCACGAGCGAGTCGGTGGAGAACCCGACCTCCTCGCCGCCGAGCAGTCCCGCCGCGAGCAGCGGGGTGAGGACGATGCCGATGAGCGAGGAGAAGGACCCGGCGCAGATCGCGGCGGGCACGTTGCCGCGGGCGATCGAGGTGAACGCGATGGACGACTGGATCGTGGACGGCACCAGCGTCAGGAACAGCAGGCCCTGGTAGAGGGGCTGGTCCAGCAGGACGGGCACCAGTCCGCGCGCGGCCAGCCCGAACACCGGGAAGATGACGAAGGTGCAGATCAGGACGGTGATGTGGAGCCGCCAGTGGCGCAGTCCGTCCAGCGCCTCACGGGTGGACAGCCGGGCGCCGTAGAGGAAGAAGAGGAAGGCGATCGCGGCCGTGGACGCGCCGGAGGTGACATCGGCGGCGGTGCCCCGCACCGGCAGGAGCGCGGCGAGACCCACCGTCCCGAGCAGCAGCACGATGTACGGGTCGATCGGCATCCAACTCGGCCAGCGCAGGCGTTTCACGGTGCTCCGATTGCTGTGGGTGACGGGCGGTCCCGGGCCGTAGGGCCCCTCTCCATCGTCCTCCTCCGGCCGCCGATCGGGAATCCCGCATACCACTCTGACTGCCATCATGATGCGCGATGACCCCGCTACGCTTGGACGTCGTGTACGACCCGACGCAGCTGCGCACCTTCCTGGCGGTCGCCCAGACGCTGAGCTTCACGCAGGCCGCCCGGCGGCTGGGGCTGCGCCAGTCCACGGTCAGCCAGCATGTGCGCCGGCTGGAGGACGCGGCCGGCCGGCAGCTGTTCTCCCGGGACACCCACTCGGTGGAGCTGACCGAGGACGGGGAGGCGATGCTGGGGTTCGCCCGCCGGATCCTGGAGGTGCACGAGCAGGCCGCGGCGTTCTTCACCGGCACGCGCGTGCGTGGCCGGCTGCGCTTCGGCGCCTCGGAGGACTTCGTGCTGACCCGGCTGCCGGAGATCCTGGAGGGCTTCCGCTACGACCATCCGGAGGTCGACCTGGAGCTGACGGTGGAGCTGTCGGGCACCCTGCACGAGCAGCTGGCCGCCGGAAAGCTCGACCTGGTGCTGGCCAAGCGGCGCCCGGAGGATCCGCGCGGTGAGCTGGTGTGGCGCGACGACCTGGTGTGGATCGGCGGCGAGCGGCTGCGTCTGGAACCCGACCGGCCGGTTCCGCTGATCGTGTATCCGCCGCCGGGCATCACCCGGGCCCGTGCGCTGGAGGTGCTGGAGGAGCAGGGCCGCCCGTGGCGGATCGTGTGCACGAGCGGCAGCCTCAACGGCCTGATCGCCGCGGCCCGGGCCGGCCTCGGGGTGATGGCCCACTCCCGGCGGCTGATCCCGCCGGGCCTGTTCCGGCTGCCCGACCGCGCGGGCCTGCCCGACCTGGGCAAGGTCGACTTCGTCCTGGTCCACGGCCGCCGCCGGGGGCCGGCCGAGGAGGCCGCGAACGCGCTGGCGGCGGCGATCCTGGCGGGCGGCGAGCGGCTGCGCCGCAGGAGCGACTGACCCCCGGGCCGGCGGTCAGCGCGCGGGACGGTACGTCAGCTGCTTCACCCGGCGCAGGAACGGCGTCGCCTCCACGTGCTGGACGCCGTCCAGGTGGCCCAGGGGGCCGCTGAGGTAGGCGTACAGGGCCGCGGTGTCGCGGACGACGGCGGTGACCACGATGTGGGAGGGGCCGGCGGTGGCGGACGCGAAGGCGATCTCGTCGTGGCCGGCCAGGGTCCGGCCGACGGAGTCCAGGGCGCCCGGGGCCGTGGTGATCCACAGGATGGCCGCCTTGGGATAGCCGAGGACCTCGGAGTGGTACTCGATGTCGACGTACACCGCGCCGGAGGCGATCAGGGCGGACAGGCGGCGCTTGATCGCGGACTCGGAGCGGCCGGTGGCGCGCTGGAGTTCGGGGTAGGTGGCGCGGCCGTCGCGTTCGAGGACGGCGAGCAGCGGGGCGTCCTCGGGTTCCAGGCGGGCGGGGCCGGGCTCGGGCAGGTCGGGGCGCAGGGCGGCGATCTGCTCGTCGCTGAGCGCCCGGAACTTGGGCAGCCAGCCGACCGGGCCGCCGTAGAAGCGGTGCAGGAGCTGCAGGGCGCGGATCTCTACGACGCTCGGGGTGCGGGGCAGTTTGCCGAGCAGCAGGTCGTCGTGGTCGCCGGGGCTGCGCGGCCGGGTCATGCAGGCGATCTCGGTGCCGCCGGAGGCCAGCCCGATCCAGTAGGTGTCCGGTCGTCGGGCGAGCGCGTCGGCGATGACGGTGGCGCTGTCGGGCGCGCAGCGCAGCCGCAGCATCCACTGGTCCTGGCCGAGGCGTACGGCGTCCCGCAGGACGACGACCCTCAGGCCGCCCTCGGCGCACAGCCGGCGGTAGCGGCGGGCGATCGTCCGGTCGGAGACGCCGAGGACGGCGGCGATCCGGCTGAACGGGGCCCGGCCGTCGAGCTCCAGGGCGGAGAGCAACTGGAGGTCCAGCAGGTCGAAGGTGTCGGATTCCATCCGCAGCATGCTCTCCCCCGTCGGATTCCGTCGCGTGCGGCTTTCCCAGGCGTCCGATCGGCCGCCGTACCGCCATCGTACGCAGCGACACGAAGCCCGTTCACAAGGGGAGTTGAGGACATGCGGAGATGGGGGACGCTCACGGCCGTGTGCCTGGGCACGTTCATGCTGCTGCTGGACGTGACCATCGTGGTGGTGGCGCTGCCGGACATGGCGGGCGCGCTGCACGCGTCGCTGGGCGATCTGCAGTGGGTGGTCGACGGGTACGCGCTGGCCCTGGCCGCGCTGCTGCTCGGGGTGGGTGCCGCGGCCGACATCCTGGGGCGGCGCCGGGTGCACGTGGCGGGTGTGGTGCTGTTCGCGGCGGCCAGCCTGCTGTGCGGACTGGCGTCCGGGCCGGGGCTGCTGGTGGCGGCGCGCGCGCTGCAGGGGATCGGCGGGGCGGCGATGTTCGCGACGACGCTGCCGCTGCTGGCCTCGGTCTACCAGGGCCGGCAGCGTTCCGCGGCGCTCGGGGTGTGGGGCGCGGTCAGCGGCGGGGCGGCGGCGGTCGGGCCGGTGCTGGGCGGGCTGATCACCGAGGGCCCGGGCTGGCGGTGGATCTTCTTCGTGAACCTGCCGGTGAGCGTCGCGGCGGTGTGGCTGACGCTGCGGGCGGTCCCCGAGTCGCGCGGGCCGCGCGGGCTGAGCGTGGACTGGGCGGGTACGGCGGCCTTCGCGGTGTTCGCGGGCGGCGCGACGTACGCCGTCGTGCGCGCCGGCGAGGACGGCTGGACGGCGCCCGTCACGCTGGGCGCGTTCGCGGCCGCGGCGCTGGCCCTGCTGGTCTTCGTGCTGGTGGAACGGCGGGTGACGCATCCGCTGCTGGACCTCTCACTGCTGCGCCGGCCGGCGTTCGTCGGGACCATGCTCGGCTCCTTCGCCTTCAACGGGGTGGCGTTCGGCGGGATCGCGTACCTGTCCCTCTGGATGCAGACGCTGCTCGGCATGTCACCGGTGCACGCCGGCCTGACACTGCTGCCCATGACGGCGGTCTCGATGGTCGTCGCCGTGCTGGTGGGCCGGCTGCTGCACGGGGTGCCGGCCTGGCTGACGGTCGGCGGCGGGCTGCTGCTGATCGCCGTCGGCACCCTGGGCCAGGCGGTCCTGGACGCGGGCGCGGACTGGACGGCGCTGGTGCCGGGGTTCGTGCTGGTCGGGATCGGCACGGGGTTCGTCGCGCCGACGGTGGCCGGGGCGGCGCTGGCAGCGGTGCCGGCCGAGCGGTCCGGGATGGCGGGCGGGGCGGTGAACACCGTCCGGCAGCTGGGGTACGCCCTCGGTGTGGCCGTCTTCGGCACCGTCCTCACCTCCCGCATGACCGGCCCCCTCCCGCCCACCGCGGCCCACACCCTGGCCGGCGGCGGCGCCGGCTCGCTGCGCGAGGCCTTCCCGGACCACACCCTGCGGTCCACGTTCGCCTCGGGCCTGAACGCCGCCCTGGTGGCGGCCGGCCTGGCAGGAGTGGCGGCGGCCACCCTGGTGGCGGCCCTGATGCACACAGGCCGACCGACCCCCACGAAGCCCTCCGCCCAACCGCGGGAGAAGGCGGCGGCGACTCACGACTGAACGCCGGAGGACGACCCGGGACACCGGCGACACCGGCGACACGGGGACGCCGGCGACACGGGCAACCGGGGCGCCGACCACCAGCGGACCGGCGACAGGCCGAACTGGCGGCACGGCGGCCGCCGCTCCCGACGGTCCCGGCCGCAGTGTGGCCCGGCGGCTCGGCGGCCCGGTGGCCCGGTGGCCCGGCGGCCGGCGGGACTGTGGCCAGCGGCCAGGGCGGTCGCGGGCCCGGCGGCCCGGTGGTCCGGTGGCTCGGTGGCTCGGTGGCCCGGTGGCCCGGCGGCCCGGCGACCCGGCGACCCGGCGACCCGGCGACCCGGCGACCCGGCGACCCGGCGACCCGGCGACCCGGCGACCCGGCGGCTCGGCGGTTCCGGCGACCGGCGGTTCCGGCGACCGGCGGGACGGTCGCCAGCGGCGCGAGCGGCCGGACGCAACGACGGCCGACCCCGGGCGAACCGACGGAGACGGTGGCAGCGGTCCCGACAACCGGCGGGATGATCAGCGACCAGGGCGGCCGGTGGCCCCGGCCACCGGCGGAACAGTCGCCAGCGGCCCGGGCAGCCGACGCAACGACGGCCGGCCCCGGGGGAGCCGACGGAACGAGCAGCGGTCCCGGCGACCGGCGGGACTGTGGCCAGCGGCCAGGACGGTCGGCGGCCCCCGGCGGCTCGACGGCTCGGCAGCCGACGGTTCCGGCGACCGGTGGGACGGTCGCCAACGGCCCGGGCTGCCGACACAACGACGGCCAACCCCCGGGCGAACCGACGGAATGACGGCAGCGGCCCCGACGACCAGCGGGACGGGCGGGCCGGTGGCCCCGGCCACCGGCGGGACGGGCGCCAGCGGCCCGGGCGGCCGACGCAACGACGGCCGGCGCCGGGCAACCGACGGAGACGGTGGCAGCGGTGCCGGCGGCGGCAGTGCGGCGGCTGGCGCCGCCCCCGGCCACCACCGGCACAACAGCCAGCGGCACGGTGGACGCGATCCCGGCGAACGGGGCCGGTGCCGCCCCGCATGCGTGGGGCCGGCCCGTCCCGGGGCGCCGTAATCGGTGCGTACAGATTCGGTGGAGATTACGGTACCGAAACTTACTGACCCGTCAGTATTGTGTCCGGCCCTTCCCCATGTGCGGGCATTTCACGGTGGCCGGCCAGGCGGAACGTGAGGTTTGCTCGGTTTCCGCACCCCTCCCGCATACCGACCGGGTGGGGTAGCTTTCACCGCGCTGTGCGGTGATGGAGACCACGTCACTGAGGCGCGAGACACGGGGAGCGAGGTTGCGCGAGTTCACCAACCCTCCGCTGGCGTCGCCGCCGCCGGTGGGCGGTCTGGCAGACGTCGTCTTCGACCATGCCCAGAGCGACCCCCTCCACATCGCGCTCGGCCGCAAGGACGCCTCCGGACAGTGGCGGGACGTGACCGCCGCCGAGTTCCGCGACGAGGTGATGGCCCTCGCCAAGGGCCTGCTCGCGTGTGGTGTCCGGTTCGGCGACCGGGTCGCGATCATGTCCCGCACCCGCTACGAGTGGACCCTCTTCGACTTCGCCCTGTGGACCATCGGCGCCCAGGTGGTGCCGGTGTACCCCACCTCCTCGGCCGAGCAGTGCTTCTGGATGCTCTACGACGCCGAGGTCACCGCGGCGATCGTGGAGCACGAGGACCACGCGATGACCATCGCCACCGTCATCGACCGGCTGCCGAACCTGCGCCGGCTGTGGCAGCTGGACGCCGGCTGTGTGCAGGAGCTGTACGACGCCGGGGCGCACCTGGACGACGAGGTGGTGCACCGGCACCGGGAGGCGGTCACCCCCGACTCGGTCGCCACCGTCATCTACACCTCCGGTACCACGGGCCGCCCCAAGGGCTGTGTGATCTCCCACGGCAACTTCATGTTCGAGGCGGACACGGTGATCCAGCGCTGGGAGCCGGTGTTCCACTCGAAGAAGGGCGACGAGGCGTCCACCCTGCTGTTCCTGCCGCTGGCGCACGTCTTCGGGCGGATGGTGGAGGTCGCCGCGATCCGCGGCCGGGTCCGCTTCGGGCACCAGCCGCAGCTGCACGCCGCCGCCCTGCTGCCCGATCTGGCCGCGTTCAGGCCGACGTTCATCCTCGCGGTGCCGTACATCTTCGAGAAGGTGTTCAACGCGGCCCGCCGCAAGGCGGAGAAGGACGGCAAGGCGGGGCCGTTCGAGAAGGCCGTCGACATCGCCGTCAAGTACGCGGAGGCGGTCGAGGCGAAGGCCTGGGGCATCGGGCCGGGCCCGTCGGCGGGGCTGCGCATGCAGCACCAGCTGTTCGACAAGCTGGTGTACGCGAAGGTCCGCGCCGCGATGGGCGGCCGGATCCGGAACGCGATGTCCGGCGGCTCGGCCATGGACCGCCGGCTGGGGCTGTTCTTCGCGGGCGCGGGCGTGCAGATCTACGAGGGTTACGGCCTGACCGAGTCGACGGCCGCGGCGACCGCCAACCCGCCGGAGCGCACCCGCTACGGCACGGTGGGCCAGGCCATCCCGGGTGTGACCGTGCACATCGCCGACGACGGGGAGATCTGGCTGCACGGCGGCAATGTCTTCCAGGGCTACCTCAACAACCCGAAGGCGACCGACGAGACCCTGCACGACGGCTGGCTCGCCACCGGCGACCTCGGTTCCCTGGACGAGGACGGCTATCTGACCATCACCGGCCGCAAGAAGGAGATCCTGGTGACCTCCGGCGGCAAGAGCGTCTCCCCCGGCGTGCTGGAGGAGCGGGTCCGCGAACACCCCCTGGTCAACCAGTGCATCGTGGTCGGCAACGACCGGCCCTTCATCGCCGCCCTGGTCACCCTGGACCAGGAGGCGGTCGAGCACTGGCTCCAGATGCGCGGCAAGCCCGGGATGACCCAGGCCGAGCTGGTGCGCGACCCGGACCTGGAGACGGAGGTACGGCGGGCGGTGGTCGCCGCCAACACCCTGGTCTCCCAGGCCGAGTCGATCCGCACCTTCCGCATCCTGGCCCAGCCGTTCACCGAGGAACACGGGCTGCTGACGCCCTCGCTGAAGCTGAAGCGGAAGGCGATCGAGAAGGCGTACGCGAACGAGGTCGACGCGCTGTACGAGATGTGAGGAGCGCCGCTCCTCGTGGTGCGCCACACAGTCGCGGCACGCGGATCGTGCCGTCAGGAATGCGGAGCGGCCCGTGATCGTTGACGATGGGAGTACCACCTGTCGACAACCGAAGGATCAAGAGGCTCGTGAGCAGCAAGGTCCCCCCGATCATCCTCAACAACGGCGTCGAGATGCCCCAGCTGGGCTTCGGCGTCTGGCAGGTGCCGGACGACGAGGCCGAGCGGGCCGTCGCCACGGCGCTGGAGGCCGGGTACCGCAGCATCGACACCGCTGCGATCTACGGCAACGAAGAGGGCACCGGCAAGGCCATCGCCGCCTCCGGCCTGCCCCGCGAGGACGTCTTCGTCACCACCAAGCTCTGGAACAGCGACCAGGGGTACGACTCCACGCTGCGCGCCTTCGACGCGTCCCTGGAGAAGCTGGGGCTCGACTACGTCGACCTGTACCTGATCCACTGGCCGCTGCCGTCCCGGGACAGGTACCTCGACACCTACAGGGCGTTCGAGAAACTGCTCGCCGACGGCCGGGTCCGCGCCATCGGCGTGTCCAACTTCCTGCCCGAGCACCTGCGGCGGCTGCTCGCGGAGACCTCGGTCGTCCCGGCGGTCAACCAGATCGAGCTGCACCCGCACCTGCAGCAGCGCGAGGCGCGGGAGTACCAGGCCGGGCAGGGCATCGCCACCGAGGCCTGGTCGCCGCTCGGCCAGGGCAAGGGCCTGCTGGAGGTGCCGGCGATCGTCGCGATCGCGCGGAAGCACAACCGCACCCCGGCCCAGGTCGTGCTGCGCTGGCACCTCCAGCTCGGCAACATCGTGATCCCGAAGTCCGTGACGCCGTCCCGGATCAGGGAGAACATCGAGGTGTTCGACTTCAGCCTGGACGACGAGGACCTCGCGGCGATCAGCGCGCTGAACGAGGACCGGCGGCTCGGCCCCGACCCGGCCACCTTCGACATGGGCTGACACCCCGGCACGGGCGACACGCCCCGCGCAGCACCCGGCCGTTGCGCCCCGCCCGACAGCGGGACGCAACGGCCGTGTGCCGTCGGCTCACTCCAGGCGCACGTCCGCGTACACCACCTCGAACTCCTCCAGTCCGACGACGTCCACGTGCGCCTTCGCCGACGCCTCGTGGCGTACGGTCGCCACGGCCGCGCGCGAGGCCGCCAAGGAGGCGCGGTCGACGAACAGGGTGCCGGCCAGTGCCCGCCCGCGGTCACGGTCGATCAGCAGGGTCGCCCGGGC
Organism: Streptomyces sp. NPDC028928; assembly: GCF_055564915.1. Taxonomy (NCBI): domain Bacteria; kingdom Bacillati; phylum Actinomycetota; class Actinomycetes; order Kitasatosporales; family Streptomycetaceae; genus Streptomyces; species Streptomyces sp. NPDC028928. The sequence goes on from NZ_JBVHVI010000010.1 coordinate 166,577, forward strand.
CAGTCCGGGCAGCGACTCGGCCATCGGCACCACCGTGGCCCGGAAGGTGTCGATGACCAGATCCGCGTCGCGCGGGTCGAACTCCATTCTGGAGACGCGCAGTCCGCCGCCCTGGCGCGGCGCTCTGACCTGGTGGAGCACCGCCGCCTCGTAGTTGGCGACCGCCACGGTGCCCGCGAACGGTTCCAGCAGCGCCCCGCGCCGCTCCCGCATCACCTCGTCGCTGTGCCGCCGCTCCTCCTCGGTCTCCCACCAGCTCACCGCGAGGATCTTGCCGAGTTCCCGGTCCGCGAACACACCCGCGCCCCGGTATCCGGGGCGTTCCTCCAGCAGGTCCCGCCCCTCGCTGTTCAGTGACCGGACGGCCGTGTCGAGCAGCGCCGGATCTCCGGTCGCGTACACCGCGCGTACGAACATGAGCCTCACCTCCGGGGTACGGGGACCGCCGAGACGGTGCCGGACACATCAGGATATGTACGGCCCGTCCAGTCTCTACGGCGCGGCAAATCACCGCAATACGCATAGGTTTCAGCCGTTCGCAACCCCAGGGTTGACGGGGGCATGCCGGTGGGCCACCGTGGACGCGACACGGTAAGGAAACTTTCCTAACAGAAGGGCCCCCACGTGCGTCTTCGAACACTGACTCTCGCCGCGGCCTCCGGGACCGCCCTGCTCGCCGCCGGCCTGCTGCCCGCGCACGCCTCCGCGGCCGCCCCCGAGTCCGCCCCCAGGTCCGCACAGGAGGGCACGGTCGGCGCGGCCGACCTGCTCGCCAAGGTGACGTCCTGTTCGCAGATCTCCAACGGCAAGTACAAGACGGACGACGAGACATCGGCCACGGTCCCCGTGTGCGGCAAGAACGGCGCGGTGTTCTGGAAGGCCGACATGGACATCGACTGCGACGGCCAGCGCACCGCCAACTGCAACGAGGACCGCGACCCCTGGTACCAGGACGACACCGCCTTCCACCAGTCCGACGGCAAGCCGCTGAAGGCGGAGACGCTGCCGTACGTCGTGGTGCCCAGCACCAGCGGCATCTGGAACTACGCGAGCGCCGGCATCAAGGGCGGCGGTGTGGTCGCCGTCATCTACAACAACAAGGTCGAGTACGCCGTTGTCGGCGACACCGGTCCGTCGAAGATCATCGGTGAGGCGTCGTACGCCACCGCGAAGGCGCTCGGCATCGACCCGGACCCGGAGACCGGCGGCACCGACTCGGGCGTGACCTACATCCTGTTCAAGAACTCCCAGGTGTCCCCCATCGAGAGCCACAGTGCCGCGGTCTCCCTCGGGGACCGGCTGGCCAAGCAGTTCATCGCCAACAACTGAACCAGGATGTACGTCAGTTGGGCTGGCCCAGCGGGCGGACCACGACGGTGTTGACATCGACCCCGGCCGGCTGCCGGATCGCCCAGACGACCGAGTCGGCGATCTGGTCGGCGGTGAGGAGATGCCCCGGGGGCAGGCTGCCGAGCCCGTCCCAGAACGGGGTCTCCACCCGGCCGGGGGCGACCAGCGTGACACCGATCCCGAAATCCGTGACCTGGCGCCGGGTGTTCTCGGCGAGCCCGGTGATCGCCCACTTGGTGGCGCCTTAGAGGTTGCCCGGGCCGTGCACGAACCCGGCGACGCTGCCGATGAGGACGATCCGGCCGCCGGTCTCCTTCAGCGCCTCGACGGAGGCCCGGATGAGCAGGGCCGGGCCGAGGACGTTGGTGAGCACCATCTCGGGCCAGCCGGACGGGTCGCCCTCGGCGACGGTGTCGTGGGTGGCGAAGCCGGCGTTGGCGACGACGGTGTCCAGCCGGCCGTACGCCTTGAGCGTGCGGTCGACCGCGTCCTGGACGTCGTCGAAGGCCGCCGCGTCACCGGCGACCGTCTGCAGCTCCTGAGGATTCCCGAGTCCGTCGGCGAAGTCCCGCAGCCGGCGCTCCGTGCGCCCGGTGACGGTGACCCGCCACCCGGCGGCCAGCAGCTGCCGGGCGACGGCCGCGCCGATCCCGGTGCCTCCGCCGGTGATGAGCGCGACCGGAGCGTCGTTCGTGGTCATGTCTGGCCCCCCTGTTGTGTCGGTGAACGCAGGGAGTCCATCACTTGGAGAGCGCTCCAAGTCAAGTGTCCGCCTCATCCCTGGCGGACGGCCGTGTGCACGGTGTACGCGCCCAGGACGAACACGTCGGGCCGCAGGTGCACGCTCGCCGGGTCGGACGGGTCGAGCAGCCGGTCGAGGGTGGCGCGGTCCTCGGCGTCCAGGGCGTCACCGACACCGTCGCGCAGCCGGGACAGGTGCGCGGCGACATAGGCGCGGGCCCGGTCGCCGGCGGGGGCGGGCAGGTCGAGCAGGAAGGTGCGGGTGCGGGTGTGCTTGAGGCCGGCGGCGGTCAGCAGGGCGGGCCAGTCCTCGGTCTCGGCGACCGAACCCGGCAGGTCGGCGCGCATCCGGGCGAACCACTCCTCCTCCAGCGCGTCCAGCCGCGCCTGCAGTCCGGGGCGGCCGATGCCGATGTCCCGGGGCAGGAAGCGGGAGGGCAGACCGCCCTCCAGGAGGGCGAGGGTGCCGCCGGGGGCGAGCCGCGCGGCGAACGCGGCGAGCGCGGCCCGCTGGTCGCCGAGGTGGTGCAGGCTGCGGCTGGCCCACAGCAGGTCGACCGGGTAGTCCAACTCGTCCAGCACCTCGGGCAGTTCACCGGCGAGGGTGTCGAAGCGGTCGGCCACGCCCTGGCGGGCGGCCCGGGCGCGGGCGCGCTCCAGCAGCGGCGCGGTGGCGTCGACGGCGACGACCCGGGCCCCGGGGAAGGCCTCGGCGAACAGGCAGGAGACCACTCCGGGACCGCTGCCCGCGTCCACGATCAGTCCCGGCTCGGTCACCTCCTGCCCGAGCCAGGCCATGGCCCGCTCGTAGACCGGGGTGAACAGTTCCGCCTGCGACTCCAGCAGGGGGCCCAACTCGTTCCAGTCGATGTCCGTGCCGTGCCCGTGCCCGTGCCCGTGGCCGTGCTGGTGTCCGTGCTGGTGTCCGTGCTCGTGGTGGTCGTGCGCCATGGTGGTCAGCCTCTCTTCCGGATGCCGTCAGGGTGCGACGGCACGCCGGGCGGAGGCCAGCGGTGTTGCCGATGCGGCAAAAACGATCCGTGCCGCGGCAACATCAGCGGGGGGGGGAACGCGGTCCGCCGGGGCCCGACCGGTGCGGCCCGGCCCCGGCGGAGGCTCACCCGGCTACGACAGCGGCGGGTAGGCGTTCTGCATCAGCTGCTGGAACTGGGCGGAGAACCAGTGTCCGGCCAGCGGTGCGTTCGGCAGCGCGCCGCTGGGGTTGTTGCCGTTGCGGGCGTTGCCGCCGTACGTCGGGTCGCACATCCGGTCGAAGCCCTTGCCCTCGTCGTTGTCGATGGCGGAGCTGGCTCCGTCCGACTCCCCCGGGGGCTTGACCCACACGTAGGCGTCGATCCCGGCCGCCGGGGCCGCGGTCGGCCGTTCACCGAGGCCGGCGCCGCTCTGGTTGCACCAGTTGCCGGCGTGGATGCGCCGGTCGATGCGGCTGCCGTTGACGTAGTCGTCGACGGAGGTCAGCGGGCCGGACTTGGTGGGCCGGGCGGAGCCGCCCCAGCCGTTGCGGGAGGTGTCGATCAGCATGCCGAGGTTGCTGTTGAAGCCGGCCGCGACCAGCTTGTCGCGCAGCGCCTGGGCGAAGGACTGCTCGTCCACGTACTGGTTCCAGTCGACCCACTTCGACTGGCGCACGGTCTGCCCGTTGACGCTGTCGGTGACCTTGAAGTACGGCTCCTTGGTGGCGCTGTAGTTGGCGGTGTTGACGATGAAGCCGGTCACGTCGCTCAGGCTCGCGCCGTTGGTGGTCGCGACCTTGTAGAACTCCTGGACGGTGGGCCCGAGGTTGGAGTCCCAGCCGAGCCAGGCGTGGTGGCCGGCGTCGATGTAGTTGTAGACGTTCGGGATGGCGCCCAGCTTGTCCAGGGCGTAGCTGACGCCCTTCTCGTAGTTGCCGTTGGCCTTCATGGTCGCGCAGGCGTCGGTGCTGCCGGCGGTGCCGCCCGCGTTGGTGACCAGGTTGGGCAGCGAGTCCGGTTCGATGACGGTGGCGATCCGCAGGCCCGCGTACTTGGCGTCGGAGAGGATCGACGCGATCGGGTCGATGTACTGGGTCTTGTACTTGTCGATGTCGTTCGGCCCCAGTTCGCCGTTGGAGGCGAGGGCGGAGCAGTCACGGCCGGGCAGGTCGTAGATGACCAGCTGGACGACCAGCTCGCCGGAGCCCTTCTGCTTCAGTGCCTCGTCGAGGTGGGCCCGCAGACCCATGCCGCCGTTGACGCCGTTGATGGCGGCGATCCGGTCCAGCCAGACCGCGGTGGGCTGGTTGGCGACTCGGCTGCCGCCCGGTTCGGCGGCGGCCTTGGCCGACCACTCGGGGTTCACGTAGCCCTTGGCGCCGGCGTAGGGGTTGTCGGCGCGGCTGCCGGTGTCCCCGCCGCCTCCGCCGCCGGTGCTGCCACCGGTGCTGCCTCCCGTGTCTCCACCGGTGCTGCCTCCCGTGTCACCGCCCGTGCTGCCCCCGGTACTGCCCCCGGTGCCGCCACCGGTGCCGCCGTCGACGTTGCAGGTGACGCCGTCGAGCGTGAACGTGGCGGGGACGGAGTTGGTGCCGCTGTAGGAGCCGTTGAAGCCGAAGCTGACCGTGCCGCCGGTGGCGAGCGTGCCGTTGTAGCTCTCGTTGGCGGCGGTGACCGCGGTGCCGCTCTGGGTGATCTTCGCGCTCCAGCCGCTGGTGACCTTCTGGGTACCGCCGAACGTCCATTTCAGCGCCCAGCTCGACTTGGCCGCGCCGTTGTTGGTGATGGTCACGGCGGCGGTGAAGCCGGTGTCCCACTGGCTCTGGATCTTGTAGTCGACGGCGCAGGGCACGGCGGCGACGGCGGCGTCGGAGCCGGAGGGCAGGGCCGCGAAGGCCGTTCCGGAGGCTCCGGCGAGAAGCCCCAGCGCCACCAGCAGCGTTGTGTTGGTACGACTCATGAGTGCGGGTTCCTTCGGTGTTCCGTGGGATCTACGGGTTGAGGGCGCGCAGGTGGTCGCGCAGCCCGATGCCGTACGCGGTGGGCGTGCCGTCGTAGGCGGAGATGAGGGACGGCCCGGAGGAGCAGTCCCAGGTGTTCCAGGTCCAGCCCAGGTAGGACAGGCCCCGGTCGTCGAACCACTTCATGACCTGGTCGGTGAACCCGTGTGAGCAGGTGTTCTCACCGATCTCCCCGGCGACCAGCGGCACCTGGGCGGCCACCGGGGCGAGCGTGGAGTTCCAGCAGCTCTCGGTCGAGCAGGTGTTGAAGTTGTAGACGTGGTAGGCGGCGGCGAGATTGCCGGCCGGGTCGGTGGGCTTGTACGTGTTCCACTGGCTGAGGTCGTTCGAGTACGCGAGCCCGCCGGCCATGATGACGTTTTTGGCGCCGGTGGCCCGGATGCTGTCCACGAGGTCCTGCATGCCGGCGACCTCGTAGGAGATCCCGGGGCAGGTGCCGCCGTCCCGCCAGCACGTCCAGGCGTCCGTGGTGCCGGCGGTCGCCCGGTCCGGGTAGGGCTCGTTGAACAGGTCGAACACGGTCGCCTGGTCGTCCTTGAAGGTGCTCGCCACCGACGCCCAGAAGGAGGGGGTGTACCGCATGTCGGGCATCGGCTTCTGGCAGGTGGCGTGCACGTCGGAGCAGCCGGCCGAGTTCCCGGTGTACTGGCCGTAGGACCAGTGCAGTTCGAGGATCGGGGTCATGCCGTGCGCCTCGACCCGGGCCACCAGGTCCTTGACGGCGGCGATGTAGTTGGCGCCGCCGTACTCGGGTTTGATGTTCGAAAGGCCCAGCCAGCACTCCTCGTTGAGCGGGATGCGGACCGCGTTGGCCTTCCAGTCGGCGATCGCCTTGATCGCCGCGTCGTCCACCGGGCCGTCCCAGATGCCGTAGCCCTGCACGCACATGAACTCGCCGCCGGACCGGTTGACGCCGAGCAGGCGGCGGGTTGTGCCGCCGGCGTCGGCGAACTTGTTGCCAAAGACGCGCAGGGCGGGCGCGGTGCCGCCGGTGGGGGGCGGGTCCGTCGGCGGCGGGTCGGTCGGCTCGGTGTCGACGTTGCAGGTGGTGCCGTTGAGCTTGAACACGGTGGGCGCGGTGTTGCCGCCCGACCAGGAGGCGAGGAACCCTGCGCTGACGCTCCCGCCGGCGCCGAGCGTGCCGTTCCAGCTCTCGTTGGCCGCGGTCACGGTGGTGCCGGACTGGGACCACTTGGCGTTCCAGCCCTGGGTGACCTTCTGCCCGCCGGTGAGGTCGAAGGTGAGTTTCCAACCGGTCAGCGCGGCCTGGTTGTTGGTGATCTTCACGGAGCCCTGGAAGCCGCTGTCCCACTGGCTGGTGACGGTGTACTCCACCGTGCACGCGGGCGTGGCCGCCTGGGCCGAGACCACCGGGACGAGCGCGCTCGACACGAGCGCGACCGCACCGGCGGCGGCTAAAAGTACTGAACGCGGGGGGTGTCGCATGAGCGACTCCTTGCAGTTTGGCGCGCCGGGACGGACGCGTCGACTGAACGGAATCGCTCCCACTGGTGCGAGTGAAGGTAGCGCCAAGTGGCCGGAATGCCCAGGGGCGTTGCTCGACTTTCCTCAACCGGATCCGTCGAATCTTTTCGACTCTTCAAGCACCTTGACCGGTCCTGGCCCCGTCCTCACTATGGGAGCGCTCCCACTGGTTCAAGCCTTGACTTCTTACCGAGCCGCAAGCCCGCAAGGAGGAACCAGCACATGGATCCCGGACGCAAACGCAGAACGGTGCGTCGGCGCAGAACGGTGCGCCGGTTGTGGACCGCGGTGGCCGCCGCGTTCGCCCTGCCCCTGTCGATGCTCGCCACCGGAAACACGGCCGCGCACGCGGCGTCCGTGCAGTGCAGCGTCGACTACAAGACGAACGACTGGGGTTCGGGCTTCACCGCCGATCTCACGATCACCAACCGCGGCACGGACACCATCGACGGCTGGACGCTGACGTACGCCTACTCGGGCAACCAGAAGCTGACGAGCGGCTGGAACGGCACCTGGTCCCAGTCCGGCCAGACGGTCTCCGTGAAGAACGCCTCGTACAACGGCACCATCGCCGCGGGCGCCGCCGTCTCCACCGGCGCCCAGTTCACCTACAGCGGCAGCAACACCGCCCCCGCCTCCTTCGCCGTCAACGGCACCACCTGTGCCGGCGCCCACCAGCCGCCGGTGACCGTGCTGACCAGCCCCACCGCGGGCGCGGTCTACACACAGGGCCAGGCGGTGCCGCTCGCGGCGACCGCCGCGGCCGCCGACAACGCGACCATCAGCAAGGTGGAGTTCTACGACGACACCACGCTGCTGGGCACGGACACGAGCGCGCCGTACTCGCTCTCGGCCTCCAGCTTGTCGGTGGGCAGTCATTCCCTGGTGGCGAAGGCGTACGACAGCCTCGGCGCGTCCGCCGCCTCCACCCCGGTCGGCATCACCGTCGCCTCCGGCCCCGCCGTGGTCGCCTCGCCGAGCCAACTCGGCGTGCAGCAGGGCAAGTCGGGCACGTTCTCGGTGAAGCTGTCGACGCAGCCGAGCGCGAACGTGACCGTGAGCACCGCGCGCACGGACGGCAACACCGGCCTGTCCGTGACCGGCGGTTCCTCGCTGACCTTCACCCCGTCGAACTGGAACACCGCGCAGACGGTGACCGTCACGGCGGACTCCTCCGGCACCGGCAGCGCGACGTTCACCGCCTCGGCCACCGGCCACACCAAGGCGACGGTCACGGTCACCGAGCTGCCCGCCTCGAAGGCGTACGACGCCCGCTTCCTGGACCTCTACGGGAAGATCACCAACCCGGCGAACGGCTACTTCTCGCCCGAGGGCATCCCCTACCACTCGGTGGAGACGCTGATCGTCGAGGCCCCGGACCAGGGCCACGAGACCACGTCGGAGGCGTACAGCTACCTTCTCTGGCTGCAGGCGATGTACGGCAAGGTCACCGGCGACTGGTCGAAGTTCAACGGCGCCTGGGCGATCATGGAGAAGTACATGATCCCCACGCACGCCGACCAGCCGACCAACTCCTTCTACAACGCCTCCAAGCCGGCGACGTACGCGCCCGAGCTGGACACGCCGAACGAGTACCCGGCGAAGCTGGACACGGGCGTGTCGGTGGGCTCGGACCCGATCGCCGGTGAGCTGAAGTCGGCCTACGGCACGGACGACGTCTACGGCATGCACTGGATCCAGGACGTGGACAACGTCTACGGCTACGGCAACGAGCCCGGCAAGTGCGAGGCCGGCCCCACGGCCACCGGCCCGTCGTACATCAACACCTTCCAGCGCGGTGCGCAGGAATCCGTGTGGGAGACCGTCCCGCAGCCGACCTGCGACGCCTTCAAGTACGGCGGCAGGAACGGCTATCTGGACCTGTTCACCGGCGACAGCTCCTACGCCAAGCAGTGGAAGTACACCGACGCCCCCGACGCGGACGCGCGCGCGGTGCAGGCCGCGTACTGGGCCGACGTGTGGGCGAAGGCGCAGGGCAAGGGGGGTGACGTGTCCGGGACGGTCGCCAAGGCCGCGAAGATGGGCGACTACCTGCGGTACGCGATGTACGACAAGTACTTCAAGAAGATCGGCAACTGCACCAGCACGTCCTGCCCGGCCGGCACCGGCAAGGACGCCTCGCACTACCTGCTGTCCTGGTACTACGCCTGGGGCGGCGCCACGGACACCTCCGCCGGCTGGGCCTGGCGGATCGGCTCCAGCCATGTCCACGGCGGCTACCAGAACCCCCTCGCGGCCTACGCGCTCAGCTCCTACGCCGACCTGAAGCCCAAGTCGGCGACGGGCGCGACGGACTGGTCCACCTCGCTCAAGCGGCAGCTGGAGTTCTACCAGTGGCTCCAGTCGTCCGAGGGCGCGATCGCGGGCGGCGCGACCAACAGCTGGCAGGGCCGGTACGCCAGCCCGCCGGCCGGCACCGCCACCTTCTACGGCATGGCCTACGACTGGCAGCCGGTCTACCACGACCCGCCGTCCAACCAGTGGTTCGGTTTCCAGGCGTGGTCGATGGAGCGGGTCGCCGAGTACTACCAGCAGACGGGGAACGCCACGGCGAAGGCGATCCTCGACAAGTGGGTGAAGTGGGCGCTGTCCAAGACCACGATCAACCCGGACGGCACCTACCGGATCCCCTCCACCCTCCAGTGGTCGGGCCAGCCGGACACCTGGAACGCGTCGAGCCCCGGCAGCAACAGCGGCCTTCACGTCACCGTCGCCGACTACACCGACGACGTCGGCGTGGCCGCCGCGTACGCCAAGACGCTGACCTACTACGCCGCCAAGTCCGGTGACACCGCCGCCAAGTCCACGGCGAAGGCGCTGCTGGACGGCATGTGGAGCAACTACCAGGACAGCCTCGGCATCGCCGTCCCCGAGACCCGCACCGACTACAGCCGGTTCAACGACAGCGTGTACGTGCCGAGCGGCTGGACCGGCACCATGCCCAACGGTGACGCGATCAACTCCTCGTCCACGTTCTCCTCGCTGAGGTCCTTCTACAAGAGCGACCCGAACTGGTCGAAGATCGAGGCCTACCTCAAGGGCGGTGCCGCGCCCGTCTTCACCTACCACCGCTTCTGGGCCCAGGCGGACATCGCCCTGGCCATGGGCTCGTACGCGGAGCTTCTCGAATAACCAGTCCCCGCTAAGGCTCCGTGTACCGCGACGGGCGGCCCCCACCCGCACTGGGGGCCGCCCCGTCGTCGCGCGTTCCCCCGAGGAAGGACCCCCACCGTGCGAAGAACCCGTATCCTCACCGCCGTACTGGCCCTCGCCGCCGGGCTGCTCGCCGGCACCCCGCCCGCACTGGCCGCCGGCGCCCCGAAGACCGCCCTCGCCGCCGACACGTACACCTGGAAGAACGCCCGGATCGACGGCGGCGGCTTCGTCCCCGGGATCGTGTTCAACCGCTCCGAGAAGAACCTCGTCTACGCCCGCACCGACATCGGCGGCGCCTACCGATGGCAGGAGCCGACGAAGAGCTGGACCCCGCTGCTGGACTCGGTCGGCTGGAACGAGTGGGGCCACACCGGCGTGGTGAGCCTGGCCTCCGACCCGGTCGACCCGGACCGGGTGTACGCGGCCGTCGGGACGTACACCAACAGCTGGGATCCGACGAACGGCGCGGTGCTGCGCTCCGCCGACCGGGGTGCGAGCTGGCAGAAGGCGGACCTGCCGTTCAAGCTGGGCGGCAACATGCCCGGCCGGGGCATGGGCGAGCGGCTGGCGATCGACCCGCACAGGAACAGCGTGCTGTATCTGGGCGCGCCCAGCGGCAAGGGCCTGTGGCGGTCGACGGACTCCGGGGCGACCTGGTCGCAGGTGGCGAACTTCCCGAACGTCGGCAACTACCAGCAGGACCCGAGTGATGCGTCCGGTTACGCGAGCGACAACCAGGGCATCGTCTGGGTCACCTTCGACGAGTCGACGGGGTCGTCCGGGACCGCCACGAAGACGATCTACGTCGGGGTCGCCGACAAGGACAACGCGGTCTACCGTTCGACGGACGCGGGCGCCACCTGGACCCGGCTGGCCGGGCAGCCCACGGGCTACCTGGCGCACAAGGGCGTCCTGGACGCGGAGAACGGCTGTCTCTACCTCGCCTACAGCGACAAGGGCGGCCCGTACGACGGCGGCAAGGGGCGGCTGTGGCGGTACGCGACGGCGACCGGCACCTGGACGGACATCAGCCCGGTCGCGGAGGCCGACACCTACTACGGCTTCAGCGGACTGACCGTCGACCGGCAGCACCCGGGCACGGTGATGGCGACGGCGTACAGCTCGTGGTGGCCGGACACGCAGATCTTCCGCTCCACCGACAGCGGCGGCAGCTGGACGAGGGCCTGGGACTACACGTCGTACCCCAACCGCTCGAACCGGTACACCCTCGACGTGTCCTCCTCCCCCTGGCTGACCTTCGGCGCGAACCCGTCCCCGCCCGAACAGACGCCGAAGCTGGGCTGGATGACCGAGTCCCTGGAGATCGACCCGTTCAACTCCAGCCGGATGATGTACGGCACGGGTGCGACGATCTACGGCACCGAGAACCTGTCCGCGTGGGACAGCGGCGGCACCTTCACCCTGAAGCCGATGGTGCAGGGCCTGGAGGAGACCGCGGTCAACGACCTCGCGGCACCACCCTCCGGCGGCGCCCAGCTGTTCAGCGCGCTCGGCGACATCGGCGGCTTCCGGCACACCGATCTCACCAAGGTGCCGTCGATGATGTACACCTCCCCCGCCTTCACCACGACCACCAGCCTGGACTTCGCCGAGGCCGCCCCCGGCACGGTCGTCCGCGTGGGCGACCTGGACTCGGGCCCGCACATCGCGTTCTCGACGGACAACGGCGCCAACTGGTTCGCGGGCACGGACCCCTCGGGGGTGAGCGGGGGCGGCACGGTGGCGGCCGCGTCCGACGGCAGCCGGTTCGTGTGGAGCCCGGCCGGCACGGGTGTGCGGTACACGACGGGCTTCGGCACCTCCTGGTCGGCGTCGAGCGGCATCCCGTCCGGCGCGATCGTGGAGTCGGACCGGCTCGACCCGAAGACCTTCTACGGCTTCAAGTCCGGGAAGTTCTACGTCAGCACGGACGGCGGCGCGACCTTCACCACATCCTCGGCGACGGGCCTGCCGAGCGGTGACAGCGTCCGCTTCAAGGCGCTGCCCGGCACGAAGGGCGACATCTGGCTGGCGGGCGGGGCCACGGACGGGGCGTACGGCCTGTGGCACTCCACGGACGGCGGCGCGAGCTTCGCCAAGCTGTCGAACGTCGAGCAGGCCGACACCATCGGTTTCGGCAAGGCCGCGACCGGAGCCTCGTACCAGACGCTGTACACCAGCGCGAAGATCGGCGGGGTACGCGGCATCTTCCGCTCCACGGACAAGGGCGCGACCTGGACCCGCATCAACGACGACGCCCACCAGTGGGGCTGGACGGGCGCCGCGATCACGGGCGACCCGCGGGTGTACGGCCGTGTGTACATCGGGACCAACGGCCGGGGCGTGATCTACGGCGACACCTCCGGCACGAGCGGCGGGGGCGGGGACGGGGGTACGACACCGGATCCGGCCCCGGCCGGCGCCTGCACGGTGACCTACAAGATCACCAACCAGTGGTCGGACGGCTTCCAGGCGGACGTACAGCTCACCAACACCGGCTCGGCGGCCTGGAACGGCTGGTCCCTCGGCTGGTCCTTCCCGAACGGCCAGAAGATCACGCAGCTGTGGAACGCCGGCTACACCCAGTCGGGGTCGGCGGTGACGGTGAAGAACGTGAGCTGGAACGGCACCGTGGCGGCGGGCTCGTCGGTGGCGTTCGGCTTCACCGGGAGCTGGTCGGGCTCGAACGGGAAACCGGCGACGTTCAAGCTGGGCGACCAGACCTGCACGACCGCCTGACCCCTCTGGTGCTCCGGCGGTTCCCGTGGTGTGCTGGTAGCAGCGGGAAGGACGCGTTCGACCACGCGGAGAAGCGGCCGACTGCCGTGCACCGCGCAATCCGGATCCGCGAGAAGCGGGTGGCGCCCTTCCCGTTTCCTCTCCTACCGGCTCCCTGTGCCCTTCGGGTGCCCGGGTCCCTGTGCGCCCGGGCCGAAGGGCCCCCTGCCGTGCCCATGCGGCCCATGGTGCCGGGCGCCCGGCGCGACCAGGGTGGACGCAGGAGCCACCAGGAAGGGAGCCGGGGCGATGACCTCCGCCACCACCATGACCACAGCTCTGCCGGCCGACCAGCGGGAACCGCTGATGCGCCTCGCCCGCGAGGTCTCGTTCGAGGCCGGCACCCGCCTGTTCGAGGAGGGCCGGCGCGCCGACCGCTTCTGGATCGTGCGCACCGGCACCGTCGCCCTCGACGTGCGGGTGCCCGGCCGCCGACCCGCCGTCATCCGGACCCTCGGCCACGGCGAACTGGTCGGCTGGTCCTGGCACTTCCCCCCGTACCTCTGGCAGCTCGGCGCCGAGGCGACGAGCCCGGTCCGGGCCTGGGAGTTCGACGCCGGCTCCGTGCTCGCGCTGTGCGCCGCGGACCCCGGGTTCGGCCGGACGATCGCGGTCTGGGTCGGCCGCGTGGCCGCCCAGCGGCTGCACGCCTCCCGGATCCGGCTGCTCGATCTCTACGCCCCGTACGGCAGCGGCGACCTGCTCTGAACGCCGTGTCCACGCCCAGCGCGCAGCCGATGATCCGCCCAGGCCCCCGCGTGGGCCGTTCGGCCCTACCGGGATCCCCGCCGTCCCGGTTCGCTGGGGCCATGCCCGAGACCCACGAGCCGCCCGGACCGGCCCTGCCCGCCGGTCCCACGGTACTGCCGCTGCCCGGAGAGATCGATCTGCTGACCGCGCCCGCCCTGGCGGAACGACTCGACGCCCTCACCGCGCGCCCGCGCCCCGACCTGGTCCTGGACCTCCGGCCGACCGAGTTCATCGACTGCACCGGCCTGGGCGTGCTGTGCCGGGCACGCGACCGCGTCCTGGCACGGCGGGGCCGGCTGCGGCTGGTCACGGACAGCACCGGCTTCCTGCGCATGCTCCACGCGACGGGCCTGTGGGGCACTTTCGAGGTACAGCCGCAGCTTCCCTAGGACCCGGCGGGGACGTCCGCCGGCGCCGGTCTGCGGAAGGCGCGCAAAGTGAAGTGCGGGTCGGGGCGGGGACGGTCCTGGTCGGGGAGTGCGGCCAGCCGCGTGGCGAACTCCTCGGTGCGCGGCTCGCCCGGCGGCAGCTGGGTGAACCAGCCCCGGCGCAGGTCGGCGATGGTGCTGCGGGGGCTGCGGCCCTGTCCGGTGCCGCGGAAGGAGCCCTGGCCGGCGGGCCGGAGGCCGAGGCGGACGGCGTGCGCGGTGACGGTGTCCGCGGCGTCGGCGGCGGGGCGGCGCGGGCGGGTCGCGAGGACGGTGTCGATGTCGCTGCCGACGTCGTGCGCGGCGGCCTTGTCGACGGTGGTGACGTACACCCCGCCGGGCCGCAGCACCCGGGCGCACTCGGCGAGCACCGCGCGCAGGTCCTCGGGGTCGTCCAGCAGGTGCAGCAGCCAGATGCTGGTGACCGCGTCGAAGGTGCCGTCGGGGAAGGGCAGCCGGCGGCTGTCGGCCTGGACGACCGCGCCGGGCAGCCGGGCCGAGGCCATGCGGATCATGGCCGGGGTGAGATCCGCGCCGGTCACCCGCAGGCCGGGGCGCGCGGCGGCGAGCCGCCGGCTGACGAGCCCGGTACCGCAGGCCACGTCGAGAAGGCGGCCCGGCCCCCCGGGTATCAGGCCGAGGACGGCCTGTGCGGCCTCCTGGGCGCGGGCCTCGCCGCCGCGCAAGGCGTCGTAGTCGCCGGCTTCCTTCTCGTAGTCGAGCACGCCGCTCAGTGTGCCCCGTGGCCTGGGGCGATGTCCTCCACCCTGCGGGCGAGGCCGAAGTCCTTCCCGGTGACGACGCCGCCCGCGCTGTGGGTGTTCACGCTGAGGGAGACGGTGTTGTAGCCGAGGGTGAGGTCGGAGTGGTGGTCCAGCTCGTCCTGGATGCCGGCGATGTGCACGACCAGTGCCGCCGCCGCGAAGTGCGAGCCGAGCCGGTAGGTGCGGGTGAGGCGGTCGCCGTCCAGGGACCAGCCGGGCAGTTCGGCCAGCCGGTCCTCGATCTCCTTCTGCGACAGCGGTTCGACGGCCATGGCCGGGCTCCCTTCGGTGCTGTCCCCGGTGCGGGGAAGGCGGACATGGGTTCAGCCTGCCACGCCGCCGGTACTAGGGTCGGCGGTATGCCTCTCGCCGTGTCCGGTCCCTCCGCCTCCTCCGCCGCCACCGGCAAGGGTGTCGGCCCGCTGCTGCGCGCCTGGCGGGAGCGGCGCCGGATCTCCCAGCTGGAGCTGGCGCTGCGCGCCGACTCCTCCGCGCGGCACATCAGTTTCGTGGAGACGGGCCGGTCCCGGCCGAGCGAGGAGATGGTGCTGCGGCTCGCCGAGCAGTTGGAGGTGCCGGTGCGGGAGCGCAACGCCCTGCTGCTGGCGGCCGGTTACGCCCCGCGCTATCCGGAGACCCCGCTGGACGACCCGGCGCTGGACGCGCTGCGCGACGGCATGGAGCGGCTCATCCGCGGCTACGAGCCCTACCCCGCGCTGGTGGTCGACGCCGGGTACACGGTCGTCGCCGCCAACCGGGGCATCGCCATGCTGCTGGCGGGCGTGCCCGAGAAGCTGCTGGCCCCGGCGCCGAACGCGATGCGGCTGACCCTGCACCCGGAGGGGCTGGCGCCGCGCATCCGGAATCTGCGGGAGTGGCGCGGGCATCTGCTGGCCCAGATGGAGCGGGAGATCGCCCTGCACCGCTCGGACCGGCTCCGCGCGCTGTACGAGGAGGTGGCCGCCTACCCGGTGCCGGAGGAGCCGCCCGGCGCCGAACCGGCCGAGCCCGTACCGTACTTCGCGCTGCCGATGCGCATCGAACACGCCGGCCGGGTCCTGTCGTTCGTGTCCTCGATCTCCACGTTCAACACGCCGATGGACGTCACGGTCGCCGAACTCGCCATCGAGACGTTCCTCCCGGCGGACCCGGCGACCGCCAAGTACCTGCACACCCTGGCCGGTTGACACCGGCCCGGGGCGGTTCGTCGCCTCGGGCACGTGTGCGAGACGGCGACCCGTGACAGACTGCTCCCCGCGGATCGGCGCGTAGGGGAGGGCGTGGCGTGAGTGAGCGGCGGGCTGCGCCCACCGTGGGCCAGGTGGTGCTCGGCAAGCGGTTGCAGGAGTTGCGGGAGGCGGCGGGCCTCAGCCGCGACGAGGCCGCCCGGGTGCTCAGGGTGGCGTCGGCGACCGTACGGCGGATGGAGATGGCCGAGGTCGCGCTGAAGATCCCCTACGTGCAGGTGCTGCTGGACACCTACGGGGTGCCCGAGGAGGAGGCCGACGCGTTCGTGCGGCTGGCCGAGGAGGCGAACCAGCCGGGCTGGTGGCAGCGGTTCCACGACGTGCTGCCGGACTGGTTCAGCCTGTACGTCAGCCTGGAGGGCGCCGCCCGGATCATCCGCTCCTACGAGCCGCACTTCGTGCCCGGCCTGCTGCAGACCGAGGACTACGCGCGGGCGGTGCTGGAGGCCGGGACGATCGGGCAGAGTTCGCCGGAGACGGTCGAGCGGCATGTGTCGCTGCGCATGGAGCGGCAGCGGCTGCTGGAGCGGGACGACCCGCCCCACCTGTGGGTGATCATGGACGAGACGGTGCTCCGGCGCCCGGTGAGCATGCGCCCGGAGGTGCTGCGGGACCAGCTGGACCGGCTGCTGGAGTACGCCGGACGGGACCGGGTCACGTTGCAGATAGCCGAGTTCGCGGCGGGTCCGCACCCGGGGACGTACGCGCCGTTCACGCTGTTCCGCTTCGCCGAGCCGGAGCTGCCGGACATGGTGTTCACCGAGTACCTGACCGGCGCGCTCTACCTGGACGCGCGCCGGGAGGTGGCCGCGCACCTGGAGGTGCTGGACCACATGACGGCCCGGGCCGCGTCCGCCCGGCGCACGCTGAAGCTGCTGCGGGAGCACCGCGAGCGGCTCTGAGCCCGGTGTGACCCGTACGGGTCTGCGAACAGGTGCGTTCCCGGGCCCGCCCCTAGTTTCCTGAGTACGACGACGCGAAGGAGGCCTGATGCCCTCGGACGCGGTGCTCTACCAGGCGGCGGCGCTCTGCCTGACCTACCCGGACGGCGATCTCATCGCCCGGCTGCCGCTGCTGCGTGAGGCAGCCCCGCAGCTGCGGGAGTTCACCGACCACGCGGCCCTCACCCCGCCGGAGGAACTGGCCGCACACTATGTGCGGGTCTTCGGCCTCGGGGACCGGCACAGCCTGTACATGAGCCGGTGGCACGACGGCGACGTCCGGCGGCACGGCATGTCCGTGGCCCGGTTCCAGGACGTCTACCGCCGGCACGGGCTGGAGTTCAACGGCGAGGAGCTGCCGGACTTCCTGCCGGCGGTGCTGGAGTTCACGGCGCGCACCGGCGACAGCGTTCTGCTGACCGAGTACCGCGACGGCCTGGAGCGACTGCGTATGCGACTGACCGGCTACGGCACACCGTATGCGGGCGTCCTGGACGCGGTGTGCGCCACCCTGCCGCCCGGACAGGGCGGTGCCGCGCCCCCGGGCGGGGCGCGGCACCGGAGCGTCAGGCCAGCTCGGCCGTCAGCGTGATCGTCGTACCGGCCAGGGCCTGGCTGACCGGGCAGTTCTTCTTGGCGCCCTCGGCGGCCTCACGGAAGCCGTCCTTGTCCAGGCCCGGCACCTCGCCGCGCACGGTGATGTGGATGCCGGTGATGCCCTCGCCGGGCTGGAAGGTGACGTCGGCCTTGGTCTCCAGCCGGGTGGGCGGGGTGCCGGCGCCGGTCAGGCCGTGCGAGAGCGCCATGGAGAAGCAGCTGGAGTGGGCGGCGGCGATCAGCTCCTCGGGGCTGGTCTTGCCGTTCGCCTGTTCGGCGCGCGACGGCCACGACACCGGCTGCGAGCCGATGCCGGAGGAGTCGAAGGTGACGGTGCCGCTGCCCTTGAGCAGTTCGCCTTCCCAGACGGTGTGCGCGGTGCGCGTGGTGGCCACGATGCTTCCTTTCGCGAGTGTCGCGGTTCCGGGGTTCCCGGATCTCCTATCCGATCACATTCGGGCTCATCGCACTCTGAAGACCGGCCCACGCGGTGTGAACGGCAGGTGACTTCCCTGCGGGATCAGATAGGCGTGCTCCCTGCGCACCCGCAGCACGTCGCACCAGCCGTCGGTGATCACCAGCACGGGCGCGCCGGGCGGGAAGTCGTCGGCCCGGTGCAGCAGGTCGATGCCGGGCTGCAGGACCGTACCGCCGCGCCCGTGGACCCGGACCCGGCCCGCGATCTCGGTGACCGGCAGATAGCCGGCGTCGTGCGGGGCCGCGTCGCAGAACACCACACGGGCGGCCGGTACGTCGCGGGACTCGGCGTAGGAGGCGATCGCGCCGAGCGCCTTGCCGAGCAGGCTGTGGCTCATCGAGCCGGAGGTGTCGAGGACCACCCCGAAGGTGCAGCGGGCGACCTCCTCGAGCGGGAAGTAGCGGCCCGCGCGCGGGATGTCCGGGGTGGAGGCCTGGCGGCGCGCGGGCCGGGCGTACGACCGGACGGGTTCCGGGCGGGGCACGAACTCGTCGAACCAGCGGGCCAGCTGCGCGTCCCAGGGCAGCGGCGGGTGGCTGAGGGCGCGGATCTCCTCGACCAGGCCGCCGGGCAGGAAGCCGCGCTCCTGCGCCCGGTGCAGGTCCAGGCCCCGGGTGAGGCCGCGGCGGTAGAACTCGTCCAGGTCGACGTAGTCGCGGACCGGGCGGAGCGGGCCGCCGAGGACGTCGCCGGTGCCCTTGCCGCGCAGGGTGGCCAGGCGGCGCATTCGGCGCAGGTCGCCGGCGAGGCGGTCGTAGACCTCCTCGGCGGACAGGCCGGCCAGCTGCGGGTCGTGCAGCAGTCCCTCGGGCATGGTGCCGACCCGCATCTCGACCAGCCAGCCGTTGATGACGTAGTCGCAGGCGACGTTGAACAGGTAGGGGTCGCGGGTGCCGCAGCGGTCGCCGTGGCGCAGGGCGGCGTGCAGCATCTCGTGGGCGAGGATGAACCGCCACTCCTCGTCCTCGAAGCGGCGCAGCGGGTTGACGTAGATCTCGCCGGCCTCGGGGTCGACGGCGGCGATCTGGATGCCGTGGGCGCGGGCGAGTTCGGCGTCGGCGACCAGGGTGATGCCGGCCGCGATGCCGCCGAGCAGCGGGTAGGAGGAGACGAACCAGCTCAGCGCCTGCTCCCAGGGGCGGCGCACGGCCGGCTCGTCGTCGAGGCTGTCCCGGCGTCCGCCGGCCATGTCCATCGCGGCGGACACGGTCCGGGTCAGGGCGGTGGCGAACGCCAGCTGGCGGTCCGGGGCGGGACCCCGCCAGGCGAGCCACTCGGTGAGCACCTGGTCGGGTGCGGATCCGGCGGTGCCGCAGCGTTCGTAGGCGGGCGGCAGGCCGTGGGCGCGCCAGCGGGCGGCGAGCCGCTCCTCGTCGCCGTCGGGGTAACTCGCGGGCAGTTCCTCGGGGGCGGTGCCGACGGGGAAGCCGAGCAGGAAGCGGTTGACGACGACGCAGCGGGCGGCGAGGTCGTACCGGTCGGGCTGCTCGCGCGGCCCCTTCGCGGCCGGGAGGTGTCCGAAGCCGAGGTGGAGGGCGGCGTGCGCGAGCGCCCACGCCCAGGCACCGGGCTCGGCGAGCCGGTCGGGGTCGGCGTGCACGGTGCCGTCGGAGTCGGTGACGAGCAGGCCCTCGCGCGGGGCGAAGACGCAGCTCTCGCTGCGGCAGACGCTGAACTCGACGGCGGCGAGTGCCGGGTTGGCGCGCAGCAGCCGCATCCCCTCGGCGAACGCCTCGCCGGCCCGGTCCCGCTTCTTCTTCGGCGGGGCGGGGCTCACCGCCGCGCCTCCACCAGGCGGGGCATGTCCCGGGCGGCCTCGACCAGGAACCACGACGGCAGGACCGGGTTGCCGTCGGCGTCCGCGGCGATGACGGTCTGGGCGACCTCGACGGAGATCTCGGCGAGCTGCACCAGCAGCGCCTTGGCGCGGTAGGCGATCTGCCGGCCGTTCGCCGACATGTGCTCCTTGCCGGCGGGCAGTTCCTTCACGAGCCGGCCGCGGAAGGACTCGGCGAGGTAGTACAGCAGGTCACGGTCCTGGACGCGGTGCGGCCAGCGGGCGTCGCCCTTGAGGATCGCCTCGATCCCGAACCGGCTGCGCACGACCTTGACGTAGCCGCAGAAGGCGGTGGCGTGCGCCGGGGTGAGCGTGCCGTGCGCGAGGACGTTCAGGGTCGGCTCGTCCAGGTCGGGGCCGAAGGAGTGCAGGGCGTCGGAGAGCATGTGCCAGGAGCGGGGCGTGGAGAACGGCTCCTCTGTCTTGGGCGGCTTGGACCACAGGTGGTCCGGCCGGTCGGTGAGGTGGTCCAGGATCCACGGGTGGATGCCGTTGTCCGCGGCCCACGCCAGCCAGTCCTTCGCGGACACCTCGAGGTGGACGTGGGCGAGCCGGTTCACCAGGGCGGAGGCGAGCGGCCGGGCCAGGGCGTTGTCGGTGGAGCGGTTCCCGGCGCCGATGACGACGGACCCCTCCGGCAGCTCGTAGTTCCCGATCCGGCGGTCCAGGATGAGGGAGTAGAACGCCTTCTGCACGTCCGGGGCGGCGGCGTTCAGCTCGTCCAGGAACAGGCAGTACGGCTCGTCCCGCGCGATCACCTCCGGCGGGCAGAACACCGACCGTCCGTCCCGGATCTGCGGCACGCCGATCAGGTCCTCGGGCGCGAGCTGCGTGCCCAGCAGGCTCACGCACTCCAGCCCCAGCGAGGCCGCGAACTCCCGCACCAGCGACGACTTGCCGATGCCCGGGGCGCCCCAGAGGAAGACGGGCCGGACGGTGGCCAGGCCGAGGAGAAGTTCGGGGACACGGGCGGGGGTGACGGTGACGGCGGCCTGCAAAGCGAGGAGTCCTTGGGTGTTCGAGTGATGTACGACTCGAACAGTGTGGGTGTACGGCGGTGCGGGCGCAGCCGATTTTCAGGCGGCCCGCTCCTCCTCCACGTCCGGGGCGAGCGGCACCTGGGGTCCGTCCGACTCGCCCAGCCAGCGGCGCAGTACGCGGTGGACGTGCTCGGCGCCGGTCAGCTCCTCCCCGTCCGCGGCCGGTGCGGACAGCTCCCGGGGGGAGAGCAGGAACGGGTGGGACTGGGCGCCGCCGAGGCCGCCGTGGGAGCCGATCTGCTCCTCGAAGGCGAGGACTTCGCCGTCGGCGGGGTCGTAGGCGGAGTTCACCATGATGTCGGCGGTGTGCGGGAAGGAGTGGGTGCGGCGGACGGCGTCGGCGGCGCCGGGGCCGAAGGCGGCCAGCGGGCCGGGTTCGTCGTCCAGCCTGGCCAGCGGGATCTCGGCACCGTGGGCGCCCAGCACCACGCCGTCGTGCTCTTCGCTGCGCACCAGCAGGAAGCCGATGCCGGGGTGGTTGGCGAGGGTGGGGAGCAGGGCGGGGTGGCGGGCGTCGATCTCCTCCTTGGTCATGCGGTGCGGGACGTCCGGGAAGGAGACCAGGCCGAGGTTGCCGGAGGCCAGCACGATCGGCTCGGAGCGGCGGGCGGGGCGGTGGTCCTCGGGCTTCTCCTCCACCGGCCGGCGCAGGGCGGCGCGGACGGCGGTGCGGGCCTCGGCGCCGCTGCGGGTCCGCTCGGCCCGGCGCGGGACGGGCAGTCCGCAGCCGGCCCGGACCAGGTCGCCGAGGGTGAGGCCGTAGCGGGAGCGGAAGGTTTCGCCGGGGCTCTGTCCGTGGTCGGAGAGGACGACGATCCGGTAGGGGCGCGGGGCGTGTTCGGCGACGCGTTCGAGGAGGGCGAGGGACCGGTCGAGGCGCTGCAGGACCTTCTCGGCGTCGCGGCTGTGCGGGCCGGAGTGGTGGGCGACCTCGTCGTAGGCGACGAGGTCGGCGTAGACGGAGGTGCGGCCGGCGAGCATGTCACCCATGACCGCGGCGACCACGACGTCCCGTTCGACGACGGTCGCGAAGGCGCGGACGAACGGGTACAGGCCGCCCCGGGCGACGCGCGGGCGCTGTCCGCGCAGGCGTGCGCGGGTGGACTGGCCGATCTCGCGGGCCACCTCGGCGACGAAGGACAGGGCGGTGCGGACGGCGTTCGCGGGGTCGGAGAAGTAGGCGAAGTAGCCGGCGCGGGAACGGTTCTCCCGGCCGCGGCGGCGGGTGGCGATCGACAGCACGAGGGCCTGTTCGCCGGCCCCGCCGCTGAACAGGTTGCCGCGGCTGGCGCCGTCGACGGTGAGCAGCCCGCCGTCGCGGGTGTGCCGTACGGCCCGGCGCTGCAGTTCGGCGGCGCTCGTCGGCCGGTTGCAGACCATCACCTCGCCGCGGTCCTTCTCGTACCAGCGGAAGGCGGGCACGTCGAAGGTGCTGCCGTGCAGGATGCCGAGCTGACTGGCGCCGGTCTGGCTGGACCAGTCGGTGCGCCAGGGGGTGAGGCGGTGGGTGGGGAGGCGGGTGGTGTGCTCCGTGCCGTCGGCGGCGGACAGCCAGCGGGCCACGGTCGGCATCAGCCCCTTGCGGACCGCGTCCACGAGGACGTCGTGGCCGACGCCGTCGAGCTGGACGCAGACCAGGCCCGGGGCGGTGGGGCAGGGCGGTCGGGCGCGGCGGCCGCGGGTGGCGAGGCGGTGCAGCCGGCGGCGGTAGGCCTCGTCGTCGCGGACGGCGAGGGCCGCGCCGGTGGCGGAGGCCACGGCGGACATCACGGCGGCCACGATGACGGCGGTCTCGGGCGCCGCCTCGGCGTCCCCGGAGGGGTTGACGCGCAGGGCGAGCAGCAGCAGGGAGCCGTTGAGGAAGAAGACCAGCAGACCGAGGACGAGCGCGGGGACGAGCAGCAGCAGGCGGACCAGGGCCGGCCAGGCCACGGCCGACAGGACGCCGAAGGCGCCGGCGCCGCAGGCGGCGGTGACGGCGATCCGGGTGGCGCTGTCACCGTCGGCGGACTGGAGCTGGAAGTCGGGCAGCAGCACGGCGAGGACCAGCATGGTGACCGTGGAGACCGCCCATACGGCGACGCTCCGCCCGACCTGACTGGCGATCCGCCGCCACCGCACGCCCCGCACGCCCCGTACATCCTCCGTTCCGGCCCTCCCCCGTCCGCCGGGCGGGGCACGGGCCGCCTCCACCCTGTCACACCGGGCGCGCTCCGGCGCCGAAGGCCTCCCGGGTCACCGTCCGTCGTAGCCGGCCGTCGGCATCGACAGCCGCCGGTGCACCCGTGCCTTCATCTGCGCGTCGTACGACGGCTCGGCCCGCCCCACCGTCTCCACCCGCACACCCCGGCGCGCGCACTCGGCGGTGAACTCCTCCACCGACGACAGGGCCCGGCGCAGCACCCGGAGGCTGGGCGCGACGAACACGTCCACCCCGGGCCGCACTCCGTCCCAGAGCGCGCAGTGATCGAAACGCAGACCGCCGACGAGAAGTTCCCGGGCGACCACGTAGCCGCGCTCGGCGGCCCAGCGGGCGCACATGGCGTGCTGGCTGCGCGAGTCCACCAGGAAGGGGTCGGCCTCCAGTTCCTCCAGAGGTGTCAGGCTCGCGATGGCGGTGACCCGCACCGTCGTGAGCGCGCCGAAGGCACCCCGCAGCTGTCCCATGGCGTCCCCCTCACCTCCGGGTTTCGCCGCCGACCCTACTCCTGCCCGTAGGCTTCGGGGAGTCGCGTGAAGGAGGCGAAGAGAGTGCCGGTGGAGATCACCTGGTGGGGTCACGCCACCTGCGCGCTGGAGGATGCGAACACACGACTGATCACCGATCCCCTGTTCGCACGCCGACTGGCTCATCTGCGCCGCCGCCGGGGCGCCGTACCGCCCGCCGAGGCCCGTCACGCGGACGTGGTGCTCGTCTCGCACCTCCACGCCGACCATCTGCATGTGCCGTCGCTGGAGTGCTTCGGCCCGGGCACGCGCCTGCTCGTGCCCCGGGGCGCACCACGGGCGGTGCCCGGTCTGCGCCGGCTGCGGCACCTGCGGATCACCGAGGTGGTGCCCGGCGACGAGGTGCGGATCGGCGCGCTGCTGGTCCGGGTGGTGCCGGCGCTGCACGACGGGCGGCGGCTGCCGGTGGGCCCGCGGCGCTCGCCCGCGCTGGGCTACGTCGTCCAGGGCGAGGCGCGGACGTACTTCGCCGGGGACACCGGGCTGTTCGACGCGATGGCCGAGCGGGTCGGGCCGGTGGACGTGGCACTGCTGCCGGTGGGCGGCTGGGGGCCGTATCTCGGGGAGGGGCATCTGGACGCGGGGCGGGCGGCGCGGGCGCTGGCCCGGCTGGCGCCGCGGGTCGCGGTGCCGGTGCACTACGGGACGTACTGGCCGATCGGCATGGACGCGGTGCGCCCGCACGAGTTCCACGCGCCGGGTGACGAGTTCGTGCGGCTGGCGGCGGCGGCCGCGCCCGAGGTGGCGGTGCACAAGCTGGGGCACGGGGAGAGCGTGCGGCTGGAGGTCGCCCGGTGACGTGGCTCGCCGACGCGTCGAGAGCCGTGACGCCCGAATACACGCAGCAGGCGGTGGGCTATCCGTCGTTGTTCCTGCTGGTGCTGATCGGGGCGCTGGTGCCGGTGGTGCCGACGGGGGCGCTGGTGAGTTCGGCGGCGGTGGTGGCGTTCCATCAGACGGCGCCGCTCTCCCTGGCGTTGGTGTTCGTGGCGGCCTCGCTGGCCGCGTTCCTGGGGGACGCGGCGCTGTACTGGCTGGGGCGGCGCGGGATGCGGTCGAAGAACGGGTCGCGGTGGCTGGAGGCGATCCGGGCGCGGGCGCCGGAGGAGCGGCTCGCGCAGGCGCGGGGGAAGTTGGCGGAGCACGGGGTCGCGGTGCTGGTGCTGTCCCGGCTTGTCCCCGCGGGGCGGATACCGGTGATGCTGGCCTGTCTGATGGCGGAGTGGCCGTTGCGGCGGTTCTCGCGGGGGAACCTGCCCGCGTGTCTGGCCTGGGCGGCCACTTATCAGGTGATCGGGATCTTGGGGGGTTCGCTGTTCGAGGAGCCTTGGGAGGGGGTCGTGGTGGCGGTGGGGCTGACCGTTCTGTTCAGCGTGGCACCGGGTGTGTGGCGGCGGGTTCGGGCGGGGCGCGCTTCAGTCCAGGACTCTTGAAGCCCCCACCGGCAGATCCCACAGGTCCTCTCGCTTAAGACCCGCCTTCTCCCAGGCCGTCCGCACCCGCGTGAGCGGTTCGAGGACGGGCTCCGCCGAGAGGATGAAGGTGGCCCAGTGCATGGGGGCCATGCGGCGGGCGCCCAGGTCGAGGGTGGCCTGGACCGCTTCCTCGGGGTCGCAGTGGACGTCGCTGAGCCACCAGCGGGGGTCGTAGGCGCCGATGGGCATGAGGGCGAGGTCGATGCCGGGGTAGCGGCGGCCGATGCGGGTGAACCAGTGGCCGTAACCGGTGTCGCCGGCGAAGTAGACGCGCTGCCCCTCGGGGGCGGTGAGGACCCAGCCGCCCCAGAGGCTGTGGCAGGTGTCGGTGAGGGTGCGCTTGGACCAGTGGTGGGCGGGGACGAAGTCGAAGCGGACCCCGGAGAGTTCGGCGCCCTCCCACCAGTCCAGCTCGGTGACGACGGTGAACCGGCGGCGGCGGAACCAGCGTCCGAGGCCGGCGGGCGCGAACACCGGGGTGTCGCGCGGGAGCCGGCGCAGGGTGGGGGCGTCCAGGTGGTCGTAGTGGTTGTGGCTGATGACGACGGCGTCCACGCGGGGCAGGGTCTCCCAGGGCACGCCCACCGGGGTGATGCGGGCCGGGGTGCCGAGGATGCGGCGGGACCAGACGGGGTCGGTGAGGACGGTGAGCCCGCCGACCCGGACGATCCAGCTGGCGTGTCCCGCCCAGGTGACGGCGACGGTGCGGGTGTCGACGCGGGGCAGCGGGGCCGGTTCGTACGGCAGGCGGGGGATGTCGGCGAGGCCTTCGGCGCCGGGGCGCACGGCGCCTTCGCGGGCGAAGCGGGCGAGCGCCTTGAGGCCGGGCAGCGGTGCGGTGAGCCGGTCGTGGAACGTGCGGGGCCAGACCCGGTGTTCGCCCAGCGGGCGGGGCTCGGCGAGGGGCGGGAAGGGGGGCGCGAGGGGGGCCGGCGTGCCGGGTTCGCCGACTGTCGTGGTCGTCGTCGGGACCGGGCCGGGCTCATGCGTCTGCTGCGTCATCGAGGAGGCTCCCATCGCTGAGCGTCGCGGAGATCGTCGAAGGCCGACCTCAAGGAGATCAACGCGCGTTGCACCTGTGGCAGTTCCAACGGGGCGGGTGACGTGAGGCATTCCGTGCGTTCCTCCTCCGTGCCGCCCAGCAGCGGCCCCGTGGCGAGCCGTACGCGCAGCGCGCCGAGGTCGTCGCCGAAGCGGTGGCCGCCGGGCGCGGGCATGCCGAGCCGGGCGGTGAGCAGGTCCTCCAGTTCCTGTGCGTCGCCGACACCCTGGGCGGCGAGCGGTTCGCGCAGCGGGCCGAGGTCGGCGTACAGATGGCGGCCGGCCTGCGGGGGGCGGGCGAGCGCGCCGGCGGCGACGACCGCGGTGTGCGCGGCGGCGGCCACGCGCGCGTGCAGCCGTACGGTGGCCTCGCGGCGTTCGGTGACGGGCGGCGGTTCGTCGAGGGCGTAGCCGGCGGCCGCCGCGACCGGTGCGGCGATCCGGGCGCCGAGGGCGGTGAGGATGTCGAGCACGCGCGCGTGGAGGTGCCGTCCGGCGTCGGTGAGCGGGAAGCGGGCGACGGCGGCGGGCCAGCCGGGGGGCAGCAGGGCGCCGGCCAGGTCGGTGACGACGGTGACCTGGTCGGGCTGCATCTCGGCCGGGCTGAGCAGCACGGTCTCGCGCGGGGCGTGCACGGTGTCGCGCCAGGTCTCGTCGCTGACCAGGTGCAGGCCCTCGGCGGTGGCGGCCTCCACGGTCTCGTGCAGCAGTTCGGGCGGAGCGACGGTGGCGGTGGGGTCGTCGGCGACGGACAGCACCAGCAGCCGCGGGTCGCCGCCCTCCGCGCGGACCCGGCGCACCGTCTCCAGCAACGCGTACGGGTCGGGGACGCCGCCGCTCTCGGCCGGGGTCGGCACATGGTAGGCGGGCCGGCCGAGCAGCCGGGCGTACGGCGCCCACCAGGCGGCGCAGGGCCGGGGTACGAGGATGTCCGCGCCGTCGCCGGCGAGCGCGGCGGTCAGGGCGAGCAGCAGGGCGGGGGCACCGGGTCCGGCGGCCACCTGGTCGGGGACGGTGGGCAGTCCGCGCCGGGTCCAGTAGCCGCAGGCGGCCTCCAGCAGGGCGGGGGCGCCGCCGACGGGCTGGGCGTGGGCACGGCTCGCGGCGGCGGAGAGTACGGCGGAGAGTTCCGGCAGTACGGGCAGGCCGTCGGCGGGGAGGGGCGGCCCGTAGCGGACGGGGCCGTGGTCCTCCTCGGGGTCCGTCCGCCGCATGTCCGCCTCCGCAGTCCGTGGTCTGTTCCTGTGATCTCCGGGCGGTGCTCTCGGGAACCTGTCTACCCGCCGGACGGCCCTCCATGGGCGGTGTCGGAGTTGCCCAGGTCACATCCGTGTGGGTGCGCCGCTCAGGAAGCGCCTGCGGCCGTACACCCGGTAGACGGCGCCCGCGCAGGCGGCGGCGAGGCAGGCGGCGCCGACGGCGAGCGCCGGGACCGAGTCGTTGAACGTGCCGCCCTGTCCCGCGTCCACGCCTCGCTGGACGGCGGCGGAGGCGCAGCCGCCGTCGTGGGAGTCGCGGCAGCCGTGGCCGTCGTGCCCGCCCTCGTCCCGCCCGGTGCTCTCCCGCCCGGCCCCCGCCTGCGCACCCTCATCCCGCCCGGCACCGACCTGCCCAGCGCCGTCCGTCCCAGCGCCGTCCCGCCCGCCCCCGTCCGTCCCAGCGCCGTCCCGCCCGCCCCCGTCCGGCCCGGCGCTCTCCCGCCCGGCACCGACCTGCCCGGTGCCGTCCCGCCCGGCCCCGTCCTGACCGGGACCGTCCGGCCCGGCACTCTGCCGCCCCGACGCGTCCTTCCCCAGCCCCTCGCGCACGGCCCCCAGCTGTCCGGCACCGTCCGGCCCGACAACGGCCGGTCCCGCACCGTCCGGCCCCACAACGGCCGGTCCCGCACCATCCGGCCCCACAACGGCCGGTCCCGCACCATCCGGCCCCACAACGGCCGGTCCCGCGCCATCCGGTCCCGCACCGACCGGCCCGCTCCCCTCACGCGCCGCCCCCTCCGGCCCGCCACCGTCCGGCACCGCCCCTTCCGGCCCGCCCTCGGTGCACGGCGCGCCGGCCGGTGACGCGGTGTCGGGGGTGTCCGGCACCAGCCCGGTGACGGGATCGCAGGACGTGGAGACGGCGGCGCTGCCGGAAACGGCCCCCGCGGCCGGGCCGGTGAGGGCGAGCACGGCACCGGCGGCGAAGGCGACGGACAGGGCGCGGGCGGTGCGGCGCATGGGAGGGGCTCCTCGGCGGAGTTCGGCGGTACGGCGGGCGCCGGCACACCGGTACGACGGCGACGCCTGTGGCGCCCGGGTACGGGGCACGGGGCGTGCCCTCGCTGCCATGACAGCCCGCGCGGGGCCGTACCGCGCGCGGCCGGAGCCCATTCGCGGGACACGCGAGGCCAGGCGGGTGACGGCGCGGGGCCGGCCGGGGACGGCACGGGCACCGGAGGTTTTCCGTCCCCCTCGCAGGTGACTCGGTAGCCGCGACCGGATCGTCCGCTTCGTACTGCACCGGGGAGGTCTCTTCATGGGCACCAAGGTCTCCGACCACATCCTGGAGCGCCTGCGCGCCTGGGGCGTGGAACAGGTCTTCGGTTATCCGGGCGACGGCATCAACGGGCTGCTCGCCGCCTGGGGCCGCGCCGAGGACCAGCCGAGGTTCATCCAGTCCCGGCACGAGGAGATGTCCGCCTTCCAGGCGGTCGGGTACGCGAAGTTCAGCGGCCGTATCGGCGTGTGCGCGGCGACCTCGGGACCCGGCGCCATCCATCTGCTCAACGGTCTGTACGACGCGAAGCTGGACCATGTGCCGGTGCTGGCGATCGTGGGCCAGACCAACAGGACCGCGATGGGCGGCTCCTACCAGCAGGAGGTCGACCTGCACACGCTGTACAAGGACGTCGCCTCGGACTTCGTGGAGACGGTGACGGTGCCCGAGCAGCTGCCGAACGTGCTGGACCGGGCGATCCGCACGGCGTACGCCAGGCGCTGCCCGACCGCCCTGATCATCCCCGGTGACGTGCAGGAACTCGACTACGCGCCGCCGACGCACGAGTTCAAGATGGTGCCGTCCAGCTTGGGCATGAGCGAATACACCATGACCCCGACGGACGAGGCGCTGCGCCGGGCGGCGGACGTGCTGAACGCGGGCGACAAGGTGGCCGTCCTGGTCGGCCAGGGCGCCGCCGGTGCGGTCGCGGAGGTGCGGGAGATCGCCGAGCTGCTCGGTGCCGGGGTGGCCAAGGCGCTGCTCGGCAAGGACGTGCTCAGTGACGAGCTGCCGTATGTGACGGGGCCGATCGGGCTGCTGGGGAGCCGGCCGTCGTACGAGATGATGCGGGACTGCGACACGCTGCTGACGATCGGTTCGTCGTTCCCGTACACGCAGTTCATGCCGGACTTCGGCAAGGCGCGCGGCGTGCAGATCGACATCGATCCGCACATGATCGGCATGCGCTACCCGTACGAGGTGAACCTGGTCGGTGACGCCCAGGCGACGCTGCGGCGGCTGATCCCGCTGCTGGAGACGGACCGCGGCGGACGCGAGTGGTACGACACGATCTGCGCGAACGTGAAGCGCTGGCACGAGACGATGGAGCGGCGGGCCGGGCTGGCGGCCGATCCGATCAACCCGGAGTACGTGGCCCGGGCGCTGGACCCGTTGCTGCCGGACAACGCGATCCTCACCTCGGACTCCGGTTCGGTCGCGAACTGGTACGCGCGGCACATCACGATGCGGCCGGGCATGCGCGGCTCGCTGTCGGGGACGCTGGCGACGATGGGCCCGGGTGTGCCGTACGCGATCGGGGCGAAGTTCGCCCACCCGGACCGGCCGGTGTTCGCGCTGGTCGGGGACGGGGCGATGCAGATGAACGGCCTGGCGGAGATGATCACGGCCGCGAAGTACCGGGACCGCTGGTCGGATCCGCGGCTCGTGGTGGCCGTGTGGAACAACCAGGACCTGAACCAGGTGACGTGGGAGATGCGGGCGATGGAGGGCGCGCCGTCGTTCCTGCCGTCGCAGTCGATCCCGGACGTGCAGTACGCGGCGTTCGCCCGTTCGCTGGGGCTGACCGGCATCCGGGTGGAGAAGCCGGAGGACGTGGAGTCGGGCTGGCGGGCCGCGCTGGAGGCGGACGGCCCGGTGGTGATCGAGTTCCTCACCGACCCCGCCGTACCGCCGATCCCGCCGCACGCCACCTGGGAGCAGATGGAGGCGACGGCCGCGTCGATCCTGAAGGGGGACGCCGACCGGGGCTCGATGATCAAGCACGGGCTGAAGGCGAAGATGCAGGAGTTCCTGCCCGGCCGGACGAAGCAGTAGCCGACGAAGCCGTAGCCGGACAAAGCCGCAGCCGTGCGGCCCGGATTCCGTGTCGGACGCGCGGCACCGGGTACGCGGTGCGGACCTTCGACCCTCTGGAGGGAGACATGCAGCGAGGCAGTGACCGGCTGAGCGTCCATCGGGACGACGAGATGAAGCACGAACTGAAGGGTCTGCTCCGGTCCGGCCATCCCACGCGCGTCGAGGAGTGGCACGACCCGGAGCCGGCCGCGGACGACGACCCGGAGGTCTGGAGCGGCCCGGTGGGCGGCCTGGGTTCTCCGGCGTCGCTGGAGCGGACCCGGCTGGAGCTGGCCCGGCACCTGAGCCGGCACGCCTTCCCCGCGAAGCCGGGCGAGCTGGCCCGGGCGCTGCGCCGCGGCAACGCGCCGGGCGCGCTGGTCGACGCGGTGGCCGGGCTGCGGCACGGGCACCGGTACGAGAACGTGCAGCAGTTGGCCGAGGCGCTGGTGGGCGGCGCATGAGCCGGGATCAGGCGGCGGAGATCGCGCGGGGCACCACGGTCGACGTGGGCGACGTCACCACGCGGTTTCTGCTGTACGGGCTGCTGCCCGGCTGGTTCCTGCCGGGGCTCGCGGACTGGGTGATGCACCGGCGCACCCGGATCGAGGACACGGCGGGGACGAAGGAGTCCCTGATCCACTCGCTGATGATGGCCGAGGTGGGCCTGCCCATCGCGCTCACCCTGCGCTACGAGGTCAACCCGCTGCTGTTGTCGGTGCAGCTGGGCGCGGCGGCCGTGCACGAGGCGACGGCGCTGTGGGACGTCCGGACGGCCGTCCACAGCGAGCGTGAGGTCAAGCCGGTCGAACAGCACATCCACAGCTTTCTGGAGTCGTTGCCGTTCGGCGGGCTGACCTCGCTGATGTGCCTGCACGCCGACCAGGTGCGGTCGCTGCTCCGCGGCGGGCGCGGGGATCCGGACGCCTGGCGTCTGGTGCCGCGCCGGCGCCCGCCGTCGCCCGGCTACCTGGCGGGCATCGGTCTCGCGATCGGCGTGTGCGTGCTGCTGCCGTACGGCGAGGAGCTGGTGCGCTGCCGGCGGGCGGCCCGGGCGAGGAAGCGGCGCGCCCGTGTCCACCGGGCGGTGCTGCGGAAAGTGAAAGGAAACTGAGGATCATGCGTATCGCGTTTCTGGTGGCACCGGAGGGCGTCGAGCAGGTCGAGCTGACCGAGCCGTGGAAGGCGGCCTCGGACGCCGGGC
This sequence comes from Streptomyces sp. NPDC028928, assembly GCF_055564915.1. Lineage (NCBI taxonomy): Bacteria > Bacillati > Actinomycetota > Actinomycetes > Kitasatosporales > Streptomycetaceae > Streptomyces > Streptomyces sp. NPDC028928. The sequence continues at coordinate 197,967 of NZ_JBVHVI010000010.1, forward strand.
ACGAGCCGGTGCTGGTGTCGACCGAGTCCGGGAAGATCCAGGCGTTCAACCATCTGGACAAGGCGGACACCTTTCCCGTGGACGAGGTCGTGGGTGACACGTCGGCCGGGTCGTTCGGCGGTCTGGTGCTGCCGGGCGGGGTCGCGAACCCGGACTTCCTGCGGATGGACGAGAAGGCCGTCGCGTTCGTGAAGGATTTCTTCGAGCAGGGCCGTCCGGTGGCCGCGATCTGCCATGCGCCGTGGACGCTGGTGGAGGCGGACGTCGTACGCGGCCGGGTGCTGACGTCCTGGCCGAGCCTTCGGACGGACATCCGCAACGCCGGCGGCACCTGGGTGGACGAGCAGGTGAAAATCTGCGACCACGGCTCCAACCAGCTGGTGACCAGCCGCAAGCCGGACGATCTGAAGGCGTTCTGCGACGCGTTCCTGCACGTGTTCGCCGGCGAGCCCGGCTGACCGCACCCGGAGCGTGTCGAGGGCCGGCCCGCCGGGGCCGGCCCTTTCGGTGTGCGCCCTTACGGTGTGCGGTGGGGTCAGGTGGCGGGGGTGCCCGGAGCGGCCGCCTCGCCGCAGCCGCGTTCGCGGGCGCCCTCGCGGGTGCGGCCCGCGCTCACCAGGCGGCGGGGGTTGCGGCGCAGATACTCGCCCTCCAGCTGTGCCATGCGCTCGTTGTGGGCCCGCAGCGCGTCGTTCGAGCCGTACAGGAGTGTGTCGTGGCGCGTGCGGTGGATCGTCTCCAGCTCCTTCATGAGCTGCTGGTCGTCCAGCCGGCTGGGGTCGACTCCGGTCATGGTGGTGCCCCGCTCGTCGTGTTCGTTCATGGGCTTCGGGTACCCGCCCGGCAAGCACTGCCCCCGAGTGATTTCCGGGAGGAATCCATGGAGCTCGCGTTCCTGAGTCCACTGTACGAACATCCGGGGTCGTGGGCCTCCGCATACGTCGACCTGTCCCGGCACGACGCGGACATGCACCACCAGCGTCATCTGACGGCGGAGGCGGTGGCCCGGCAGCTGCGGGAGCAGGGCGCGGACGAGGCCACCTGCCGGGCGGTGCGCGACGCCGTGGAGGCACTGGTGCGCAGCAGCGAGCCGTACGGCAGGGCCGTGTTCGCCCGGGACGGCGAGGTGGCGCTGCAGGTCCCGCTGACCCAGCCGCCGCCCCACGGTCTGGTGCACTGGGGCCCGCTGCCACATGTCACTCCGCTGCTGGACCTGGCCGGTGAGGACCCGGTGTCGCTGGTGGCGTACATCGACCGCACCGGTGCCGACTTCGAGCTGCGCAGCGCGGTGCTCCAGGAGGAGGCCGGGCATGTCACGGGCAGCCGGCAGTGGCCGATGCACCGGGCGAAGGCCTCCGACTGGTCCGAGCGGCACTTCCAGCTGAAGGTGGAGAACACCTGGGAGCAGAACGCCCGGGAGATCGCCGAGGCGCTCGCGGCCTGCCAGGCCGAGACCGGTGCCGACCTGCTGATCCTGTGCGGGGAGGAACGGGAGTGCCGGTCGGTGCACGAGCAGCTGCCCAGGCATCTGCACGACCGTGCGGTGGAGACTTCGCACGGCATCGGCAGCAGGCTGCTGCCGCGCGAGGTGGAGGACATCCGTGCCCGGCACGTCCGGGAGCGGATCCTCGCCGAGGTGGACCGGTACCGGGCCGCCCGGACGCCGGACGAGGAGCGGCGGACGGCGGCCGTCGAGGGTGTGCCGCAGCTGATCGAGGCGGCCCGCGAGCACCGGCTGGCCGAGCTGCTGATCCTCCCGGACGGGCCGGACACGCACCGCGAGGTGTGGATCGGCGAGGACCCCGACCAGCTGGCGGCCCGCCGTACGGAGCTGAGGAACCTGGGCGAGGAGCACGCCTGGCCGGCCCGCGCCGACGACGCGCTGGTCCGGGCGGCCGTGGTCACGGACGCGCCGGTCCTGTCGCTGACCCCGGTGCTGGAGGCCACCGGCGAGGACGTCCCGGCGGGCGGCATGGGGGCGCTGCTGCGCTGGAGGTAGCGGTCGTCGAACGGGGCGGGTCCGGGCTACCGGGCCCGCTCCACCCGTCGTTCGTCCCAGACCGGTTCCGGGGTCTCGCGGACCCGGCCGTCCGTGCCGAAGACCAGGAAGCGGTCGAAGGAGCGGGCGAACCAGCGGTCGTGGGTGACGGCGAGGACCGTGCCCTCGAAGGCCTCCAGTCCCTCCTGGAGGGCCTCGGCGGACTCCAGGTCGAGGTTGTCGGTGGGCTCGTCCAGGAGCAGTGCGGTGGCGCCCCGCAGCTCCAGCAGCAGGATCTGGAAGCGGGCCTGCTGGCCGCCGGAGAGCCGGTCGAAGCTCTGCTCCCCCTGCTGGGTCAGTTCGTAGCGGCGCAGCCGGGACATCGCGGCGCCCCGGTCCTGGGCGTGCTCCTTCCAGAGGATGTCGAGGAGGGTGCGGCCCTGGAGTTCGGGGTGGGCGTGAGTCTGCGCGAAGTGGCCGGGTACGACCCGTGCGCCGAGCTTCCACTTCCCGGTGTGCGCGACGTCCTCGCCGGCGAGCAGGCGCAGGAAGTGGGACTTGCCGGAGCCGTTGGAGCCGAGGACCGCGACCCGTTCGCCGTAGAAGACCTCCAGGTCGAACGGTTTCATCAGGCCGGTCAGTTCCAGTCCCTCGCAGGTGACGGCCCGTACGCCGGTACGGCCGCCCTTCAGCCGCATGGTGATGTCCTGCTCGCGGGGCGGCTCCGGCGGCGGGCCGGCCTCCTCGAACTTGCGCAGGCGGGTCTGGGCGGCCTGGTAGCGGGAGGCCATCTCGTGGCTGACGGCGGCGGCCTGACGGAGGGACAGGACCAGCTTCTTCAGCTGGGCGTGTTTCTCGTCCCAGCGGCGGCGCAACTCCTCGAAGCGGGCGAAGCGTTCGCGGCGGGCCTCGTGGTAGGTGGCGAAGCCGCCGCCGTGCACCCAGGCGTCGGCGCCGGCCGGGCCCGGTTCGACCGAGACGATCTTCTCGGCGACGCGGGCGAGGAGTTCCCGGTCGTGGGAGACGAACAGGACCGTCTTCCGGGTCTCCCTGAGCTGCTCCTCCAGCCACCGCTTGCCGGGCACGTCGAGGTAGTTGTCCGGCTCGTCCAGCAGCAGCACCTCGTCGGTGCCGCGCAGCAGCGCCTCCAGCACGAGCCGCTTCTGCTCGCCGCCGGAGAGGGTGCGGACCTGGCGCCACTGGGCGCGCTCGTAGGGCACGCCGAGCGCGGCGGTGGTGCACATGTCCCACAGCGTCTCGGCCTCGTAGCCGCGCACCTCGGCCCAGTCGGCGAGGGCCTGCGCGTACCGCAGTTGGGCGGCCTCGTCGTCGACGGTCATGAGGGCGTGCTCCGCCTCGTCGACGGCCTTCGCCGCCTGGCGGATGCGGGGCGGGGCGACGGAGACGAGCAGGTCCCGCACGGTCGTCTCGTCCCGTACGGAGCCGACGAACTGGCGCATCACACCGAGTCCGCCGCTCATGGTGACGGTGCCTCCGTGCGGTTTCAGCTCGCCGGAGATCAGCCGCAGCAGAGTGGTCTTGCCGGCCCCGTTCGGGCCGACCAGCGCGACGGACGCGCCTTCACCGACCCGGAAGGACACATCGCCGAGCAGCGCCCTCCCGTCGGGGAGGCAGTACTCCAGGTGCGCGGCTTCCAGATGTCCCATGGGCAGGCATTCTCCGAGCCGACCCGCGCCCGGGGCAAACCCTTATCCGACGCCGCCGGCGGCGCCCGGCCGGTCGGCCGCTCCCAGCGCCTCCCCCGCCGGGCCGCCCTCGCCCGCCGGTTCCACCGTGGCGCCCTCCCAGGAGAGGGCCTTCCAGCCGTCGGACGGGGAGCCCTCGAGGATGACCACGCCGGTGTTCTCCAGGGGGCGGGCCGCGGCGAAGGTGACGTCGACGTTGTCGGCGCGGGCGGCGGTCCAGACGCGGATCGCGGCACCGTGGCTGATCATGGCGACGGCCCGGGCACCGCTCGCGGCGGCCTCGGCGACCACGGCGTCGTACCGGGCGAGGGCCTCCTCGCCGCTCTCCCCGCCGGGCATGCGCAGCGCGGTGTCGCCGGCCGCCCACGCGAACACCGTACGCAGGTACAGCCGGCCCTCCGGGCTGTGCCCGGGCAGCATCTCCAGGTCGCCGGCGGACAGCTCGCGGATGCCGGCGCGCACGGTCACGTCCAGGCCGCGGGCGGCGGCCAGCGGGGCGGCCGTCAGCTGGGTGCGGATCAGCGTGGAGGCGTAGAGCGCCTCGATGTCCTCGCCGGCGAGCGCCTCCGGCAGCGCGGCGGCCTGTGCCTCGCCGAGCGGGGTCAGCCCCGGGCCGGGTACGGCGGTGTCCAGCAGGTGGTCCAGGTTGGACGGGGTCTGACCGTGGCGGACGAGGAGCAGGCGCATCCGGGTTCTCCTCTCGCGCCGGGGCCGGCGCACCGGGACAAGAAACGGGCACTTCAGGGTAACCGCACCCCATGAGCCCAGACCTGGACCTGACGCCGGCCGCGACCGCCGCCCGCGCTCCGCTGCGCACGCTGCTCGATCTCGACGGCCGGCTGTTCGAGGCCGCCGCTTCCTGGCACTGGCCCGGCGCCGAGCGCGTACTGCCCCGTCTGAGCCGCAGCGCGAACCACGGGGTGCTGTGGTTCGCGACGGCCGCCGCGATGGCCGCGAGCCGCACGCCCAGGGCCCGCCGGGCGGCGGCGCGAGGGGTGGCCTCGCTCGCCCTGGCCTCCCTGACCATCAACACGCTCGGCAAGCGCTCGGTGCGCCGCGCCCGGCCCGTCCTGGACCCGGTGCCGCTGGTGCGGCAGCTGAAGCGGCAGCCGATCACCACGTCGTTCCCGTCGGGGCACTCGGCGTCCGCGGCGGCCTTCGCGACCGGCGTGGCGCTGGAGTCGCCGGCCTGGGGCGCGGCGGTGGCGCCGGTCGCGTTCTCGGTGGCGATGTCCCGGGTGTACACGGGCGTGCACTTCCCGAGCGACGTGCTGGCCGGGGCGGCGCTCGGCGCGGGCGCCGCCTTCCTGGTACGGCGACTGGTGCCGACCCGCGCCCAGGTCCGGCGGCCCGCCCGGCCCCGGGCCGAGGCCCCCGCGCTGCCCGAGGGCGACGGCCTGGTGATGGTCGCCAACCGGGCGTCGGGGACCGCGGAACGGGTGCGCGCGCTGCACGACGCACTGCCGAAGGCGGAGGTCGTCGAGTGCGCGCCGGAGGAGGTCGGGGACGAGCTGGCGAAGGCGGCGGCCCGCGCCCAGGTGCTCGGGGTGTGCGGCGGCGACGGCACGGTGAACGCGGCGGCCGAGGTCGCCGTGCGGCACGGCCTGCCGCTCGCGGTGCTGCCGGGCGGCACCCTCAACCACTTCGCCTACGACCTCGGCGTGGAGGACGAGCGCCAGCTGGCCCGGGCGATCCGGCACGGCGAGGCGGTCCGGGTGGACGCCGGCCGATTCACCACCCGGGACACCCGGCGCCTGTTCCTCAACACGCTGAGCCTGGGCGTGTACCCGGAGCTGGTGCGGGTGCGCGAGCGCTGGTCCGCCCGGATCGGCGGCTGGCCGGCCGGGGTGCTCGGCGCGCTGCGCGTGCTGCGCGCCGACCGGCATCCGCTGGAGGTGGAGGCGGGGGGTGAACGGCGGCCCCTGTGGCTGCTGTTCGTCGGCAACGGCGTCTACCACCGCATGGGTCTCGCGCCGGGCCGCCGTACGGATCTGGCGGACGGCCTGCTGGACGTGCGGGTGGTGCACGGCAGCCGCAAACCCGCGCTACGGCTGCTCGCCGCGGCCCTCGCCGGTCCGCTGACCCGCTCCCCCGGGCACGCGGCGGTGCAGGTGAACCGGCTGCGGCTGACCGGCATCACCCCGGGCACCCCGCTGGCCTACGACGGCGAGATCACCGCGGTGTCGGGCGACATGCTGCTGGAGAAGCTGCCGGAGGCGCTGACGGTCTACCGCCCGCTGGCGTTCTGAACTTCCGGTCATCACCCCTGACGCCCCGTCAGTCCATATGGCGATACCCGTATCTCATCATTCGGCATGCGCGCGTACCGTTGCACCCGTACCGGCGGACGGGTCCGACCGGTCCGCCTCCGAGGGTGAAGGGGTACAGCCATGCCGAAAGCGCAGGAGACCGCCGTCTACACGCACGGGCACCACGAGTCGGTGCTGCGTTCGCACACCTGGCGGACCGCCGCCAACTCCGCGGCCTATCTGCTCGGCGTACTGAAGCCCCACATGAGGATCCTGGACATCGGCTGCGGACCCGGCACGATCACCGCCGACCTGGCGGCCCTGGTCCCCGACGGCCGGGTCACCGGCGTCGACCGGGCGTCCGGCGTCCTGGAGCAGGCGCGGGCCACCGCGGCCGCCCGTGGTGTGACGAACGTGGACTTCGCGGTGGCCGACGTCCACGCGCTGGACTACCCGGACGACACCTTCTGCGTGGTCCACGCCCACCAGGTGCTCCAGCACGTGGGCGACCCCGTGCGGGCCCTGCGCGAGATGCGCCGGGTGACGAAGCCGGGCGGGTTCATCGCCGTACGGGACGCGGACTACGCGGCGATGACCTGGTATCCGTCGGTGCCCGGCCTGGACGACTGGCTGGACCTGTACGAGCGGGTGGCCCGGGCCAACGGCGGCGAGCCCGACGCCGGGCGGCGGCTGACGGCGTGGGCGCGGGCGGCCGGGCTGAAGGACGTCACCGCCACCTCCAGCACCTGGACGTTCGCCACGCCGGAGGAGCGGGCCTGGTGGAGCGGCCTGTGGGCGGATCGCACGGTGGCCTCCGCCTACGCCGAGCGGGCCACGCAGGGGGGCCATGCGACGGCGGAGCAGCTGCGGGCGGTGGCGGAGGCCTGGCGGGAATGGGGCCGGCGGGAGGACGGCTGGTTCGCGGTCCTGCACGGAGAGATCCTGTGCCGGAAAGAAGCCTGATCCGCGGATTTCGGGAAACCCGGCTCGCAGGAGGTTCACATTATGGTTCCCATCCTGCTGGTCCTGCTTCTGGTGCTGATTCTGTTCGGCGCCGGATTCGCGTTGAAGATCCTGTGGTGGATTGCCCTGGCAGTGCTCGTTCTCTGGCTGCTGGGATTCCTGGCCCGCGGTACGACGGCGAGCGGCGGCAGGGGCCGCTGGTACAGGTGGTGAGCGGTCCGCCGCGCTAGGCACCATCGCGCGGAAGCAGCGGTCCGAGCGGCCCGAGGTCCAGATTGAGGTCCTCGGGCCGCAGGCCGTACCGGTCCCGCAGCTCGGCCATCCGCTCCTCCAGGAGCATCAGGGTCAGCCCGATCCGCTCCTCCTGCTCCTCGGTCAGGTCGCCGGTGTCGAAGCGGCGCACGGCCTGCCGCTCCATGAGCTGGCGCAGCAGCTCGACCACGGTGAGCACGAGCTTCACCAGGTCGCGTTCGACGGTGTCGGGTTCCAGGTCGAGGCGGTGGCGCGGACTGCGCGCGGTCATGCGGGGCTCCTAGGGCTCCTCGAAGGGTGACGGTACCTGCTGGTTCACGGAACTGATCAGCGCGTTCAGGTCGATGCGGACGAGATCGACGTCCGCGATGCGCAGGGTGATGTCGCCGGTGATGACGACTCCGCCGGCCAGCAGTCGGTCCAGAAGGTCGACCAGCGCGATCTCACGGCGTTCGACTACGGTCACCGGCCCTCCCCCGATTCCTTTCCGGATTCGACTCCGGTTTCCTCCCCGGAAAACGAGTATGCGGCCCACGGGCCGGTGAGTTCCACGCGGATTCCCGGTGCCTCGTCCTTCGTCCGGTCCACGAGTTCCACGAATTCCTCGGAATGGGCCCGGGGCACCAGATAGGCCGCGTTGAGGACATTCTGTCCGGGCGTACCGGAGAGCGCGGAATTCTGCGGGCGGTGCATCCGGAAATCCTCGGCCCGCTCGGCGAGGCGTTCGTGCAGCGAACGGGCGAACCGCTCGGCCCGCTGCCACCTCTCCTCCTGGGCGTGGGTGCGCCGGCGTCGGCTGCGCAGATAGTCCCGTCCGCTGGCGGGCCGCGCCGCGACGGCCGGCTCGGCCTCGGCGGGCTCGGGCTCCAGATACACCTTCACGCCCCACTCCACCCGGCCGTCCAGCCGGTCGAGCAGGCGCCGGAAGTCGTCCTCGCGGGCCTCGATCATGCTGCGGAGGGCGCTGTCGTCGCGGAAGACGGTCGCGAGCCGCAGCGGCAGCGGGGTGGTGACCGTGGTGAGCGCGTCGACCACCCCCTGGTGGGCGCGGGCGGTCGCGGCCAGCCAGTCCAGGTCCTCCAGGTGGGCCTTCAGCGCCTCCTCGCAGAAGTCGGCCTCCGGGACCGTACTGACCACCGCGACCAGCCCGTGGTGGTGCAGCAGCGCCGGCGGGGCGCCCGCGACGCCCGTCAGCTGGGCCTGCAGCGGCGTCCGGAAGGGGCGGCAGACGGCGTACACGTACCGCAGTCCGGTCATGGTGCCTCCTTCGGGGCGCGGCCCGGCTCCAGCTCCTCCAGTCGCGCGAGCCGTTCACGCAGCTCGGCGTTCTCCCGGGCCAGCTCGTCACGGCGGGCCCGGGAGGAGAGTGCGGGATCGGTCTCCCACCAGTCGATCCCCATCTCCTTGGCCTTGTCGACGGAGGCGACGATGAGCCGGAGCTTGATGGTGAGCAGTTCGATGTCGAGGAGGTTGATCCTGATGTCACCCGCGATGACGACACCCTTGTCGAGCACGCGCTCCAGGATGTCCGCGAGGTTCGCCCCCGAGCTCTGGCCGTAGGGCTCGGGGAACCGGCCGGCTTCGGGGAAGCGGCTCGTCATCGACGACTCCCGCGCTCGGCGTACTCGGGCTCCTCTTCCTCGTACTCGTCCTCGTCGCCCTCTTCGCCTTCCCCGCCGTTCTCCTCCTCGGCCGGCTGGTCTTCCTCGTCCTCGTAGGAGTCCTCCTCGTCGTACTCGTCCTCGTAGGGCTCCTCCTCGTCCTCCGCCTCCGGTTCCTCTTCCCCGGCCTCTTCCTCTTCCTCCTCGCCCTCTTCCTCTTCGCCCTCTTCCTCTTCGCCCTCTTCCTCTTCCTCCGGCCCCTGCGGGGCCTCGTCCTCCGACTTCTCGGCCTCCTCCGCCTCAAGGGCATCCTCGTGGGTGCGGACCACGTCGCCGTCGCGTATCTCCCCGCGCCAGCCGTCCTCCGCCTCACCCTTGAGGGTGATGAAGCGGGCGAAGTTCTTCAGGTCCAGCCTGGCCCGACGGCCCTGGGCGCGCCAGATGTTGCCGGTTTTCTCGAAGAGGCCGGTCGGGTAGTACTCCATGACCAGCAGCACCCGGGTGAGGTTCTCCTCCAGCCGGTGGAAGGAGACCACGCCCTTGGTGGTGCCCTTGGCGCCCTCCGAGGTCCACTGGATGCGGTAGTCGGGGATCTGCTCGGTCGTCTTGGCCTTCCAGCTCCGGCTGGACCAGAAGATCTTCGCCTGCCAGTCGGAGTGGGTGTCGTCGTCCCGGCTCGCGCTCTTGACGCCCTTGGCGAAGGTGGAGAAGGACTGGTACTGGGTCCACTGGTCGTAGGCGGTGCGCAGCGGTACGCCCACGTCGACGGACTCCATGATGACGGTGGGCTTCTTGCCCGCGCCGCCCTTCTTGCCCTTGCCGCCCCCGAGGCTCTTCAGCGCGCCCATGACGTTCTCCTTGGCGCGGGAGGCGCCCAGTTCCACCGCCGAGCGCACCGGGCCCTTGCCCTCGGCGAGCTTGCGCCCGCCTTCGAGCGCGAGCTTGGCGAAGCCCGGGCTGTTGCCCTCGGCGATGTCGTTGAGCTTGACGGTGGTCTCGCCGAGCTTGCGGCCGAGCCCCACCAACATGCGCTGGGCCTGCGCGGACAGGTACTCCTGTACTTCTTCCTTCAGCCGGTCGGCCGCATCACTGTGCGCGAGGCCGCTCAGCGGGCCGCCCGTGGCGGCCCCCGTAGCCTTGCCGGCCGCCGAGGTGGCGGATCCGAGGGTGTCGGTCATCGGTCATCGCCGCCTTTCGACTGCCGGGAGGCGGCGCCGGAGGCCGCGTCCCCAGCCGAAGCCGTCTTCTTCGCGGCCGTCTTGCGGGCCGCGCTCGTCTTCTTGGCCGCCGTCTTCTTCGCGGGGGCCGTCTTCTTGGCCGCGGCCTTCTTCGCCGCCGTCTTCTTCGCCGGGGCCTTCCGGGCCGGCTCCTCGCCACGCGACCGGTCGTCCCGCGACTTCTTCTCGCGGCGGTCCTCGTCGCGGTCGCCGGAGGACTCCTGGGAGCCCTCCTCCTCGCCGTCCTCCTCGTCCGGCTCCTCGTCGGACCCGGACGGCACGATGCCGGACAGCTGGTCGCGCACCTGCGCCGTGCGGCCGTGCAGCCGGTCGGCGAGCGCGTTGATCTGCCGTTCGGCGACCGCGCCGGAAGCGGCCTTGCCGACGCCTCGCAGGTCTTGGCGCAGCTGATCGCCGATCTCCTTGAACTGCGGATTGTTCTTCAGCTGCTGGTTGACCAGGTCCGCGACCATGCGCGGGCTGAGGTTCAGCTTCTTCCCCGCCACCAGGGAGCCGACCGCGAGGGCCATCTTGAGCTTCTTGGTACGTCCTAGCAGGTATCCCGCCCCTACGGCGAGACCCAGTGCGGTTCGGTTCATCTCACGTCCCGTTGCCTGTGGTGTCGCCGGAGCGCATGGTCGCCTCCAGCCGGTCAAGAAGTTCGTCCTCGCGCTGGTCGAACTCCTCCGCGGTGATCTCACCGGCCTCCAACTGCTCTTCCAGGCGGGCGAGTTCGGCCCGTACGGTGGCGGGGTCGTAATAGATCCGTTCCGCCTCGCGGAGCACCTGCCTGATGGCCCACGCGCTGCCGCGCACGGGCGCGAACGGCAGCATCAGCACTTCGCCGATCAGCCCCATGGCGTTCTCCTTTCCGTCCGGGCCGAGAGCGCTACTGCGCGCCGGCGTCCGCGCCGGCCGCGCTGCCGGCGGGCTGCGCCGGGCCGGGCTCGACGAAGCTGTACGGCGGCAGCGGCCCGTTGACCCTCAGGTCCAGATGGGGGTGGCTCTTGCGGACCTGCTCAGCGGTGGCGAGGAAGTCCTCGGCCGTGCTCCGTGCCACCAGGAACGACACGTTCAGCAGCCAGCCGGTGGACTCGGGGCCCACGCTGACGGCGGAGGCGGCCGGTGCGAGCAGCCCCTGTACGTCCTGCGCGTCCTCGGCCTCCCTGGCCTTCACGGCGGAGGCGACCATCTCACCGAGGCGGATCTTGTCGTCGTAGCTGCCACCGCCGGCCCTGCGGTTGGCCTCGGCGAGGGAGCGGACGTCCGCGTTCTCGGCCATCACGAGGTGCAGGACCGCCTCCTCGACATGCGTGGCCTTGACGTTGTACTCGACCTTGCCGTCCAGCTCGCGCAGCCGCTCCAGGTAGTGCTCGGCCCGCTCGGTGAGCACCTGGGTGACGGCGTCGTCGTCGGCGGCGACGCTGCCGAACCGCATCGGCAGCACACAGCCGCCCGCGCCCACCTCGGCGAGCACGTTCTGGTGCGCGAGCAGGTCCCGGCGCTTGGGGCGCAGGTCCTCGGGCGCGTCACTGACGACAGCGGCCAGTTCACCCGCGGTGAGCACGCGGACGGTGCGCGGCGGCTCGCCCACCCCGGTCATGCCCTCGGGCAGCTCCGGGTGGGACCGGGCGGTGATCCCGTAGACGTAGGTGCTCACTCCTGCTCCTCCTTACGGCGCGCCGGAGCCTTCCGCCGCGGCCTGGACTCGGTCTCCCCTTCCTGGCGCGCCTGGTTGAAGGCGTCGGATATGGTCTGCGCGGCGCCGGACAGCGCGCCCTTGGACTTGCCGCGGGCGCCGGACTCGGTGATCTCGCCCACGAGATCGGGCAGGCCCGGGCTCTTGCGCGGGCCGGCTTCCAGGTCCAGGCGGTTGCACGCCTCTGCGAACCGCAGGTAGGTGTCGACGCTGGCCACGACGACCCGGACGTCGATCTTCAGGATCTCGATGCCGACCAGGGAGACGCGGACGAACGCGTCGATCACGAGCCCTCGGTCCAGGACCAGCTCAAGTACGTCGTAGAGGCCGCTGCTGCCGCCTCCGCCTCCGGTCTGCTGTGCCGGAACAACAGTCATGCCGGCGATTCCTCCTCCTGCGTAGTGGGTGCACGGTCCGCGCGGGCGGGAAGCACGCGCCGTGGCTCAGCGGCCACCGCGCGCATCGGCCCTGCCGCGTTCGTAGCGGCGGACACGCCGGTACCCGGTCAGCTGGCCCTCCGGGTCCAGCTCGACCTGGTAGCTCGCCATCAGGCTCATCGTGTCCGGGACCCGGGCGAGTTCCAGGACCTCGACCTCCAGGGCCCAGCCGTCCTCGGTCTCCTCGAAGGAGGAGACGGACTCGGGGGCGAGTCCGGTGAGCTCGGCGAGCTGGCTGCGCGCCTGGCGCAGCACCTCCATGGGGGTCGGTCGCCGGCTGTTCGCGTTGCGGTGGGCACCGCCTTGCGTCTCGTGCGCGTTGTCGGAGTTGTGGGAGTGCTGAGAGTCCTGTGCTTTCTGTGAACTCTGTGAATTCGAAGTGCTGTTTGTGTTCGACATGGCCACCTCTCCCTGCGTGTGGCCGTTCCGCCCTTGGCCAAACCTCAGGAGCGCAAGTCATCGAGACGGCGTCGGGCCGGGGCCAGGGAACGGCCACGGTGGGGAAGCTCGCCCCACGGCTCCGTCCGGGCCTGGTCGACGGCGTCGGCGATGCTCCACCGGCGGGCGTCCAGCGCCGGATCGTCCACCTGTTTCCAGGCTAGGGGCACGGCGACCGGGGCGCCCGGGCGGCCCCGGACGGTGTAGGGGGCGACGGCGGTCTGGGCGTAGCCGTTGCGCTGTACGTCCAGGTAGAGGCGGTCCGCCCGGTCCTGCTTGCGGGCCGCGGTGGTGAGCCGGTCGGGATGCCGGGAGGCGGCCAGCTCGGCGACGTCATGAGCGAAGCGCCGCACCTCGTCGAAGTCGTCGCGGCCGTCCAGGGGGACGACGAGGTGCAGGCCGCGGGAACCGGTGGTCATGGGCGCCACGGGCAGGCCCAGCTCGTCCAGCAGCTCCCGCATCCGGTGGGCCGCGTCCCGGACGGCGGCGAAGTCGTCGCCGGCCGGATCGAGGTCGAAGACCAGCCGGTCGGGGTGGTCGGGGCCGCCGGCCCGGTCGGTGCGGGACAGCCAGCGGTGCAGGGTGACGCAGGCCTGGTCGGCGAGGTACAGGAGGGTGGCGGTGTCGTCGCAGACGACGTGCGTGACCGTGCCGCCCTCCTTGGCGACCTCGGCGCGGGTGATCCACTCCGGGTAGTGCTCCGGGGTGTTCTTCTGCAGGAAGCGCTGGCCGTCCAGGCCGTCCGGATACCGCTCCAGCATCAGCGGGCGGCCCCGCAGGTGCGGCAGCATGTACGGCGCGACGGACCGGTAGTAGTCGGCGAGGTCGCCCTTGGTGTACTCCTTCGCGCCCCCGCCGCCGGGGAAGAGCACCTTCCCCGGCCGCTGGATCCGCACCGTGCGGCGGCCCGCCCGTATGGTCCGCGCGTCGGCGCGGCTCATCGCACGACCGCCTCCTCGACCAGCAGCCTGGCCGCCGCCGCGATGCCCACGGCGTCGATGCCGGCCGCGTGCAGCTGCTCGTCGGGCGCGGCGGAGCCCGGCATGGTGCGCACCGCGAGCCGGACCAGGCGGGGTGTCGGGCGGCCGTCGCCGAACGCCTCCGCGACGGCGTCCCCGAGGCCGCCCTCCGGGTGGTGGTCCTCGACCGTGAGCAGGCAGCCGGTGTCCTCGGCGGCCCGGTGCAGGGTCCCGGCGTCGACGGGCTTGACCGAGTACAGGTCGATCACCCGCACCCGGATGCCGTCGGCGGCGAGCCGGTCGGCGGCGGCCAGCGCCTCGGGTACGGTCGCCCCGGCCGCGACGACCGTCAGCCGGTCCTCCTCGCTGGAGCGCAGCGTCTTGCTGCCGCCGACGGGGAACTCCTCGTCGGGGCCGTAGATCACCGGGGTCTTGCCGCGGGAGGTGCGCAGATAGCGGATGCCGTCCAGGCCGGCCATGGCCGCGACGAGCCGGGCGGTCTGGTTGGCGTCGCACGGGTACAGCACGGTCGAGCCGTACACGGACCGGAACATCGCGAGGTCCTCCAGGCCCATCTGGGAGGGCCCGTCCTGTCCGATCGCGACACCGGCGTGCGAGCCGACCAGGTTGAGGCCGGAGCCGCTGATGGAGGCCATCCGCACGAAGTCGTGGGCGCGGGTCAGGAAGGCGGCGAACGTCGAGGCGTACGGCACCCAGCCGCGCGCGGCCATGCCGACCGCCGTGGCGACGAGCTGCTGTTCGGCGATGTAGCACTCGAAGAACCGGTCGGGGTGCGCCTTGGCGAACTCCTCGGTGCGGGTGGAGTCGCCGACCTCGCCGTCCAGGGCGACGATGTCGCCGCGGGCGGTGCCGAGCGCGGCGAGGGCCTTGCCGAAGGCGTCCCGCGTCGCGACCTCGTCGCCCTGGTCGTAGCGGGGCAGCTGGACGACCTCGGTGGTGAGGGAGCGCAGCGCGGCCGCCGCCTGCGGTTCGGACACCCGTACACGCAGGTCGCGCGGGCCGCCGAGTTCGGCGACGGCCTCCTCGGCCTCGGGCAGCGGCTTGCCGTGCAGGCCCTCGCGGTCCTCCACGGAGGCCACGCCCTTGCCCTTCAGGGTGCGGGCGAGGATCACGGTGGGCTGCCCGGTGGTGGACAGCGCCTCCCCGTAGGCCCGGTCGATGGCGTCGACGTCGTGGCCGTCGATCTCGATGGTGTGCCAGTCGAAGGCCTGGAAGCGGCGGGCGTAGGCGTCCAGGTCGTGGCCGTGCCGGGTGGGGCCGCGCTGGCCGAGCCGGTTGACGTCCACGATGGCGATCAGGTTGTCGAGGTTCTCGTAGCCGGCGTGTTCGGCGGCCTCCCACACCGAGCCCTCCGCCAGCTCGCTGTCGCCGCACAGCACCCAGACCCGGTAGCCGGTGCGGTCCAGCCGCTTCCCGGCGAGGGCGATGCCGACTCCGACGGGCAGGCCCTGGCCGAGCGAGCCGGTGGCCGTCTCCACCCACGGCAGGCGGCGGGGCGTCGGATGGCCCTCGAGCCGGCTGCCGATCTTGCGGAAGGTGACCAGCTCGCCGTCCTCGATCGCGCCGGCCGCCTTGTACGCGGCGTACAGCAGCGGCGAGGCGTGTCCCTTGGACAGCACGAACCGGTCGTTCGCGGGGTGTTCGGGGCGCTCGAAGTCGTAGCGCAGGTGGTGCGCGAGCAGGACGGCCAGCAGGTCGGCGGCGGACATCGAGGACGTGGGGTGCCCGGATCCCGCGGCGGCGGACGCCCGCACGCTGTCCACGCGCAACTGCTGGCCCAGTTCGGCGAGTTCGTCGGTCTTCATGGATCTCCTCGGTCTCCTTTGCGCTGGCTTGCGCTGGGTTGCGCCGGGTCGTGCCTCAGTCGCGGTCCGCGGGGTCGGGGCTGTCGGTGCGCCGGACGGGTCCGGGCGCCGGATGGTCCGGCCCGCCCTCGACGGGCTCCCCACCGGGCCGGCTCTTCGCGGGCTCCCCGCCCGGCTGATTCCTCGCGGGCTCCCCGCCCGGCTGGTTCTTCGCCGGCTCTCCGCCCGGCTGGTTCTTTCCGGGCTCGGCGATCGTCCGCCGTCCCGGTTCCGGCTTGTGTGTCGACTCGTGCGTCATGGGCTCGTCTCCTGCCTGGGCGGACGGCCGCTCCGAGCCGTCCGGTACCCGCGCCAGTTCCGGTGAGGCCGTGTCCAACGGCACCGACCAGGCCCGTACGAGGCCCAACTGGACGCCCTGGCGCGGGAGTACGGCGTCCAGCAGCCAGTCGGCGGCGACCCGGACGCGGTTGCCGGGCAGCGCGGCCAGGTGGTAGCCGCGGGTGACGGCACCGGCCGCCAGGCCCGACAGCGGGACGCCGAACGGGTTGGCGGCGGCCCGGGCCCCGCCCAGGTCGACGGCGAAGCCCACGTCCCGGTGGCGGTACGGACGCCGGCGCCGGCCGAGGCCGAGCGAGCCGGCCACGTTCTCCCCGGCCACCCGGCCCTGCCGCCAGGCGTGCTGGGCCGTCATGGGGGTGAACTTCCCGGGCCGCTCCAGGTCGGGCACGGCGGCCGCGTCCCCACAGGCGAACACGTCGGTGCGGCCCGGCAGTTGCAGATACGGGTCCACGATCAGCCGCCCGCGTTCCAGCGGCTGCCCGACGGCCTCCACCAGCGGATCGGGCCGTACGCCCACGCACCACACCAGGGTCCGGGAGGCGATGGACTCCCCGTCGGTGAGCAGCACCCCGTCCCGGGTGGCCTCCTTCACCGAGGTGCCCATCCGCACGTCGACGCCCCGCGCCCGCAGTACCCGGTCGGCCGTACGGGAGAGCCGCTCGTCCATCTCCGGCAGCACCCGCGGTGCCACGTCCAGCAGCATCCAGCGGGGACGCAGACCGCCGGGCAGCGGATGCCGGCGGACCAGCCGGTCGGTGAGCATCTGCAGCTGGGCGGCCACCTCGGTACCGGTGTAGCCGGCGCCGACCACGACGAAGGTGCACCGGGCGGCGCATCTGCCCGGGTCGTCCTCGGCGGCGGCGAGTTCCACCTGCCGGGTCACGTGGTCGCGCAGGTAGAGCGCCTCGGGCAGCCCGCGGAACCCGTGCGCGTGCTCGGCGACACCGGGGATCGGCAGCAGCTTGTTGACGCTGCCGACGGCCAGCACCAGCCGGTCGTAACCGAGGCTGCCGATGCCGCCCTCGGGGTCGGCGTAGCGGACGGTGCGCCCGTCCAGGTCGACCCCGTCCGCCTGGCCGAGCACCAGGCGCACCCCGCGCAGCGTGCCGGGCAGCGACACGGTGACCCGGCGGGCCTCCAGGACGCCGGCGGCGACCTGCGGCAGCAGCGGCAGGTACAGGAAGTAGTCGGTCGGGTTGAGCAGGGTGATGTCGGCCCGGTCCCGGGTCAGCCGGGCCAGGGTGCGGGCAGCCCGGTACCCGGCGAAACCGGCCCCGATGATCACCACGTGAGGTCGGCTCACGGTGGGCCTCCGGCGGTGTGGCTCGTCCGAGGTCTTCCGCGTAACCGGGGCCGGGGCACCCAAACGCCGGGCGGGTCACCCGTACGCCGGTCCGAGCACCCGAACGCGTCCCCGCCGTGCCCCGCCGGGGCGGCGTTTCGCCCGGTCGCCGCCGGTTACCCGGGCCGGGACCGGATCACACCACCTTCAGCTGCGCCCGCGCGGAGGTTTCCCCATGCCCGAGTACGGCTATTTCCTGGCGAGCGAGGAACACGACCCCGCAGCCCTCGTCGAGCAGGCCCGGATGGCCGAGCAGGCCGGCTTCCAGGCGCTGTGGATCTCCGACCACTTCCACCCGTGGAACGACGCGCAGGGGCAGAGCCCGTTCGTGTGGTCGGTGATCGGGGCGCTGTCGGAGGCGGTGTCGCTGCCCATCGAGACGGCGGTGACCTGCCCGACCGTCCGGACGCACCCGGCGGTCGTGGCGCAGGCCGCGGCGACCAGCGCGGTGATGACCGAAGGCCGCTTCCGGCTGGGTGTGGGCACCGGCGAGGCGCTGAACGAGCACATCCTCGGCGACCACTGGCCTCCGCTGCACGTGCGCCTGGAGATGCTGGAGGAGGCGATCCAGGTGATGCGCCGGCTGTTCACCGGCGAGGAGGTCAACCACCACGGCACCCACTACACCGTGGAGAACGCCCGCCTCTACACCGTGCCCGACGAGCCCGTCCCGATCGACATCTCCGGCTTCGGCCCGAAGGCGACGGCGCTCGCCGCCCGGGTGGGCGACGGCTACATCACGATGATGCCGGAGGAGGAGATGGTCACCCGGTTCCGCAAGGGCGGCGGCGGGGCCAAGCCGGTCAGCGGCGGCACGAAGGTCTGTTACGGCGCCGACCGCGACGCATGCGTCCGGACGGTGCACCGGCTCTGGTTCAACGAGCTGCTGCCCGGCGAGATGGGGCAGGTGCTGCCCTCGCCCCGGCACTTCGAGCAGCTGCACGAGCTGGTCACCGAGGACATGGTGCGGGAGAAGTCGGTGTGCGGGGACGACGTGGACGAGCACGTCTCGGCGCTGAAGGCGTTCGGCGACGCCGGGTTCGACCGGGTGTACGTGAACCAGATCGGCCCGGACCAGCGGGGTTTCTTCGACTTCTACCGGACGAAGGTGCTGCCGCAGCTGGCCGGGTGAGCGCAGAGGGGTGCGAAGGGGTGGGGCGGCTGTCCCACCCCTCCGCGTCGGGGTCGGGCGTCGGGCTCAGGCCCTGTGGTGGGGTGTGTCCGGCGGGGTGTCCGGCATCGGCGGGTACGGCATGCCGAGGCCGGTCGGCGGGGTGGCCGGTGTGCTACCGCCGACCACGCGGTGCGGGGTGCGGTGGCCGTGCCCGGAGTGGGCGGCGCCGCGGAGCGCGTAGGCCACCACTCCCAGGAGCGCCGCGGTGATCAGGGCCGCGGCCCAGCCGGGCAGGCCGATGGCCAGGGCCAGGCCCACGGCGAGGGCCACCGCCCCGCCCGCGTACAGCGCGACGGCACCCGACGCGGCGTAGAGCATGGCGGTGCGGCGCTGCTTGCGGGACTGCTCGCGCAGTTCGTCGCGTACCGTCTCGCGTGCCACCTGTGCCAGCTCTTCGACGAGGTGCTTGTCCAGATGTTCCAGGTGATCAGAACGGTCCATACCATCCGGGTACCCGCCGGGCACAGGCGGTAACGCCGGGGCCCTGCGCGCGGGCGGGGGCGCCAACTAGGCTCGGACGCATGGAGATTCTGGGCGCCTCGCTGCGCATCTGCGTCGACGACCTCGAAGCCGCGATCCCCTTCTACGAGCGGCTGACCGGCGGCAGAGCCTCGCGCTTCCGGCGCGGTGGTGTCGAGGTGGCCGCGGTCGGTTCCTTCCTGCTGATGAGCGGCCCGGAGTCGGAGCTGGAGATCCTGCGCAGGGTGGCGGCGACGATCGCCGTGAAGGACGTGGACGAGGCCCACCGGCTGCTGGACGAGCTGGGCGCCAGGATCGTCGCGGGACCGGTGCCGACGCCGGCGGGCCGGAATCTGCTGGCGATGCATCCGGACGGGTCGGTCTTCGAGTACGTGGATCAGCGGGGCTGAGCCGCTCCCCCGCGCATCTCGGTGGTGAGGGCCCAGCGTTCGTGGTCGCGCCAGGCCCCGTCGACGTAGATCATGTCCGGGGAGAAGCCCTCCAGGCGGAAGCCGGCGCCCCGGGCGAGGGCGATGGAGGCGGCGTTGCCGGGCTGGACGTTGATCTCCAGCCGGTGCAGGCCCAGCGGCCCGAACGCGTACCCGATCACCAGCTCCAGGCCTTCGCGCATCAGGCCCCGCCCGGCCGCGTGCGCGAAGGCCCCGTAGCCGAGGGCACCGCACTGGAAGCCGCCCCGCACGATGTTGTTGATGTTGATGAAGCCGGCGATGGCCCCGGTGTCCTTCTCGCACACCAGGAAGCCGGCCCGGTCGGGTTCCTCGATGAGCCGGCCGGCGTAGTCGGCGTACGCCTCGTCGCTGTCCGGCGGGAACAGCCACGGCCGGTGCAGGTCCTTGCTCTCCCGGGCGCGCGCGGTGAACTCGGGGCCGTCCCCGAGGGTGAAGGGGCGGATGGCGACGCGCGGTCCTTCGGCGAGGTGACGGGACGGAGGGTGCGGCATCCGGCCAGCCTACGGCGTCAGCGCAGGGCGGGCTCGTCGAGGGTCAGCGTGGCCGAGTCCGCGTCGAGTTCGGCCGCGACACCGAAGGGGATCGTGAGCGCTCCCTCGCAGTGGCCGAATCCGAAGTCCTCCACCACCGGGACGCCGAGCGGGGTCAGCCGGTCGGCCAGCAGGCGCCGCACCCGGGCGTAGTCCGCGCAGTCCTTCCAGGAGCCGAGCAGCACCCCGCGGACCCCTTCCAGCCAGCCGGAGCGCAGGAGTTGGGTGAGGTACCGGTCCAGCCGGTACGTCTCCTCGCCCACGTCCTCCAGGCAGAGCAGCCCGCCCCGCGCGGAGGGCCGGGCGTGCGGGGTGCCGAGTTCCGCGGCGAGCAGGCTGAGGCAGCCGCCGAGGGTGGTGCCGCGGGCCCGGCCGGACACCAGGGGTGTGCCGCCGGAGGCGAGGGTGCGGACCGTCTCGGGGGCGAAGAGCGTGGCCCGCAGGTGGTCCTGGGCGCGGGCGTTCTTGATGAAGTCGATGCCGGCCGCCATCGGCCCGTGCAGCGTGACCAGCCCCAGGCGGGTCGCGATGGCCTCGTGCAGCGCGGTGAGGTCGCTGAACCCGACGAAGACCTTGGGGCCGGCGGCCCGCAGCGCGTCCCAGTCGAGGAGGTCGATCATGCGCTGTGCGCCGTAGCCGCCGCGGGCGCACAGGACGGCGTCCACGGCGGGGTCGCACCAGGCGTTCTGGAAGTCGGCGGCGCGGTCGGCGTCCGTGCCGGCCAGGTAGCCGAACCCGGGGTGCCGGTCCAGGACGTGGGGGCCGGCCACCGGGTCGAGGTCCCAGCCGCGCAGCACGTCGAGGCCGGCCTGCAGCCGTTCCTCGGGCACCGGCCCGCTGGTGGCGACGACGGCGACCCGTGCGCCCGGGGCCAGCCGGCGCGGCCGCACGAGTGGGTTCACGGGGTCAGCTCCACCTTCGCTACCGGGGGTTCCGGCTCCAGCCGGAAGACCTGGGCGTACAGGGACAGTTCGGCCTCCAGGGCGCGGATCATCGTATCGGCCCGGCGGAATCCGTGCCCCTCGCCCTCGAAGGTGAGGTAGGCGTGCGGCACGCCCCGGCCCGCGATCCGGGCGAGGAAGCGTTCGCACTGGGCGGGCGGGCAGATGACGTCGTCCAGGCCCTGGAGCAGCAGGAAGGGGGCGGTGAGCCGGTCGGCGTGCGCGGTCGGGGAGCGTTCGGCGTACCGGGCGGGCACCTCGGCGAGCGGGCCGACCAGCGACTCCAGGTAGCGGGACTCGAAGTCGTGGGTCTCGCCGGGGCCCCAGGTGGTGAGGTCGAGCACCGGGTAGACGATGGTGCCGCAGGCGTAGACGTCGGTCGTGGCCAGGGAGGCGGCGGTGGTCCAGCCGCCGGCGCTGCCGCCGCGGATCGCCAGCCGGGCGGGGTCGGCGGTGCCCTCGTCGGCGAGGGCGCGGGCGACGGCCGCGCAGTCCTCGACGTCGACCACGCCCCACTGCTCGCGCAGCCGCTCCCGGTAGGCCCGGCCGTATCCGGTGGAGCCGCCGTAGTTCACCTCGGCGACGCCGATGCCCCGCGAGGTGAAGTAGGCGATGGCCAGGTCCAGCACGAGCGGCGCCCGGCTGGTGGGGCCGCCGTGCGCCCAGATGACGTACGGCGGCAGCTCGCCCTGGGGTGCGGTCCGTGCGGGGTGGTGCGGCGGGTGGACGTGGGCGTGCACCTCACGGCCGTCCGGGCCGCGGAAGGTGCGGATCCGCGGCTTTGGGTAGTAGGCCGGGTCGACGGGGTCCCGGTGCCGGGCGCCGATCACGCGGGCGCGGCCGGTGGCGGTGTCCAGCTCGACCACCTCGTGGGCGGTGCGCGGACCGGCGCCGACCGCGACGACGCGTTCGCCGTGGACGGCGAGGGTGGCGGTGAACTCCGTCCACGGTCCGGCGGCGTCGACGATCTCGCCGGTCTCCGGGTCGAGTATCCCGAGGACGGCCGGCCCGCGTCCGTGCACGACCGCGACGAGCCCGTCGTCCAGCGGCGCGAACCAGCGCAGCCCGAGCTGCCACAGCGGCCCGGCGAACTCCTCCTCGCGCGGGGCGAGCGAAGCGAGACGGGGGTCCCCCCGCCCGGAGGGTGGGGGAGGGGTGCCGTCGCGGTAGAGGTTCCACCAGCCGCCGCGGTCGCTCGCGTACAGCAGCCCGCCGTCCGCCGACCACTCGACCTGGGCGATGGACTCGTCCGGTCCGCCGGCGACGGTCCGCGCGTCCTTCAGCAGGCCGTCCTCCGTCACATCGGCGACCAGCAGCTCCGTCCCGTCCCACGGCATCCGCGGATGGTCCCAGGCCAGCCAGGCGGCCCGCCGGCCGTCCGGTGAGAGCCGGGCACCGGTGACGAACCGGTGGCGGGGGCCGAGCAGTTCACGGACGGCACCGCGGTCCTCGGCGGCCGAGCCGTCCAGCGGTACGGCGGCCAGGACCCGCCGCACGTCGTCGGGGCCGTCGCCGGTGAACTCCTCCAGCACGCACCACACCTCACCGCGGGTGAGGTCCACCCGCGGCTCCGCCCAGCGCAGGCCGCCGCCCACCGGGGAGAGGGGGGTGAGCGGGACGGGCTCGCCGCCGGGCTCGTACCGGTACAGCCGCTGGTCGGCGAAGTGCACGAAGACGATCAGCGGCCGGCCGTCGTGGATCTCCCCGGCCCAGGGCCGGCCGCCGTACTCGATGACCCGGCTGCGCACGTTCCACGGCGCGGGCAGCACCGACTCCTCGCCGCCCTCGGTGCGCCGCCGCACCAGGGCCCGTCGGCCGCCCTCGGCCGGGCGGGGCTCGGTCCACCAGATCTCGTCGCCGACGAAGTCCACCCAGTCCGGCCGGCCGTCGTGCGCGGCGGCGAGCGCCGCGTCGACGGGCGACGGCCAGGATCCGTACGGCGATGTCAGCACCTCGTCCCCCACCGGCTATGCCGTGCGCAGGAAGCGGTCCAGGACCCGGACCCCGAAGTGCAGGGCCTCGACGGGCACCCGTTCGTCCACGCCGTGGAACAGCGCCTGGTAGTCGAGGTCCGCGGGCAGCTTCAGCGGGGTGAAGCCGTAGCCGGTGATGCCGAGCCGGGAGAACTGCTTGGCGTCGGTGCCGCCCGACATGCAGTACGGCACCACGTGCCCGCCGGGCGCGAACTCCTGGACGGCGGCCCGCATCCTGGCGAACACGGGCGCGTCCACCGGTGCCTGGAGGGCCACTTCGCGGTGCTCGAACTCCCACCGGACGTCCGGGCCCGTCAGCTCGTCCAGCGTGGCGGTGAACTCCTCCTCGCCGCCCGCCAAGTAGCGTCCGTCCACGTAGGCGACCGCCTCGCCGGGGATGACGTTGAGCTTGTAACCGGCCTGGAGCATGGTCGGGTTGGCGCTGTTGCGGACGGTCGCCTCGACCAGCCGGGCGGCCGGGCCGAGCTTGTCCAGCAGCCGGTCCACGTCGGTGAGGTCGGCGTCGATGCCGTACAGCGCGGCGAGTTCGGTGAGGGCGGCCCGCACGGTCGGGGTGAGGCGGAGCGGCCACTCGTGCTCGCCGATACGGGTGACGGCGGCGGCGAGCCGGGTCACCGCGTTCTCCTTGTTCACCTTGGAGCCGTGCCCGGCGCGGCCCCGCGCGGTGAGCTTGAGCCAGGCGGTGCCCCGCTCCCCCGCGGCGATCGGGTAGATCTCCCGGCCGGAACCGTCGTGGAAGGTGAAGGCGCCCGACTCGCTGACGCCCTCCGTGCAGCCCTCGAAGAGTTCGGGGTGCCGGTCGGCGAGGAAGCCGGAGCCGTCCTCGGCGCTGGCCTCCTCGTCGGCGGTGAACGCGATGACGAGGTCGCGGCGGGGCCGTACGCCCTGCCGGGCCCAGGACCGGACGACCGCCAGGATCATCGCGTCCATGTTCTTCATGTCGACGGCGCCGCGCCCCCACACCACACCGTCCCGGACCTCGCCGGAGAACGGGTGGACCCGCCAGTCGGCGGCCTCGGCGGGCACGACGTCGAGATGGCCGTGGACCAGCAGCGCGTCGGCGGACGGGTCGGTGCCCTCGATACGGGCCACCACGTTGGTGCGGCCCGGGGTGCGCTCCAGCAGCAGCGGCTCCAGGCCCGCCCCGGCCAGCCGCTCGGCCGCGTACTCGGCGGCGGGCCGCTCCCGGCAGTCGCCGCCGCCCCGGTTGGTGGTGTCGATACGGATCAGGCCGGAAGTGAACTCCACGACCTCGGCCAGGGCCAGTTCGTCGGCCTGCTGGTCAGCCATACTGCTCCTCCACGGCGGCAGAGACGATCGTGGTGACCGCCTTGAACGTCCTGATCCCCTCGTACATGGTGGCGCTGGTGTACGCCACCTTCCGCTCCCCGATCCGCGCCACGCCGGGGACGACGGTGGCGGCCGTCGCGAGGTGCTCGGCGTCGAACTCGACGGCGACCGTGAACGGCCCACCCCGTGCGGGCTCGTGGCGGACCGCCAGGCGGGCCGCCTCCTTGGCGGCCGCGCGGATGTCGGCCGCGGTCCTGGCCGGCGTCCGGCACACGGCCGCGTACCGCGACACATGGTCCTTGACGGCCACCTTCAGTGCCTCGGGCGCGTAGCCCAGGGCGTCCTCGCAGGCGACGTCGTCGCCGGTCACGAGGACGACCGGGACGCCGTACTCGGCGACGACGTGCGCGTTGAGCAGACCCTCGCTGGCGCGGACGTCGTTCAGCCACACCCCGGTGATCTGGTTCGCGAGGTAGGTGTGGGCGAGGACGCCCTCCATGCCGGCGCCCGCGTGGTAGCCGACGAACGCGATGCCGTCGACGTCACCGTGCTGGACGCCCTCCACCATGGACAGCGCCTTGTGCCGGCCGGTGAGCATCTCGACCCGCTCGTCGAGCCGCTCCAGGAGGAGGTTGCGCATGGTCCAGTGGGCCTCGTTGACCAGGACCTGCTCCGCCCCGCCGTCGAAGAAGCCCTCCACGGCGGCGTTCACGTCCGAGGTGAACATCGACCGGCACCGCTCCCACTGCGGCGTCCCCGGCAGCACGTCGGCGGGCCAGGTGACGCCCGTGGCACCCTCCATGTCGGCACTGATGAGGATCTTCATGCTTCGTCACGTTACGCGTGAAGCGGCGGACAGGCTACGACCGCGCCGGGGGAAGCGGCCCCGGGTCCGGTCAGGCCCTGCCGAGGACGTACCAGTGGGCCGGCAGGTCGATCCGGGTGCCGTCCGCGAGGTACTCGGTCTGCGGCACGGTCGTCCCGCCCTCGGCCAGGACGGAGAGGCCCGCCTCGGCGAGCAGCCGCGGGATCTCGTCGTCGGGGGCGTCGGCGGGCTTGAGGCCGTGGTGGAAGACGCGTTGGAGCTTGGGACCCGGGCCGCCCGGCTCGGATGCGGCACGCCCCAGGACGTCCCGGGAGCCTGAGGTGAGTTCGACGACGAAGGCGCGTCCCTCGCTGCCGATCAGCTCGGCGACGGCGGCGGCCACCGCGGGCCGCGCGGCCGGTTCGCTCTGGTGGATCACGGCACGCATGTAGACGTGGGCGTCGCCGAGCCGCCGGTGCAGGGCGCGCACGGCGTCCGTGTCGGTGAGGTCGAGCTGCCGGAACTCGACGGGGGCGCCGTTCGCGGCGCGGCGGGCGTGCTCGACGGCGGCGTGCGAGAGGTCGACGCCGACGGCGCGGGCGAAGCGGGTGGCCAGGTAGCGGGTCTGGGTGCCGTTGCCGCAGCCGAGGTCGACGATGGTCCGGTCCGGGTCGGCGTGCGACAGGAGCAGTTCGCTGTGCGGCGCGGCGCTCAGGGAGGGATCGGAGTCCCATATCGCCTCGCCCCGGGCGTCGGAGGTCTCGCGCCAGTAACTCTCCCACGCGTTGCGGTAGTTCTCCGAGACGTTCATACGATCTCCCCACGGTTCGATTCCGTGATCGGGATATCGCGGCGTCCGGGCCTACGGCAAGAGCCGGGCGACCGTCTTCACGAGATGTGAATGGCCTGTTCGAACCAGACGGTCTTGCGGTGCCCGGTGGCGCTGGCACCCCACTCCCGGGCCAGCCGGCTCACCACGCGCAGACCGCGGCCCGAGTCGTCGTAGGGGCCGGCGCTCAGCATCGCGGGCAGGGCGGGCTCGTCGTCGGTGACCTCGAACAGCAGCGCGTCGGTGCGGACCACCCGCAGCCCGATCCGGTCGCTCTCCGCGTGCCGGACGGCGTTGGTGACGACCTCGCTGACCAGCAGTTCGGCCGTCTCCACGGCCTGCGGCAGGCCCCAGTCCACAAGACGCTCGCGGACCAGGCGGCGGGCCCTGGCCACCTCGCGCGGGTCGGGGTCGAGCCGCCACTCGGCGACGTGCTCGTCGGGGATGCCGTTGAGGCGGGCCATGAGCAGGGCGACGTCGTCCTTGCGGCCGCCGCGCGTGTTCAGGGCGCGGATGATGGTGTCGCAGGCGTCGTCCATGGAGGCCGCGGGGTGGGCGGCGGACTCGCAGAGCGCGGCGAGGCCCTCGCCGATGTCGGTGCCGCGCACCTCCACCAGGCCGTCGGTGCACAGCACCAGGCGGTCGCCGGGCCGGACCCTGACCCGGGTGGCCTCGAACGGGACCCCGCCGACGCCTACGGGTGCGCCGGTGGGCAGGTCGAGGAGTTCGCTGCTGCCGTCCTCGGCCCGGACCAGCACGGGCGGGATGTGGCCGGCGTTGGCGAGGGTCAGGTCGCCGCGGATCGGGTCGTAGACCGCGTACAGGCAGGTGGCGAGGTAGCTGTCGCCGAGCCTGCGGGCCAGGTCGTCCAGGTTGCGCAGCAGCTGGGCGGGCGGGGTCTCCATGGTGGCCATGGTCTGCACGGCGGTGCGCAGCTGACCCATCATCGCGGCCGAGTTGAGGCCGTGGCCCATGACGTCGCCGACGACGAGGGCGGTGCGGGAGCCGGGCAGCTTGATGGTGTCGAACCAGTCGCCGCCGATCCGGCCGAGCCGGGTGCCGGGCAGGTAGCGGGTGGCGATGTCGCAGCCGGCCATCCGCGGGGCGACCCGCGGCAGCATGCTGTCCTGGAGGGTGTCGGCGACGTTCTCCTGGTACGTGTACATGCGGGCGTTGTCGAGCACGAGGCCGGCGCGGGCGGCGAGTTCGGCGCCGGTGGTGCGGTCCATGTCGTCGAACTGCGGCCGGTCGGGGCGGCGCATCAGCACCATGAAGCCGAGGACGACGTTGCGCGCCTTGAGCGGGACGATCAGCAGCGAACGGCCGCCGATCAGCGGGCGGAGGTCGCGCTTCTCGAACTCGCCGGAGATCCGCTCGGACAGCTCCTCGGTGACCCGCGGGACGAGGACGGGCTCGCCGGTGACCATGCACTGGTAGAACGGGGTGTGCTCGGGGAAGGCGAAGGCCTCGCCGACGGGCACGGTGTCGTCCCAGCGGCCCGGTTCGTCGTTGTGCTCGACCCACACGCGGAACATCACGGTGCTGGCGTCCGGCGGGCCGTCCGGGAAGCCCTCGCCGGCCAGCACCGCGGCGCGCAGATGGGTGCCGGCGAAGTCCGCGAACCGGGGTACGGCGGCGCTGGTGACCTCGCGGATGGTCTCGCCGAGGTCCAGGGAGGAGCCGATGCGGGAGCTGACCTCGTTGAGGAACTCCAGCCGCTCGCGGACGGCGGCGTACTCCAGGTCCTGTTCGGCGCCGGCCGGGACCACGGACGGCGTCCGCTGCCGGGGTACGAAGGCCCGGGTGGCCGCGGCGGCTCCGGCGCGGGTGCGGCCGGGGCGGCGGGGCACGCCCCAGTACGGGCTCACGGGGACCCGCTCGGACTGGCTGAACTCCAGGACCGGGTAGCCGAGTTCGAGGACCTGGGAGACGATCCGGGCGCTGAGTCCCGGGCCCATGTTGGGCAGGATGTCGGGCAGGCGCCGTTCGAGTTCCTCGGAGGCGGGCAGTTCGGTGTGGCGGGCGAAGCCGGGCGAGACGCGCTCGGCGGTCTCGTCGTCGTAGCCGCGTTCGTCGCGCAGCCGGGTGGCGTCGGCGGCGAGCACGAGCAGCCGGGAGGGGCCCGGGCCGACCAGCGGGTAGGCCCACCACAGCACGTCGAGCCGCTCGTCACCGGACGTCTGCGCGGGCGGGCAGAGGCGGGCGCGGCCCGCGGTGGCGTAGCCGGTGTGCCCGTCGAGCGAGGACTCCAGGTCGGGGCCGGGTCCGTCGTGGACCGCGGAGGCGTCCGGGGCCGCGCCGGCCGGCGGGTCGTCCGGGAGGGTGCCGGCGACGGGCAGCAGGTCGGCCGCGGTACGGCCCACGGCGTCCTCCCGGCTCACGCCGAACAGACGCCGCGCGCCACTGCTCCAGTGGGACACCAGCCCGGCGCGGTCGACGATCACCACGGCCAGCGGAATCCGGCCCGCCGCGATGTCGCCGGCGCCACGCCCGGGAGCTGTGTCCCGCTCGCTGCCACGGTCCATGGCCCAGGCCCTCTCTCCCCACGGCTGTCCGCAAACGATCTGTGCCGCCCGCCACTACGGTACGGCGACGTCCGGTCGCGATGTGTGGCAATCCTGGAATTGGTTTCACCGGATCGCTCCGGCGCGCGGCCACGCGCCCCGCTCAGTCCTCGTGGCCCAGTTGGAGATCGCGCTCCGTGCGGCCACCCCCCGCGACCTGCAGCACTGTGGCGACCGGCGGGTAACCTGCGGCGATGACGGTGTACTCGCCGGAGGAGAGGTCCACGAACCGGAACGTTCCGTCGGGTCCGGTGGTGAGGGTGTCGACCACGTTGCCGGCGGCGTCGAGCAGGGTCACGCGCGCGTCCTCCACGGCCCGTCCGCCGCTCGCCCGGACGGTGCCCCTCAGCACCGCGCCGCCCGCGAGTTCGATGTCCTGCCGGGTCTCCCGGGAGGCCTGCACGGTGACCGGGAGCGCGGCGGGCCGGAAGGCGGGGGCGCTGGCGGCGAGGGTGTACTCGCCGGCGACCAGTTCGGTGATGACGTAGCCGCCCTCGCGTCCGCTGCGGGTGCTCGCCACGACCTCGCCGTGCACGTTGGTGAGGGTGACGGTGGCGTCCCGCACGGGGCTGCCGTCGGCGGTGAGCACGCTGCCGGCGAGGCGTCCGGCGCCGCCGAGGACGACGTCGAGTTCGACGGGGCGTTCGCCGACGGTGACGGAGACGGCCTGCGGCTGGTGCCCGCCGGCGGCGGCGATCAGCACGTACGACCCGGAGCCGGGCGTGCTGAGCGCGTAGCGTCCGTCCTCGCCGCTGGCGCCCCGGCCGATCTGCTGCCCGGCGATGTCGATGAGGGTGAGGGCCGCGCGGGGCACCACGGTGCCGTCGGGGTGCTGCACGGTGCCGCAGACGGGGACCCCGGCGGCGTAGGGCGCTCGGGCGCCGGGGATCGAGGCGGTCACGGTCTGCGGCTCCGTTTCGGCGGTGTTGTGGGACACCAGTGGTTTCTCCTTGAGGAAGAAGGCGATGAGCAGGCCGAGGGCGAGCACCGGGACGAGGTAGAGGAAGATCCGGGGCATCGCGTCGGCGTAGGCGTGGATGTAGGCGTCGCGCAGGGCCGGGGACAGCGCGTGGACGAGCTGCGGGGTGATCGAGTCGGCGTCGGGCAGTTCGGTGCCCGCGCGCGGGGGCAGCTCCTCGCGCAACGCGGAGGTGAGCCGGTCGGCGAAGAGGGTGCCGAAGACGGCGGCGCCGACGCTGCCGCCGATCTGCCGGAAGTAGTTGTTGGCGCTGGTGGCGGTGCCGAGGTCGGCGGGGCGCACGGAGTTCTGCACGGCGAGGACGAGGACGGGCATCACCAGGCCGATACCGGCGCCGAGGACGGCCATCCAGACGCTGTAGTGCAGCCGGGGGGTGTCGGTCTCCAGCCGGGACAGCAGCCACATGCCGACGGTGGCGACGGCGCCGCCGAGCAGCGGGAAGATCCGGTAGCGGCCGGTGTGGCTGATGAGCTGGCCGCCGATGATCGAGGCGCCGACGATCCCGGCCATCATGGGCAGCATCAGCAGCCCGGACTCGGTGGCGCTGGCCCCGTCGACCATCTGCAGGAAGGTCGGCAGATAGCTGGCGGCACCGAACAGGGCGACGCCGATCACCAGGCCGACCAGACCGCTGACGACGAAGACGGAGTCGCGGAACAGCCTGAGCGGGATGAGGGGTTCGGCGGCGAAGCGTTCGGCGACGAGGAAGAGGACGGTGGCGGCGAGGGCGCCGGCGCCGAGGCCGAGGATCTGCCGGGAGTCCCAGGCGTATGCGGTGCCGCCCCAGCTGGTGAGCAGGACCAGGCAGGTGGAGGCGGCGGCGAGCAGCAGCGAACCGAGCACGTCGAGCCGGGCCCGTACCCGGGGCCTCGGGAGCTTGAGGACGACGGCGACGACGGCCAGGGTGACCAGGCCGAAGGGGACGTTGATGTAGAAGCACCAGCGCCAGGAGAGGTGGTCGGTGAAGTAGCCGCCGAGCAGCGGTCCGGCGACGGAGGCGAGGCCGAAGACGGCGCCGATCAGTCCCATGTACCGGCCGCGTTCCCGGGGCGGGACGATGTCGGCGATGATCGCCTGCACACCGATCATGAGGCCGCCGGCGCCGACGCCCTGGAGCGCGCGGAAGGCGATCAGCTGGTCCATGGTGCCGGCCCGGCCGGCGAGCGCGGAACCCAGGACGAAGACGGCGATGGCGAACTGGAAGACGCCCTTGCGGCCGAGCAGGTCGCCGAGTTTGCCGTAGATCGGCAGGCCGATGGTGGAGGTGAGCAGATAGGCGGTGATCGCCCAGGACATCCGGTCCAGGCCGTGGAGTTCACCGACGACCTTCGGCAGGGCGGTGGCGACGATCATCTGGTCGAGGGCGGCCAGCAGCAGTGCCGGCATCAGCCCGAAGAAGACCGACCGCACGCGGCGGGAGCTCGGTTCGACGGCCTGGGCGGGTGCCGGGGCGGGGAGGCCGGGTGGCGCGGCGACCGTTTCCGTCCGATCCAGAGTGATCCCGCTCATGTAGCGCTCCCCTCGTCACACCTGCCACACAGTTCCCGCGCGATGCGACAACTCCGAGCAAGTGCGACGAGTTACGGCGCCGACCCGGTCGAGATGTGATTCCACTCGAACCGGTGAAGGGGCCAACGCCCCTCGGGTCCCGGGGACTTACTTCTCGACCTCGGCGGCGAGCCTGGCGAGCACGGCGTCGTAGATCCGGCCGAGGCCCTTGGGTGCGAAGGTCCTCTCGAAGAAGCCGCCGATGCCGCCGGCGCCCTGCCAGGTGGTGGTGACGACGACACGGGACCTGCCCTCACCGGCGGGGGTGACGCGCCAGGTGGTGACCATGGAGGAGTTGCGGTCCTTCTCGACCAGCTCGCCGTCGGTGGGCTCGCTGACCTCCAGCAGGCAGTCGCGCACCCGCTTGCTGGTGGCCTGGAGCTTCCAGTGGACGAGGGTGCCCTCGCCGTCGCCGCCCTCGCGCACCTCGTACTCGCTGAAGTGCTCGGGCAGCAGCTTCTGCCGGGTGCCGCGGTAGTCGGCGAGGGCGTCGAACACCTTCTCCGCGTCCGCCGCGACGACCCGCTCCGTAGTGGCCTCGACCTGCGCCATTGCGTTCCTCCACGACCTGGTTCCTCGGGGTTGGGGCAAGCCAACCACCCCGGCGCCCGGCCGCCCAAATCGGGGCCCGCACGATCATGGGAACACATGTTCTATTCTGTGCTCCAGGGCGAGCGAGGAGGCGTCATGCGCTGGGAGAACCTCACGGACGAGGGCGAACACGGCAGGGCCGCCGACGCCGCGCTGTTCGGCGCGGACGCCGTGACCACCCGCACCTTCGACACCCCCGAGTTCCGCGGGATCACCTTCCACGAGGTGCGGGCGCGCTCGGTGCTGAACCGGGTGCCGGGTGCCTCGCGCATGCCGTTCGAGTGGACGGTCAACCCCTACCGGGGCTGCACGCACGCGTGTGTCTACTGTTTCGCCCGCAAGACGCACAGCTACCTGGACCTGGACACGGGCCTCGGCTTCGACACCCAGATCGTGGTCAAGGTCAACGCCCCCGAGGTGCTGCGCCGCCAGCTGGCCTCCCGCCGCTGGCAGGGCGACCACGTGGCGATGGGCACGAACGTCGACTGCTACCAGCGCGCCGAGGGCCGCTACCGGCTGATGCCGGGCATCATCTCCGCGCTCACCGACCACGCGAACCCGTTCTCGATCCTCACCAAGGGCACCCTGATCCTGCGCGACCTGGAGCTGCTGGTGCGGGCGGCCGAGGTGACGGACGTGGGCATCTCGGTCTCCGTCGGCTTCCTGGACACCGAGCTGTGGCGCACGGTGGAGCCGGGCACGCCCGCGCCCGAGCGCCGGCTGGACGTCGTCCGCACCCTCGGCGAGCACGGGATCGGCTGCGGGGTGCTGATGGCGCCGGTGATCCCGTTCCTGAGCGACCAGCCGGCCCAACTGCGGGCGACGGTACGGGAGATCGCGGCGGCCGGGGCCACCTCCGTCACCCCCTTGGTGCTGCATCTGCGCCCGGGCGCCCGGGAGTGGTTCATGGCCTGGCTCGGGCAGCACCACCCCCACCTGGTGCGGCGGTACGAGCGGCTGTACGCGGAGGGCGCCTACGCGCCCCGGTGGTACCAGCGCCGGATCACCCGTCAGGTGCACGAGCTGGCCCAGGAGTACGGCATCGGACCCACGCGCGCGGGGCTGGCCCACCGGATCCGTCCCGCCGAGCCGGCACCCGCCCCGGCCGCCTCCGAGCCGGTCCAGCTCAGCCTCATGTGAACACGTCCGGGGCGTTAGGGGGCATCCCACGGCCCAATTGGGTCAACTATTGATAGAACGGGTTCTTCAGGGCCCCGATTCCGGGACGATCCGGCGAGAACCGTGAGCCTCGCGGTTCTCCGACCCCCTCCGTCCCGGGAGGACCCGTATGAGAACACGCGCAGCCGTGCTGTGCGCGGCCGCAGTCACCGCCGTGCTGGTGGGCTCGGTCACCGCCGTTCCCGCGCAGGCCGCCCGGCCCGACGGGCTCGGCCGGCAGCAGCCCGCGCAGCTCAGCTGGAAGAAGTGCGGCATCAGCGAGTACCCCAGGCTCCAGTGCGCGTCCCTGAAGGTGCCGCTGGACCACGCGAACCCGGCGGGCCGGCAGATCACCCTCGCCCTGTCCCGCGTCCCGCACACCGCGCGGGCCTCCCAGGGCCCGCTGCTGGTCAACCCCGGCGGCCCCGGCGGCAGCGGTCTGACCCTCGCCGGGTTCGTCGCGTCGGCGCTGCCGAAGAGCGTCGCGTCCCGCTACGACGTCATCGGCTTCGACCCGCGCGGGGTCGGCCGGAGCACGCCCGCCCTGAACTGCGCGCCCGGCCACTTCAGGCCGGTCCGCCCGGACTCCGTGCCGGGCACGCCCGCGCTGGAGCGGGCCAACCTCGACCGCGCCCGGTCCTTCGCCGCCGCCTGCGGCCGCAAGTACGCCGACGTCCTGCCGTACCTGGACACCGTCAGCGCGGCCCGGGACCTGGACGCCGTCCGCCGGGCCCTCGGCGCGCGGCGGATCAGCTACTTCGGCTACTCCTACGGCACCTACCTGGGCGCGGTCTACGCGAAGCTGTATCCCACGCGGGTGCACCGCCTGGTGCTGGACTCGATCGTCGACCCGACCGGGGTCTGGTACGAGGACAACCTGGGCCAGGACTACGCCTTCAACGACCGCCACCGCGCGCTGATGGCCTGGATCGCCACGTACGACACGACGTACCGGCTCGGCAAGGACCCCGCGAAGATCGAGGCCCGCTGGTACGCGATGCGGTCGGCGCTGGCGAAGAAGCCGGCCGGGGGCCGGGTGGGGGCCGCCGAGCTGGAGGACACCTTCATGCCCGGCGCCTACTACAACGGCTACTGGCCCCACCTCGCCGAGGCGTTCGCGGCCTACGTCCACCGCAAGGACACCGGGCCGCTGGTGAAGGCGTACGACAACCTCGCTGCGGTGGACGCCTCGGGCGAGAACGGCTACAGCGTCTACACGGCGGTGCAGTGCCGTGACGCGGCCTGGCCGCGCGGCTGGAACCGGTGGCGTGCGGACGGCTGGAAGGTGTACGCGAAGGCGCCGCTGATGGCCTGGAACAACACCTGGTACAACGCGCCCTGCGCGTTCTGGCCGACGGCCCCGCTGAAGCCGGTGGACGTCACCAACGGCTCGCTGCCGCCGGCACTGCTGTTCCAGGCGACCGAGGACGCGGCGACCCCGTATCCCGGCGGGGTGACGGCCCACCGGCTGCTGGCCCGCTCCAGCCTGGTGGTCGAGCAGGGCGGCGGCAACCACGGCGTCACGCTGAGCGGCAACACCTGCCTGGACAGGCACCTGGCCGCGTACCTGGACAGCGGCACGGTGCCGCGGGGTACCGGCCAGGCCGACGCGATCTGCGCGAAGTCGCCGGATCCGCGGCCGCTGAAGGGGAAGTCGGCGGCGACGGCGTCCCGCGGCTCGATGCTGCACGGCCTGCTGGGCTTCCGCCCTTAGGCAAGGGCCCCTGCCCGCGGGGGCGTTGTCAGTGGGATGGTCCACCATGAACCCATGAGCGAACCGACCCGCATCGCCGCCCCCGGCGGGGTGTTCCCCGCCACCCAGTACGCCCATGTCGCCACCGCGACCGGCCGTCTCGTCGCGGTCTCCGGCCAGCTCCCCCTCGACGAGGACGGGAAGCTGGTCGGCGCGGGCGATCCGGCGGCCCAGGCCCGGCAGGTGTTCGAGAACCTGCGGCGGTGCCTGGCCGCCGCGGGCGCCGGTTTCGCGGACGTCGTGAAGCTGACGTACTTCGTGACGGACATGGCCCATCTGCCGGCGGTCCGCGCGGCCCGCGCGGCGCACATACCCGACGACCGCCTGCCCGCCTCCTCGGCGGTGCAGGTGGCGGCTCTGGTGGCGCCGGAGTTCCTGCTGGAGGTCGAGGCTCTGGCGGTGGTGTCCGCGTGAGCCTCCTGACGGTCCGGGAGATGCGGTTCGCCGACTGCGACCGCGTCTCCGAGATCCGGATCCGCGGCTGGCAGCACGCCTACCGGGGGCTCGTGCCGCAGCCGTACCTCGACGGGCTCAGCGTCGCCGCGGACGCCGAGCGGCGGCGGGCCCGGTTCGGGCAGGGCGACGGCTCGGTGGTGAACCTGGTCGCCGAGCGGGGCGGCAGGGTCGTCGGGTGGGCGGCGTGCGGGCCGTACCGGGACGGCGACACCTCGACCGGGGACGCCGAACTGTACGCGGTCTACGTCGACCCGGACCTTCTCGGCGGCGGGATCGGCCGGGCGTTGCTGGCCGCGTCGGTCGAGCGGTGCTGCCCGGCGTATCCCCGGATGCTGCTGTGGGTCCTGAAGGGCAACACCCCCGCCCGCCACTTCTACGAGCGCGCCGGGTTCCGGCCCGACGGCGCCGAGGAGCCCTTCGACGTGGACGGCGTGCCCGTGCCCGAGGTGCGGTACGTGCGGACGCTGGGCGGCTGACGGGCGTCAGCGGGGCTGCTGCTGCGGGATGCGGGCCAGCGCGTGCACCGCCGCCTCGGCGAGCGCGGGGTGCGCGAGGGCCTCGCTCAGCACCCGCCGGGCGCGGGCGTCGCCGAGCGCGCCCAGGCCCTCCACACACGCCAGGGCCACCCGCCGGTAGGGGTCGTGCGGGCGCAGCCGCCGCTCCAGGGTGGTGATCAGCGCGGGTACGGACTCGGGGGCGCGCAGTTCGACCAGGAGCCGTACCGGGTGCAGGGCGTAGGCGACGCGGAGTTCGTTGGTGGCGAGGGCGGCGGCGGCCCGGGCGGTGCGCGGGTCGCCGAGCCGGGCGAGGGCGTGCGCGGCGGAGGCGCAGCGCGGCGGGTCGCGGTGGTTGAGCAGCAGCACCAGGGACTCGAAGGCGCGCCGGTCCCCCGCGCGCCCGAGGCGGAACGCGGCCAGCTCCCTGGCCCACAGGGGCTGTCCGGGAGCGGTGAGCACCTCCGCCAGTTCGTCGTGGTCCTCGGTGGCCAGCAGCCGGTCGAAGCCGGCCGTCCCGCCCGACTCCTGCCGTAAGCGTTCCGTGAGCGATCGCAACTCTTCGTCCACGAGGTCCAGCGTAGGCGGGTCGCCGCCGCCGAGGGAGGTACATCACAAAGTCGGTTTCCCGTCGGGGGCTGGCGCGCTCGTTACCCGCCGGTTAAGCTCATACGAGCGAGTAACCCTCTCGCACTTCCGCTGGCGACGGTTTGGTGACGCGGCCGTCGCGAGCGAGTTTCTGTCGGTTCGGTACGCCGTGTGTACCGCAGTACGACCCGGCTTCGGGACAGAGCCGGTCGGACCTTCCGCCGCTCCCGGGCGTGTGCACGCCCGTGGCACCGGCGGCACCGGGCGTGTGCGCTCGCAGCCCGGCAACACCCGCACTCTCCTCGCACCGTGGTGCGCCCTTCGGCGCACCCGGCGCGCTCCTCGTCGTCACCCTCATTCCTGGAGTCCCGCGATGGCCACTCCCCTGTCCCCCCAGTCCGGCAGCTCCCTGTCCCCGCTCAAGACGGTCGCCGTCGTCGGCCTCGGCACCATGGGCACCGGTATCACCGAGGTCCTCGCGAAGGCCGGCCGCGAGGTGATCGGCATCGACATCAGCGAGGACCGGACCGCCAAGGCGCTCGCCTCCCTGGAGGCCGCCACCGCCCGTGCCGTGGAGCGCGGCCGGCTCACCGAGGAGGAGCGCGCCGGGGCGCTGGCCCGGGTGCGCACCGCCACCGACCTCACCGCGGCGGCCGACGCCGACCTCGTCATCGAGGTGGCCCCGGAGTCGTACGAGATCAAGCAGCAGATCTTCCGTGAACTGGACGGCATCGTCCGCCCGGAGACGATCCTGGCGACCGGCACCAACGCGCTGTCCGTGACCCGGCTGGCCGCGGACTCGGCCCGCCCGGAGCGCGTGCTCGGCCTGCACTTCTTCAACCCGGCGCCGGCGATGAAGCTGGTCGAGGTCGTCTCCTCGGTGCTGACCGCGCCGGGGGCGGTCGCCGCCGTCACCGACCTGGCGATCGAGCTGGGCAAGGAGCCGGTCTCGGTCGGCGACCGCCCCGGCTTCGTCGCGGACGGGCTGCTGTTCGGCTACCTCAACCAGGCCGCCGCGATGTACGAGGCCAAGTACGCCTCCCGCGAGGACATCGACGCCGCCATGCGGCTCGGCTGCGGCCTGCCGATGGGCCCGCTCGCCCTGCTGGACCTGATCGGCATCGACACCGCGCGGACGGTCCTGGAGGCCATGTACGCCGAGTCCCGGGACCGGCTGCACGCGCCGGCCCCGATCCTGAAGCAGCTCAGCGAGGCGGGCCTGACCGGCCGCAAGTCCGGGCGCGGCTTCTACACCTACGAGGCGCCGGGCAGCAACGCCGTGGTGCCGGACGCGCTGACCCCGGCGGCGGACGGCTCGCTCGGCGCGGGCCGGGAGGTCCGCTCGGTCGGTGTCGCCGGCTCCGGCACCATGGCCTCCGGCATCGCCGAGGTGTTCGCCAAGGCGGGCTACCAGGTGGTCCTGGCCGCCCGCAGCGAGGAGAAGGCCCAGGCGGCCAAGGCCCGGATCGGCAAGTCCCTCGCCCGGTCCGTCGACAAGGGCCGGCTGACCGCCGAGGCCGCCGCCGAGACCCTGGAGAGGATCGCCCCGGCGGGCTCCTACGACGCCTTCGCCGAGGTGGACCTCGCCGTGGAGGCGGTCGCGGAGGACCTGGAGGTCAAGCGGCAGCTGTTCGCCACGCTGGACAAGGTGTGCAAGCCGGGCGCGGTCCTGGCCACCACCACCTCGTCGCTGCCCGTCGTCGCCTGCGCCCGCGCCACCTCGCGCCCGCAGGACGTGATCGGCATGCACTTCTTCAACCCGGCGCCGGCGATGAAGCTGGTCGAGGTGGTCCGCACGGTGCTGACCGCCGACGACGTGCACGCGACGGTCCGCGAGGTCTGCGGGAAGATCAGGAAGCACGCCGTCGACTGCGGCGACCGGGCCGGCTTCATCGTGAACGCGCTGCTGTTCCCGTACCTGAACAACGCGATCAAGATGGTGCAGGACCACTACGCGTCCCTGGACGACATCGACGCGGCGATGAAGCTCGGCGGCGGCTACCCGATGGGCCCGTTCGAACTGCTGGACGTGGTCGGCCTGGACGTCTCGCTGGCCATCGAGCGGGTGCTGCACCACGAGTTCCGCGACCCGGGCCTCGCCCCGGCGCCGCTGCTGGAGCACCTGGTGGCCGCGGGCTGCCTCGGCCGCAAGACCGGCCGCGGCTTCCGCGAGTATGCCCGCCGCTGACGGCGTCGGCGACTGGTTCCGGACGGAGACGGACTGGGGCGGACTGCTCGACCCGGGCGGCCGTCCCCCGCCGGCCCGGCCCGGCGGTCCCCCGCCGTCCACGGGCGGGGGACACCCCGGACCTGCGCAGAGAGCCGCGCGCATGCAGTACGTTCGGGTCATGTCCCAGCCCGCCAAGTCCTCACGTACACCAGCTACGCCCGACGCGCCGGAAAGTGCCGCAGGCAGCCGCGCCGCCGCCCAGCGGCTCAAAATGCGCCGAGAACTGGCGGCAGCAGCCATGGAGCTGTTCGCGACCAAGGGGTACGAAGCCACCACCGTCGACGAGATCGCCGCCGCCGCCGGGGTCGCCCGGCGCACCTTCTTCCGCCACTTCCGCTCCAAGGAAGAGGCGATCTTCCCGGACCACGACGACACACTGATCCGCGCCGAGGCGGTCCTCAACGCCGCCCCCGCGCACGAGCACCCGCTCGACACCGTGTGCCGGGGCATCAAGGAAGTCATGAAGATGTACGCGGCGCGGCCGGAGATCTCGGTCGCCCGCTACAAGCTCACCCGCGAGGTGCCGACGCTGCGCGAGGCGGAGATCGCCTCCGTGGCCCGCTACGAGCGTCTGTTCACCCGCTATCTGCTCGGGCACTTCGACGAGCACGCGCACGCCGACGACGCCAACGACGACCCGCTGCTGGCCGAGGTGGCCGCCTCGGCCGTGGTCACCGCCCACAACCACGTCCTCAGGCGCTGGCTGCGGGCGGGCGGCCAGGGGGACGTGGAGGCCCAGCTGGACCACGCCTTCGCGATCGTGCGCAAGACCTTCGGCACCGGCATCGGGGCCGGCCGCGAGAGCGCTCCGCGGACCCCGCCGGCCACCGCCGCGGCCCACGGTGAGGTCCTGGTCACGGTGGCCAGGACCGACGCCCCGCTGGACGAGGTGATGCGCACCATCGAGCAGGCACTCAAAGAGCGGTCGTAACCGGGCGAACCGTGACGAACAGGCAGTGGGGGGGGACGGGGGGCGCCCCCCCCCCCCTTCCTCTTTCTCCCCCCCTCCCTCCCCCCTCCCCCCCTTTCCCGCAAAAGCCCCCCTCCCTACCAACCCTTTCCC
>NZ_JBVHVI010000010.1:236898-379672 GCF_055564915.1 Streptomyces sp. NPDC028928
CACAGTATGTGGGGGGGGGGGATGAGCAAGGGAGGGAGGAGACGAAGGGGCGGGGCGGAAAGGGACAAAAGGGAAAAGAAGGGCGGTGCGCCCCCCCGTCCCCCCCCCACTGCCCGTTTCTGTTTGCCGATCGTTGATCGATCATCGCTCATTTGTTACGTAAAGATTTCATCTGAGAGCAAGTTCTGGCACTCAGTGCCTTGCCACCTGACACGCGGTGTCATACGTTGAGGGTGTCCGGGCGGCCGGCGAGCAGAGACCTTTCGTTCGCCGGCTGTCCCCGCAAGCCCACGGCCTGCGCGCCCGGACGCCTGCGTCACAGGCAACCTCCCGCGCCACAAAGCGCTGCCGAAGCACCACCGAGCCGAACCGACGGCACACCCTCGAAAAACCCTCAGCAGCACTCAGCAGCACCGACGATCCCCCAGCGCCCCCCCTCAGGGCGCTCACCGCCGGAGGCAACACCGTGACCGTGAAGGACATCCTGGACGCGATCCAGTCGAAGGACGCCACGTCCGCAGACTTCGCCGCCCTGCCGCTCCCCGAGGCGTACCGCGCCATCACCGTGCACAAGGACGAGACGGAGATGTTCGCGGGCCTGGAGACCCGCGACAAGGACCCGCGCAAGTCGATCCACCTCGACGAGGTGCCCGTGCCGGAACTCGGCCCGGGCGAGGCCCTGGTGGCTGTCATGGCCTCCTCGGTGAACTACAACTCGGTGTGGACCTCGATCTTCGAGCCGGTGTCGACGTTCGCCTTCCTGGAGCGCTACGGCAGGCTGTCGCCGCTGACCAAGCGCCACGACCTGCCGTACCACATCATCGGCTCCGACCTCGCGGGCGTCGTCCTGCGCACCGGCCCCGGCGTCAACGCCTGGCGGCCCGGTGACGAGGTCGTCGCGCACTGCCTGAGCGTCGAGCTGGAGTCGCCCGACGGCCACGACGACACCATGCTCGACCCCGAGCAGCGCATCTGGGGCTTCGAGACCAACTTCGGCGGCCTCGCGGAGATCGCGCTGGTCAAGACGAACCAGCTGATGCCGAAGCCGAAGCACCTCACCTGGGAGGAGGCCGCGGCCCCGGGCCTGGTGAACTCCACCGCCTACCGCCAGCTGGTCTCCCGCAACGGCGCCGCCATGAAGCAGGGCGACAACGTCCTGATCTGGGGCGCGAGCGGCGGACTCGGCTCGTACGCCACGCAGTTCGCGCTCGCGGGCGGCGCCAACCCGATCTGTGTCGTGTCCTCGCCCCAGAAGGCGGAGATCTGCCGCTCGATGGGCGCCGAGGCGATCATCGACCGCAACGCCGAGGGCTACAAGTTCTGGAAGGACGAGCACACCCAGGACCCCAAGGAGTGGAAGCGCTTCGGCAAGCGCATCCGCGAACTCACCGGCGGCGAGGACATCGACATCGTCTTCGAGCACCCCGGCCGCGAGACCTTCGGCGCCTCCGTCTACGTCACCCGCAAGGGCGGCACCATCACCACCTGCGCCTCGACCTCGGGCTACATGCACGAGTACGACAACCGGTACCTGTGGATGTCCCTGAAGCGGATCATCGGCTCGCACTTCGCCAACTACCGCGAGGCGTACGAGGCCAACCGCCTGATCGCCAAGGGCAAGATCCACCCGACGCTGTCGAAGACGTACTCCCTGGAGGAGACCGGCCAGGCGGCGTACGACGTCCACCGCAACCTGCACCAGGGCAAGGTCGGCGTCCTGTGCCTCGCGCCCGAGGAAGGCCTCGGCGTGCGCGACGAGGAGATGCGCGCCAAGCACATCGACGCCATCAACCGCTTCCGCAACGTCTGAGACACCCGAGGTCATAGATGACTGAGCGTCAGAAGGACCGGCCGTGGCTGATGCGCACGTACGCCGGTCACTCCACGGCCGAGGCGTCCAACGAGCTGTACCGGCGCAATCTCGCCAAGGGCCAGACAGGTCTGTCGGTGGCGTTCGACCTGCCGACGCAGACCGGCTACGACCCCGACCACATCCTCGCCCGCGGCGAGGTCGGCCGGGTGGGCGTGCCCGTCGCGCACCTCGGTGACATGCGCCGGCTGTTCCAGGACATCCCCCTGGAGCAGATGAACACCTCGATGACGATCAACGCCACGGCCATGTGGCTGCTGGCGCTCTACCAGGTCGTCGCGGAGGAGCAGGGCGCGGACATCACCAAGCTCCAGGGCACGACCCAGAACGACATCGTCAAGGAGTACCTGTCCCGCGGGACGCACGTCTTCCCGCCGGGCCCGTCGCTCCGCCTGACGACGGACATGATCGCGTACACGGTCTCCCACATCCCGAAGTGGAACCCGATCAACATCTGCAGCTACCACCTGCAGGAGGCCGGGGCCACGCCGGTGCAGGAGATCGCGTACGCGATGTCCACCGCGATCGCCGTCCTCGACGCCGTCCGCGACAGCGGTCAGGTGCCGCAGGAGCGCATGGGTGACGTGGTCGCCCGCATCTCCTTCTTCGTGAACGCGGGCGTCCGCTTCATCGAGGAGATGTGCAAGATGCGGGCGTTCGGCCGCATCTGGGACAAGGTCACGCGCGAGCGGTACGGCATCGAGAACCCCAAGCAGCGCCGCTTCCGCTACGGCGTCCAGGTCAACTCCCTCGGCCTGACGGAGGCGCAGCCGGAGAACAACGTCCAGCGGATCGTGCTGGAGATGCTGGCCGTGACCCTGTCGAAGGACGCACGCGCGCGTGCCGTGCAGCTGCCCGCCTGGAACGAGGCGCTGGGCCTGCCCCGGCCCTGGGACCAGCAGTGGAGCCTGCGCATCCAGCAGGTGCTCGCCTACGAGAGCGACCTGCTGGAGTACGAGGACATCTTCGAGGGCTCGAAGGTCGTCGAGGCGAAGGTGGAGCAGCTGGTCACCGACGTCCTCGCGGAGATGGACCGCATCGAGGAGATGGGCGGCGCGATGGCCGCCGTGGAGTCCGGCTACCTGAAGTCGCAGCTGGTCGCCTCGCACGCCGAGCGCCGGGCCCGGATCGAGTCCGGGCAGGAGAAGATCGTCGGCGTCAACATCTTCGAGGGCACCGAGCCGAACCCGCTCACGGCCGACCTGGACACCGCGATCCAGACGGTGGACCCGGCGGTCGAGAACCGGGTGATCGAGTCGCTCCAGGCCTGGCGGGACACCCGCTACCAGCCGCCGTTCAACCACCCGCGCCCCTGCAAGGCGCTGGAGCGGCTGAAGGAGGCCGCCAAGGGCACCGACAACCTCATGGAGGCCACGCTGGAGTGCGCCCGCGCCGGGGTCACCACCGGCGAGTGGGCGGGCGCGCTGCGCGAGGTGTTCGGCGAGTACCGGGCGCCCACCGGGGTCTCCTCCGCGCCGGTGGCCGTGGCCGCCGAGGCCGGCTCGGCGCTCGCCGAGGTCCGCGCCAAGGTGGACGCCACCGCCCGCGAGCTGGGTGTCGGCAAGCTGCGGTTCCTGGTCGGCAAGCCGGGCCTGGACGGGCACTCCAACGGCGCCGAGCAGATAGCGGTGCGGGCGCGGGACGCCGGCTTCGAGGTGGTCTACCAGGGCATCCGGCTCACCCCGGAGCAGATCGTGGACGCGGCCCTGGCCGAGGACGTCCACGCCGTGGGCCTGTCGATCCTCTCCGGCTCGCACGCCCAGCTGGTCCCGGACGTGCTCCAGCGGCTCCG
Organism: Streptomyces sp. NPDC028928; assembly: GCF_055564915.1. Lineage (NCBI taxonomy): Bacteria > Bacillati > Actinomycetota > Actinomycetes > Kitasatosporales > Streptomycetaceae > Streptomyces > Streptomyces sp. NPDC028928. Next base: position 240,561 of record NZ_JBVHVI010000010.1, read on the forward strand.
TGTGGCCGGTGCCACAGATATACCGGTGATCGCTGGTGGCATCATCCCAGGCGGTGACGCCGAGCAGCTGAAGGAAGCCGGAGTGGCCGCCGTCTTCACCCCGAAGGACTTCGACATCACCGGGATCATCGGACGCATCGTCGACGAGATCCGGAAAGCGAACAAGCTCGACCCCCTGGAGGTCCCCGCATGACGACCGTCAACCGCCTTCGCCCCCGGCGCTCCTGCCTGGCCGTACCGGGCAGCAACCCGCGCTTCCTGGAGAAGGCACAGGGCCTCCCCGCGGACCAGGTCTTCCTCGACCTGGAGGACGCGTGCGCGCCGCTCGCCAAGCCGGAGGCGCGGCACACCATCGTCAAGTTCCTCAACGAGGGCGACTGGACGGGCAAGACCCGGGTGGTGCGCGTCAACGACTGGACGACCGAGTGGACGTACCGGGACGTCGTCACGGTGGTCGAGGGCGCCGGCCAGAACCTCGACTGCATCATGCTGCCGAAGGTGCAGAACGCCGAGCAGGTCGTCGCGCTGGACCTGCTGCTGACGCAGATCGAGAAGACCATGGGCTTCGAGGTCGGCAAGATCGGCATCGAGGCGCAGATCGAGAACGCGCAGGGCCTGAACAACGTCAACGCCATCGCGCAGGCCTCCCCGCGCCTGGAGACGATCATCTTCGGCCCGGCCGACTTCATGGCCTCCATCAACATGAAGTCCCTTGTCGTGGGCGAGCAGCCGCCCGGCTACCCGGCGGACGCCTACCACTACATCCTGATGAAGATCCTGATGGCCGCCCGCGCCAACAACCTCCAGGCGATCGACGGCCCCTACCTGCAGATCCGCAACGTCGAGGGCTACCGCGCGGTCGCGCAGCGCGCCGCGGCGCTCGGCTTCGACGGCAAGTGGGTGCTGCACCCGGGCCAGGTCGAGGCGTCCAACGAGATCTTCTCGCCCTCCCAGGAGGACTACGACCACGCCGAGCTGATCCTGGACGCGTACGACTACTACACGTCCGAGGCGGGCGGCAAGAAGGGCTCCGCGATGCTCGGCGACGAGATGATCGACGAGGCCAGCCGCAAGATGGCCCTGGTCATCGCGGGCAAGGGCCGCGCCGCCGGCATGCAGCGCACCAGCACGTTCGAGATCCCCGGCAACTAAGGAGCCCTGAGCGATGCAGTTCGGACGCACCTACGAGGAGTTCGAGGTCGGGGCGACGTACAAGCACTGGCCGGGCAAGACGGTCACGGAGTACGACGACCACCTGTTCTGTCTCCTCACCATGAACCACCACCCGCTCCACATGGACACGAACTATGCGGAGAAGACGACGGACTTCGGCAAGAACGTCGTCGTCGGGAACTACATCTACTCGCTGCTGCTCGGCATGAGCGTCCCGGACATCTCCGGCAAGGCGATCGCCAACCTGGAGATCGAGTCGCTCAAGCACGTCGCGCCGACCTTCCACGGCGACACGATCTACGGCGAGACGACCGTCCTCGACAAGTGGCCGTCGAAGTCGAAGAACGACCGCGGGATCGTCTACGTCGAGACCAAGGGCTACAAGCAGGACGGCACCCTGGTGTGCGTCTTCCGCCGCAAGGTGATGGTGCCCACCGAGACGTACATCAAGGAGCGCGGCGGCGAGCAGCCGGGCCGCCCCGAGCTGAAGCAGCAGGAGAAGTAAGCCATGGCCCGTCTCGCCCAGACCGCCGGTCTGACCGACGTCCAGCAGGAGATCCTCTCCACCGTCCGGGACTTCGTCGACAAGGAGATCATTCCGGTCGCGACCGAGCTGGAGCACCGCGACGAGTACCCGCAGCAGATCGTGGACGGCCTGAAGGAGCTGGGCCTGTTCGGTCTGATGATTCCCGAGGAGTACGGGGGCCTGGGCGAGTCGCTCCTCACCTACGCGCTGTGCGTGGAGGAGATCGCCCGTGGCTGGATGTCGGTGTCCGGCATCATCAACACGCACTTCATCGTCGCGTACATGCTCAAGCAGCACGGCACGCAGGAGCAGAAGGACCACTTCCTGCCCAGGATGGCGGCCGGTGACATCCGGGGCGCCTTCTCGATGTCGGAGCCGGCTCTGGGCTCCGATGTGTCGGCGATCACGTCGAAGGCGGTCAAGGACGGCGACGAGTACGTCCTGAACGGCCAGAAGATGTGGCTGACGAACGGCGGCACGTCCTCGCTCGTGGCCGTGCTGGTCCGGAGTGACGAAGGACACCCCGAGGGCACCGCGCCGCACAAGTCGATGACGACCTTCCTGATCGAGAAGGAGCCGGGCTTCGGCGAGGTCCGCCCGGGCCTCACCATCCCCGGCAAGATCGAGAAGATGGGCTACAAGGGCGTCGACACCACCGAGTTGATCATGGACGGCCTGCGCGTTCCGGCCGACCGGGTGCTCGGCGGGGTCACCGGCCGAGGTTTTTACCAAATGATGGACGGCGTGGAGGTCGGCCGGGTCAATGTGGCGGCCCGCGGCTGCGGTGTCGCCCAGCGCGCCTTCGAGCTGGGCGTGCAGTACGCCCAGCAGCGGCACACCTTCGGCAAGCCGATCGCCCAGCACCAGGCCATCCAGTTCAAGCTGGCGGAGATGGCCACCAAGGTCGAGGCCGCGCATGCGATGATGGTGAACGCCGCACGTAAAAAGGACTCCGGGGAGCGAAACGACCTGGAGGCCGGCATGGCGAAGTACCTCGCCTCCGAGTACTGCAAGGAGGTCGTGGAGGACGCCTTCCGGATCCACGGCGGCTACGGCTTCTCCAAGGAGTACGAGATCGAGCGACTCTACCGCGAGGCTCCGATGCTGCTCATCGGTGAAGGTACCGCCGAGATCCAGAAAATGATCATCGGGCGCAGGTTGCTCGAAGAGTATCGATTCCAGGGCTGATTGTCCGGATACGGGGTGTTTTCTTCGAGAAGAAGATCACACCCCGTAGACACTCTTCGGCCGCCGACTCGGCTTCCTGGCTTGCCGAGTTGTGGCCCGCGCCCGGTACGATCCCGGGAAAGCCGCCGTCCCCCGATCAGAGCGCGGCATCATCCGCTACGAAGGTCATCCATGCCCCACAGCCAAACCTCTGCACACCGCGACAGCCTGGTAGGCGCACGCCTCGCGCGCGGAGCATCGCCGTGGCTTCTCCCGACCGTCGCCACCGCAGCCCTCAGCCTGGCCCGCGCTCGCCGCTCGGGCGTCGCCAAGGCCGTCGCCGTGCCCGCCACCGCGCTCGCGGCGGGCATGCTGTGGTTCTTCCGCGACCCCGAGCGCGAGATCGCCCCGGGCCGGGTCATCTCCCCCGCCGACGGTGTGGTGCAGAGCATCATGCCGTGGAAGGACGGGCGGACCCGCGTCGCGATCTTCATGAGCCCGCTCAACGTCCACGTCAACCGCGCGCCCCTCGCGGGCACCGTGACGTCGGTCGAGCACATCCCCGGCGGCTTTGTTCCGGCTTTCAACAAGGAGAGCGAGAACAACGAGCGCGTAGTCTGGCATTTCGACACCGAACTCGGCGACATCGAGATGATCCAGATCGCCGGCGCGGTGGCCCGCCGCATCGTGCCGTACATCCCCGAGGGCACGAAGGTCGAGCAGGGCGACCGCATCGGTCTGATCCGCTTCGGCTCGCGTGTCGACCTCTACCTGCCCGAGGGCGTGGAGGTCGCGGTCGAGGTCGGACAGAAGACCGTGGCTGGGGTGACTCGCATTGACCGTGATTGATCCGGAGACCCAGGCGGGCTGGGTGCCCGAGGCCGACGAGGTGGACGAAGAGGAGGAGATGCCCCTCTCGCTCCGCCTCTCGATAGCGGACACGCTCACCCTGGGCAACGCCACGTGCGGCTTCATGGCGGTGTACTTCACCACCACCGGCATCCTGATCCCGGACCTCACCGGCAGCCCGGCGACCGGCATGACCCGCCACAGCGCGGCCACGGCGGTCATCCTGATGCTGTGCGCGGCGGTCTTCGACCTGTTCGACGGCCTGGTGGCCCGGAAGCTGCGCTCCTCCCCCATGGGCGCGGAGCTGGACAACCTGTCCGACCTGATCAGCTTCGGGCTCGCCCCCGCGTACTTCGTGCTCGTCTACGGCATGGTCGCCGACGACGCGCACCAGCGGGTGGCGGCGGTGGGCGCGATCGTGGTGCTGCTGGCCGTGGTCCTCAGACTGGCCCGGTTCAGCTGTGTGACCATGAAGGACGGCATGTTCCAGGGCATGCCCTCGCCGTTCGGCGCGCTGACCGTCGTCTCGATCGTGCTGCTGGAGCTGCCGTTCGTGGCGACGCTGCTGGCCATCCTGGGGACGGCGTGGCTGATGGTGAGCCGGGTGGAGTACCCGAAGCCGCGGGGTCGCCTGGCCGGCGCGATGCTCTCCTGGATCGTGCTGTCGATGGGTCTGCTGGCGGCGTGGGCCTTCGACGCGCCCAGCGGTCAGCTGCTCCTCCAGACGGGCTGTGCGCTCCAGCTGGTGATGGGCGCGGTGATCCCCCTGTTCGCCACGGCTCGCCGGGTGAACAACTTCCGCGACAACCGCCGCGAGGCTCGGGCCGCGCAGCTGCCGTAGCCCGGCATACGACGAGGGGCCCCCTACCCGGGACGGGTAGGGGGCCCTCTGCTTGTGTGACCGCCCCGGGGGGCGGCGCCCTCGGGAGGGGCTCAGCTCAGGTGGTCCTCGGCGATCCGGGCGGCGACCCGTTCCAGGATCGGTCCGGCGTCCGCGATGCACCTGGCCACGTCCGGCTCGACGGATGTCAGGGGGTAGGCCTGGGCGATGCCGGCCCGGAGCAGTGCCTCCGTGGGGAGGGCGAGCCGGCCGCAGACCGCCACGACCTGCTTGCCCGCGGCACGCGCCGCCGCGGCCACTCCCGCCGGTGCCTTCCCGTGCAGGGTCTGCTCGTCCAGGGAGCCCTCACCGGTGATCACCAGCGAGGCCCGCTCCAGGGCGGGGGCGAAGCCCAGGACGTCCAGCATGACCTCGATGCCGGGACGGAAGCGGGCGCCCAGGAGCAGGGCGCCGTAGCCGATGCCGCCGGCCGCGCCCGCGCCCGGGGACGCCGCGTACTCCGCCGCCCGCGGGCCCGCCTCCGCCTCCAGGACCTTCGCGAAGTGGCCCAGCGCCGCGTCCAGGGTCTCCACGTCGTCCGGCGAGGCGCCCTTCTGCGGGCCGTACACCGCCGGCGCGCCCTTCGGGCCGGTCAGCGGGTTGTCGACATCGCTGGCGAGCACCAGTTCCACCGAGGACAGCCGCGGGTCGAGGCCGGACAGGTCCGCCCGGGCCAGGTCGGCGAGGCCGCCGCCGCCCGGGGACACCGGCTCCCCCTCCTCGGTCAGGAACCGCGCGCCCAGCGCGGACAGCATGCCCGCGCCGCCGTCCGTGGTGGCGCTGCCTCCGACGCCGAACACGATCGTCCGCGCGCCCGCGTCCAGCGCGGCCCGCAGCAGCTCCCCGGAGCCGTACGTGGAGGCGGTCAGCGGGGCGAAGACCCCCGCCGGCAGGCGCTGCAGGCCGCTCGCCTCCGCCATCTCCACCACCGCGGTGCCGTCGCGCAGCGCGAACGCGGCCGTGACCTCCTCGCCGAGCGGCCCGGCGACCCGTACCTCCCGGCGCTCGAAGCCCGCCGCGACCGCCGCGTCCACGGTCCCGTCGCCGCCGTCGGCCACGGGCAGCGCCTCGACCGCGAGGTCCGGTACGACCCGGCGCAGCCCGGCCGTCACCCGCTCGGCGACCTGCACGGCCGTCAGCGAGCCCTTGAACTTGTCCGCGGCGATGAGCACCCGACGGGTCTCGTTCACTGCAGCGTCCGCCACCTTGTCTTCCCCTTGCTCTCCGGGCCCCGCGCACGTCGGGGCCAGTCGCGCCGCTGTGACCATAACCGCAGGACACCCCTGCCGTCATGCCCCGCCCGAACCCTGGGAAGCCGCTGAGAGCCGGCTGGGCAAAGTGGGTACACCCCTGCCATGGGCACGCAGCGCACCGGACCGGACCTCGCCGACCGCATCCACGGCGGCTGGCTCGGCCGGATCGCGGGCAACATGCTCGGCAAGCCGGTCGAACAGGGCGAGGTGTGGACCCGTGAGCGCATCGACCGCTATCTGCGCCGGGCCGCGGCCCTGCCGCTGACCGACTACCTGCCCGAGCCGGCCGACGCGGACGAGGCCGCCGTCCTGCGCCCCGAGTGGCGCCAGTGCGTGCGCGGGCGGATCCACGGCAGCTGCCGGGACGACGACGTGGACTACGCGATCCTCGGCCTGCACCTGCTGGAGACCCACGGCTTCGGCTTCAGCACCGAGCAGGTCGGCGACCTGTGGCTGCTCAGGCTGCCGTACCTGCAGACGTTCACGGCGGAACGGGCGACGTACCGCAACCTCGCCAACGGGCTGAAGCCGCCGCTGACGGCGACGTACGACAACCCGTACCAGGAGTGGATCGGCGCGCTGATCCGCGCCGACGTCTACGGCTGGACCTGCCCCGGCGATCCGGTCCGGGCCGCCGGTCTGGCCCGCCGGGACGCGGTGCTGTCGCACACCGGCAACGGCGTCTACGGCGCCATGTGGGCCGCCGCGCTGATCTCGGCGGCGTTCACCGCCCCGACCGTCCGGGAGGCCCTCGACACCGCGCTCACGGTCGTACCGGCGAGCAGCCGGCTGGCCCGGACCGTGCGGCGGGTCACCTCCCTGCACGAGACGCGGCTGCCGTGGGAGGAGACCCTGGCCACGGTGTCCGCGGAGACCGCCGGGCTCGGCTGGATCCACACCGTCCCGAACGCCGCCGTCCTCGCCGCCGGGCTGCTGTACGGCGACGGTGACTTCACCCGGACCATCGCCCTGACCGTGCGCGGTGGCCTGGACACCGACTCCAACGGGGCGACGGCCGGCTCGGTGGTCGGCGTCCTCACCGGAGCGGAGGCCATCCCGGCGCGGTGGCGGGATCCGCTTCAGGACACGGTGCGCAGCGCGGTGTTCGGGTTCGACGGCGTACGGATCAGTGCGCTGGCCGAACGCACCCTGCGCCTGGCGACGAGCGGGCCGTAGCGGCCGGCCGGCTGGTTACCCTTCCCCAATGACCACGACGCAAGACTTCGCCGCGTACATCGCGAGCCTGCCCCGTGTCCTCGCCGGCGCCGCCGCGCTCTTCCGGGACGAGGAGGGACGGGTGCTGCTCGTCGAGCCCAACTACCGGGAGGGATGGGCGCTTCCCGGCGGGACCATCGAGTCCGACGACGGGGAGACCCCGCGCCAGGGCGCCCGCCGGGAGACGCTCGAGGAGATCGGCCTCGACCGGGAACTCGGCCGGCTGCTGGCCGTGGACTGGGTGCACGGCGCGGGCCGGCCGCCGCTGGTGGCGTACCTGTACGACGGCGGTGTCCTGACCGAGACCGACCTGAAGGCGATCCGCCTCCAGGAGGAGGAACTGCTGTCCTGGCGCCTGGTCGCCCGTGAGGACCTCACCGCGCACCTGCCCGGCGCGCTGGGCCACCGGGTGCTGGCCGCCCTGGACGTCCTCGCGGCCGGCTCGGGCACGGCGGAGCTGGAGAACGGCCGGCGCGTGGCGTGACCGGTCGGCCCTCGGGGTCGCGCGGCCTGGCGTCCACCTCGCGCAGCGCCTCGTCCCGGACGGCGGCCCGTGCCTCCGTGCGGTGCCCGCGCTCGATGTAGTCCCGGACGACCAGTTCCACGGCGTCCTGCGGGTTGCCGCCCCCCGCGAGCACCATGACTTCCACGACGAGCTGGGCGTCGAACGACACAGTCACCTTGGCCGTGCCGGGAAGCCAGCACGGGCGCACCGCTCCCGGACCCGCGTTTATCCGCTCGCGGCGGCCCCGGTGCCCGCCCTACGCTCGGTGCCATGTCCAAGCCTCTCGTCGCACTGCTCAGCGGAGCCGGTATCTCCACCGACTCCGGGATCCCCGACTACCGCGGGCCCAACGGGCTGTGGCGGCGTGATCCGGAGGCCGAGAAGCTGGTGACGTACGAGTACTACATGGCGGACCCGGAGATCCGGCGGCGCTCCTGGCAGATGCGCCGCAAGAACCGCACGCTCAAGGCCGAGCCGAACGCGGCGCACCGGGCCGTCGCCGAGCTGGAGCGGGCCGGCGTCCCGGTCCGGGTCATCACCCAGAACGTGGACGGGCTGCACCAGCTCGCCGGGCTGTCCGCCCGCAAGGTGCTCGAACTGCACGGCACCGCCCGCAGTGTCGTCTGCACGCGGTGCCACGCGCGCGGCCCCATGGAGGACGCCCTCGCCCGGGTCGAGGCCGGCGAGGAGGACCCGCCGTGCCTGGAGTGCGGCGGCATCCTGAAGTCGGCGACGGTGATGTTCGGCGAGCGGCTGGACCCGGTGGTCCTCGGCGAGGCCGTGGCCATCACCAAGGCCTGCCAGGTGTTCATCGCCGTCGGCAGCAGCCTCCAGGTGCAGCCCGCCGCCGGCCTCGCCGGGGTGGCCGCGGACCACGGCGCCCGGCTGATCATCGTCAACGCGGAACCCACGCCGTACGACGACCGGGCCGACGAGATCATCCGCGAACCGATCGGCACCGCCCTGCCCGCGCTGCTGCGCCGTCTGGCCGCGGAGTCGGACGGGTAGCGGCGCCGGCGGGGCCGGGGACCAGGGCACGGGGGGAACAGGGGAAGGGGAACGGTCAGAACAGGGCCGTTCCCCGTTCGAAGTCCAGCAGGCGGCGTTTGCGGTCCAGGCCGCCGCCGTAGCCGGTGAGGTCGCCGCCCGCGCCGATGACGCGGTGGCAGGGGACGATGATGCCGAGCGGGTTCCTGCCGTTGGCGAGGCCGACCGCGCGGGACGCCTTGGGGTTGCCGAGCGCGTCGGCGAGTTGGCCGTAGGAGCGGGTCTCGCCGTAGGGGATCCGGGTCAGCTGCTCCCAGACGCTGCGCTGGAACGGGGTTCCGTGCAGGCGGAATTCCAGGGTGAACTCCTTCAGCTCGCCCGCGAAGTAGGCCGCGAGCTGCTCTGCGGCCTCCGCGAAGGGCGTGTCGTCGGGTGCGCCGAAGGTCTCCTCCGGCGGGCGGTGGCGCTGGTCGGTCATGTAGAGGCCGCACAGGACGCCGTCGTCGGCGACGAGCGTGAGCGGGCCGTAGGGGCTGTCGATGACAGTGTGCTGCTTCATCGCGAGAGTCCTTGCGAGGTCCTTATACGGGCAGGAAGTTGATCGGGTGGCTGTCGGTCGCCCACAGGTACTGGACCGCGTAGGCCCGCCAGGGCCGCCAGGCCTCGGCGCGGGCGGTGAGCGCGGCCGGGGTGGCGGGCAGGCCCAGCTCGCCTGCGGCGCGCCGGATTCCGAGGTCGGTGGCGAGGAAGGCGTCGGGGTCGCCGAGGGCGCGCATGGCGATGACGTCGACCGTCCAGGGCCCGAAGCCGGGCAGCTCCAGGAGCCGGGCGCGGGCTTCCGCCCAGTCGGACTCCACCCCCAAGTGGAGCGTTCCGTCGGCGAGTCGACGGACGAGTGTGGTGAAGGTGGTGCGCCGGGTGCGGGGCATGGCCAGGGTTTCGGGGTCCACCGCGGCCAGTGCCTCGGGGGACGGGAAGAGGTGGGTGAGTCCGCCCTCGGGGTCGTCCAGCGGCTTGCCGTGGGCGGTGACCAGGCGGGCCGCGTGGGTGCGGGCGGCGGCCGTGGACACCTGCTGGCCGAGGACGGCGCGGACGGCGAACTCGTCCTCGTCGACCGTGCGCGGCACCCGGCGGCCCGGCTCCTTGTCGACCAGGGGCGCGAGGAACGGGTCCGTGCGCAGGTGGTCGTCGACCGCCACCGGGTCGGCGTCCAGGTCGAGCAGGCGCCGGCAGCGGTTGATGGCCACGGTCAGATCGCGCAGGTCGCTGAGGGCGAGGCGGCAGGCGATGTGGTCGGGTGTGGGTGAGAGGGCGACGATGCCGTGTCCGTACGGCAGGCGGAGCGTGCGCCGGTAGGCGCCGTCCCGCCACTCCTCGACGCCGGGTACGGCGGTGGCGGCGAGGTGGCCGAAGAGGTTGGACGGGGTGAGCGGGGCACGGAACGGCAGCCGCAGGGTGAGCACGCCGGGGGTTCCGGCACCGCTCCTGGGCGCGCGGGCGCGCAGCTCGCCCGGGGGCAGGGCGAAGACCTCGCGGACGGTGTCGTTGAAGGTGCGGATGGAGGAGAAGCCGGCCGCGAACGCGATCTCCGCCATAGGCAGCGCGGTGGTCTCGATGAGCAGCCGCGCGGTCTGGGCGCGCTGGGCGCGGGCGAGCGCGAGGGGGCCGGCGCCCAGCTCGGCGAGGAGCTGCCGCTCCACCTGCCGGGTGCTGTAGCCGAGCCGGGCGGCGAGTCCGGGCACGCCCTCGCGGTCCACGACCCCGTCGGCGATCAGCCGCATGGCCCGGGCCACCAGGTCGGCGCGCCGGTTCCACTCCGGGGAGCCCGGACTGGTGTCGGGGCGGCAGCGCTTGCAGGCCCGGAACCCGGCCTGCTGGCAGGCGGCGGCGCTCGGGTAGAACGTCATGTTCTCCGGCTTGGGCGGCACGACCGGGCAGCTCGGCCGGCAGTAGATCCGGGTGGTCAGTACGGCCGTGAAGAACCATCCGTCGAACCGCGCGTCCTTGGACTGCACGGCGCGCACGCAGTGCTCCCGGTCGAGGTGCGTCCCTGTCTGCATGGGTCCAGCATCGGCCACCGCGCACCCCGGGCGCTGGCGGAAATCCGACACGTACGTGGGTCTGGCCAGGGAGCCGGTCAGGCCCGGCCGGCGGCGGGCACCTCCTGGCGGAACCGGGTGATCCACTCGGCGGTGGCCCGCAGTCCGCCGAAGGTGTAGAAGTGCACCTTCACCGTGCCGTGCCGGTCGGGGTCGTACCGCTCGGCGAGCGTGCGCAGGAACCGGTCCGGGCCGGTCGTCCCCATGAGGTTGGTCAGCGAGAACCCGTACTTGCGGGCCACGGAGGCGCTGGTGCCGACGCCGAACCGGGTGGCGTAGCCGAGCAGCCGGCGCACGCCGGCCGGTCCGGGGACGCCGATGCGGACGGGCAGGTGCACGCCCCGCGCGCGGAGGGCCTCCAGCCAGGTGAGGACCGGGTCGACGTCGAAGCCGAACTGGGTGATGACGTCCCCGGTGAACCGCTCCGCCCCGATGGCCGCCGCCTTGTCGGTGAGCGCGGCCCACAGCGTCGGGTCGGCTATCCCGGGGTGGCCCTCGGGGTAGCCGGTGATGCCGACGTGCCGGACGCCGTGGCGGCGGAGCAGGCCGGTGCGCAGGACGGCGAGGGCGTCCTCGTAGGGGCCCTCGGGCCGGGCCGGGTCGCCGCCGACGAGGAACACGTTCTCGGCGGTGCCGTCGGCCGCCAGCCCGGCGAGGAACTCCTCCAGGGCGGGCCGGGAGGGCAGACGGCGCGCGGAGATGTGCGGTACGGGGACGAAACCGAGCCGCTTGACCGCGCGGGCGGCCCGCAGCCGGGTACCGGTGTCCTCGCCGGCCAGGAAGGTGACGTTGATCCGGGTGCCCGGCGGGATGCTGTCGCGGGCCTCCTCGAGGCCGGGCACGTCCTTGCCGGTCATCTCCAGGGAGAAGTCGTCCAGCAGAGCGGGGTTCATCGTGTTTCTCGTGCTCCTCGTACGACGGTCCCGGACCCGGCCGATGATGTCACGCGGACTTATGGACCTGTCATCCGGGCCTTGTTTGGCCCTGGCCGCCGGGCCAAGGGCTGGGCAGGGTGGTGATCCCTGGTCCCGATCACCGAGGAGGTCCTGTTGAGCGTCTCGACGTGCGTGCGATTCCGGCACGCGGAGGAGGTCTGGGCCGCGTTCCCCGAACTGTCCGCCGGCGCGCTGTACGCCGCCGGCGTCGACGCCCCTGCGGACACCCGGCAGCGCGCCTCCGTACACACCGACCGGGCCGTGGCCCGGCTGGCGCGGGCCAGTGCGGGGGAGTTCCCCGAGGTGCTGGCCTGGCGGCGGACCTTCACCCGGATGGGGCTGCGGCCGACGCAGTACCGCTCCGCCTCGGAGTCTCTGCTGCGCCGGCTGCGGAAGGAGGGAGCCCTGCCGGGCATCCATCCGCTGGTGGACCTGTGCAACGCGGTCTCGGTGGCGTACGCGGTTCCGGTGGCGGTTCTCGACGTCGACCGGATCGCCGGGCCGCTGCTGGAGGTGCGCCCGGCCCGCGGGGACGAGACGTACACGGCTTTCGGCGGTGGCGTCGAGCATCCCGCGCCCGGCGAGGTGACCTTCGTCGACTCCGCGGGCCGGGCACACGCGCGCCGCTGGACCCACCGGCAGAGCGGGCACTCGGCGGTCGGCGCGCACACCGGCCGGGTGCTGGTGGTGACGGAGGCGATGCACGACGGGGGCGCGGAGGCGGTGGCCGAGGTGCTGAAGACGGTCGAGGAGGAGATGGCGGCCCATTGGCCGGCCACCACGGCTGCGGCGGTCCTCACCGCGGGAGCACCGGAGTTCGCCTTCGGGCAGTGACCCCGTGACAGCATGGGCCGGGTGGACGAGGGGCGGGACACGGCGGAGATGGCGGCGCGTGGCTCGGACTTCCTGCAACTGGCGGTCGCCGACGTGCCCGCCGGCGGGAAGGCCGAGTGGCTGGCCGGGCGGCTGCGGCAGGCCATAGCCGACGGCCGCCTGACAGTGGGCAGCAAGCTGCCGCCGACCCGCGTGCTCGCCGCGGAACTGCGCGTGTCCCGGGGCGTGGTGACCGAGGCGTACCGGCGCCTCGCCGAGGACGGCCAGGTGACGGGCCGCCGCCGCGGAGGCACGGTCGTGGTCGCGACCCCGTTCACCGTGTCCCCGCCGAGGCCTGCCGACGGCGGTCCGGGCGAAGGGGCCGGGGTCGGCTCGGGTCGGGCCGGCGCTGAGTTCTCGCAGCGTGCCGGTGAGACGTACTGCGCCGGTGGCCTGGGCGATACCGGCGGTGCTGGTGATCTTGACGGGTGCGGTGCCGTCGCTGCCGACGGTGCTCGCGGGGGGCCGGCTGGTCACGGAGGGCCGGCTGCTTGTGGGGGGCCGGCTGCTCGTGGAGGGTCGGCTGCTTGTGGGGGGTCGGCTGCTCGTGGAGGTGCCGGCGGATGTGGTGGGCCGTGTGCCGGGCGGGGTGATGGCGAGGGCCGTGAGTCGTACGCCGGGCGAGGCGGCGGCGAACACGGGGGGCCGTATGCCAGGCGAGGCGGCGGCGAACGCGGGGGGCCGGACACCGGGCGGGGTGGCGGCGAGCCGGGCGGGCCGCACACCCACCGACACGACGGCGAGCCCGGCGGGCCGGACCCCGAGCGAGGCAGCGGGGAACCCGCTGAGCCGTACGCCGGGCTCAGCGGCGGCGAGCCGGGCGGGCCGCACACCCACCGACACCACGGCCAGCCAGGCGGGCCGGACACCGGATGGGGCGGCGGGCCGGGGTGGCCGGACACCCGCCCACGCCACGGCGAGCACGGGGGGCCGGACCCCGGGCGGGGCGGCGGCGAGTGCAGTGGCTCCCGTGGTCTGGCGCCTGTCGGGTTCCTGGTCCCCGGCGGGGTGTTCGGCGGGGTGCCCGGGGCCGATGTGTTCGATGCCCTGCGGGCCGCACCCGCCGCCGTCGACTTCACTCCGGGGCGGCCCGATCTCAGCACCTTTCCGCGGGCGGCCTGGCTGCGGGCCGAGCGGGCCGTGCTCGCGGAGCTGTCGGCCGAGCGGCTCGGGTACGGCGACCCGCGCGGAGCGCCCCCGCTGCGGCGGGCCGTCGCCGAGTGGCTCGCGCGGATGCGGGGCGTACGGGTGGAACCGGACGCGGTGCTGATCGTGGCCGGCACCGCGCAGGCGCTGACGCTGCTGCACCCGGTGCTGCGCGCGGACGGCGTGGACGCGGTCGCGGTGGAGGATCCCGGTTCGCTCGGGGCCCGCCAGCACCTGGCGAACGGGGGTCTGGCCACCCCGCCGGTGCCGGTCGACGAGGAGGGCGTACGGGTGGACGCGCTGCGGGCGACCGGCGCCCGGGCCGTGCTGCTCACGCCCGCCCACCAGTTCCCCACGGGCGTGGTGACCAGCGGCGAACGCCGGCGTGAGCTGCTGGGGTGGGCGCGGGACGGCGGGCTGATCCTGGAGGACGACTACGACGCCGAGCACCGCTACGACCGGCCGCCGGTCCCGGCGCTGCGCGCCCTGCTGGCCGACCGGGTCTGCTACCTGGGCAGCGTGTCGAAGCTGCTCGCACCCGCGCTGCGGATCGGCTGGCTGGTGGCACCGGCCCGCTACCGCGCCGCGCTGGTCGACGCCAAGCGCTTCAACGACCTGGGCAACGCGGTGCTGCCGCAGCTGGTGCTGGCCCGGCTGATGGAGTCGGGTGAACTGGAGCGGCACCTCAGGACCTTGCGCGGGCGCCACCGCAGGCGCCGGGACGCGATGATCGCCGCCCTCGCCGAGCACCTGCCGGGCGCGCGGGTCCACGGCGCCGCGGCGGGCCTGCATCTGACGGTGACGTACGCCTCGGACGTGCCCGACACCGCGTTCGCCGCGGCGGCGCTCGCGCACGGGGTGAAGTGCCAGCCGCTCTCCTGGCACCGGCAGTCCCCCGGCCGGCCCGGCCTGGTCCTCGGCTACGCGGCCACCCCGCCGGGTGTCGTCGCGGAGGGTGTGGCGCTGCTCGGCCGGGCCCTGCGCGAGCTGGGCTGAACCGGCCGTCCAGGCCTCAGCTCGCCGCTTCCTGACGGGACGCCAGGGCCCAGATCACGAAGACGTCGATCGCCATCATGATGAACGACCAGACGGGCTGGTAGGGCAGGAAGAGGAACTGTGCGATCAGGCTGAGCGCCACGAGGAACAGACCGGCGAAGCGTGCCCAGGCCATGTCCATGAGCAGGCCGATGCCGGTCAGCAGGACCAGAGCGCCGACGATGATGTGGATCGTGCCCCAGCCGGTGAGGTTCATCTTGTAGACGTAGGAGCCGACGCGGAAGTAGACGTCGTCCCCGGCTATCGCGGCGATCCCCTGGAGGACGGCGAGGATGCCGCTGCACACCATCAGGACTCCGGCGAACGTGACGCCGCCGGTCACCCAGCCGCCGGCCCGGGACCCGGGCTGCCGCGGCGGCCACGAGCCCCCCGGGGAGGCCGGTCCGGTGGGCTGCGCTGCCTGGCTCATGAGCGTGTCCTTTCTGCCTCCCCCGTTCCGTCCGGGGCCCGCGCGCTCGCGAGGAGCACACGGGCACTCCGAGCGTCGGCCGGGCAGCGGCCGGGCGCATCGGGTGCTACGCCGTTCGGGTGAGGCGTGGCGGCCGGGCGGACCGTGGCGTGCGTCAGCCGGTCTGCCGGGCGAACGCGTCGTACGCACGGTCGTCGAACAGCACGAACCGGACCTCCTCCACGGCCGTCGGCGCGTTCCTCACCGTCTCCACCGCGATACGAGCCGCGTCGTCCATCGGCCACCGGTACACGCCGGTGGAGATCGCCGGGAAGGCGACCGTCCGGGCACCCAGCTCGTCGGCCACGCGGAGCGACTCCCGGTAGCAGGAGGCGAGCAGGGCGGGATCACTGCCCGAGTCCTGGTAGACGGGGCCCACGGTGTGGATCACCCAGCGGGCGTCCAGTTCGCCCGCCGTGGTGGCGACCGCCTGGCCGGTGGGCAGGCCCTTGCCGTAGCGGGAGGCGCGCAGGGCGCGGCACTCCTCCAGGATGGCGGGGCCGCCGCGCCGGTGGATCGCGCCGTCCACGCCTCCGCCGCCGAGGAGGGAGGAGTTGGCCGCGTTGACGATGGCGTCGGCGTGCTGCCGGGTGATGTCGCCCTGGACCAGGGTGATGGTGGTCATGTCTGCCTCAGCCTGCGCCAGACGGCCTTGGCCGCGTTGTGGCCCGACATGCCGTGCACACCGGGGCCGGGCGGGGTGGCCGAGGAGCAGATGAAGACGGCCGGGTGGGGGGTGTGGTACGGGAACAGGGACAGTTTGGGGCGCAGCAGCAGCTGGAGTCCGGAGGCCGCGCCGCAGGCGATGTCACCGCCGACGTAGTTGGCGTTGCGGGCGGCCATCTCGGCGGGCCCCGCGGTGGCACGGGCGAGCACGCGGTCGCGGAAGCCGGGGGCGAAGCGCTCCAGCTGGCGTTCTATGGCCTCGGTGAGGTCGCCCGACCAGCCGTTGGGGACATGGCCGTAGGCCCAGAAGACGTGCTTGCCCTCGGGGGCGCGACCGGGGTCGGCCACGCTGGGCTGCACGGTGATCATGAACGGCTTGTCGGGGGCGCGGCCCTCCCGGGAGGCGGCGCGCAGGGCGGTGCCGATCTCGGCCTTGCTCGCGCCGATCTGCACGGTGCCGGCAGTGCGGGCCTCGGGCGCGGTCCACGGCACCGGGCCGTCCAGCGCGTAGTCGATCTTGAAGACGCTGGGGCCGTAGCGGTAGTTCGCGTAGTAGTCGCCGAAGCCGGCGATGCGGGCGAGCGCGGCGGGCGAGGTGTCGAAGACGTACGCGCGTGCGGGCGGCAGGTCGTCCAGCCGCTTGACCTCGTAGTCGGTGTGCACGGCGCCGCCGAGGTCGGTCAGGTAGGCGGCGAGAGCGTCGGAGATGGCCTGGGAGCCGCCGCGGGGCACCGGCCAGCCGCGGGCGTGGGCGGACAGGGCGAAGACCAGTCCGATGGCGCTGGTGGCCAGGCCGCCCAACGGTGCCATCACATGGGCGACCAGGCCGGCGAACAGGGCCTTGAACCGCTCCTCCTTGAAGCGGTGCATCAGCCAGGTGGACGGCGGGAGACCGGCCAGGCCGAAGCGGGCCAGGGTGACGGGGTCGCGCGGGAGCGCGGTCAGCGGCAGGGACATGAAGTCCCGGACGAGGGTGTCCCAGCGGGCGAGGAGCGGCTCGACCAGTCTGCGGTACGGGCCCGCGTCGCGCGGTCCGAACGAGGCGGCGGTCTCGGCCACCGAGCGGGACAGCACGGCCGCGGTGCCGTCCAGGAACGGATGGGCCATGGGGAGCGGGGCGTGCAGCCATTCCAGGCCGTACCGGTCGAGGGGCATCGCGCGGAACGCCGGGGAGTTGATACCGAGGGGGTGCGCGGCCGAGCACGGGTCGTGCCGGAAGCCGGGCAGGGTCAGCTCCTCGGTGCGGGCGCCACCGCCCACGGTGGGCTTCGCCTCGAACAGGGCCACGGAGAAGCCGCGGCGGGCCAGCTCCACGGCTGCGGTCAGTCCGTTCGGTCCCGCACCCACCACGACCGCATCGAGCATCGACGGCACCTTCGGACCCCTTCGTCAGCCGACGGCCATTCGAGATCAGGATATGCCGGGGGACCGACACTCCCCCGGCCCGGGTGGCACCCGGGGGTCAGGACGCCGTGCGCAGCAGGCCGGCGACCCGCCGGGCGGTGGCTTCGTCCCGGGCGGCGGTGAACGGCAGGGCGTTGCCTCCGGTGACGCGGAACGGCTCGCCGCTCAGGGTGAGGTGCGCGCCGCCCGCCTCCTCGACCAGGAGCAGACCGGCCGCGTGGTCCCAGGCCGCCTCCCAGGAGAACGCCACGGCGTCCAGCTCGCCCCGGGCGACGGCGAGGTACTCCAGGCCCGCAGAGCCGCAGGGGCGCGGGGCGAGGCCGTCGGTCCACAGGGGGAGCAGCGCGTGTTTCTGCTCGTCGGTGGTGTAGTCCGGGTGGGAGGTGGCGACGACGAGGTCCCGGCCGGGGGCGGGCGGGCCGGCGAACAGCCGCTGCCCGTCGAGGAAGGCGCCCTGTCCGCGGACGGCGGTGGCGAGCTGGTCGCGCGCCGCCGCGTAGGTCCAGGAGGCGATCACGACACCCCGGTGCACGAGTGCCACCAGGGTGCAGAAGCCGTCGTCGCCGTGCACGAACTGGCGGGTGCCGTCCACCGGGTCGACGATCCAGACCGGGGTGTCGCCCTGGAGTGCCTCGTAGACCGCCGGGTCGGCGTGCACCGCTTCCTCGCCGACGACGACCGAGCCGGGCAGCAGCGAGCCGAGGTCCTCGGTGAGCCGCAGCTCGGCGAGGCGGTCGGCGTCCGTCACCAGGTCGTGCGGGCCGCTCTTCTGGTCCACCTCGTGTGCGGCGAGGCGGCGGAAGCGGGGCAGTATCTCGGCCTCGGCGGCCTTGCGGACCGCCTCCTCCACGTCGGCCGAGCAGCGGGCGAGAAACTCCTCGATGGTTTCCGTCTCTTCGATCATGCCCCCCATGAGAGCACGCCCCACTGACAATCCCCGCCCCCGGCCGGTGGACGCGGGGTGGAATCGGGGTGAAGAGCGGGGGCGGCGGCGCCGTCGCCGGGCGAGGCCCGGTCGGGCCGTCGGGCGAGGAGCGGTCGCGACAGCGGGGGTAGGGGGGCCAGGGGGGTGCTGCCGGCGAAGGGTGCCGCGCGGGCCGATCCTACCGACGTACGGGCGTCGCGGGGCCGCCCCCGCCGGCGTACGGGCAGGCGGGGAGCCTGCACGACCGTCGACCGGGCAGGCGCAGGGCCTCTCCGCCGCCGCACGGGCAGGCGCGAGGCCGGCACGACCGTCGACCGGGCAGCCGTGGGGCCGGTCCCGCCACCGCACGGACAAGCGCAGGGCCCCTCCCGCCACCGCACGGGCAGGCGCGAGGCCGGCACGACCGTCGACCGGGCAGCCGTGGGGCCGGTCCCGCCACCGCACGGACAAGCGCATGGCCCCTCCCGCCACCGCACGGACAAGCGCGAGGCCGGCACGACCGTCGACCGGCGGGCGCAGGGCCGGCACGGCCGGCGGCCGGGGCACGGCACCGCTGTCAGCGGCCCACCGCGTAGCCCTGCATCCCGCGCGGGTTGGCGGCCGCCGACAGGACGCCGGTCTCCGGGTCGCGGGCCACCACGCACAACCGGCCCTCGGACCAGGCGGGGCCGACGGTGACGTCGTGGCCGCGCCGCCGCAGTTCCTCGATCACCGCGGGGTCGGTGCGGGACTCCAGGGTCACGCTGCCGGGGCGGCGGCCGCGCGGGTGGAAGGAGCTGGGGAAGCTGTCGTTGTGCCAGTTGGGGGCGTCGATGGCGCCCTGGAGGTCGAGGCCGCCGCGGACGGGGGCGCGCAGGGCGGCGGCCAGGAAGAAGTGCAGCTGCCACTGGTCCTGCTGGTCGCCGCCGGGCGTGCCGAACGCCATGACGGGCACGCCGTCGCGCAGCGCGAGGGACGGGGTGAGGGTGGTGCGGGGCCGGCGGCCGGGGGTGAGCGAGCCCGGCAGGCCCTCCTCCAGCCAGGTCATCTGCAGGCGGGTGCCGAGCGGGAAGCCCAGCTCGGGGACGACGGGGTTGGACTGGAGCCAGCCGCCGCTGGGCGTGGCCGCGATCATGTTGCCCCAGCGGTCGACGACGTCCAGGTGGCAGGTGTCGCCGCGGGTCGTGCCGTCGGCGGCGACCTTCGGCTCGCCGGTCGGCCTGGCGACGGTCGGCTCGCCGGCGCCCATCGGGTCGAAGCCGGGGGCGCCGGCGGCCGGCACGCGCGCGTGGGCGAGCGCGGGCAGCCGCGGGACGCGTCCGCCGGGGCTGCCGGGGCGCAGCTCGTGGTCGGCCTTCTCGCCGACGAGGGACCGTCGTACGGCGTTGTAGTCGTCCGACAGCAGGTCCGCGAGGGGCACCTCGGCGGCGTCGCCGTACCAGGCCTCACGGTCGGCCATGGCGAGCTTGCAGCCCTCGATCAGCAGGTGGACGTAGTCGGCGGAGCCGTAGGCGGGCAGCTCGGGCGGGAGCAGGGCGAGCTGCTGGAGCAGGACGGGGCCCTGGCTCCAGGGGCCGGCCTTGCACACGGTCCAGCCGTTCCAGTCGTACGTCGCCGGGGTCTCGTAGGTCGCCGACCAGCCGGCGAGGTCGGCCTCGGTGAGCGTGCCGGTGTGCCGCTCGCCGCTGGTGTCCATGGTGGGCCGCCGGGACTGCCGTACCAGGGCCTCGGCGATGAAGCCGGAGCGCCACACCTCGCGCGCCGCGTCGATCCGGGCCTCCCGCCCCCGCGCGCGGGCGGTCTCGGCCAGCAGCCGCTTCCAGGTGGCGGCGAGGGCGGGGTTGCGCAGCAGGGTGCCGGGGCGGGGTGCCCTGCCGCCCGGCAGGTACACCTCGGCCGAGGTGGTCCACTCGGTCTCGAACAGCCGCCGTACGCTCTCCACGGTCAGGCCGACGTTCTCCACGGGCGCGTGCCCGTGTTCGGCGTACCCGATGGCGTACTTCAGCACGTCGTGCAGGGACTTGGTGCCGTGGTCGCGCAGGAGCAGCAGCCAGGCGTCGAAGGCGCCGGGCACGGCGGCGGCGAGCGGTCCGGTGCCCGGTACGAGGTCCAGCCCGAGCCCGCGGTAGTGGGCCGGCGTGGCGCCCGCCGGGGCCACGCCCTGCCCGCAGAGCACCCGCACCTCGCCGCCCGCCGGGGCGAGCAGGATCGGCACCTCGCCGGCCGGTCCGTTGAGGTGCGGCTCCACGACGTGCAGCACGAAGGCGCCGGCCACGGCCGCATCGAAGGCGTTGCCGCCGTCCTCCAGGACCGCCATCGCCGACTGGGAGGCGAGCCAGTGGGTGGAGGACACCATGCCGAAGGTGCCTTGCAGGGTGGGGCGCGTCGTGAAGTGCATCTGCGACCTCGGTGGTTGGGTTCATCGGTGGACCTTGATCCGAGGATGGGCCCCATCCGGCAGGAGAGAAAAGGTGGCGACCAGAAACGATTCCGAGCGTCTTCCGGAGTTTCGTCGTCCGGCGAGACCTCCCCGGGAGGTCCGGGAACACCCCGGCCGGCGCGGGCGTTGATCTCGTGCGGCAGGAACGGAGGCTCGGGAAGTGCACGGTGAGTACAAGGTGCCCGGCGGCAAGCTCGTCGTCGTGGACGTGGACGTCGAGGACGGCGTGCTGCGGCGGGTGCGCGTGGCGGGGGACTTCTTCCTGGAGCCGGACGAGGCGCTGGACGCGGTGAACCTCGCGCTGGAGGGTGCCCCCGCGGACACCGACGCGGCGGGGCTGGCCGCGCGGATCGACGCGGCGCTGCCCGAGGGGACGGTGATGTACGGCCTGACCGCGGACGGCGTCGGCATCGCGGTGCGCCGGGCGCTCGCGCACGCCACGGACTGGACGGACTACGACTGGCAGCTGATCCACGAAGCCGCGCAGCCCCCGGCCCTGCACATGGCGCTGGACGAAGTGCTGACCGCCGAGGTGGCCGCCGGCCGGCGGCCCCCGACGCTGAGGGTGTGGGAGTGGGGCGCCCCGGCGGTGATCATCGGCAGCTTCCAGTCGCTGCGCAACGAGGTGGACGCGGAGGGCGCCGCACGGCACGGCATCGAGGTGGTGCGGCGGATCTCCGGGGGCGGCGCGATGTTCGTGGAGCCGGGCAACACGATCACCTACTCGCTGTCGGTGCCCGAGTCGCTCGTCCAGGGCCTGTCCTTCCAGGACAGCTACGCCTACCTGGACGACTGGGTGCTGGGCGCCCTCGGTGACATGGGCATCCGGGCCTGGTATCAGCCGCTGAACGACATCGCCACGGACCAGGGCAAGATCGCGGGCGCGGCACAGAAGCGGATCGTCGGACCGGACGGCGGCCCGGGCGCGGTGCTGCACCACGTGACCATGTCGTACGACATCGACGCGGACAAAATGGTCGAGGTGCTGCGCATCGGGCGGGAGAAGCTGTCCGACAAGGGGACCAGGAGCGCGAAGAAGCGGGTCGATCCGCTGCGGCGGCAGACGGGACTGCCCCGGGAGGCCGTCATCGACCGGATGATCGAGTCCTTCCGCGCGCGCTACGGCCTGGCACAGGGCAAGGTGACCGACGCGGAAGTGACCCGCGCGCAGGAGCTGGCGCGCACCAAGTTCACCTCTCCGGAGTGGACGGCGAGGGTGCCGTAGACGGCGAACGGCGGGCACCCGTGCGGGAGATAAAGGGCAAAGCCGGACACCGGGCGCAGGCCGTCGTGACCGGCCGGGTACGCAGCGCGTTGGCACTTCCGCCCCACAGGCAGTCATGTGACACTGTCGTCCCCGTCCACCATGCGGACCCCTCCGCACCCCCTCCCCCACGAGAAGTGCGTCGTGCGTTCCCTTCCTCTGCCGCTCGCTCTCACCGCGCGTCTGTCGCCGGTCGCGGTGCTCGCCTGCGCCGGCTGGGCGCTGTCGTCCGGGCCGGCCGCACCGCCGGCCGCCGCCGGGCACCAGACGGCCCAGGAGGCGCCTGCCGAGTCCGAGTCCTCCTCCGCGGCCCCGTCGTCCTCCGGGGCGGCGAAGACGTACTCGACCGCGCCCTCCCCCTGCGCCGCGGTGCCCGTGGCCACCGTCAAGTCGCTGGTGCCGGGCGCGAAGACGGCCGGCAAGGAGATCCCGTCCACCGACACGGAGCTGCGCCGGACCTGTTCCTGGAACGCCCTCCAGGGCTACGACTACCGCTGGCTCGACGTGTCGTTCGAGATCGGCGAGTCGGAGCAGGAGGCGAAGAAGGAGTACGAGCAGCGGGTCGCCGAGAAGAGCGGCGGCGGGGTCGTGCCGGGGCTCGGGGACAGCGCCTACTCCGTCGTGAACCTCACCACGGAGGACAAACAGCAGACCCGTGAGGGCGTGGTGATGGTCCGCGTCGCCAACGCCCTCGTCATCGTCACCTACAACGGCAGCGACTTCGAGACCAAGAAGGCCCCCGACACGGACGAGATCAACAAGGGGGCCATCAAGGCAGCGAAGTCCGCGGTGGCCGCGCTGGGCGGCGGCCAGGGCTGAGTCCGTACGGCGGTGCCCAGGCCTGAGCCCGTACGGCGGCGCTCAGCTGGTCGGCAGTGCTCAGCCGTCCGGCCCGGCGGGCTCGTCCTCGACGCCGCGGACCACGAAGCCGACCCGGGGACCCAGTTCGATCCGGTCGCCGTTGCGCAGCCGCTCGGCCCGGTCCGGCACCAGCACGCGGTCGTTGAGGCGGGTGCCGTTGGTGGCGCCCTGCGCGACCTCGGTCACCCAGGCCGCCCCGTCCGCGGTGTGCAGGACGGTCGCGTGCCGGCCCGACACGGTCTCCTCGTCGGCCAGGAGCGCCGACGCCTCGGGAGCCCAGCTGCTGCTGCGGCCCAGCCGGAGTTCCGTGCCGCGCGGCACGTCCAGGTGCCGGCCGCCGGCCCGGAACACCAGCCGCAGCGCACCGCCCGCCAGTCGCTCCGGCCGCCGGCCCGTACCGGTCTCCCGCCGGGGTGCGCCGACCGGGGTCAGACACGCGGGGCACACGGCCGTACCGGCGGGGACGACCGCCGCGCAGTCCCGGCACCGCTCACCGACGGACGGGGCGGACGCGGGGCGCGGGAGGAGGCGGGAGCGGCCGACCCTGCCCCAGTCGTCGCCCTCGTCCCCGTCGTCGCCCTCGTCCCCGTCGTCGCCGGCCCGGGCGTCGTCGGCGGGGCCTGCCAGGGGGTCGCCTGCCGGGGGGTCGCCTGCCGGGGCCTCGTGACCCCGGTCGGCGTCGGCCCCGTCGTCGTCCGGCATTCCGTCGTCGGCGTGGTCCTCGGCACCCGAGTCGTCGCCACCCCAGTCGTCCCCACCCCAGTCGTCGTCGTCATCCCAGTCGCGTACCCCCGCCACCGGCGTCTCCCTTCTTCAGGACCACCCGCGTGTCCACCCGGCCGCTGTCGGCCTCCCGGACGTCCGTCACCACCACCGTGGTACCCGGCCCGAGGTCGGGCGCGGCGAACAGTTCCCGGGCCAGTGGGTTGATCAGATGGGTCTCCAGCACCATGCCGATGCCACGGCCGCCGTTCCACTTGTCCCGCGTGCAGTACTCCAGCAGCTCGCGCCGGGCCTTGTCCTCGATCCGGAGGACGAGCTGGTGCCCCTGGGCCAGCTGGCGCTGGATGTTGCGGACCTGGAGGTCGAAGATCTGCTCGGCGACGTGGTCGGAGATGAAGTCGAAGACGACGACGTTGCCGCCGATCCGGTTCATCAACTCCGGGCGCCCGATGACCTGTTCGAAGTGCTTCTTGACGTTGTCCCGGACCGTGGCCTCCAACTCCTTGTAGGGCGTGCCGGGTTCCACGATCCACTCGCGTTCCCCGGTCTCCCGGTCGGTGCGCTGCACGCCGAGGTTGGAGGTGAAGATGAGCACGCACTCGCTGAAGTAGGTGGTGACGCCCTGCCCGTCGGTGAGCCTGCCGTCCTCCAGGACCTGGAGGAACTTGTCCAGGATGCCCTTGTCGGCCTTCTCGATCTCGTCGAAGAGGATGACGCGGAACGGGTTCTCCCGTACGGCGGAGGTCAGTTCGCCGCCCGCCTCGTAACCGACGTAGCCCGGGGGTGCGCCGACGAGCCGGTCGGCGGAGTGCGCGGCGGAGAACTCGCTCATGTCGAAGCGGAGATAGGCCTGGTCGCTGTCGAAGAGGACGGAGGCCACGGCCTTGGCCAGTTCGGTCTTGCCGGTTCCGGTGGGGCCGGCGAAGAACAGCACACCGCGCGGCCGGTGTCCGGGGCTGGTGGCCTGTGCGCCGGACAGCCCCAGCGCGGCGCGCTTGAGGATGTCCAGGGTCATCGCCACGGCCGCCTCCTGGCCCAGCACCCGGTTGGGGATGGACCGCTCGTTGCGCGGGTCCTCGCCGCGGAGGATGCGCTGCCGGATCTCGTCACGGCTCCACGGGTTCTTCTCCACGCCCAGCCGGTAGATCCGTACGGCGTCCGGCATGGCGGCGAACGGCAGACCGCGGGACCGGGCGAGCCGCACGCTCTCCTCCATGGACCGCAGGCTCAGTCCGGAGGCCGCCCGGGCGAAGGCGCCGACCGCGCGCGCCGTCTCCTCGGCGTCCACACCGGTTCCCGTGCCGGTGTTCACGCCGGCGTTCACGCCTGTGTTCTTACCGGCGTTCACACCGTCGGGTGCGGCGGAGCCGTCGCGGCTGCCGTGGCCGGCGTAGCGCTCGTACCGCTCGTGGAGGAGACGGGCCATCGTGCCGCGTTCGTCCGCGTCCGGCTCCGGCACGGCGACCGCGCGGATCCGCTCACTGCCGGCGATCAGCCAGCCGGGCACGTCCCGCTCCCCCTCGGCGAGCCAGATCACCGGGTTGAACAGGCCCGGTCCCTTCGGTACGACACCGGGGCCCTTCCGGGGCGGCAACGGCTCGGCCTCGTCGGCGAGCTTGAGGCAGGCGAGGAAGAAGTCCCGTTCCTCGGGGGTCAGCCGGGACGGGTCGGTGAGGAGGCGGGAGGCGTGGTCGATCACCAGGGCGACCCTGAGCGG
Organism: Streptomyces sp. NPDC028928; assembly: GCF_055564915.1. Classification (NCBI taxonomy): domain Bacteria; kingdom Bacillati; phylum Actinomycetota; class Actinomycetes; order Kitasatosporales; family Streptomycetaceae; genus Streptomyces; species Streptomyces sp. NPDC028928. Next base: position 265,652 of record NZ_JBVHVI010000010.1, read on the forward strand.
TGACAGCCGGCGGCCGTCGCGCCGGCGCTCCCATCCGTTGGTGATGTTCCGCAACTGCTCCAGCACGGCCTGGCGCTGTGCCGCCGTCTGCCCGGGGAACTCCCGTGGCCCGTGCAGCAGTTCGTCCACGGCGGCGGCGGCCCGGGCCCCGCTCTCGCCAACGTCCGCCACCTGGAAGCCGGTCACCTGGTCGCACAGCACCAGAGCCTCGTAGCCCATCGTCCGCAACGGGTTCCACAGCACGTCGTGCAGCGAGTAGAACCGGTCCCGGCCGCGACGGCGCACGAGGTGCAGATCACGGATGTTGCCGTGCAGGACGTACTGCGCGTGCACCCCCAGCGTTCCGGTCAGCTCCTCCACGAAGGGCGGGAGCCGGTCGTCCTTGGACAGGTCCATCGTTCCTCCCCGATGCGCGCTGTTCGGGGCCGCGCGCCGGCCATGGATGGTGCGGTCCTCTCAGCGGCGTTCACCAGGCGTGGCGGCGCCCGCTCGCCGTACTCAACGGTGCCCGCTCGCCTACTCAGCGGTGCCCGCTCGCCGTACTCAGCGGCGTCCGCCGCCGTCGACCGTCCGGTGCCGGACGGTGTCCGCGCGGTCGTCCCGGCGATCGTCGCGACGGGTGACGGCCGGCTCGTCGAGCACCACGGCGTCCTCCCCCAGCACGCCCGACAGTGCCCCCTCGGTGCGTTCGACCTTGAATTCGAGGTCCAGGCCGAGCGCGCCGGTGATCTCCTCGAACTCGGCGAGCCGCTCCCGGGTCTGGGCGCAGCGGGCGTCGTCCAGGGCGCGCTGCTCGGCCGTCCGCTCCCCGGGGCCGCCCCGGTACATGGTCGCCACGCGGAGGCGGCCGTCGACCAGGGTCGCCCGCAGCCAGTGGCCGGGCTCCCAGCCGGCCGGTGTCCAGTCGAGGCGGATCTCCTGGCCCTCGGGCCGTCCCGCCCCGGCCTGGCCGCCGAAGCGCCTGGCCAGCTCGGCGACGGCGCCCGCGCACTGCTCCCGGATGTAGATCGCCTCCAGGGCGCGCTGCCGTTCCTCCACCCGGCGTTCGACCAGGTCCCGTTCGGCCGGGGTCAGCGGGGTGCCCTCGTCCAGGGTCCGGCGGAGCAGCTCCAGGGCGTCCGGTGCCGGGGCGAGGTCCTCGGCGCCCTCCGGGGTCTCGTAGCCGAGGAACTCGTAGTGCAGGGCGGCGGCTTCCTGGGCCTCCCGGGTCTGCTGTGCCTGCCGGTTGGCGTCCCGGACGAACTTGCGGGCCTCGGTGAGGTGGATGCGGGCCCGGCGCGGGTCGCCGGCGGCCCGGCGTACGGCGTCCCGGACGGCGCCCGCGGCGAGTTCGGCGGTCTCGGCGGCCGCGTACGGGTCCAGCTCGCCGAGGATGTCCGCGCCGGTACGGCGGACCTCTTCGGGGTCGAGTGCGCCGGAGGTACGGCCGGGGGCGGTCTGCCGGGGCATCTGGCGGGCCTCGGCGTCGGCGGTGCGCTCGGCGGAGAACCGTCGCAGTGCGCGCTGCCGGCTCTCGCGCAGGGCGCTCTGCCAGTCGTCGTCCCGCTCCTCGTCGAGCCGGAGCAGGGCGGCGAGCCGTTGCTGTTCCCACGCGGCCTGGCGTTCCTCCGCGCGGCGCAGGGCCTCCTCGGCGCGGGCCAGTTCCTGCCGGAGTTCGCCGAGCCGTTCCCCGACGGGCGTGAGCGGCGGGGGCAGGTCGGGGGCCGGCGGGGACCCGGGCGGACCGCCGTGCGCGGCGGCGGCCCGTGCCACGCGGGCCAGCAGGGCGGTCCTGCGGGCGTTGAGCCGGGCGGCGGCGAACGCGGCGGCCTCCCACTGCTCCGCGGCCGTGGCGGCCAGCTGCTGCTGCCGCTCCAGACAGCGCTGCTCCTCCGCGGCCCGTACCGCCGCCGCGGCGAGGAGACGGGTGCCGAGCAGGGCGGCCCGCCCCACGAGCAGGACGCCGCTGAGCGAGCCGAGCACCTGGAGCGCGGCGTCCGCGGCCTGGTGGACCGCGTGCCCGGCCGCGTCGGTGAGGTGCGCGGAGGCCTGGCCGGCCGCGTCGTGCAGGTGCAGCATGCCGGTGTGCGGCAGCGCCTGCGGGTCGAGGGGCGGCGGGGGCGGCGGGAAGTACACCGCGGGCTCGATCGTCTGGATCGCGGGCAAGGCGAGACCCGAACTCATGTCTGCTCTCCTGTCGTGTCGGTCGTCGTCCCGGCCCGCCGGCGGACCACCCGCCGTACCCGCCGCCACCCGCTCCCGGCCCGCGCGCGAGCCGCCTGCCGCAGCCGCCGCCACCGGCCGCCGGACCGGCCACCGACCGCCTGCCCCGGCCGCCGTGACCCGCTCCCGGCCCGCCCGCGAGCTGCCTGCCCGCGAGCCGCCTGCCGCAGCCGGCTACCGCCCCAGCCCCCGGCCGCCTGCTGTACCCGGCGCCACCGCTCCCCGGCCCACCCGCGAACCGTCCGCGCCGGCCGGCGGCACCGGTCCCGGAGGGGGAGCCGGGCCCCGGGCTGTCCGTCGGGTCCGGGCCGCCACCGCCGGCCGTGGCGGCGGGCCTCCCGCCGGGCCCGGCGCTCGCTGCGCAGCCGCCGCCAGGCCCAGCCGCGGCGGACGCTCCAGACGGCGACGGCGGCGGCCGAGGCGAGCGGCCACAGCCACGGGGCCACGGCGACCGCGTAGAACCCGGCGAAGCCGGCGAGGACGAGCAGCGCCGCCCCCGCCCAGCGCCCCAGCCGGGTGCGGGCCAGCCTGCCGGGCCGCTCCGAGCTGCGGATCAGCAGGCCCGCCAGCGACCGGCTGGGATGGTAGAAGGGCGGGCCGATGTACACGGCGGTCCACATCTCGACCACGAAGACGAACGCGGCGGCGGGCAGCGCCTCCAGCCAGGCGGTGACGACCGCCTCCTGGGAGGCGCGGCCGAGCACGTCCGCGAGGCCGATGACGAAGGTCCAGGGGGCGGTGACGACGACGGCGCCGAGCAGTGCCCAGCCCAGGGTGGGCAGGCGGTCCATCCGGCGCAGTACGGCGATGAGTCCGTCCTGGTCGGCCGCCAGCAGCCGGGCGTGCTCCTCTTCGAGCCGCCGGTCGCTGAGTGCCTGCGCGTCCCTCCGCGCCCGGCCGGTGAGCAGCAGGGCGACGACGAGGCGTACGTCGTCGTCCTGGGCGGACAGCAGCGCGTCGAACCAGGGGACGCGCGCCGGGAGTTCGGCGCGCAGCCGCAGCAGCAGGCGGGTGAGCTGTTCCCTGGTGCGTTCCGGTTCGCGCGCCAGTTGCAGCAGCCAGGCGTCCACGGCCACGGTGCGTCTGAGGTCGGCGCGGTCCCTGCGGTCGCGCCTCAGCTCCTGGACGGTGGGCTCCCACCGGTCGCGCAGGACGCGCCAGGCGACGGCGGTCTGGTCGAGTCCGTGGCCGCCGGGCCGCTGGGCGAGCCCGGTGAGCACCTCGGGGTGGTCCGCCAGGTACCGGACCAGTGTCACCGCGTCGGCGTGTCCGTCCCGGGCGCTCTGGCAGAGCCGGCGCATGCCCTGCGCGTCCAGGGGTGCTCCGTGCCAGGTGACGTCCAGGCCGGGGCCGAGCCAGTTCAGCAGGTCCACGACGACCCCGACGGGCGGTGGCTGTGCCAGGTCCTGCCGCAGTCGGCGGAGCCGGTCCAGTTCCCCGCGGCTGCGGCCGCCGACGGTCTCGAACTGGCCCAGCCACTCGACCAGTCGGGCCCGGTCCTCGTCGTCGGCCAGCAAGCGCGCCGCCGACACGTGGTTCTGGTCCAGGTGGACGGCGAGATGCTCGGTGCCGGTGAACTCCTGGCCCATGAACGGGAAGGGCTGCACCGCGGGGCGCGTGGGGTCGTCGGGGAAGATCCGCCCGTCGGTGCGCGGGGCGACGTCGGGGTCCTTGCCGTCCAGCCAGTCCCGCACCTGTGCCGCCTGCCAGCGCTGCTCGGGCGCCCGGGTGAGCAGGCCCTCGCAGAGCAGGCGGGTCCGCCGGTGCGTGATGCCGCTGACGTCGGGATCGTGCGTGGCGATCTCCGCGAGCACGTCCTCGTCCCGGCGGAACTCGATGGGGTGCCTGCCGAGGGCGAGTTGGGCGGTGACCATGCCGAGCGACCACCAGTCGCCGGCCTCGGAGACGGTCTGCCGGAGCAGTCCGGCCTCCGGTGCGAGATAGAGGGGCTTGCCGCGCCAGTCGGTCCGGGGCTCCAGCGCCTCCTCGGGCCGGTGGACGGCGGCGCCGAAGTCCACGAGGACGAGGTCGGCGGTGTCGCCGCGGCGCGTCTGCACCATGATGTTGTCGGGCGTGATGTCCCGGTGGACGACGCCCCGTTCGTGCAGGGCGGTGACGGCGTCGCAGAGCTGGCCCACCACCGCGTGCACGGCGTCGGGGGGCAGGCCGTCCGGGTGGTCCTCGTGGTACTTCTCCAGTGTCTCCTCGCCGTGCGACCAGTACAGCTGCCAGGGGTGTCCGTGGGCGTCGCCGGTCTCCAGGAGCCGTTCCAGATGGGGGGTCGGGTGCGCGCCCAGCTCCCGCAGCTCCTGCTCGACGTCCGGGTCCGGGGCGTGCAGCCGGTGGTACCACTTGAGGACCAGCGGTATCTCCGCCGGTCCGTGACGTGCCGTCAGGTCACGGACGCGCAGGACGACCGCCTCGGCGGGCCGGCGCGCCTCGGAGAGCACGGCGACGAGCAGGAAACGGTCGGCGAGTGCGGGCGGGACGTCGGCGCGTACCGGGCGGGTCTCGATGATCCGCGCATTGGTGAAACCACCGTCGGCGGGGTCGACGAATCGGGTGGGCGGCGTGGTCGTCATCTACCGGCCTTCCGGGGAACGCGCTGAGTGAACCGGGGGGCCACAATGCGGAGCGAGCGGGCCCGAGGCGCGGGCCGCAGGACGATGAAGATATCCCGATTCCCGTCGGGTGAAGGGGAGTTTCCCGGATCTTCAGCGTATGCCCGGCCGGGGCTACCATGCGCATCATGTGCCCCCTGCCCACGCACGAAAGCCTCGTCGCCGAACTCAGGGAAGTCAGGCGCCGCGGCCTGCCCGGGTTGCGCCACTGCACCCGGGACGCGCTGCGCGAGGCCGCCACGGCGGCCGGCCTGTGCACCGGGCCGGACGACGAGCAGACCGGTATCGAGGAGTTGCTGGGCGCTGCGGTGCGGCGGCTGGCCGGCGGGCGCCCGGTGCGGGACGACGACTCCAGCGACCCGCTGGCCCGTGCCGCCGCCCACTCGTTCGGGATCTTCGCCGCGCGCCGCGGGGTTCCCGGCACCGACCGGCGCAAGGCCGCGGCGGCCGTCTACGGCGTGACCACCGAACGGTTCCGCAAGAGCCAGGAGCACGATGTCGTCGCCGAACTGGCGGCGGCGGTCCTGGCCATCGCCCGGGAGACGGCCCTGCGCCAACCGACCGATCCCGTACCGGAGTTGACGACTCCGGCAGCCACGGCGCCGCCCGTGCACGCGGCACCGCCCGTGCACGCGGCTCCGGTCGCCGGCGGGTTCCCGGCCCGGCGCCCGGCCGTCCGGCCGGTCACCGCCGCGGCGGCGCCGGCGGGCCGGATCACCGTCCGGGTCTGCCCGATCGAGGAGGTGCGGGACGTGGACATCCTGGTCTCCTCGGAGAACACCTATCTGGAGATGTCCAAGACCTTCCGCCCCACGGTGTCCGGCGCGCTGCGCCGGGCCGCCGCCCTCCGGGACGCCTCGGGCGAGGTCGTGGACGACGTCCTCTCCCGGGAACTGGGCGTGTGGCTGCGGACGCACGGGCGGTCGGGCAGGCCCGTGCGGCCGGGCACGGTGGTCGCCACCTCGTCCGGCGCCCTGGCCGCCCAGGGGGTGCGGCGCATCCACCACGCGGCGATCGCCACCCCGGTCGGCGGCGGCGACCGCTACCACGTGTCGCCCGCCGTGCTGGGCGAGGTGGTGCGTACGTCCTTCGAACTTGCCCGCCACGAGAGCGAGTTCCTCTCTCTGCCGATGTCCTCGATCTGCTTTCCGCTGCTCGGTGCCGGCCGGGGCGGCCTGCCCGTCGAGACGGTGGCCCGCCGGCTGCTCGAGGCGATCCGGGCGGAGCTGCGCCGGGACCCGTCCTGGTCGGTGCTGATGGTCACGCCGGAGGAGAGCCACGCCAGACTGCTCACGGGCGCCAGCTCCGCTCCGTGAGACCGACCCCGCGCTGCCTCAACCGCCGCTCCAGTGCTGTGAGTTCGCCGCGCAGCGGGACGCCGTAGAACCGCAGCCGCCCACTGCCGGCGGGGCCGATCTGGAGCCGTGGGCCCGGTGCCTGCCGGGTCAGGTACGGGGCGTAGCGGGCGGTGCCGAGCGGGGTCAGCGGGACGATCCGCTGGTTGGCCGAGCCGCGCCAGGCCAGCCGGGTGGGCTCCGCGACCCGGAACCGGCCGGTGATCACGGCGTCCGCGCCGCCGAGAGCGGACCGCCGCTCGGGCGTCAGTTCCCCGGGTTCGTACCCCGTGTACACCAGCAGGTCGGCGGGGTGGGGCCCGGCACTCCCCTCGCGGCGCCGGGCCCCGTCCCGCAGGCGGGCCGCACCGGCGAGGAGTTCCGCGAGCGCCGCCGGCTGCTCCAGGGGCTCACCGCCGCTGACCGTGAGGCCGTCCGCCCCGTCGGCGAGGGCCCGCCGCCACAGCGCGAGCACCTCGGAGACCGTGGCGGGAGTCCCCGCCTCCGGGTCCCAGGTGTGCCGGGACATGCATCCGGGGCAGGCCAGCGAGCAGCCCTGGAACCAGACGCCGAGCCGTTTTCCGGGGCCCAGTGTTTCCAACGGGTAGTGCGTCCCGTCGAGGCGTAATTCCACGGCATCTCCTCCTCGCACCGGCTTGGAGTATCCAGTGCGCCGAGGGCCGGCCGCAATTGCCGGAAGGCCGCGATCCGGCTCTCCGCCGGGCGGGATCCGGTTGTTTTCCGGAATCCCACAAAGAATGATCGGTTCCTCTCAAATCGCGTGCCCCGCTAGGGGTTTTGCTCCGCTACTCTCTCCCCATCGCGGCGCCTTCCCACCCGGACCGCCCGCGACGAATGGGGGCTCTTCGAAATGATCAACAAAGCTCGAATAAATGTCCGGGTTCGACGGCTGAAAGCCGGACGCCTCTCGTCGGTACGCGCCCGTTTCCACGGTCGCCGGGACGCGGCCGGTCTGCGGAATTTCCTGACGCAGACGGCGGAACACACACCGGCCGACGACAGCCTGCCGCCGTACATCCTGGGGCTGCGCGCGCAGGTGCGGCGCGGCAGCGCACGGCTGCGCTCCCGCACCCTGGCCGCGCACCGCGACCTGTACGTCCGGATCCAGGCCGAGTCGGTGCGGGTGGTGACCCAGTACACCGTGCGCAGGGATCCGGCGCCGGCCGCGCTCGCCCGGTACGGGCAGAGGGTCGCAAAGTGGCGCTCGGCCGCCGCCGTCTGCCGACAGCAGGCCCAGCAACTCGCGGACGAGGCGAACCAGTTGATCGCCTGCTACTGGGACGCCGCCTGGACCCGCGCCCGGGACGACGGCCAGGTCAGCGGGCCACGGCCGCTGGGCTGGCTGCCCGGGGAGATCAAGCTGGACCACACCTGGGCCAACCTGGACGACAGCCTGCTCAGCGACCGCTGGTACGCCCCGGAGGGCATCGGACGCAACGCCGACCCGTCGGCCGTCGCCCAGGCCCTGCACATCCTCGACCACCAGGCGGTGCCCGGCACCGACGCCACGAGCGGCGCCCGCGGGCGATGAGCGCCCCCCGGCCGCCCGCCGTCCGCTCCGCGCACTCCGCTCCCCGGTACCCCGCTCCCCGTCTCCCGCTCCCAGGAAGGCCAAGGACCGTCATCGTGCATCACTCGGCCCGGACCACTCGCCGGTCCCCCGCCCGCGCCGCCCGCCGGCTCGCCCTCGTCGTCCCGCTGATGTGCGCGCTCTCCGCGCTCGTGTCCTGCACCAAGCAGGAGGAAGCCCTCACCACGCCCTGCGGGGTGGTGGTCGACGGTTCGGGTTCGGCCGCCGCGGTGAAAGAGGGATTCGACTCGAAGGCCAAACTCGAGGACAGCCTCGTCGAGTTCCTCACCGACCAGAAGTGCGGAACCGTGGACTTCGCACCCGTCACCCGTTCCTCCCGCAGCTCCTCCTGCCGCCAGGGCCAGGTGGACCTCGACCCGCCGCACGACGCGAACACCGACCAGAAGGTGCAGCGGGCGAACGCCCAGCGCAACGCCGCCGTCGCCGCGCTCGCGGAGCTGAAGTGCGCCCGCGGGCAGAACGGTTCGGACGTGTGGGGGGCGCTGGCCCGCATCGGGGAGACCGTCCCCGAGGACGGCGGGACCCCGAAGGTGCTCGTGGTGAGCGACTTCGACCAGGCCGACCCGGAGTTCCACCTGTCCCGCCAGGACCTCACCTCCAAGGCCAGGCGGGCGAAGGTCATCGACACGCTCGTACGGAAGCGGGGGCTGCCCGGCATCAAGGGGATGGAGGTCTTCCCCGTGGGGCTCGGCATGCAGTACTCGGCGAAACCCAGCAGGGCCGACGACTTCGAGTCCTTCTGGACGGAAGCACTCGAAGGGAGGGCCAAGGCCCATGTCGACAACCAGTACAAGCGCTGACACCCCCCGGCCGCGCCGCCGGAGGGCGGGCCGCCATGTGCCGTTCCCGGGGCGGAGCACACAGCAGACCACGGGGCCCCTGCCCGGCCCGGTCACCGGTGGATTCCCCGCCGGCCGGCCCGCGGTTCCCGAGAACAGGACCGACAAGCGGCTGCTCGCCGAGGCCGGCAAGAGGGGCAGGAAGGACGGCAGGAAGCAGACGCTGGACCCGTGGGTGCTCAACGGCGGCGACCGGCTGCCCTACTTCGCCGAGCTGGCCTCGCTGCGGGACGCCGTGATCCACCGGATCGAGGAGAACCTGAACCGGGCGGAGGAGAGGGCACGGCTCCAGGACGCCCAGGCGGAGTCCGACGTGACGGCGGGCCAGGCCGAGACCCGGCTGCTGGACGAGCGGCTGCGCGAGGCCGACCAGGCCATCCAGGAGGCCAAGAGCCAGCTCAACCTGCTCGCGCTCCGCTCCTCGCGCTGGATCCGCTTCCGGGACCGGCTGCGCGAGGGGGTGGAGGAACGCTGGCTCCGCGAACAGTTCCGGGACGCCCCCGGGCGGCCGGCCGGCCGCACCCCGGCCGCGGCGGACCCCGGCCTTCCGGACCACGGGACCGGGCAGCCGGACGACGGAACCGGGCAGCCGGACGGCAAGGCGGAGAGCGCGGACGCGGGCGACGACTGGCAGACGGTGTCCACGGCGGGCACCGCCCCGGACGACACCTCGCGCGCCGCGCTGCGGGAGGAGTACCGCGCCGCACGGCGGAAGACCGACGACATGGGCTCGGGCGAGGGCTGGGAGGGGCTGGCGACCCGCCCCGGTCTGCCCCGCTGGCTGACCCTGGTCCTGCTGCTCGTCATCATGGCCGTCGAGGTACCGGTCTACTGGGTCGCCTACCAGCCCTTCCACGGGGTCGGCAGCACGGGCGGGGACGCGCTGTCCGGGACGCTCGCCGTCTCCTCGGCCGTCCTCATGCTGATCCTGCCGCACCTGGCGGGACACATGCTGCGATGGCGCGCGGCGACCGGATCGCCGCGCAGCGGCTGGCTCCCGGCCCTGTCGCTGCTCGGGGTGTGGGGCGGACTGACCTGGGTGCTCGGCACGCTGCGCGCCAGGTTCGTGATGCAGCACGACACGCCGGCGAAAGTCGGCGGGGAGGCCTCGGGCTTCCGCGGGCTCGGCGGCTCGTCCGCCGACACCGCCACCCTGGTGGACCGGCTGCACCTGACGAGCCAGACGGTGACCTGGCTGTTCTGCGCGCTGCTGCTGCTCTCGGGCGGGGTCGGCTTCCTGCTCGGTCTGTTCCGGGAACACCCGTTCCTCGACGCGTACCGGACGGCGGTCGAGCGGCGTGCCGATCTGCAGCGGGAGCGCGAGAGGAGCATCGCCGACACCGAGCGGGCGCGGGCCGCGCAGACGACGGCCGAGGACCGACGGCAGGCCCGCCGGTCCGCCGCGAGCAGGCAGATCGCCTGCACCCGCGGGCTGTACGAGGCCGCCGCCGCGAAGTATCTCGACGGGGTGCGGGAGGGCGCGAACGACACCGCCGTCAGCGAGTCGGTGATGCGCCTGTCCCGGGCCGAGCCGCTGCTGCCGGCGCCGCGCGACCTCTGAGGCCCGCGGCACCCCGGAACCGGAAACCGCCCCGGCCCCCGTGAGGGGACCGGGGCGGCCGTATGCGCCGGTCCTCAGTCCTCCGGTACGGAGACGACCGCGCGCAGCGGTGCCAGCAGCCGGTTGACCTTGCGCACGTCGTCCGCCGACGCCAGCCGCAGGCATTCCCGCGGTCGCGGGTCGAGGGGCGTGCCCGGGCAGCGGTCCTGGAACAGCTGGAGCGCCGGGCGCGGGCGGCAGCGTTTGGACGTCCACCACAGGCCCTGCACGTCGGCGCAGCGCTCGCGGATCACCCGCACCCAGTACCGGGTGCCCGCGTACTCCTCGGTGTCGATCAGCCAGTCGTCCTGCCAGACGGCGGCCAGCCCCTCGGCGGTGGTGAGGTCCACCAGGGAGAGGTCCGCCGTGGTGCGGACCGCGGAGAGGACGTACCGGGACGCCTGCGCCCAGGGGATCAGGCGCACCCCGGCGTCGCCGAACTCGACCGATCTGAGCAGGACTTCGGACAGGGCGGTGACCGGGTCGAGGGCGGCGTAGAGGTAGGGGTAGGGGTCCTTCTCGGTGGGGTCGAAGCGGCTGCCCTTGAAGAACTCGTGGGCGACGTTCGGGTTGAACTCGCCGGCCCCGAACCGCTCCTCGTGGCACCGCCACAGCACCGTGCCCGCCGGAAGGGAGTGGCACACCGGCTCCATGGGGACGCCCCGGGGCGGGATCTGACCGCTCATCAGACCGCCCCCACCAGTTCGGCGGCGGCGCGTTCCAGTGCCTCGTCGGGCAGGACGCCGAGCAGGTCCGCGGGGACACCGCCCAGCCACGCGTTGCCGCCCAGCCACCAGTCGGCGGCGCCCCAGGGGTCGCGGTCCGCGCGGAGCAGGGTGTTGATCCGGCGGACGACGGGCAGCGGTTCGGCCGTGCCGGGCCGGAACTGGAAGCGGGGGTAGCGAATGCCGCGGTCCGGGTCGCGGAGCCGGATCAGCCCGGGATCGGGAGGCGCTGTGTCCTCGGCCTCGGTCAGCTCGGCGCGCTGGGCCTCGGTCAGCGCGGGTGCGGCGAGGAGCCGCCGGCGGGCCGTCCGCAGCAGTTCGGCGGGGTCGGGCGGCGGGGTGCCGAGGACGCTGATCACGGCGTCGATGGTGCCGAGGCTGGGCAGTTCCCGGGTCGCCGGGGCGTAGCGGTGGCCGCCGAGCGCTTCGGTCACCGGGTGGTCGGGCGGCAGCGCGGCGAGCGTGCGCTTCAGCCGGCGTACGGCACGGGCGACGGCCACCGGATCGCCGGCCGCGGTCTCCTCGCGCATCTCCCGCAGGGCGCCGGAGACCTGGCCGAGGTCGTCGTCGTCCAGCCCGGTGACCACGGTGGTCCAGTGGCTCTCCAGGAGCCTGAGCAGTTCCTCCGACGTCATGCGCCCTCTCCTTCCTGCCGCCGGGCGGGAGCCGCCGGGGCAGGGTTGCCGTGGTGGACGAAGGCGGCCCAGGTGTCGGGCCGGTCGCGGAAGTCCTCGGCGAGCCGCCAGGCGGCCGAGATGCCCTTCAGCGCGCGGACGGGTGGCCGGGCATCCGGCGGGGTCAGCATCCAGCGCTGGGCGGCGCGCAACGCGTCCGGCGGGGCGAGGCCGCGGTCGAGCGCGTCGTGCAGGACGAGCATGAGGAGTTCGGACCGCATGTCGTCGACCTTCCAGCGGGAGCCGATGGCGTCGGCGGCCAGCCGGTGCACCAGGACCGAGGTGAGGGTCAGGGCCTCGTCGTGGTCGCGGGTGGTGAGGTCCGTCTCGCAGCCGCCGCAGACGACCAGCGGCCCGGCCGCGCGGAAGGCGTCGCCCTCGGCGGGGGTCTCCAGCAGGGCGCTCAGCGTGAGGTCCCCGCCGGTGCCGGACGGCTCGCCGTCCCCGTCCGGTGCCGCCAGCCGCAGGGCGGACCGGGTGGGGTCGGGACCGGCGAGCCCGTGACAGGCCAGGTGGACGAGGGAGGCGGGGGCGGCGGCCCGGCCGCCGAGCAGGTCCAGGACCGTCCCGGGGGTGGCGGGGTCCTCGTCGGGGCGGTGGACGACGGCCTGCCGGTAGTGGACGGCGGCCAGGGTGTCGATCTCCTCCTCGGCCCAGGCCAGGTCGTCCGCGCCGTGGAACACCAGCGCCGGCCGGTCGGCGGGGGCCATGCGCCGACGGCCGGCGGCGCGCAGGAACTCCCGGCCGGAGGCGGCGTACGTGAGGACGGCGACCTCGCAGGCCCGTACGGCACCCGGTACGCCGTATCCGCCGGGCGGCTCCAGGACGGCCGCCTGCCAGGGCACCACACCGAGGTCACCGCAGGGCACGATGACGAGGCGTACGGCGTCGGGGGCTTCGGCCGGCGGGTCCGTGAAGCCGGCCTCCGCGAGGGCGCGGTGCCACACCCCGAGGGCGTCCAGCGCGGGGCCGAGGATCCCCCCGGCCCAGGCGCACAGGTCGTCCAGGGCCTGCTGCCGGCGGCGTACGGCGCGTTGCCGTTCCGGGGGGTTGCCGGTGCCGTCGTCGGCGGCCTCCAGGCGCTGCCCGTCCGCGCCGGCCGCCAGGTACCGCGCGACCGGCCCGCGGCCGTCCGGAGCGAGGCCCGGCAGGGGCAGTGCCGTGGCGGGGCCGTCGGCGGTGACGACGAGGACGGCCCCGTCCGGGTCGTCCACGCCGGGCACCAGGTACAGCAGCGCGTCCGCCCCGGTGGCCCGCAGCCCGGCGCGCAGGTCGCTCACGGTGGCGAGCTGGGGCTGTACGTCGGTCCCGCCCTGCCCCCGCAGCACGTCCAGCGAACGGCGGCGCAGGTCACCGGGGAGGTCGGGGGTGCCGAGCGCCTCCAGCAGGGTGCGGCCCCGCAGGTCGTCGGGGGTGCCGGTGCCCACGTCGGCGGAGAGTTCCAGCAGGGAGCGGTCGGCGCCCCGCTCCCGGGCGGGGTCTGCGGCGGCAGCACGCCAGCGTTCGGCCAGTTCCCGCTCGTCCAGGGCCGCGAGCCGTTCGGCGACGCCCGCCGAGACGGCCGCCGCGCCGAGCACCAGGGACCGGCCCGCCTCCAGGCACGCGATGGCCTCCTCGGTGTCCCCGGCGCGCAGCGCCCAGAAGGCGGCCCTGCGGCCCCGGTCGGCCGCGGCGCGCGCGATGCGCAGGCCGCGGCCGACGCCCTGCTGGAGCAGGACGTCCTCGGCGGAGAACCGCAGGGAGGTGCGGGCGAGTCGGACGGCGGCGCGCAGTTCGTCGTCGGCGCCGGGCGCGTCCGGGCGGAGGGTGGCGCGCTTGGCGCGCAACGCGGCCAGGTCCCAGGTGAGACCGGCGCCGCCCGGCCCGCCGTCGGGCAGTTCGGTCAGCGCCTGGGTCAGCTCGGCGATCGCCTCGTCCAGCGCCCCGGCGTCGCCGGTGAACTGGTGCAGGGTGTCCAGGGCGATCGCGATGCCGCCGCGCGCCCTCGGCCGCAGCTCGTAGGAGAAGTCGGCGCTGTCCAGGGCTGCCCGGGCACGCCGCACGCCCTCGGCGATGCGGCCCGGGTCCGACTCGGCGATCGCCGTCAGGGCGATCAGCGGGGCCCACATGATGTCGAGCGCGCTCCGCAGGACGGGCATGTCCACCGACGTCTCCACGGCCCGCTGGAGGTGGTGCACGGCCGCGCGCAGGTCCGCGGTCCGGTCGCCGGCCGCCGGGGCGAGCACGACGAGCCCCAGATAGGCGATGCCGAGGACGAAGCCGGTGAGCGCGCCGGTCCATTCCTCGGCGCCGTCGTGGGTGTCGTCCAGTTCCAGTTCGCACAGTTCGTCGACGAGGTCTTCGAGCGCCCCGGCGTCGTCCCGGTCCAGGGCGGCTGTCACCCGCACGAGGAGCCGGACGGCCTCGCCGACCAGGCGCATGTTGACGGCGGTGACACTCGTGGAGTCGTCGTCCCACCGCAGGGTCTCCAGCATCTCCCGGGCCATGTCCTCGTCCTGCAGGCTGCCGCCGGTGAGGGCGGCCGAGAGCAGCAGTCCGGGCACGACGGTACGGAGCCAGTCGCTGTGGGTGCGGCTGTCGAGTTCCCCGGCCGCCGCCGCCTCGTGCATCAGCCGGAGCGCCTCGCGGAAGCCCTCCATGTCGCCGGTGCGGATGGCGAGGGCGACGTGGACGAGGGCGGCGACCATCCGGGACGGCAGGGGCGTCCGGCCGTCCTCCCCCGGGGTCGCCGTCCCCTGTCCCGACAGCTCGGCGAGGAGTCCGGACATGTTCCGCGGCGCCACGGTGCCGGGTGACATCACCTCGGCCATGGCCAGGAACTGGGTCAGGGTGCGCCGGACCTCCTCCGCGGAGTCGTCGGTTTCGCCGTCCGGCGCTTCGCGGGTCTCCTCCGGCCGCGGTGGCTGCGTGGCGAGGGTCCGCTCCATCTGGCCGAGCATCAGCGACAGCAGGGTGCCCAGCGACGGCGGCAGCGATCCGTCGGCCCCGGCGTCCACGAACCGCCGGCCCCCGCGGACGAGCGTGCCGGTGTCACCGGCCAGCAGGGCGTCCGTCATCTCGCCGAAGATCCGCAGGTTGTCCCGGAACCGGGGCGTCATCCTCGCCTGCTCGTGTTCCAGCAGCAGCCGGACGAGCAGGGCGCTGTCCTCCACCATGCCCGAGCCGCCCTCGGCGAGCGGGGTGCCGAGCGCGGCCAGCGACATGAGCCGGTCGACGGTCCACTGGTCCGAAGGCCCGTTCGCCACCTCGCGGTTGAGCCGCACCATCCGTGACCCGACCAGCGCCACGAGACCCCGGTACGCGGCCTCCCGCTCCTCCTCGCCGAGCGAGGCCGACGACCGGGCCTCTTCCAGCAGGGCCAGCGCCCGCTCCCGGTCGGCCGGATCACCCTCCAGCACGAACCGCGCGGCCCGGCACCGGCCGAGCCGGGCCGCCACCGCGGCGGCCGTCGCCTCCTCACCCTCGACGGCCGTCAACTGCGCGAGAACCGCCTCCAGTTCGTCGGTCAGGGCGTCGAGCGCCGGTCCCCGTGTCCCCGTGTGGCGCTCCGGTTCGACCGGTACGGAGAATCCGTCGGTGCGGGCGAGCGCGGCGGCGGCACGCTGGGCCACGGGCGCGGTCCCGGCTTCAGTCATGTGTCATCCCCTCCCCCGCCATGGTGCCCGTTCCCGTGATCCGGCTCCCGGGTCCGCGGCACCCCACCGGCATCCTGCCGGACAACGCCCGGCCGGCGGCCGGTTTCCGCCCGATCCGCCGTGGCCCGGGCGGGGCCGGGTCGGCATGCCGGAGGTCCCGGTGGGGCGGGCGGCGAGGAGGGGACACGGTGACGGACTCCGGAACGGCACCCGGCGCCCTCGCGCCGTACCTGGAGACGACGTGCACGCACACGGACCGGGTCTTCCGCTCGCCGCGCCGCGGGCCCCGGCCGGCGCACGTGCCGGTGCTCTGCGCGTGCGAGAGACGGCGTCCCGGACAGCCGCCGGAGGAGACGGGGTGCGGCGCCCACTGGAACGTCCTCGTGCAGCGGGCAGGACTCCGAACGGGCGGGTGCGACCGGGCCCGCCGGACACCCCGGCGGACCGCCAGGCGGCGCGGGGACACCGGGAGTTGCTCGCCGGTGAGCTGTCCCGGGCCCGGGAGGCGGCGCTCGCCTGGCGTAACGAGCTCGCGGCCCTGTTCGCGGGGCTGCTCGGCTTGGAGACCCGCCGCACGGTACGGCCCTCGCCCGCGGGGTGGTGCTGACGGTCGCCTGCGGGGCGCTGCTCGTCACCGTGGTGGGGCTGAGCGGGTACGCCCCGAGAAGGACGCCCCCGGACGTGCCCGGGGGTGTCGCTGTCAGGGTGAGGCCGGCCTCGGTGGCGCGAGCCGGGTCAGTGCCAGGTACAGCACCAGCGAGGTGGCGAGACCCACCGCCCAGCCGTAGTCGGCGAGGGAGGCCAGGGCGGGGATCGGGCGTCCGTCGGTCAGGGGCTTGAAGCTCGCGCCGCCGACCGCCAGGACACCGCCCGCCAGGAAGGCGACGACCGCCCGCCAGTTCCAGCCGCCCGCGTACCAGTACCGGCCGCCGGACCGGTACAGGTCGGCGAGGTCCAGCCGGGTGCGGCGCAGCAGCCAGTAGTCGGCGACGAGGATGCCCGCGACCGTGCCGAGGAGCCCGCCGACCAGGCCCAGCCAGGTGAAGATGTAGCCCTGCGGGTCCGAGTACAGCTTCCACGGGAGGATCAGCACGGCGAGGACGGCGGTGATCAGGGCGCCGGTGCGGAAACTTACCTTCCTGGGTGCGACGTTGGAGAAGTCGAAGGCCGGGGAGACCAGGTTGGCCGCGATGTTCACGGACAGGGTGGCCACCAGCACGGTGACCAGCGCGTACAGCAGCCCGGCCACGTTGTCCGTCTTCGCCGCCAACTGCACCGGGTCCCACACGGGTTCGCCGTACACGGCCTGCGAGCCGGAGGTCACCAGCACGGACAGGAACGCGAAGAGGGTCATCGTGGTGGGCAGGCCGAGGGCCTGGCCCCAGGTCTGCGCCCGCTGGCTGCTGCCGTAGCGGGTGAAGTCGGGGATGTTCAGCGACAGCGTGGACCAGAAGCCGATCATGCCCATGAGGGAGGGCCAGAACAGCTTCCAGAAGTCGCCGCCCCAGCCCAGCTTCGACGGCTGGTCGAAGAGCGGACCGACACCGCCGGCCTTGCTGCTCATCCACCACAGCATCACGAACGCGCCGACGAGGACGAAGGGTGCCGCCCAGTTCTCGAAGCGGCGGATGGTCTCCATGCCGCGGTAGATGATCGCGACCTGGATCGCCCAGAAGATCGCGAAGGACAGCCACATGGTCCAGGCGTGGCCGCCGGTGTGCGAGGCGCCCGTCCAGCCGTCGCCGATCAGTTTCCCGGCGAGGAAGTAGATCGCCTCGCCGCCGATCCAGGTCTGGATGCCGAACCAGCCGCACGCCACCAACGCCCGTACGACGGCGGGCAGGTTGGCGCCGCGCACGCCGAAGGAGGCGCGGGCGAAGACCGGGAAGGGGATGCCGTACTTGGGTCCCGCGTGCCCGGTCAGCAGCATCGGCACCAGCACGACCAGGTTGGCGAGGGCGATGGTGAACACCGCCTGCTTCCAGTCCATGCCCACCGCGATCAGCCCGGAGGCCAGGGTCCAGGACGCGGTGTTGTGGGCCATGCCGACCCACAGGGCGGAGAAGTTGTACGTGGTCCAGGTGCGCCCCGCCGCGGGGACCGGGAGGAGGTCCTCGTTGGCGTAGGGGCCGCTGGGCGGCGGTGTGCCGGGGGCGAGTTCCACACGCCCGTCGGGGAGGGTGACCTGGGCGGATATCGGTACGGCCGGGGGAGCGGTGTCGGTCATGGGCTGGCCAATCGGGGAGGGAGGGGTCGGGAGAGGCCGTGCGGGCACCAGCCCCCTCCCCGGGACGGCGGGGAGGGGAGACCAAGAGGGGCGTGGGGGGACTCGGAGGCGTGGAGAGGGCTCAGGAGTTGACGGCGGGGATGATCCGCTGGCCGTAGGCCTCGATGGTGGCCTCCTGGGCGTCGTGCATGTCGTAGACCGCGAACTGGTCGACGCCGAGGGCGCGCAGGGCCTTCAGCTTCTCGATGTGTTTCCCGGGCGGGCCGATGACGCAGAACCGGTCCACGATCTCGTCGGGCACGAACTGGGTGTCCGGGTTGCCGCTGCGCCCGTGGTGGGCGTAGTCGTAGCCCTGCCGGGCCTTGATGTAGTCGGTGAGTTCCTCGGGGACCCGGTCGGAGTGCTCGCCGTACTTGGCGACCAGGTCGGCGACGTGGTTGCCGACCATGCCGCCGAACCAGCGGCACTGGTCGCGGGCGTGCGCGAGGGCCTCGGGCGAGTCGTCCTCGGTGACGTAGGCCGGGGCGGCGACGCAGATCGTCACCTCGGACGGGTCACGGCCGGCGGCCACGGCGGCGTCCTTGACGGCCTTCACCATGTACTCGGTCAGGTACAGGTCGGCGAGCTGGAGGATGAACCCGTCGGCCTCCTCGCCGGTCATCTTCAGCGCCTTCGGGCCGTACGCGGCCATCCAGACGGGGAGTTCGGCGCCTTCCCCGATCCACGGGAAGCGGATCTTCGTGCCGCCGAGGTCGGCCTCCTCGCCGCGGCCGAGGGCGCGGATGACCTTCATGGCCTCGCTGATCCGGGCGAGGGTGTTGGGTTTGCGGCCCGCGACGCGCATCGCGGAGTCGCCGCGGCCGATGCCGCAGACGGTGCGGTTGCCGAACATGTCGTTGAGGGTGGCGAAGGTGGAGGCGGTGACCTCCCAGGTGCGGGTTCCCGGGTTGGTCACCATCGGGCCGACCTTCAGCCTCTGCGTGTTGGCCAGGATCTGGCTGTAGATCACGAACGGCTCCTGCCACAGCACGGCGGAGTCGAAGGTCCAGCCGTATGTGAAGCCGTTGCGCTCGGCCCGCTTCATCAGGCTGACGACGCGCGAGGCGGGCGGATCGGTCTGGAGGACGAGTCCGAAGTCCATGGGCGCCACCACTCCTAGGTGAGGTACTGACAGGTGGAGCGCGGGGTGAAGACGCCGTGCCCGGCACGGCCGGTGTACTCCCGCTGGTCGATGACGAGTTCGCCGCGTGAGAGGACCGTCTCGACGCGGCCGGTGACCCGCTTGCCCTCGTACGCCGAGTAGTCGACGTTCATGTGGTGGGTCTCGGCGGACATCACCTGCTCGGCGTGCGGGTCGTAGATGACGATGTCCGCGTCGGCGCCCGGGGTGATGGTGCCCTTCTTCGGGTACATGCCGAACATCCGGGCCGGGGCGGCGCAGGCGATCTCGATCCAGCGGCGGCGCGAGATGTGCCCGTCCACGACCGCCTGGTGGAGCAGGTCCATACGGTTCTCGACGCCGGGCAGCCCGTTGGGGATCTTCGAGAAGTCGCCGCGGCCGAGTTCCTTCTGGCCGGTGAAGCAGAAGGGGCAGTGGTCGGTGGAGACCACCTGGAGGTCGTTGGTGCGCAGGCCCTGCCACAGCCTGGCCTGGTGTTCGCGGGGCCGCAGCGGGGTGCTGCACACGTACTTGGCGCCCTCGAAGCCGGGTTCGGCGAGGTTGTCGGTGGACAGGAAGAGGTACTGCGGGCAGGTCTCGCCGAAGACGTTCAGTCCCTCGTCGCGGGCCCGTGCCAGCTCCGCGACCGCCTCCATCGCCGAGACGTGCACGACGTACAGGGGGGCGTCGGCGACCTGGGCGAGACGGATGGCCCGGTGGGTGGCCTCGGCCTCCAGCAGGGCCTTGCGGACCTCGCCGTGATGGCGCGGGTCGGTCTCGCCCCGGGCGAGCGCCTGCTGCACCAGCACGTCGATGGCGATGCCGTTCTCGGCGTGCATCATGATCAGCCCGCCGTTCTCGGCGGAGCGCTGCATGGCGCGCAGGATCTGCCCGTCGTCGCTGTAGAAGACACCGGGGTAGGCCATGAACTGTTTGAACGAGGTCACGCCCTCCTCGATCAGGAGATCCATCTCCTTGAGCGTCTCCTCGTTCACATCGGAGACGATCATGTGGAAGGCGTAGTCGATCGCGCAGTTGCCCTCGGCCTTGGCGTGCCAGGTGTCCAGTCCCTCGCGCAGGGTGTGGCCGACGCTCTGCACCGCGAAGTCGACGATGGTCGTGGTACCGCCCCAGGCGGCGGCCCGGGTGCCGGTCTCGAAGGTGTCGGAGGCGTGCGTGCCGCCGAACGGCAGCTCCATGTGGGTGTGGGCGTCGACGCCGCCCGGGATGACGTACCTGCCGGTGGCGTCGATCGTGCGGTCCGCGCTCCAGCTCTGGGAACCGGGCGCGGCGAGGGCGGCGACGCGGCCGTCTTCGATGAGGACGTCGGCGTGGATCTCGTCGGACGCGGTGATGACGAGACCACCGCGGATGACGGTACGGCTGCTCATGCTGCTCCCTGTGTCAACGTTGCCGTCAGGGCGCGGTCAGCGGCCCGTAGGTCCCCGGCGCCCGGTCGCGGTAGAACTGCCAGCGGTCGCGGACCTCGCGGAGTTTGGCCAGGTCGAGGTCGCGGACGACGAGTTCGGTCTCCTTGTCGCTCGCGACCTCGCCGACGAACTGGGCCTCGGGGTCCACGAAGTAGGTCGTGCCGTAGAAGTCGTTGTCGCCCAGGTCCTCCACGCCGACCCGGTTGATGGCGCCGACGAAGTACTCGTTGGCGACGGCCGCCGCCGGCTGCTCCAGCTGCCAGAGGTAGCGGGACAGGCCGCGTGAGGTGGCCGAGGGGTTGAAGACGATCTCGGCACCGGCGAGGCCGAGCGCCCGCCAGCCTTCCGGGAAGTGGCGGTCGTAGCAGATGTAGACGCCGATCCGGCCGGCGGCGGTGTCGAAGACGGGCCAGCCGCTGTTGCCCGGGCGGAAGTAGAACTTCTCCCAGAATCCCTGGACTTGCGGGATGTGGGTCTTGCGGTACTTGCCGAGGTAGGAACCGTCCGCGTCGATCACGGCGGCGGTGTTGTAGAGGACGCCCGGCTGCTCCTCCTCGTACATCGGCAGGACCAGGACGATGCCCAGCTCGCGGGCGAGTGCCTGGAAGCGCCGGACGGTCGGGCCCTTGGGGATCTCCTCGGCGTACTCGTAGAACGCCTTGTCCTGGACCTGGCAGAAGTAGGGGCCGTAGAACAGCTCCTGGAAGCAGAGGACTTGGGCGCCCTGGGCGGCGGCGTCGCGGGCCGCCTGCTCGTGCACCTGGATCATGGATTCCTTGTCGCCGGTCCAGGCGGTCTGGAAGAGGGCGGCACGGATCACTCGGCTCATCGGGACCTCCGGTAGCTCGGTGTGCGCTGAGCGTAGGAAGCTCGGGGAGCCGATTGGACTGGCAGCGTGTCACGTCCGCGGGTGGTCGGCGTGCCACCGTGTCACGCGTGCCCGGTTCCATGTTTCACCGCCGTTGTCGCAGGTCGTCGCATGTTTCATCCCTGTTGCGCGTCGTGCGCGAGGAGCGCGATGTGCACGGAGGCCGCCTGTTCGAAGTCGTCCAGGTCGACACCGAGGCGGGCCTGTATGGCCTCCAGGCGGCGGTAGAGGGCCGGCCGGGAGACGTGGTGGAGCTGGGCGGTGCGGGACTTGTTGCGGCCCGTGGCCAGATAGGTCCGCAGAACGTTCAGCAGCTCCGGTTCGGCGTCGCACAGCAGCCCGTCCAGCTCGCGTTCGGCGAAGGACTGCACCTGCGGGTCGTCGCGCAGCAGCCGGATCAGCCCGCGCAGATGGACGTCCTTGAGGCGGACCACGGCCGGCAGGTCGAGGGCGGCCGCGGAGCCGGCGACGGCGTCGGCGACATGCCGGGCCTCGCGCAGCCCGGCCGGCACGTCCTCCCAGGCGGTACGGGGGTCGGCGGCGGCGACCACGGCCTCGGACCCGGCCCGCAGCCGGGTCGCGAAGTGCGCGGTGAGCGCCCCGGCGTCCTGGTCGCGGGCGAGGCTGAGCAGCACGGCGGCGGCCCCGTCGGCGAGTTCGGCGGCGATGCCGGGCAGCCCCAGCAGGCGCAGCACCCGGTCCAGCTGGTCCGGTCCCCGGCCCTGGACGACGAGCGGGACGAAGGTCCGCCGGTTCACCGGCAGTCCGGCCGCGCGGGCCCGGGGCAGCAGGTGCCGGGCCGGTACGACGCCGGAGACGAGGTCGGTCAGCAGGCTCTGCGCGGACTGTTCCTCCCAGCTGTGCGCGGCGGCGCCGCCGAGCATCCGGTGCAGCACCAGGGCCTCGGCGGCCCGGTCGGCGAGCAGCCGCCCGGTGGCCGTGTCGCCCCGGTAGCCGCACAGCAGCAGCCGGCCCCACCGCTCGCCGCGTCCGCCGAGTTCGGCGCGGATCCAGCCGTCACCGGCGCTGCCGCCGGCCTGCCGGGCGATCCGCTCCCAGTCGCGCAGCACGTCGTCCACCGCCGAACGCTCCCCGGCCGTGCCGAGGACCCGGTGGGCGAGGTTGGTGACGACGACCGGGCAGCCGCTGTGCCGGGCGATCTCGTCGAGCAGCCGTTGCAGCGGGGCACCGGCCGTGATCAGCCCGGTGAGCGCGGTACGCACGGTCTCCGACAGGCTGATCGCGGCGTACTTCCGCCGTACCAACCGGGACTGCACCTCCTCCGTCAGCTCGGCGAAGGGGAACGGCCGGTGCAGGACCACCAGGGGCAGCCCGCACCGCTCGGCGGCCCGGCGCATCACCTCGGGCGGCGCGGGGAAGGCCCGGCCGAGGCCGAGGACGACGGCGGCCGCCTCCGCGCGGTGCAGGGACTGGATGTACTCGGCCTGCCGGGCCTCGTCGCCGGCGAGCAGCACACCGGTGGTGAGGACCATCTCGCCGCCGCTGAGCATCACCCCGACGTCGGCTGCCTCGGCGACATGCACCCAGCGCACCGGCCGGTCGAGCTGGTCCCTGCCCGCCACCACCTCCGGCTCCCCGGCGAGCACCCGCTCCAGGGTCAGCACCTGGCGCACGGACAGGGCGGGTTCCGGAACGTGCCGGGACTCCGGGGTGATGCTCATGGCCGTACACCTGTTCTCTAGTACGTGCTCCTCAGCGCGTGTTCCAGGATCGCCGCGCCCTCCTCGGCCTCGGCGACGGTCAGCGACAGCGGCGGGGTGATCCGCAGGGCGCTGGTGTCGTGGCCGCCTCCCTTGCCGATGAGCAGCCCGCCCTCCCGCGCCGCCTCCAGTACGGCGGCGAGGGCCTGCGGGTCGGCCTCGTCCGTGCCCGGCCGGACCAGTTCGACGCCGATCATCAGCCCGCGTCCGCGCACTTCGCGCACGCCGGGCAGCTGGGCGGCGACCGCCCGCAGCCGCTCGATGAGCAGCCCGCCGACGCGCCGGGCGTTGCCCTGGAGGTCGTGTTCCAGGAGGTAGGTGAGGTTGGCGAGGCCGGCGGCCATGGTGACCTGGGTGCCGCCGAAGGTGGAGATGCTGTTCGCGTCCAGGCAGTTCATGATCTCGGCGCGGGCGACGACCCCGCCGATGGACATGCCGTTGCCGATGCCCTTGGCGAAGGTGACGATGTCCGGCGGGCCGCTGCGGGCGTGGGCCTGCCAGCCCCAGAAGTGGTCGCCGGTGCGGCCCCAGCCGGTCTGCACCTCGTCGGCGATCCACAGGATGCCGTGGTCCCGGAGGACTTCGCGGAAGGCGGCGTAGAGACCGTCGGGCGGGGAGGTGAACCCGCCGACGCCCTGGACGGGTTCGGCGATCAGCGCGGCCGGCGGCCGGGTGTGGCCGAGGACGTCCTTCAGGTCGGCGACGCAGGCGTCGACGAACGCGCGGTCGTCGAGGTGGGCGAACGGTCCGCGGGTGCGCACGCCGCCGTGGACGTACAGGGTCTGCAGCGGGGACAGGGAGGTCGGGGACCAGGCGCGGTTGCCGGTGATGCCGACCGCGCTGAAGGAGCGGCCGTGGTAGCTGTTGCGCATGGCGAGGACGGTGTTGCTGCGCCGGTAGGTGGTGGCGAGCAGCAGGGCGGTGTCGTTGGCCTCGGTGCCGGAGGTGGTGAAGAACACCCGGGGGTCCGGGATACCGCTCAACTGCGCGATGCGCTCGGCGAGTTCGACCATCGGCCGGTTGAGGTAGAGGGTCGAGGAGTGGATGAGCCGGCCGGCCTGTTCGCTGACGGCCTTGGTCACCTCGGGCAGCGCGTGCGCGGTCAGTGTGGTCAGGATGCCGCCGAAGAAGTCCAGGTACCGGCGTCCGGCGGAGTCCCAGACGTACCGCCCCTCGCCGTGGCTGATCTCGATCGGGTCGTCGTAGTAGAGGGCGAGCCAGTCGGGCATGACTCCGCGGTGGCGGGAGTAGAGGTCGTTCACGGCCGTACCAGCCCTTCGTAGGCGTCGGGGCGGCGGTCGCGGTAGAACGCCCACTGCTGCCGCACTTCCTCGATGAGGTCGAAGTCCAGGTCACGGACGAGGAGTTCCTCGCTCTTGTCACTGGCGACCTCCCCCACGAACTGCCCCCGCGGATCCACGAAGTAGGACGTCCCGTAGAAGTCGTTGTCGCCGTACTCCTCCTGTCCCACCCGGTTGATGGCGGCGACGAAGTACTCGTTGGCGACGGCCGCGGCGGGCTGCTCCAGCTGCCACAGATGAGCGGACAGGCCCCGGTGGGTGGCGGACGGGTTGTAGACCAACTGGGCGCCGTTCAGTCCGAGTTGCCGCCAGCCCTCCGGGAAGTGCCGGTCGTAGCAGATGTAGACGCCGACCTTGCCGACGGCGGTGTCGAAGACGGGCCAGCCCAGGTTGCCGGGCCTGAAGTAGTACTTCTCCCAGAAGCCCTTGACCTGCGGGATGTGGTGCTTGCGGTACTTGCCGAGGTAGCTTCCGTCGGCGTCGATCACGGCGGCGGTGTTGTAGTAGAAGCCGGACTGCTCGGTCTCGAAGACCGGTACGACGATCACCATGCCGGTCTCGCGGGCCAGCTCCCGCATCCGGCGCACGGTCGGGCCGTCGGGGACCGGCTCGGCCCAGCGGTAGTGCTCCGGCTCCTGGACCTGGCAGAAGTAGGGGGCGTTGAACACTTCCTGGAACCCGATGATCCGGGCGCCCCGGCGGGCCGCCTCGCGGGCGTGCTCCTCGTGTTTCGCCACCATGGACCCGGTGTCGCCGGTCCAGGTGGCCTGGACCAGAGCGGCGCGGACGACGTTGGTCATGAGCTGCTCCTTCGACACGACGTCAGAGCCTCTACGCCCGTAGAGCAGACCGTAGAGGGACGAAAGTAAGCCTCCGGGCGGGTCTTGCCAAGACCATCGTCGTCAACCCGCTGAGTCGATCTCGTTTCACACTCCTGCGGGTGAGGTGACCGGCCACGCGCAGCGGCATACGGGTATACACCGGGGCACTGTTCTCACCCTTCTGTCACGGGGTGTGCCCGGCGACGCGCAGCGCGTGCACGAGGTCCCAGTGCCGCTCGTCGGAGACGCCGAGCGCGGCCCGGAGCAGCAGCGGGACCAGGCGCCGGGGGTCGGCGGCGACACAGCGGGCGGCCTCCTCGGGGGTACGGACCCGCACGTAAGCGTCCAGCAGGGCCCGCACCTCCCTCTCCCTCCCCTCGCCGTCCAGCCGCAGCACGGCCGCGCCGATCTGCGCGGCGGGCCGCGCCACGCCCTGCCGGAGCATCTGCCGCCCGTCGTCGTCCCGGCCGGCCGCGGCGAGCGCGTCGGCGGCGGCGACCAGCTGCTCGGCGGGCAGCGCGGCGGCCTCCCACAGCAGCGTGGCCCAGTCGGCGCCGAGCCCGGCCCGGTGCAGGGCGTCCGCGAGCAAGGGCAACCGCCCCACGGGCCACCGCGCGGCCTCCACCAGCAGCACATGCGCCTCCCCGGTCCGCCCCTCGGCCCGCAGCCGCGCCAAGTGCGCGACGGTACGGGCGACGACGTGTTCGGCCCCTTCCTCCACGGCACCCTTCTCCACCGGCACCGGCTCCCCCGCCACCTCGACCCCGGCGAACCGGGCCCCCCGCGGTGTGCGCCGCGGGGGACCGACGTCCGCCCCGCCGGCCCCACCCGCCTGCGGCACGACGACCGGGGCGCCCCCGTCACCGTCCACGACCCCGGCGAACCGGGCACTGCCCCGGCGCCGCTTGCGGGGTTTCCCAGGGGCTTCCCGGGCGGGGTCCGCAGTCGCGGGCCGCGGGGCGTGGGGAGGGGGTACGGCCGCGTGGGGCCCGTTGCCGGCGCGGGAGTCGGGGGCGGTCGGCCGGCCGGACCGGTGGGCGGGGATGTCTGCGGGCGGAGGAGAGGGGGCGTGGGGAGGAGCACCGGCAGCGGACGGACCGGGACGGTCGACGGGGCCACCGGGAGGCTCGGGCCAGGGGCCGAGTGGAGCAGCGTCGCCTGGCGCGGCCGGAACGGGCTGACGGCCGGGACCGCCGACACCCTGAACAAACCGGCCGACGAGCGGGGCCCCGGCCGCAGGCACAGACGGGGCGTTCCGATCGGCGGGCGTGTCGGCAGGCTGCGCGGGACGGTTGTCGGCACCGGCACCCTGCGCGGGCCGGTTGACGGGCGCCGCTGAGGTCGCTCGCGCCGCCTGGCCGCCGTCCACGGCACCCCGAGCGCCCTCCCCGGGCCGCGCACCGGGCGCGCTGCCGCCGGCTTCGGCGGCCTGCCAGGCACCCGCACGTCCCGCCGAAGACGCCTCCCACCCGACAGGCACACCACCCTCCGCGGAAGCGCCACCCTCGTCGGGCCCGCCCTCCGCGGAAGAACCCCCGCCGGCGAACGCACCCGTCTCCGCGGACACGCCCCGCCCGCCGGGCCCGCCCTCCCCGCCGACAGGCCCGCCCCCCACGGACGTACGCCGTCCCGCACGCGCACTCCCCGCAGACACACCCCCGTCGGCGAGCCCACCACCGTCAGCAGACGCACCCCCGCCCCCGAGCGCAGCCCTTCGGTCCAGTTGCTGGAGGCGGGCGCGGAGTTCGGTGCAGCGGGCCGTGGCGCGTCGGTGGTCGTCGTGGGCCCAGGCGAGGTCGTGGTGGAGGGACTCGGATTCCTCCGGGGAGAGCGGGGTGGACAGGAGGCGGGTCAGGTCGGCCCGGCGTTCCGCGGCGTAGCGCTGTTCGCGGAGCATGACGTCGAGCCGGTCGGCCAGCGCGTCCCGGGCGCCGGGCCGGGCGTCGTACGCGGTGAGCGCGGCCGCGTGCAGCGCGCGGGCCCGCTCCCGTTCGGCCGCCGGGGCGGCGGGGCCGTACGCCACGCCCAGATCCTCCAGCAGCGCCTCCACCACGTCCCACGGCGGCACCTCACGCCCGTCCAGGCAGGCGCGCATGCCCTCGGGGTCCCGCTGCCAGAACACCCCGCTCCAGCCGCCGCGCGGATCGAGACGCGCCAGGAGGGCGTCCAGGTAGTCAGCGAACTCCCGTACCCCACCGGGGAGTTGATCCACAGCCATCGCCCAGCTCCCGCCCGACTGCCAGCACTCCGCCCGGTAGGCAACACCAGTCGTGTTACGGGCTTGCTACGCAGAGTTTTCCGGCAGTGCGCGGACGGCTCATTACGGGATCTTGACCGATGCGCGGCCCCGCCTCGCCTCGTGGGGGCCTCAGACGGGCACCAGGGCGCAGCGCGCGACCAGCTCGTCCATGGACAGGCCGAGGACGCCCGCCAGTGCGGCCACGGTGAAGAACGCCGGCGTCGGCGCCCGCCCCGTCTCGATCTTGCGGAGCGTCTCGGCCGAGACGCCGGCCTCGGCGGCGACCTCGGCCATGCTCCGGTCGCCGCGCGCCTCACGCAGCAGCAGCCCGAGCCGCTCGCCGCGCTCGCGCTCTTCGGGGGTGAGGGGGGTGCGCACCATGCGGCCCATTCTAATACCGCCCCGCACCGCCGCACCGAGCGCGACCCCATTTAAATACCGGTATAGTAATTGGCATGGTGGAACTGAAGACCGACATCTCGATCGACGCGATGCACGAGGCCGGCCGGGTCGTCGGCCGGGCCCTGACGGCCGTACGGAACGCCGCCCGCGTCGGCGTCTCTCTGCTGGAGCTGGACGAGGTCGCCCGGGAGGTGCTGCGCGAGGCGGGCGCGTCCTCGCCGTTCCTCGGCTACCGCCCCTCCTTCGCCCCGACCCCCTTCCCCGCGGTGATCTGCGCGTCGGTGAACGACGCGATCGTGCACGGCGTCCCGACCGGCTACCGGCTCCGCGACGGCGACCTGCTCTCCGTCGACTGCGGCGCGGAGCTGGACGGCTGGGTCGGCGACTCGGCGATCAGCTTCACGGTGGGCCGCGCCCGCCCGGCGGACCTCCGGCTGATCGAGACCGCCGAGCGGGCGCTGGCGGCGGCCATCGAGGCGGCCGTGGCCGGCAACCGCATGGGCGACATCGCCCACGCCGTCGGCCGGGTCTGCCGTACGGCCGGCTACGGCATCCCGCAGGGCTTCGGCGGCCATGGCGTGGGCCGCCGTATGCACGAGGAGCCCGAGGTCCCGAACGAGGGCCGCCCCGGCCGCGGCCTCCCCCTCCGCCCCGGCATGGTCCTCGCCATCGAGCCCATGCTGATCGCGAGCGGGAGGGACGACTACCACGCGGCGGCGGACGGCTGGACCCTGCGGACCAATGACGGCTCCCGCGCCGCCCACGTCGAGCACACCGTGGCGATCACGGAGGAGGGCCCCCGGATCCTGACGGCGCGGGAAGCCCCCTGAAGGACCCCGTGGGCGAACATGCCCACCCCCACGGATCGTGTCATCGTGGGCATGAACAGGACCCACCCGGGTTACCCGGCGGAGCCAGTCGTCAGCGAAGGAACCCACGCCATGACCAACGGCTACCCTCCTGACCCGTTCGGCGAATTCCTGGCCCGCTTCTTCGGCGGAGCCCCCAGCGGAGCGCCACGTCACATCGACATCGGCCGTCTGCTCAGTCAGCCGGCCCGGGAGCTGGTCAGAGGAGCGGCCCAGTACGCCGCCGAGCACGGCAGCCGGGATCTGGACACCCAGCACCTGCTGCGGGCGGCCGTGTCGACCGAGCCCACCCGGAGCCTGCTCAGCCGGGCGGGCGCGGACCCGGACTCGCTCGCGCACGAGATCGACGACCGGGCGGGCCCGGTGCAGCACCCGCCGGGCGAGGCACCGCCGCCGACCTCGCTGTCCCTGACCCCGGCGGTCAAGCGGGCCCTGCTGGACGCGCACGACATGGCGCGGGCGAGCGGCGCCGGGTACATCGGACCGGAGCACGTGCTGAGCGCGCTGGCCGCCAACCCGGACTCGGCGGCCGGGCACATCCTGCACGCGGCCCGGTTCTCGGCGGGCGGCCTGCCGCCCGAGGCCCCGGAGACCACGCAGCCCCGCCCGGAGCGGCAGCGGCAGCCCACCGGCACGCCGACACTGGACAAGTACGGCCGTGATCTGACCGACCTGGCCCGGCAGGGCCGGATCGACCCGGTGATCGGCCGGGACACGGAGATCGAGCAGACCATCGAGGTGCTGTCGCGGCGCGGCAAGAACAACCCGGTGCTGATCGGTGACGCGGGCGTCGGCAAGACGGCCATCGTGGAGGGCCTGGCCCAGCGGATCGCGGACGGGGACGTCCCGGACGTCCTGGCGGGACGCCGGGTCGTGGCCATGGACCTCACCGGAGTCGTGGCCGGCACCCGCTACCGGGGCGACTTCGAGGAGCGCCTGAACAACATCGTGGAGGAGATCCGCGCCCACTCCGACCGGCTGATCGTGTTCATCGACGAGCTGCACACCGTCGTCGGCGCCGGCTCCGGCGGCGAGGGCGGCGCGATGGACGCCGGGAACATCCTCAAGCCCGCCCTCGCCCGGGGCGAGCTGCACATCGTCGGCGCGACCACGCTGGAGGAGTTCCGCCGGATCGAGAAGGACGCGGCGCTGGCCCGCCGGTTCCAGCCGATCCTGGTGCCCGAGCCGACGGCCGAGGACACCATCGAGATCCTGCGCGGCCTGCGCGACCGGTACGAGGCCCACCACCAGGTCCGCTACAGCGACGAGGCGCTGGTCGCCGCCGTCGAGCTGTCGGACCGGTATCTCACCGACCGGCGGCTGCCGGACAAGGCGATCGACCTGATCGACCAGGCGGGCGCGCGGGTCCGGATCGGTGCCCGGACGAAGGGCACGGACGTGCGCGCGATGGAGCGCGAGACCGAACAGCTGGTCCGGGACAAGGACCAGGCGGTGGCGGACGAGGACTACGAGCAGGCCAAACAGCTGCGTGACCGGATCGCCGAGCTGAAGCAGCGGATCGCCGAGGCGTCCGGCGGCGACAGGGCCGACGAGGGCCAGGACCTGGAGGTGACGGCGGAGGCCATCGCCGAGGTGGTGTCCCGGCAGACCGGCATCCCGGTCAGCCGGCTGACCCAGGAGGAGAAGGAGCGGCTGCTCGGCCTGGAGGAGCACCTGCACCAGCGGGTGGTCGGCCAGGAGGAGGCGGTCGCCGTGGTGTCCGAGGCGGTGCTGCGCTCCCGTGCCGGGCTCGCCAGCCCCCACCGGCCGATCGGCAGCTTCCTCTTCCTCGGCCCGACCGGCGTCGGCAAGACCGAGCTGGCCCGGGCGCTGGCGGAGGCGCTGTTCGGCAGCGAGGACCGCATGGTCCGGCTGGACATGAGCGAGTACCAGGAGCGGCACACCGTCTCCCGGCTGGTCGGTGCGCCGCCCGGGTACGTGGGCCACGAGGAGGCCGGGCAGCTCACCGAGGTGGTGCGCCGGCACCCGTACTCGCTGCTCCTGCTGGACGAGGTGGAGAAGGCGCACCCGGACGTCTTCAACATCCTGCTCCAGGTGCTGGACGACGGCCGGCTGACCGACTCCCAGGGCCGCACGGTGGACTTCACCAACACGGTCATCGTGATGACCAGCAACCTGGGCTCCGAGGTGATCATCCGGCGCGGTGGGTCGATCGGCTTCGGGCCGGGCGGTGCGGACGCCGACGAGGAGGCGCGGCGCGAGCAGGTCCTGCGGCCGTTGCGCGAGCACTTCCGGCCGGAGTTCCTCAACCGGATCGACGAGATCGTGGTGTTCCGGCAGCTGACGAGCGACCAGCTGCGGCGGATCACCGAGCTGCTGCTGGAGGGCACCCGGCGGCTGCTGGACGGGCAGGGCGTGTCGGTGGAGTTCACCGGCGCGGCCGTCGACTGGCTGGCCGAGCGCGGCTACCAGCCGGAGTACGGCGCCCGGCCGCTGCGCCGCACCATCCAGCGGGAGGTGGACAACCAGCTGTCCCGGCTGCTGCTGGACGGCACCATCACCGGGGGCAGCCGGGTGACGGTGGACGCGGCGGACGGGCGGCTGGCCTTCCGCACCGGGGAGGAACAGCCGCCCGCACCGGAGTTGTGAGGGCTACGGCGCCGGGTTCACCACCATCGCCGAGCCGCCGCCGCGCCGCGTCTTCTCGGCGGCGGCCAGCCATTTCCCGCCGGGCAGCCGCTGCACCCCGGTGGCCGCGCCGATCTCCGGGTTCAGCTTGAAGCTGTGCCCGACGGCCTCCAGCTGCTTCCTCAGGTCGCTGTCGTACAGCCCTGGTTCCAGCTCGGTCTGGGCCGCGTTGCGCTGGCTGGCGCGCGGTGCGGCGATCGCGTCGACCAGCGGCAGGTGCCGGTCCAGGAACCTGGTGAGGGTCTGGAGCACGGTCGTGATGATGGTCGCGCCGCCCGGCGAACCGACCGCCACCACCGGCTTGCCGTGCCGGTCCAGGACGATCGTCGGGGAGATCGAGGAACGCGGCCGCTTGCCCGGGCCGGGCAGGTTCGGGTCGTGCACGGCCGGGTTGGCCGGGGCGAAGGAGAAGTCGGTCAGCTCGTTGTTGAGCAGGAAGCCCCGGCCCGGGACGGTGATGCCGCTGCCGCCGGTCTGCTCGATGGTGAGCGTGTAGGCGA
Organism: Streptomyces sp. NPDC028928; assembly: GCF_055564915.1. Lineage (NCBI taxonomy): Bacteria > Bacillati > Actinomycetota > Actinomycetes > Kitasatosporales > Streptomycetaceae > Streptomyces > Streptomyces sp. NPDC028928. The sequence goes on from NZ_JBVHVI010000010.1 coordinate 297,080, forward strand.
CGACGTTGCCCCACTTGTCGGCGACGGTGAGGTGGGTGGTGTTCTCGCCCTCGTAGGTCGTCGGGGCGGCCGTACCGCCCTGGCCGCAGGGCGCGGGGTGGCGCGGGTCGCCGGGTGCGAGCGGGCTGCCGAGCACCGCGTCGTCCTTGATCAGGCAGGCCCGCGAGTCGGCGTACCGCTGCGAGAGCAGCTGCTCGGCCGGTACGTCCTCGAAGGCGGGGTCGCCGACCCAGCGCCCGCGGTCGGCGAAGGCGATCCGGCTGGCCTCGATGTAGCGGTGCAGGTACCGCACCTCGCTCGCCTTGGAGAGGTCCGTGCCCTCCAGGATGTTGAGCGCCTCGCCGACGGTGGTGCCGCCGGAGGAGGAGGGCGCGATGGAGTACACGTTCAGGCCGCGGTACGACGTCCTGGTGGGCGCCTGCAGCTTGGCGCGGTACACGGCCAGGTCCTTCTCGGCCAGCTTGCCGGGGCGGGCCTTCCAGCCGGAGGCGGGGTCGACGGGCGGGTGTTCGACCGTCTGGACGATGTCGTCGCCGATGTCCCCGCGGTAGAGCGCGTCGACGCCCTGCCGGCCCAGCTGTTCGTAGGTGCGGGCCAGTTCGGGGTTCTTGAACGTGGAGCCGACGGCGGGCAGCCGTCCGCCCGGCAGGAACAGCTTGGCGGTGTCGGGGAAGTAGCGGAACCGGGTCTCGTTGGCCGCGGTCTGCGCGCGGAAGGTGCCGTCCACCGTGAAGCCGCCGCGGGCGAGCCGCTCGGCGGGTTTCAGCAGGGTGCGCAGCTTGGTGCTGCCCCACTCGTCCAGCGCCTTCTGCCAGGTGGCGGGCGCGCCCGGGGTGCCGACGGCGAGGCCGCTGCTGACGGCGTCGGCGAAGGCGAGCGGTTTGCCGTTCTCCGTGAACAGGTCGGCGTCCGCGCTGAGCGGCGCGGTCTCGCGTCCGTCGATGGTGTGCACCGTACGGGTCTTGGCGTCGTAGTAGACGAAGTAGCCGCCTCCGCCGATGCCGGCGGAGTAGGGCTCGGTGACACCGAGCGCGGCGGCGGTGGCGACGGCCGCGTCCACGGCGTTGCCGCCGTGCTTGAGCACCTCGATGCCGGCGGCGGAGGCGTCCGCGTCCACGCTGGCCACGGCACCGCCGTAGCCGACGGCGACGGGGACCTTGTCGGCCGTCCTCCCCGTCGTCGCGGCGGGTGGCGCCGCCGCCCCCACCGACACCACGGCGGCCGAGACCGCCAGGACCGCCAGTTTCCGCGTACCAGGACGACCCATCCGAACCTCCCGTCGGGACAGTCCGCGCAGCGTAACCGGATTGCCGGTAGTACCGACAGTATGCCTGTGGCCCGGGGTCGTCGCCCGGGCCCGCTACCATGCGCGGCCATGAACGACGACGTGCGCAACATCGTCCTGGGGGTCGTGGCGGCGGGCATATCCGCCTCGCTGGGCTGGCTCGCCCGTACGTATCTCTGGCGGCGCCGACTGCGGCGCAAGCAGGCCTTCTTCGGGCTGCCGGACCACTCCGAGTCGCTGCTGGTGGTCAACCGCAAGGCGGACGGCCCGGAGCTGTCGGTGATGCGGTACGACGTGTTCGCCCTGCTGGAACTCTCCGCGCTCATCAAGGACTGCAACGCGCGCGTCCAGATCGTGGCGCACGACGCCACCCAGCAGGGCTTCGGCGAGCGGACGGAGTTCTGCGTCGGCGGTCCCTACTCGAATCGCCGGATGGCGGCCCACCTCTCCTCGCTGTTGCCGGGTGTGCGGATGAACGTCGAGGCCGGGACCGGTCCGGAGCTGGGCGTGTTGCGGATCGGCCCGGAGGAGTACCGCTGGGAGCGCGGCCGGAGCGAGTACGTGCTGCTCGCCCGGCTCACCGCGGACGGGCGGCCGGACACCCGCCCGGTGTTCCTCTTCTGCGGCCAGCTCGCGATCACCAACCAGGCCGCGACCCGCTATCTCGCCCGCGAGCACGAGCGGCTGGCCCGCAAGTACGGCGGCGGCTCCTTCGTGCTGCTGCTGAAGGTGGTCAACTCCGATGCGTACGGCCCCGATGTGGTGGAGCTGGTGGCGGACGTGACGCGGGCGGCGCAAACGCCCCTGCCGGAGCCCGCCGCCGGCACCGAGTGAGACTTCAACAATCTTTACCCGTACGTAACTTACCGACGGGTTACTTGCGGTAAGGGGACAAGGTTACCGTCGGGTCACTTTGCACTGACACGAGTGAAGGAGTGACCCATGGGACAACGTCGCACCGGGCTGCGCGCCTCCGCCGCCGCAGCCGTGTCCGCGGCACTGCTCGCCGGCACCGTCGTCGGTCTGGCACCGGCCGCCGAGGCCGCCCCGGCCATCCGCTTCGTGGACATCGCCGGCGACGGCGGCACCGTACTGAAGGCCAACGTCCTCACGCCCGAGGGCGCCGACGGCACGCACCGCTATCCGCTCATCGTGCTGCCCACGAGCTGGGGACTGCCCCAGGTCGAGTACCTGGCCCAGGCGCAGGCGCTCGCCGACGCCGGCTACGTGGTGCTCGCCTACAACGTGCGCGGCTTCTGGCAGTCCGGCGGCCGGATAGAAGTGGCCGGTCCGCCCGACATAGCGGACGCCTCGAAGGTCATCGACTGGGCCCTCGACCACACCCCGGCCGACCCGGAGCACATCGGCATGGCGGGGGTGTCGTACGGCGCCGGGATCAGCCTGCTCACCGCCGCCCACGACAAGCGGGTCAAGGCCGTGGCCGCGCTCAGCGGCTGGGCCGACCTGATCGACTCGATCTACTCGGGGCGCACCCAGCACCTCCAGGCGGCGGCCGTGCTGGACGGCGCGGCCACCCTCACCGGCCGCGAGAGCCCCGAACTGCGGGCCATCTTCGACAACCTGTACTCCTCGAACCTGTCGAAGGAACAGGAGATGATCGACTGGGGGCAAAAACGTTCCGCCACGACCTACGTCGACCAGCTCAACAAGAACGGCGCCGCCGTCATGCTGGCCAACGCCTGGGGCGACACGGTCTTCCCGGCGAACCAGTACGCCTCCTTCTACGAGAAGCTGACCGTCCCGAAGCGGCTCGAACTGCGGCCCGGCGACCACGCGACGCCCGAACTGACCGGTCTGTTCGGGCTGCCCAACGACGTGTGGACGGACACCCGGCGCTGGTTCGACCACTACCTCCGGGGCGCCGACAACGGCGTCGACCGCGAGCAGCCGGTCCGGCTGAAGTCCCGTAGCGCGGGGGGGTACGAGGGCTACCCGGACTGGAAGTCGGTCACCGCGACCCGGAAGAAGATCGCGCTGGCGGGCTCCACCACCATCCACGCGAACGTCGACTCCGGCGCGGACGGCGGGATCGTCTTCCTCTCCAGCATCCTGGACCAGGTCGCCCAGCTCCCGCCCGTCGCGTCGATGCCGCTGCTGCCGCGCCGCTGGGCGGCCGTGTGGCAGTCGGAGCGCTACGGCAGCGCACAGCGGGTGCGCGGCACCACCACCCTGCACACCACGCTCACCCCGACGAAGGAGAGCGGCACGCTCGTCGCCTACCTGTACGACGTGGGCCCGCTGGGCATCGGCAAGCTGGTCACGCACGCGCCGTACAGCTGGCACGGGCGGACGCCCGGCGATCCGTTCGCCGTCGACCTGGAGCTGTTCTCCACGGCCTACGACGTCCCCGCCGGGCACCGCCTCGCACTGGTGGTCGACACGGTCGACCCGCTCTACGCCGAGCACAACCCGTCCGGCGCGCAGCTGACCTTCTCCTCGCCCGGGGACGACCCGTCGTACGTGTCCGTCCCGCTCGGCGAGCAGTGATCTCCGGCTGCCGCCGGACGAGCATGGCCCGCGTGAACTGCCGCCCCCCTTACGGTCTCGGGGCCGTGGGGGGCACCCCACCCGGCAGCAGCGCCCCCGGCCCGGGTGTGGCGACCGCCACCCCCTTGGTCTTGGGGCTGCGCCGCTCACGCCGGGACACCCAGTCGGCGAACCACGAGAGCAGCATGCACATCCCGATGTAGATCGGCGAGATCACCATCACCACAGGGATGAACGGCAAATCGTAGTCGAGATCGGAGGCGATGAGTTTCCCGGCATGGAGGAACTCCTCGTAGGTGATGAGAAAGCCGAGTGAGGTGTCCTTCAGCGCGACCACCAGCTGGCTGATGATGGCGGGCAGCATGGCGCGCACCGCCTGCGGGACCAGGACGTGCACCATGACCTGCGTCTTGCGCATGCCGAGCGCGAACGCGGCCTCGTGCTGGCCGCGTTCGACGGCGTTCACGCCCGAGCGGAAGACCTCGGCGAGCACCGAGCCGTTGTAGAGGGTGAGTCCGGCGACCAGCGCGGGCAGCGGCTGCACCTTCAGCGCCACGAAGATGAAGAAGATCATCACCAGTACGGGCATCGCGCGGAAGAACTCCACGACGAGCGTGGCGAGCCAGCGCACCGGCCGGTGGTCCGACAGCCGGCCGGTGGCCAGCACCCCGCCCAGCGCGAGCGAGAGGACGGCCGCGACGGCGAACGCCTTCAGGGTGTTGCCGAGGCCGCGCAGCAGCAGCTCCTGGATGCCCTGGTACTCGAAGGGCATCCACTTGGTGCGGGTGAACTGGCCGGTGTCGAAGAGGAGGTACAGGATCCAGGCGAGCAGCGCGAGGAGGACGACGGCGGACAGGGCGCCGTAGAGGGCGTGCCGCCGGCGGGCGCGCGGGCCCGGGACGTCGTAGAGCGCGGTGGCCTCGGTCATCGGGGGACCCCCCAGGTCCGCTCCAGCAGGTGGAACACGGCGCTGATGGCGAGCGTGACGACCAGGTAGCCGACGGCGATCCAGACGAACGTCCAGATGATGTTGTAGCCGAGTTCGTTGATCGTCTTGTACGTGCCGAGCAGTTCGGTCACGCTGAACGCGCCCGCGATCGCCGAGTTCTTGGCGAGCGCGATGAGCGTGGAGCCGACGGGCGGGATCACCGACCGGAACGCCTGCGGCAGCACCACCAGGGACAGGGTCTGCCCGAAGGTCATCCCGAGGCTGCGGGCCGCCTCGCCCTGCCCCTTGGGCACGGTGTTGATGCCCGAGCGCAGCGCCTCGCAGATGAACGCCGAGGTGTAACAACCGAGGGCGAGGACCGCGAACACCTTGAAGGGCAGCACCAGTCCGAACCGGGGCAGTCCGAGCAGCACCGCGAAGAACAGCAGGGTGAGCGGGGTGTTGCGCAGCACGGTGACCCACACGGTGCCGAAGACCCTGAGCGAGCCGACGGGCGCGACCCGGAAGGACGCCATCAGGAAGCCGAGCGCGAGGGCCAGCAGGGAGGCGTAGACGGTCAGTTCGAGGGTGCCGAGGAAACCGTCGCCGTAGGTCGAGAAGTTGTCCGTCAGTACGTTCATACGGTCCTCGTCAGCTCGCCGGGTAGCGGTCGATGGCGGGCGGGTGGGGCGCGGGCACGCCGGAGAGGCCGAGCGTGGCGTCGTACGCCTTCCTCCAGTCGCCGTTCCTCTCGCGGGCCGCCAGGGCGTCGTCCAGTGCGAAGCGCAGGGCGTTGTCGCCGTGCGGGACGCCGATGCCGTAGGGCTCCTTCGAGAACGGCCTGCCGACGACCTCTAGTTCGTCGGGGGCCTTGGCCGCGTAGCCGATCAGGATGGCGTCGTCGGTGGTGACGGCGTCGACCTGGTAGGTGAGGAGGTTGTCGACACAGACCGAGTAGGTGTCGTAGGCGACCAGGACCGCCCTCGGGTAGTCGGCCTTGATGCGCTGGTACGGCGTGGAACCGGCCGCGGAGCAGACGCGTTTGCCGGCGAGGTCCTGGGGGCCGTGGATGTCGTGCTCGTCGGTGCGGACCAGGAGCGACTGCCCGGCCATGTAGTAGGGGCCGGCGAAGCCCACGAGCTTCTTGCGGTTCGCGTTGATGGTGTAGGTGCCGACGTAGTAGTCGATCTGGCCGTTCTGGAGGGCCGTCTCTCGGTTGGCGGAGGCGATGGTGCGGAAGCGGATGCTCTTCGGCGGGAAGCCGAGGGAGGCGGACATCATCCTGGCGATCTCGATGTCGAAGCCGGAGTAGGTGCCGGTGGCCGGGTCCTTCTCGCCGAGGTAGGGCTGGTCCTCCTTGACGCCGACGACGAAGTGGCCGCGCCTCTTCGCCCGGGTCCAGGTCCGGGAGGCGGGCAGCCGGTAGCCCTCGGCCACCTGGTAGTGCGGGAGCTTCTCGGCCGCCGGCCCCTTGCTGGGCGGGCTGCCCTCCCGGCCGCAGGCGGCGGCCAGCAGCATCAGGACGGCGCACAGGGCGCGCGGCGCACGGGTGGTACGGAACACGGGTCGCACTCCCCCGGTCAGTGCTTGAGGATCTTGGAGAGGAAGTCCTTGGCGCGGTCGCTGCTCGGGTTCGTGAAGAACTCCTCCGGGCTGCGGTCCTCGACGATCCGGCCGTCGGCCATGAAGACGACCCGGTTGGCGGAGGCGCGGGCGAAGCCCATCTCGTGGGTGACGACGACCATGGTCATGCCGTCCCGGGCGAGCCGGCGCATGACCTCCAGCACCTCGTTGATCATCTCGGGGTCGAGGGCGGAGGTGGGCTCGTCGAAGAGCATCACCTTGGGTTCCATGGCGAGCGCGCGGGCGATGGCGACGCGCTGCTGCTGGCCGCCGGAGAGCTGGGCCGGGTACTTGTCGGCCTGGTTGAGCAGGCCGACGCGGTCCAGGAGTTCCCGGGAGCGGCGGTCGGCGTCGTCCCTCTTGCGCCCCCGGACCTTGACCTGGGCGAGCGAGACGTTCTGCAGGACCGTCTTGTGGGCGAAGAGGTTGAAGGACTGGAAGACCATGCCGACCTCGGCGCGGAGCCGGGCGAGGGCCTTGCCCTCCGCGGGCAGCGGCTGCCCGTCGAGCGTGATGGTGCCGGACTCGATGGTCTCCAGCCGGTTGATCGTCCGGCACAGCGTCGACTTGCCCGACCCGGAGGGGCCGATGACCACGACCACCTCTCCCTTGCCGACGGTCAGGTCGATGTCCCTCAGGACATGCAGCTCCCCGTAGTACTTGTTGACGTTCCGCAGTTCGATCAACGGATCGACGGCCATCCGCAGCCCTACTCACTCTCAGCTGTGTCGTGGTTGCCGCAACCTATCCAGACGACAGCGGAGTTGACGGGCGACACGCACCTTCCGGGCAATAGCCGTATTTACGCCGACAGGGGTATCAGGGGGGCTCAGGGAGTCCGCGGGGGTCAGGACTCGGCGATCTCCGCGTACAGCTGGGACAGCTCGGGGACCCCGCCGGCCGCCCACTCCTGCCCGGCCGGCACCACCTCCACCGCACGGCCGGAGGCGAGCCGTACGACGGGTTCGCCGTCGGGCCGGATCCGCCAGGTGGCGCCGGGTACGGTGCGCACCACGACGGTGCCCAGGTACAGCCCGGCGTCGTGGCCGAGCCCGGGCAGGGTCTCGGGGTCGTCCCGCCAGCGCGGGGCCATCTGGTCCAGGGCCTCCAGGGAGGCCGGGGTCCCGTCCAGACGGACACCGGCCCGCTCCGCCTGCGAGCGCAGCAGCTCGCACTCGGACAGCAGCGCGGCGAGCGCCTCGGGGTCGGAGGAGAGCGCCGCGGAGCCTGCGGTGAGGGCCGCGTCACCGTTCTTCTTGTGCCGGGGGCCCAGGAACGGAAGGTGCATGGCCCCAGCGTGGCATCACACGTCCAGGTCGACCACCACCGGCGCGTGGTCGGAGGCGCCCTTGCCCTTGCGCTCCTCGCGGTCGACGTAGGCGTCCTTGACGGCCTTCGCGAACGGCTGGTTGCCGTAGACCAGGTCGATGCGCATGCCGCGGTTCTTCGGGAAGCAGAGCTGGCGGTAGTCCCAGTACGTGAACGGGTGCTCGTACTTCAGCGGACGCGGCACGACGTCGCCGAGGCCCGCCTCGCGCAGGGCGGCCAGGGCGGCGCGCTCGGCCGGGGTGACGTGGGTGGAGCCCTCGAAGGCCGCCGGGTCGTAGACGTCGTCGTCCGTCGGCGCCACGTTGTAGTCGCCCAGGACGGCGAACGGGCGGCTGCCCTGCGCGTCGCCGTACACGGCCGCCTTCAGGGCCTCGAACCACTGGAGCTTGTACGCGTAGTGCGGGTGGCCGACCTCGCGGCCGTTCGGCACGTACACCGACCAGACGCGGACCGGGCCGCAGGTCGCCGAGATGGCGCGCGGCTCGGTCACACCGTCGAAGCCCGGGTCGCCGGGCAGGCCCTTGACCACGTCCTCGATGCCGACGCGGGAGAGCACCGCCACGCCGTTCCACCGGCCGGTGGCGTGCACCGCGGCCTCGTACCCCAGCTCGCGCAGCTGGTCGAAGGGGAACAGGTCCTCGGCGATCTTGGCTTCCTGGAGGCAGAGCACGTCGGTGCCGCTGCTCTCCAGCCAGGCCAGCAGCCGGGGAAGGCGGGCGGTGATCGAGTTCACGTTCCAGGTGGCGATGCGCATGCCTCACAACCTACCCGGAGCCACTGACAACGGGCTCAGAGCTCGGTCCAGGACCCCGGGTGGAGCCGCTGGTGTTCCGTGCCGCCCAGGCGGCCGAGGTGACCCTCGTAGATCGGCAGGGCGAGGTCGGTGAGCAGGGCGTCGTGGACGTCGTACGCGCGCTGCGGGCCCACCTCGCGGACGTAGTCGATCACCTCGGAGATCTTGTTCCAGGGGGCCATCACCGGCACCAGCAGCGTCTCCACCGCCTCGCCGGGGACGGTGAGGGCGTCGCCGGGGTGGAAGACCCTCCCGCCGTCGATCAGGTAGCCGACATTGGTGACGCGCGGGATGTCCGGGTGGATCACCGCGTGCAGCTCGCCGTGGACCTGGACGTCGAAGCCGGCGGCGGTGAAGGCGTCGCCGTGGCCGACGGTGTGCACGCGGCCCGGGAAGGCCGCCGTGATCCGGTCGGCGACGGACTTCAGCGTCCAGATCTCGGCGGCCGGGTTGTTCTCCATGGCGGCCCGCAGCCGGAACTCGTCGAAGTGGTCCGGGTGCTCGTGCGTGATCAGGATCGCGTCCGCACCGAGTGCGGCGTCCTCCTCGGAGAACCCGCCCGGATCGATGACGAGGGTCTGCCCCTCCTTGTCGAGGCGGACACAGGCGTGGGACTTCTTCGTCAGCTTCATGTCTCCCCATCCTGCCGCCTGCGGCCGCCTCCCGGGCGCTACCCGGCGGGCGTGGTCTCCTCCCGGATCACCTGCTGGGCCACCCGGAACGCGCTGTTCGCGGCCGGCACCCCGCAGTAGACGGCCGCCTGGAGCAGCACCTCCTTGATCTCGTCCGGGGTGAGCCCGTTGCGCAGGGCCGCCCGGGTGTGGAAGGCCAGCTCCTCCAGATGCCCGCCCGCGACCAGCGCGGTGAGCGTGATGCAGCTGCGGGTACGGCGGTCCAGGCCCGGCCGGTCCCAGATCTCGCCCCAGGCGTAGCGGGTGACGAAGTCCTGGAAGTCCCCGGAGAACCCGTCGGCCTGCGCCAGCACCCGGTCCACGTGCGCGTCGCCGAGCACCTCGCGGCGGATCTTCAGCCCGGTCTGGTACCGGTCCGGCGGCCCGGCGGGCTGGGCCGGCACGGGCGCCGGGGCGATCTCGGCGACCGGCGCGGGCTGCGGCGGCGCGGCCGGGACCGGGACGGCCGGCATGCCCGGCAGGGCGGTCTGGCCGGTGTCGAAGGGCTGCTGCCAGGCGGTGGAGAAGTGGTGGACCAGCAGGTCGGTGACGGCGGCGGGCTGCTCGACCGGCACCAGGTGCGAGGCGCCGGGGACGACCGCGAGCCGGGCGTCCGGGATGCCGGCGACCAGGGTGCGGGCCTCGGCGGGGCCGGTGACCTGGTCGTCGGAGCCCACCAGCACCAGGGTCGGCACCCCGACCCGGCCCAGCTCGGGCCGTACGTCGAAGGAGGCGAGGGCCTCGCAGGCGGCGATGTAGCAGCCCGGGTCGGTGGTGCGGACCATCTGTACGGCCCACTCGGTGATCGCGGGCTGCGCGGCGGCGAACCCGCCGGTGAACCAGCGGTCGGGCGAGGTCCGGGCGATCGGGTCGAGTCCGTTGGTGCGCACGACCACCCCGCGCTGCCGGAACTCGTCCGCGGTGCCGAACCGGGGCGAGGCGGCGACCAGCGCGAGCGAGGCGAGCCGCTCGGGGTGGCGCAGGGCCAGTTCGATGCCGATCGCGCCGCCCAGCGCACAGCCCGCGTAGCCGAACCGCTGCACGCCGAGCGCGTCCAGCGTGGCCAGCAGCCGGGCGGTCAGCTCGGCGACCGAGCCGGCCGGGTGGGCCGGGGCGCCGCCGTGACCGGGCAGGTCGAAACGGAAGACCCGCCACTGCTCGGCCAGCTCCGGCACCTGGCGGTCCCACATGTGCCATGTGGTACCCAGTGAGGGACCCAGGATCAGGACCGGAGCGTCTTCTGGCCCGTCAAAGCGGTATTGCAGGGTGTTCGGTGGTGTCTCACTCACGCCCCAGACCCTCTCACGTCTCACGACTGCCCCTATAACGGAGGTTGCGGTTGCACAGGTCTGACCAGGTGGAAGACCTCCCGGGCCGCGTAGCGCTTGAGGCTGCGGACTATCTCGCGCCGGGTCTTGCCCTCCTTGCTGCGGCGTTCGTAGTACTCCTGGGTGCGCGGGTCGACGCGCAGGCGGGTCTGCACGATCCGGTGCAGGGCCGCGTTCGCTTGCCGGTCGCCGCCGCGGTTGAGACGCCGGTACTGCCGACTGCCCGAGGAACGCTCGACGGGGCTGACCCCGCACAGCGCCGCGAAGGACGCCTCACTACCCAGGCGTTCCGGGTTGTCCCCGATCGTGATCAGCAAAGTGACGGCCGTGTCCGGACCGATGCCCACTACCTCGAGCAGCTGCGGAGCGTGGCGCTCCACCAGCCGGGTCAGGCGGCCTTCCAGATCCTGGATCTCTTCGCTGAGCTGCCTGATGCGCCGGGCCAGGAGACCCAGGGTGACGTGGGTGGCGTGAAGCACCGCCCCTTCGCCGGCCTCGTGGTTCTGGCTGTCGTCGAGGAGCCCTGCGCAGGTGCGGATGAGCTCTGCGTTGCCCAGCCCGGCCAGTTCCTCCCTCAGCTGCGGATCGGCACGGATGAGGACGGCCTTGAGCTGGTTGATCGCCTGGGTACGGGCCTTGACCGCCGAGTCCTTGGCCAGCTTGTACATCCGGGCGATCTCCACCGGCCCATCGCCCGCCTTGGCCTGGGCGCGCGCCCGCCCGCTCAGCACCGCCCGGGCCGCGTTCTCGGCATCGAGTGGGTCCGACTTGCCGCGCCGACGGCGGTCGGCCCGGTCGAACCGATTGACATCGAAAACGTCGACGCCCTGGGCCAGCAGGTAGCGGGACAGGGCCGCCCCGAAGGAACCGGTACCTTCCACTCCGGCGCGGCGCACCGCACCCGACGCCCTGGCCCACCCCAGCAGGTTGCGGTAGCCGGCCGCGCTGGCCGGGAACTCCTGGGTGCCGATTACTTCCCCCACCAGGGAGAGCACGGCGGCCACATGGGCATCCCGGTGCGTGTCTACTCCCAGGACCACCTCCCTCGCTGGCCGACGCCGACGAGGACGCGAAGCGGTGGACGTGCCGGTCATGCTCGTTACCTCTTAGGCCGACGGCTTATCGCGTAGCCGGCACCGGGCCGTGCGGACGGTCAGAATCGTGATGACGCCTTTCCGGCAAGCCCCTATCGAGACACGTCCATCAGCCCGAGACCAACAGTGCGCTGTCTCCTGGCCAGCGGTCGACACAGTGTGATCAGGACACCTCGGTCAGAGATCTCAGGAGTCAGACCCGCCGCAGGACAGCGCCCACCTACTGTTCTCCGTCTGACCGGCTTGCAGCCACGTCAGCCCGCTCGTTCGGATGAATTGACTCGAACCGCCCGTCGCCGACGAGCAGGACTGCCAAGATGCCGCCGTCGTGCGTCACTGCGAGTCGAAGGCGGACCATTGGAACCGCGGGTCAACGAGCGGCGGCTCTCGATATTGCAGTGGGTGGAAACCGGGTGCCCTACCCACTGTGCCCGAGGTGGTTTCGGACACACGTATACGGCGGTCGGCAGACGGCGGCCGGCCTCACGTCCGGCAACCGTCCGGCGCGGACGACGGCCCCGGTGCGCACCGATCTGGTCATGCCATAGCGCTCCGGCACTGTCACCCCGGCTGATCCAGTAGGGGGAATCGCACGGCCCCCGGGCGCGAGCGGTGGCTGAAAGCCAGCGATGACGGTGAGACTCGCAGGTGGACCTGTGCTCGTCGTCCGCGGCGGGGTACCCGCCGGCGCACGAGTCGCCCTGCATCAGGAGGCACCCCCATGACCTTCAATCCCTTGGAACAGCGGGGCATCCCGCTGGACCGTCAGCTGCGCAGCTGGCGGGAGCTGGACGTGCAGCCGATCGACCCCGACCGGTGCGACCCGTACACCCGGTGCCGGATCATCACGATGAACGGGATCGAGGTGGAGGCCATCCTCTTCAGCCACCAGCTCGCCCGCAACACGGCCGACCCGGAGATCAAGCGGCAGCTGGCCCGCACCCGCTACATCGAGGCGCAGCAGCAGAAGGTCGTCAACTGGCTGCTGCCGGGCGTCTCCTCGGTGCTCGAGACGACCATCGCCTACGAGCAGGTCGCCGTGGACCTCACGGCGTGGGTCGCGCGCATGGAGCCCGACCCCTATCTGAAGCAGGCGTACCAGTTCGGCGTGCTGGAGGACTTCGACCACCTGTACCGGTACGCCAACCTGTACGAGATGATCGAGCACCGCAAGGCGGAGTCGATCGTCGACAACCTGACCGAGGTCATGCCGGGCCGGCCCACCCGGTTCCACCACCGCGACCCCGTCGACAACGTCCGCGACCCGTACGACAAGGACGCCACGAACCCGCTGTCGAAGCTGCACGCGTTGACGATCCTGTCGGCGGAGCAGCAGACCATGAACTTCTACATGAACACCGGCCCCACCTACATGGAGCCGATCGCCCGCCAGCTCTACCAGGAGATCGGGCTCATCGAGGAAGAGCACGTCACGCACTACGAGTCCCTCGTCGACCCGGGCGAGACGTGGTGGGAGCAACTGGTCAACCACGAGTACAACGAGTGCTACCTGTACTACTCCTTCATGGAGCAGGAGAGCGACCCCAGGGTGAAGTCGATCTGGGAGCTGCACCTGAACATGGAGCTGGAGCACCTGCACACCGCCTGTGACCTGATGCGCCGGCACGACGGGCGCGAGCCGCAGGAGGTCCTGGCGCCGGAGCTGCCGAACGTGCTCACCTTCGAGCCGAACAAGCAGTACCTGCGCGAACTGCTGGACACCCAGATGGACCTCACCACCCTCGGCGCCGGCTACGTGCGCGAGGCCCACGAACGGTTCGAGAAGATGCAGGAGCAGATCCACGGCGGCGAGGCCCCGCCGAGCGACCGGGTCATGACGGAGCACGACGCGATGTTCGGTCGCGAGTACCGCGTGCAGACCGAGGGCGAGCACCCCGACCCCGCCCAGCGCGAGAAGTGAGGCCGCCGCACATGTCCGAGCTTCAGACGCCCCAGGCCGGCGACGACCGGGCACCCGACATCGACGTGGTTGCTCTGCTGATGCGTCAGCACGGCGACATCCGCAACCTCTTCGACGAGGTCGAGCAGAGCCAGGGCGAGGAACGCCGGGACGCCTTCCATCGCCTCGTACGCCTGCTGGCCGTGCACGAGACCGCCGAAGAAGAGGTCGTCCACCCCTTCGTCCGCAGGGCAGTCGAGGGCGGCGACCAAGTCGTCAAGGACCGTCTCGCGGAGGAGAAGTCGGCCAAGGAGACCCTCGCCGCCCTGGACGACATGGACACCGACGACCCCAAGTTCATGCCCCGGCTCATGCAACTGCGCACCGAGGTGCAGGAGCACGCCAGGGCGGAGGAACGCTACGAGTTCTCGCACATCCGCCGCAGCACCGATGTCACGAACCTCGCCGCCATGGCCAAGGCCGTCAAAGCCGCCGAGGCGATGGCTCCCACCCGGCCCCACCCCGGTGTCCAGTCGGCCACCGCCAACGTGGCCCTCGGTCCGGTGGCCGCACTCATGGACCGCACGAAAGACGCCGTCCGCAAGGCCATGGGGCAGAGCTGACATACCGGAGCCGTGAAGTCGGGCCGCCTCAAGAATGCCAAGGGGCGCTCGAGGACTGCCAGCCGGTATGCGCCGAACGCGACAGCCAGCCGCGCCACGAGACAGGGCTGCAACGGGCCGGCGCTCAGAAGTGAGTCTCCGGGCCACCACCGAGCGATCGACGCATGGGCATCCGGGCGGGATCCCGCCGGGCTTGTCGGCGACGGGTGACGGTTTACAGGGAAGTGGGTGCGGTCACTCGGGCGCCGCCGAGTGACTTCTCCGGTGAGTCCTCGCCGGTGCGATGCACCTGCCGGGAGCATCGGGAGCCAGTCCGGCAGCACGGCCGGGCGGAACAGAAGGCGATCGATGACGACGATCGGTGTGGAAGAGGAGTACCTGCTGCTCGACCCAGTCACGGGTCTGCCGGTACCCATGGCGGACAAGGTGCGAGCCGCAGCCGGCCTAGGGCGCCTCGTGGCCGACCAGGAGGTGCACTGCGAGCTGCTGCAGGCGCAGGTGGAGGTGGCCGCCCCGGTATGCGGCACGCTTGAGGAGGTCGGCGGGCACCTGCTGCGGCTGCGGCACGCCGTCGGAGCGGCTGCCGAGGCGCACGGCTGCCGGATCGCTGCCTGCGCCACACCCCCGCTGCGCCACGGCCATCCCGTGGCGGTCACCGACCAGGCCCGTTACCGGGCCATGCTCGCCCAGGCGCCCCAGCTGGTGGCGGAGCAGCTGGTCAACGGCATGCATGTGCACGTCGGCGTGCCCAGCAGGGAGACCGGCGTGCAGGTCCTGAACCGGATCCGGGTGTGGCTGCCGACCCTCACAGCCTTGTCGGCGAACTCTCCGCTGTGGGACGGCCACGACACCGGCTTCGCCAGCTGGCGCACCGTGATCTTCAGCCGCTGGCCGGTCAGCGGCATGCCCCCGCACTTCGCCGACATCGCCGACCACGACCGGCGCGTTCAGCAGCTACTGGATGGCGGTCTGATCTCGGACACCGGTCAGCTGTACTGGCAGGCGCGGCTCTCGGCGCGGTATCCCACCATCGAGGTGCGGTGCCTGGACGTGCAGCTGCGCGCCGACGAGGCGGTGATGCTCACGGGCCTGGTCCGGGCCCTCGTGGAGACCGCGCTGGCGGAAGCCGCCGCCGGCGCTCCAGCGCTCGACTGCGACCAGGAACTGCTGCAGGCCAGCATGTGGCACGCCGCCCGCCACGGACTGAGCAGCACCCTGATCGATCCCGGAGGCCGACAGCGCCGGGCCGGCGAAATGCTGTACGAGCTGCTGCGCCACGTCGCTCCCGCGCTGGACGCGTCCGGCGACGACCGGCAGGTGACGGCCCTCGTCCACCGGCTCCTGCAGGGCGGCACCGGCGCCGACCGGCAACGCGCCGCCTTGGCCCAAGGCGGCCTTCCCGCCGTCACCGCTCTGATCACCGCCATGAGCATGCCCTGACCTGCCGCGGCCCCCTGGCGTCAGGCAGTACTGCTCGGGCACGGTGGAACCACTCGACGCCCACTCACTTTCCGCCGTCTGCTCCGTAGGCGTGTCCGCGGGGCAGGGGGCCGAAGCCAGCGTGGCGGCCGGGGCGGGCGGCAGCGTGGCGCTGCCCGGGGCCGGGCCCACTGCGGGCGGCGAGGGCGTCGGCGACGGCGCCGGTGGCGAAGGCGTAGACGGCCTTGTGGAGAAGGTCCACGGCGAGCTCCTGGCGGGGCCAGGTGGCCGGTGGAGCGCCGACGCCGGTCGCGTTTTCCAGGATCTGGTCGTTGGTGATGCGGACGACGGTGAACTTGGCGGAGGCGATCGGTCCGCGCAGTCCGGTCTGCGCCATGACCGACCGCAGCACTCCGAGAAGGGCCGCCTGGCCGTAGTGCATGGCCCAGTTGACCGGCAGCGGCTGTCTGCCGGAACGTTCAGGCAGGCCGGTCAGCCGCTGGAGAACCCGTGCGGGCACATGGGAGTCGGGGCGGCCGGTGACGGCCTGCTCGATCTTCTCACCGAAGGTCATCACGACTCCCCCGGCGGTGCCGGCGAGCAGTCCCTGCCACAGTGCGCGCTTGAGCATGCCCCGGCGAGTACCCGCTACGACCGCCTTCACCCGGGTGGTCGGTGCCCCGCACCAAGCGGACGCCCGGAAAAACCAATCGGTCGCGGTCGCAGACCGCCTCTGCCCGGGGGATTCCGCCCACGCTCCGATCTGCCTCTCGTCGGTGTGGCGCCGGCCGTCCATGCGGCCCGCAGCGAACGGGCACACCTGCCGCTCCCGCATGTCAGTCCTCGGCCCAGCTCCGGGCCGAGGAGTGCAGACCCACCGCGGCCCGCTGCCGGGTCACTCGCCGGTTGTCTTCTCGATGAACGCGCTGTAGGCCACTTGCAGCGTGTCCGCGCCGGCCAGAGCGGCGAGCGCGCCCATGGCGGTGCGTGTCGCGCGCGGCCAGAGCAGTTGGCCTGCGGTCAGGGTGGAGGCCACCCAGACGCTCATGCAGAAGGGACAGGTCGCCAGTTCTCCGACGGTGTGCTTGGCGTCCTCGGACTGTGCTTCCTCGTGCAGTTCCGCCGGGCGCTGCGGGGCGACGTACCGGGTGAAGGGCGCGCGCAGCGGGCTGGTGACCGATGCCTTGGTCAGCAGTCGGCTGAGCCGGAACGTGGCGACCGAGGTCAGGACCACGTCCCACGGCTCCGGCCGCTCGGGCAGCGGCCGCCCGCGGAGCCGTACGGCGGTGGCCCAGGCCGTCGTGTACGCGGCGAAGCCCGTCATAGCTGCGAGGTAGCCGCCCAGCGGCCGGTCGTGCCCTGCCGCGTACTGCCTTCCGGTCCGCTGCAGCAGCGCGTGCATACGTCCTGCGAGGCGGCCGTCAGCTGCGGTGTTCATGGGTTCCCGTCTCCGTACGCCGTTGTTCCTCGCCCGCCTCGCCCGGCGCCTGCCCGTCCGGATCCTGTTGGCGCAGGCGTATCTCGACGTGGCCGTCGGTGATCCGGGTGTCGAAAGCCGGCTGGGGCGCGGTGGCCGGACCGCGGACGTTCCAGCCGTCCGAGAGCCGGAAGACGCTGCCATGCCAGGGGCACTGGACGCATCCGTCGCTGACCTTGCCTTCGGAGAGCGGCCCGGCGAGGTGGCTGCACCGTTCGGCCAGGGCGTGGATCGCCCCTCCGGTTTCCCGGACGACCAGGACCGGGACGTCGTCCACGCTGCGCCGCACCGGCCGGTCGACCGGGAAGTCCGCCACGGCTCCGATCCGGTGCCAGCCCTGGGTGACGACGTACGGGACCTCTTCGGCGTGGTTGGCGCCGGATGCCTGGCGGTAGGCCAGGTGGCCGCCCAGCATGCCACCGAGCGCGACGGCCGTCAGGCCGAGGAAGCCATAGACCCGGGCCGTGGCGTCCCGTCCCCTGGCGCGGCAAGTGAGCGAGGCGGCGTACAGGCCGACAGCCGTGGAGTTGGCCAGGGCGTGCACCAGCCCGACGCGCTGCTGCTGGCGGTGCAGCTCCGCCCAGTCGACCCAGCCCGCCAGGGCCGCGGGCGCGGCGGAGGCCAGGCCGACGCCGACCAGCAGGCCCGCCTCGCGGGAGCGGCCGGGGTACAGGTCCAGTACCGCCGCCGACAGCCAGCTGCCGATCGGTACCTGCACCATCAGTGGATGCACCGGGTGCCCCAGCCACCTGCCGTGCAGAAGGTCCCGCCCGTCACCGAGGGGCAGGGTCTGCACCCTCTTGCGAACCGCGTCGATCACCGCGTCGGCCCTGGGCTCCCGCTCCAAGCGGTCCAGCAGCCACAGGAGGCGGCTCTGCCGCATCCGGGGGCGACGGCGTGGCGTAGTGCTCATGGTCGGCCGGGTCCCCACCTGCGCGGACGGCAAACGGAGCGGTCAGTCGCCCGGCCGGATCACCGCCCGTACGCAACCGTCCTTCTTCTCCTTGAACATCTCGTAGGCCCGCGGCGCCTCCTCCAGTGGCACGGTGTGGGTCGCCAGGTGGGCCGTGCTCAGCTCTCCGGCCGCCAGCCGGTCCAACAGCATGGGGATGTAGCGCTGGCCGTGCTGCTGGGCGCCCCGCACGGTCAGCCCCTTGTTGATCACCGCGCCGAGGGGGAACTTGTCGACGGCGCCGGCGAACACGCCGAGGACGAAGACTGTGCCGCCCTTGCGGCAGGCGTGAATGGCCTGCCGCACGGCCGTGGGACGGTCGGTCTGGAGCCGGAGCTGCTGCTTGACCTGGTCGTAGAGGTGCACGGGGCTGTCGCTGTGCGCTTCCATGCCGACCGCCTCGATGCACACGTCGGGGCCGCGCCCGCCGGTGCGCTCGCGCAGTTCCACCCCGACGTCGGTACTCGTGTAGTCGATGACCTCACTGCCGATGCGCCGCTCAGTCATCTCCAGACGCTCGGGGATCCTGTCGATGGAGATCACGCGTTCCGCGCCCAGCAGGATCGCGGCGCGCGCCGCCATCTGCCCGACGGCCCCGCAGCCCCAAACGGCGACCACGTCGCCGGGCTTCACCCCTGCCAGGTCGGCGCCCATCCATCCGGTGGGCACCGAGTCGGACACGAACAGGGCGCTGGTGTCGTCGACCCCCTCGGGGACGGGGAACGCCCCGTAGTCGGCGAAAGGAACGCGCACGTACTCGGCGTGACTGCCGCGAAGCCCGCCCATGGCGTGGGAGTAACCGAAGATGCCGCCGGTGTCGGCGCCGAAGAGGGCCTGACCGATGCCGGGATTGGTGTTGGTGTTGTCGCACAGGGACCACAGGTCGTGGGTGCAGTACCAGCAGCGGCCGCAGCCGACGAACGAGCAGACCACCACCCGGTCGCCCACCTTGTGCCGGCGCACGGCCGAACCGACCTCGACGACCTCGCCGAGGAATTCATGCCCGATGACGTCCCCGGCGCGCATGAACGGGATGTAGCCGCCGATGAGATGGAGATCCGAGCCGCAGGTGGTGCCCGCGATCAGCCGTACGATCACGTCCTGGTCGTTGCGCAGGACAGGATCCGGCACCTGCTCGACGGACAGCTTGTTGACGCCTTCCCAGCACAGGGCCTTCACAGCACTCCCTCCCCACCGGCGCGGCGGCTGAGCAGACCCACGAGCTTGCCGCCCGGGGTGTCGTGCGTGGTGGGCGGTGCGTCGGGCTGCAGCACTTCTCCCGCCTCCAGCAGCGCCTTCGCTGCGCGCAGGGCACGGCGCAGATCCTGGCGCGGGTCGGCGCCGGCGAGCCGCGCGGGCACCGAGTACGCGGCGTCCGGCTCGGTTTCCCTCAGGCGCACCGCCAGCTCCGTGCCCCGGTCACCGGGCGCCGGACGGATGCGAGTCTCGATACGGTGGGCGTACTCCTGCAGCGGCGACGGCAGCTTGTCGGCCTGCACGTCGTGCGGCGCGCAGTTGACCGTCACCGTCAGCCAGCGCTCCCCGGCGACTGCGCGGGGCGGCCGTGCCTTCGCTCGCCGCATGACGACGAAAGCCCCGGCGGCCAGCCCTGCGGCGGCCACCGTCAGCGATTTCCCAGCGGCACTCATGCGCGGTCACATCCTCGAGAGGCGGAAGTCGTACGAGTGAGCGCGCACCACGGGGGATGGCGAGCGCCTGTGCGCGGCGAGTACCCCAACTCCTTTCCGCTATCTGCCCGGTGTCCGGGCGTGGCTCGCCGGAGAGTCGCCGCGCAGTACTGCGGATCTGTGAAGAATTCGTCGGCCGTGAGCCGTCACCTAGTGGCCTCGATCACTCGGGGGTGCCGGACGCGCCGTTCGCTTTCAGACCGTGCTGTCGCCATGAGGCGGCGGTTCCACCAGGCGGGATGTGCTTCCGCGATCGTCTTCAGCCGACGGTGTTCCGCGCGCTGGGCTACAACGAGAAGAGGAACGAGGGGCAGGGACAGCAGAGGCAGGCGCCGGGGAGCAGAGCGGTTCTCCAACAGCACGGCCGCCGCGGCGGCAGCACCGGAGACGTACAGGATCGGGTTGTAGTAGGGCATGAGACGCGGGCCGAGTCCTTCACAGTCCGTGAGCCACGGGATTCCCAGCCGCGTGGGCCTGTTCGGCCAGCCCGCCAGGTGGGCGATCACCGCGGCAAGGCTCACGCTGTCGAGCACGGCGAACAGCGGATCATCGCGGGCGGGGCGGGTGGCCGCCGCACGCCAGGCGGCCCACGTACCGGCGGCCCACGCGGTCGCCGCGGTGAACGGTCCCAGCACGGACGCCAGCGGCATTCCCACCCCCGCGGCCAGTTCGAAGAAGACGTGTCCGGCCGTGGCAGCCGTGGTGACCCTGGTCAAAGGCCGCTGCCGGCCTACCGTCCGATCCACCACCCCTGCTCACCTCCGGGCCTTCCCTTCCCGAGGGTGGGCGCGCACGCCGACTCTCGCCCGCGAACGTGACCGACCATGAGGACGAGCGTCGCCCGACTCGTCACCCGGCCACTGCCGCCACGAGTACCCAAGACCAGGCGTCGCCTGCCACGCCACCGCGGGCATCATCTGGCGTTCGACCGCAGGGCACGTCGGACGATTCCCCTGCTGAAGAACCACCGTGGGAGCTTCAGCTCAGCCTCGCTGAGCCTCGTTTTACGCCATGGTCCGGGGAACCCGGTACGTCCCAGCGGCGCCCTGAGGGAGGCAGCCATGAGCAGTTCCGGAGAAGAAGAGCGCGAAGACGCGTCGCCTTTGGAGCAGGAGACGGACGAGCGAGACGTACACCCGGAGGAGGAAGGGCACCCCGAGCCCGACACGTCCGGCGAGGCCACAGAGGAGACCTTGAAAGAACGAGCAGAATCTGAGGAGGGCCCCGGCTGACACCGCGGGGAAAAGCAGTCATCGCCCGTCGGCGCGAGAGTCCCGCTGTCCGCCGCTCGACCTGTCCGAGTCGCCGACTTGGCATCGGCGCGAGAGCAGTCCTGGCGACGGGGATGTGGTGTGCCTCCGCTGGCGGGCCTCCGGGCTCGGTGCGAGCGTAGGAAACTCCGGGGACCGCGGCCCATGCCCGTGGTCCGGCTCGGGACCCGCGTTCCCGGCCGCGAGCCGCTCATGCGGTTTGCGATGACACGGGTGGGTTACCCCGAGGTGGCCGCGGGCTGATGCCAGGTGAACAGGGAAGCCTGCGGTGACGGTCTTCGGCGGGAGAGTGGTTGTGAACGACGTCGCGGTTTCCCCTGGCTCGCATCCCGTCCTGGTTCTGGCGCGCGCCGCGACGGAGGGGGACCTGTCGGCGGCGCGGGCGCAGATGGGCTTCTCGCTGGCCTGGCACATCGTGGTCGCCTGCCTCGGAGTCGGCCTGCCGGCGCTGACCCTTCTCACGGAGTGGCTGGGCATCCGCAGGAACGATCCGGCGTTGCAGTTGCTGGCGCGGCGCTGGGCGCGGGCCATGGGTGTGCTGTTCGCCGTGGGGGCGGTGTCCGGGACGATTCTCAGCTTCGAGATGGGGCTGCTGTGGCCCGGGCTGATGGGACGCTTCGGCCAGGTCATCGGGCTGCCCTTCGCGCTGGAGGGCATTGCGTTCTTCATCGAGGCGATCTTCCTGGGCATCTACCTCTACGCCTGGGACCGGCTGGCGCCCCGCAGGCACCTGCTCATGGGCATTCCCATCGTGATCGCGGGCACCGCCTCGGCGTTCTTCGTCGTCTGCGCGAACGCCTGGATGAACCAGCCCCGCGGCTTCACGTTGCGCGACGGCAAGGTCGTCCACGTGGACCCCTGGGCGGCGATGCTTAACCCGGCGAGCCCGCCGCAGACGGTGCACATGATCCTCGCCGCGTTCATGGTGTCCTCGTTCCTGACCGCCGCCGTGTACGCCGTCGCCCTGCTGCGCGGCCGACGCGACGCCTACCACAAGGCGGGCTTCGCCATCCCCTTCACCGTCGGCGCGGTGGTCGCCCCCTTCCAGATCGTGGTGGGCGACTGGGCCGCCCGCTTCCTGGCCGACTACCAGCCGGTCAAACTGGCGGCCATCGAGGGCGTGTACCGCACCGGCTCCCACGTCCCGCTGACCATCGGCGGCGTCGCCGGGCAGGACGGACTCAAGTACGGCCTGGAGATCCCCGACGGTCTCTCCCTGCTGGTCGGATACCGCACGGACACGGTCGTCAAGGGACTGAACACGGTGCCCCGCAGCCAGTGGCCCGCCGTCACCGGCGTCCACTGGGCCTTCGACCTCATGGTCGCCGTCGGTTTCTTCCTGCTGGCCCTCGGCCTGTGGCTGCTCCTGGCGTGGTGGCGGACCCGGCGCTCGGGCGGTGAACTCCTCGACCGGCGCGGTAGCCGCCTGCTCCTGGTGCTCGTCGCGCTCGCCGGGCCGGCGTCCGTGGTGGCGCTGGAGAGCGGCTGGAGCGTCACCGAGCTGGGCCGGCAACCGTGGATCGTGTGGGGGGTGATGAGCGTACGGGACGCCGTGAACCCCGCACCCGGCCTGATGGCGGGCCTGTGGCTGGTGCTGGTGGTGTACGCCGCCATGACCGTCGCCACGGTGTACGTGCTGCGCCGCCTGGCACGTGCGACGGCCGTGCCGGCCGCACCGCAGGAAGCGGACGTGCGGGGGTATCCCGTGGTCTGACGGAGCAGCGTGATGACTCGCCGGGCCGATGATCCCTCGACCCCCTCACCTCGATCCCACCGCCACCGCCCAGCGAACCGTAGCCGTCCTTGGAGGCACCGTGCTCGCCGACACCGCCCTCGCCGTCATGTGGCTCGGACTGACGTGTTACGCCCTGTTCGGAGGCGCCGACTTCGGTGCCGGTGTGTGGGATCTGCTCGCCGGGGGCGCACGCCGGGGCGATGCACAGCGACGGCTCATCGAGCACAGCATCGGCCCGATCTGGGAGGCTAACCACGTCTGGCTCATCTTCGTGATCGTGCTGCTCTGGTCCGGTTTCTCACCCGTCTTCGCCGCCGTGATGTCCACGCTCTACCTGCCGCTGACCCTCGCCGCCCTCGGCATCATCGCCCGCGGCGCCGCCTTCGCCTTCCGCAAGGCCAGCACCGAACTGTGGCAGCGCCGGCTCTTCGGCGCCTGCTTCGCCATCTCGTCACTGGTCACCCCCTTCTTCCTCGGCGCCGTCGCCGGCGCAGTCGCCTCCGGACGGGTGCCGACCGGCCTCGCTACGGGTGACGTCATCACCAGCTGGCTCAACCCCACCTCCGCGCTCGGCGGTGTCCTGGCCGTCCTGACCTGCGCGCATCTCGCCGCCGTCTACCTCTGCGCGGACGCCGACCGCGAGGGCGACGCCGAACTGGCGCGGGCCTTCGCCCGCCGTGCCATCGTCAGCGGACTGGCGAGCGGCGCCGTCGCCTTGGCCGGCATCGCCGTACTGCACGCCGACGCTTCCCAGCTGTTCTACGGACTCACCCACCGGGCGCTGCCGCTGGTCGTCCTCAGCGCGATCAGCGGTGCCCTGGGCCTCGGCCTGCTGACGCGACGGCGATACGTCGCGGCCCGGGGGGCGGCGGCGCTGGCCGTCGCCGCGATCCTGTGGGCGTGGGGCGCGGCCCAGTACCCGGCCATGCTGGTCGGCAGCCTCACCGTGGACCAGGCCGCTTCCCAGGCAGCCGTGCTCTCCGCCTGTCTCATCGCCCTGGCCTGCGGCGCAGCGCTGCTGATTCCGTCCCTGTGGCTCCTGTACGGGACCTTCCAGCGGGCACACACTGGTGACGCTTCGAACACGCAGGGCCACACATCCCCACGATGATCTCGCTGCGTGGGCTGTGACTTCCTGACGACATCATCACCCGGGCCGTGGAGCAGTTGCAGAGCAACGCCGGGGTCGGTTCCGTCATGGCGGCTGTCGGCATCCTGCTGGCGGTGTGGTCGGCCTCCGGCTATGTGGCCGCGTTCATTCGCGCGGCGAACGCCGTCTACGACATGCCCGAGGGTAGGCCGGTGTGGAAGATCCTTCCCGTACGCCTGGGGGTGACCGTCGTCCTGATGGTGCTGGCGGTGGCCAGTGCGCTGATCGTAGTGTTCACCGGCGGCCTGGCGCGCCACGCAGGGGCCGCGCTGGGTATCGGTGACATGGCGCTGACGGTGTGGTCGATCGCCAAGTGGCCCGTCCTGATCGTTCTGGTCACCGTCATGATCGCCATCCTGTACTGGGCGAGCCCGAACGCGAAGGTGAAGGGCTTCAAATGGATCACGCCGGGCAGCTTCCTCGCCCTGGTCATCTGGATGATCGCCTCGGCCGGGTTCGCGTTCTACGTCGCGAACTTCGCCTCCTACAACAAGACGTACGGCACCATGGCCGGCGTCATCGTCTTCCTCGTCTGGCTGTGGATCACCAACCTCGCCATCCTGCTGGGCCTGGAGTTCGACGCCGAGACCGTACGCCAGCGGGCCATAGCGGGTGGCCTGCCGCCTGACACCGAGCCCTACACCCAGCCCCGCGACACCCGTAAGTGGGACGAGGACGACCGACGGCGCCTGGACGGCGGGTGACCCTTGGCGATCTCGGGAATAGGTCCTTGACCTGCGGGATATCCGCCCTTATGAGGCTTCTGGCGCAATTGCGCGACGTCGACCGGGCGCTGACCAAGCAGGCGGCCCACATGCCACCAGGCGTCGGCCGGATGCTGTCGGTGGTGGAGGAAATGGCGGAGAGCACGAAACTGTGGTGCGGTGCCGCGGCCGCGATGGCGTGGCGGGGCGGGTGGCGCGGCCACAGGGCGGCGGCCACCGGTCTGGCCGCCCTGGTCGTCGCGCAGCTGGTCTCGAACGGCCTGTGCAAGCAGCTGGCTGACCGGCCCAGGCCGCCCAAGGAGTGGTTCCCGCACGACGAGGTCGACGACCGCCCCGACTCCTCTTCCTTCCCCTCCGGGCATACAGCCGCCGCGGTGGCTTTCACCGCGGCCATCGCCCCCACATGGCCGGCCGCCGGTGCGGTATGCGCGGTGCCGGCAACCATGGTGGCCCTCGAGCGGGTGCAAAGCGGCGCGCACTACCCAAGCGACGTCGCCACCGGCGCCGCGATCGGCCTGAGCAGCGCCTGGCTCATCCGACATGCACCCCGCCTGATCCTGCGTCACTGAACCGAGCGGCCAGTGGCCGGCTGTGGCTCGCGGAGCTGGGCAGGGTCCGCCGCCGCACCGTCAGAGAAGGAGGAGATTTCCTCGTCCCAGATGTCCTGCCGTACCAGCGCTGAGGTCCGCTGCACCTCTTCCTCCCGCCCCGGATCACCGGCGGCAAGGCGTTCGATGTCCGCGACGAGATCGTTGATCTGCTGATGTTCTTCCTCGACTGAGGCTCGTACGACGGGCCACAACCCCGTCATTCGCGAAAGCCTGACTGAAGACCATATGGGCGATTTGCTCCGGCACGCGTTCCCGCTGGTGGAGGTCGTCGAGGGGCAGGTACTGGTTCCAACAGCAGGTCCAGCTCCTCGCGCTCACGGCGTTGCCGCGCCAGGGTGCTGCTGCTTCCACCGAGCTGCTCGACGGCCTGGTCCTGATGGTCTTCGACATGGTCGCTCGCACGTGCGTGCGCTGGAAGACGGGCGTGGCGCTTTCCGGCGTCACTCGGATCTCCGCGCGCGCCCGGGTACCCGGAGGTAGCCCCGCACAATGCCGCACGACGTTTCCGGGAAGCTACCGCGGTACCCGTGACGGCGGAGACCGACCCGAGGAGGGAAACGGTGCCGCAGACCGACGATGAACTGCTCGCCTTCGAGACCAGTGACCTGGAGGACTGGGACGAGCAGCGTGCGCGAGCCGCCCTCGGCGGAAGGTACGGCACCTTGTACCGCAACCACCTGCGCATCGCTCTGCACCTCGATTCCTGGGCGGAGGCCGAGGGCGGCCGGACCGATGTCGACACACACCACAAAGCCGGATACACCCAGGCCCTTCAGGACATGGCCGCGTTCCTCAGACAGACCTACTACCTCCCCCGCGGCCCGGACTAAAGCACGCTGACGCCGGGCTCCGCGCTGTGCGTCGATCGCACGCGGGGAATCCCCCGGCAACGAAGGAGGCTGCAGATGAACGCCCTTCCGTCTTCCGGCGCGACCCAGCGCCGCCCCACCGGACGAAGCGCCAACACGAAGCTGCTCGGCATCTATCTCAACGACCACCTCGCGGGCGCCACCGCCGGCACCGAACGCGCCACCCGCCTGGCGCGTACCGCCCGGGGTTCCGCGCTCGGCCGCGCGATCGAGCCCGTGGCGGCCGAGATCGCCCAGGACCGGACGGCGCTGCTGGACATCATGCGAGACCTCGGCATCCCCGTTCGCCGTTACAAGGTGTGCGTGGGCTGGGCAGGGGAGAAGCTGGGACGGCTGAAGCCCAACGGCCACCTGGTAGGCCCCTCCCCGCTCGGCACCGTACTGGATCTGGAAGCCCTGCGGCTGGGGGTCGAGGGAAAGGCGGCCGGCTGGCAGACCCTGCGCCGGCTCAGCGTAACCGACCAGCGTCTGGACCCTGCCCGGCTCGACACCCTGCTCGAACGAGCCCGGCAGCAGCAGGAGAGGATCGAGGAGTGGCGCGTCCGCCAGGCCGAGGAGGCCCTGGCCACCACAGCCGACTGAGCTTCCGGGTCTGGCCGAACCGGGAGCCAGTTTCCTGATGTTGGCCAGCACCGCGTCGGTCGCTGACTTGCCGGTGATGCCCAGCAGCGACACCAGCACCAGCAGTGCCGGGAACAGCGACAGCACCCCGTAGTACGTCAAGGCGGCGGCGCGGTCGGTCAGCTCGTCGTCTTTGAACTCCCTCAGCGCCCCCTTGAGCACACCGCGCCAGGCCCCCTTCGGCAGCTTGGTCGGCGTATCGGGTGCGCGGCGCTCGACCTCGGGCCCGGGCCCGGCCTCCTCGGGCACCGCCCGGCGAGCCTGCGGCTCGTCGCCACTGTCGTGGTCTTTCCGCCCTGGAAGATGCAACTTCGCCATAGGCGTCGGGTAACCCCTCGCGGCCCCGCTCACGCCATCACAGGCGCTACCTGCGCGCAGCCTCACGCGGCCAAGGGGTCCCTCAAGGGCGTACAGCCGTCGATGATCTCGTCGAGGCCGGCGAGTTGCCACGTGCGCAGCACGGACTCGGTCGGGCCCACCCGGCACAGCCAGCCGTCGTCGACGGCGTCGGCGGTGTTGCGGTCGGCAGATTCGGGTCGCGTGCAAGGTGACGTTGACGTCACCAACCACAGCAGCAGCCTCGAGGTCCCGAGGTGAGGTCCGCGATCAGGGCCGCATGGTCCGTAGGGATGCCACAGACCCGCCGGGTGTCCAAGCCGCCGTCAAGCCCCATCCTGCGAACGATGCGCACCGAGTTGGGTATCCGCACTTCCCGCGGCCTCGCCACCGTGGCTGTAAGGCAGGGAACTTGGGTACGCGTGACAGACCAGTCGGTCGAGCGAAGGGACGAACGAGTGCGTAGGCAGCTGCTCTGGATGCTGGTACTCCGGGGTACCGCGGCGTTGTTGTTCGGGATCGCGGCACTGGTGTGGCCGGGGGTGACGGTACTGGCGCTGGCGCTGTTGTTCGGCGCGTACGCACTCGTCGACGGCCTGGCGCTGCTGGCGAGCGCCTTCCGCAAAGAAGGCGACAACGGACACCGGCTGGCCCACGCGGTCGGCGGCGTCCTGGGCATCGCGGCTGGCGTGATCACCATCGCCTGGCCCGGCGTAACCGCGCTGGCGCTGGTCACCCTGGTCGGCACGTGGGCCGTGATCACCGGCATCGTGGAGATCTGGGCAGCTGTGCACTTCCGCCGGGAGCTGCACCATGAGTGGCTGCTGTTCCTGGCCGGCGCCGCATCCGTGATCGCCGGAGTGCTGATCTGGGCCCGGCCCGACGTGGGGGCGATCACCGTCGCCCAGGTCATCGGCCTCTACGCGCTGGTCTCGGGCGCGCTGGTACTGGGTACCGCCTGGCGGCTGAACAGCACCACCACAGCGCATGCGGCCCACCACGCCCGGCACGCCTAGCCAGCGGTGCGCCACCTTGCTCTCACGGAGCCGGCCCGGTCCGCGTCGACGCGGTGGACGGGCAGGCTGGATCTGCTACCCCTCCCCTCCCATACCGTCGATCCGGCCGGGGCAGCCGAAGGCGCCTCCTGACACACCATCTGAGGACCCGTATCAGCCATGCGGGTGGTCGGGGTTACATCACATGGTCGGCGAGGGGCACCCGGACGGGCACGAAGTGACGCGTCTGCAGTGAGGTGATCTCGTGTCTGGTCCCGCCCCGTACGAGGACTACCCGGCCTACGGCCGGGCCACCTACCAGGACCACCGGACGCCGGCGACATCGCCGGGTGTGGCAGCGGGCCGGTTGTGGGCGACCGGGGCCGCTACGGCCGTCGTGGCGGCCCTGGCTGCCGTCGTGGCCACCCTCTTGATGCGCGGCGTGCTGGACGTGCCGGTCTTCGCCCCGCGCCGGGCCGGCGTCTGGGGCGATGCCACCACCGGTTACCTCGCCGCCTGGGCCGCCGTTGCCGCCCTGGTGGCCACAGGGCTGCTGCACCTGCTGCTGGTCACCGTCGCACGCCCCCGCGCCTTCTTCACCTGGATCGCCTGCCTGGTGACCGTTGCGATGATCTTGCTTCCCTTCACCACCGACCTGCACACGGCCACGCAGCTGGCCAGCGCCGTCGTCTTCCTCGTCATAGGGGCCACCATCACCGGCCTGCTGTCCGCCGCGGCCACCAGCGTCGCCCCCAACCGGTCCTACGAGAACTGAACGGAGAGGGGCAGAAGCCTGGGGGCACGGTCACCCGCCGGTCCGTCCAGGCGGCTGCGCGGGGACAGCGGCGTGAAGTCGTCGTCTCCGGGCCGCACGTGGCGTCTTCCTCGGCGGCAGCTCGTGGATCCGCCCTCGGCGAGATCAACGCTCCTTCTGGCGCGTCGGTCACCTCTGGCGGGCGAGGGCACCGTGGATTTCGGCCAGGACCGTCTCGGGCAGGGCGGCGCCCTGCGCGTGCTTGCCTGTGGGCAACATCCTCGGCGGCATCGCCATCCAGACCGTCGTTCTGGCCGTCCTGGATGCCGCCGGCGTACGACCGCGCGCCCCGCTGACCCGCCTGGCCGCCAGCCTGCAGCTCGTCCTGGAGGGCGCGTTGGTCGTGGTCATCCTCGCCGTGGTCGTGATGGGGGCCCAGCTCTCACCCGGCCTGCACGCCGCCCGCCTGG
The DNA here is from genome assembly GCF_055564915.1 of Streptomyces sp. NPDC028928. NCBI lineage: Bacteria > Bacillati > Actinomycetota > Actinomycetes > Kitasatosporales > Streptomycetaceae > Streptomyces > Streptomyces sp. NPDC028928. Next base: position 326,235 of record NZ_JBVHVI010000010.1, read on the forward strand.
CTCCCGCCTCCCTGGCGATCGCCGCACTGTGGCTGATCGGTCTGGTGCTGCTCAACCGGGCCGGGCGGGGACTGCCGTGGCGGGAGGGCGGCGACGCCCCCGACAGCCAGCCCGAGCCCCGCGGCCACTCCCGTGGCAAGAAGGAGAAGGCCGCCACGGACCAGGGCGTCGGCACCCGCCGCGCCGCGCTCGTCTTCGCCGCGGCGGCCCTGGCCACCCTGATCGCCGGCGTGGTCATCGAGCGCAGCGGCGAGGAGTTCTTCGCCCGTCAGGGCCTGAGCGGCGTGCTGTTCGGAGCCACCGTCCTGGCTGCGGCCACCTCCCTGCCCGAGATCAGCACCGGCCTGACCTCCACGAAGCTGGGCGACTACCAGCTCGCCGTCAGCGACATCTTCGGCGGCAACGCCTTCCTGCCCGTGCTCTTCCTCCTGGCCACCGTCATCTCGGGCAAGCCCGTCCTGCCCGCAGCCCACGACACCGACATCTACCTCACCGCACTCGGCATCATCCTCACCGTCGTCTACATGACCGGGCTGATCTTCCGCCCCCGGCGCCAGTACGCACGGATGGGCGTCGACAGCATCACGGCGATCGTCATCTACCTCATCGGCATCGCCGGTCTGGCCACCATCGCGACCTGACCAGCGCCGCCACGCCAGGCGCGAAGATCGTGGTACCGGCGCGGCGCCACGTAGCCCGCGCCCTGACCCATCCCGTTGCAGCCGCTGAACGGAGCAGGCGCCATACGCGCACGTCCCTACACGTACGACCGCGAGTGCGAAGGTCCGATCCGCCTCGGCCGCTGGAAACGGACAGCTACGCCACCTGGCAAGGGCACCATGAACACGGCCCCGGCCCGGCACGCCGTCGACTCGGGTGCCGTCTGAAGCGTGGGCTCCGGTCGCTTTTACAGGGGTCGGCGCCCGGCGATGGCGCCGCCTGGGTCGTCTGCCAGGGCGATGCGGGCGGTGATGCGTTTTCCGACCGGCTCGCGTTGCGCTTCGAAGCCCTGGGCGACGGCCATGACGATCTCCAGGCCGTGCTGGCCGACCCGGCCGGCGTCCGCGGCCCGGGCGATCGGCAGCACCGGGTCGGAGTCCCACACGACGACCTCGACCATGTCACCGGTGATGTGCAGGTCCAGCAGCACCGGGCCGGGGGCGTACTTGCGGGCGTTGGTGACCAGTTCGCTGACCACCAGCTGAGTGAGATCCATGGCGCGCTGCGAGACGCGCAGCGCGTGGTCGGCCTGGACCCGGGTGAGGAAGCCGGCGGCCAGGTGGCGGGCCCGGGCGATGTCCGTGCCATCGCCTTCCAGGGCCACACTGGTCGCGATGACCGGCCCGTCCGGCGCCCCACCGCCCCCTGGCACCGGTTCTGGCTCCATCACGGCCACCATTCACTCCCCGTTCACAACTCCCAGCGTGTACCCGCGCCGCCGCGAAGCACGCCTTGCCTTGTCTGTTGGCCCGGCCACCTGTCCGCATTGCTCAAATGATGCTGGGCGGCACTGCGCACGAGGATTCGAGTGTGCCAGGATTCAACGCATGGCTGAGGCAGAAGAAAGGCCCCGCACACGCTGAGCAGCCTGTTCAGCTGTCGGTCGTGACCACCGCAACCGACGGCATTCGCGTGCTGACTCTGTCCGGAGAGATCGATCACCACACCGGTGACACACTCCGTCAAGCCCTGGATGCCTCCGACACCCCCCGCCCCCGCGTCGTGGTCGACCTGCGCCAGGTCACTTTCATGGACTCCAGCGGCATCAACGTCTTCATCGCCGCCCGCCCTGCCCTCAGCGAGTCCGGCGGCTGGCTGCGCCTGGCCGCACCCGGCGAATCCGTGATGCGCACCCTGAGCATCGTCGGCATCGACGCCGTCATCGACTGCCGAGACTCTCCGCCAGGCCCTCACCGACTGACCGCTCCATCTGCTCTCGTGCGGGGTGCCGGGGCGTGCCGGCCGTCGTTCCTCACGCCCGATGTGGCTACCCTGCGGTCGACGCCGGGTTCTCTTCGGGCCGTTCGACACATTCGTCGGCGCTCCGTCCACGACGGGACCCGGCATAGGCCGCGGTGCGCAGACGTTCCAGGCGCCCGGTGGGACGGAGCCCGGGCACGTTGTGAGCGTACGGGTCGTAGGACACCGTGTCGCTGGGGGGAGCAGTGAGTACCGCTTGCAACGTCAGCGTGGCGAAGGTACGCCAGTTCTCGTCGGCCGCGGCCGCGCGCAGGTCGAAACGGAGGGGCCGCCGCGAGAGTTCTTGCCACAGCGTCGGCAAAGGACGTTCCGGTGTGCCGTTGTCCTGGACGGGGAAGGCCCCTAGCACGCGTTCGCGACCGCCCACCTGGTAGGAGAGCAGGGTGGAGTACGGACCTTCCAGCGCTCGTGCCCTCGGCAGCGGCAGATGGCGGCCGAGGCGACCGGTGCCGCTGGAGGTGAACAGCATGTCGAGCGTGGCGCCCGGGCCGTCGGCGTCCGTGACTCGCACGGCCAGGCCCAGCCCGTCCGGTAGTCGCCGGGGCAGGCCGAGTGCCCGGGACCAGCGCACGGTCACCCCGTAGGAGCCGGGCCGGTCCAGCCATGGCACGCCCCACTGCCCGCTACCCGGCACATCCAGGATGCCCGAGCACAGCACCCCGTGCGGGTGCAGTGCCGGTGCCGCACGGCACCGGGCCAGCCGGCCGGCGGCGCGGTGGGCGAGTCGTTCGAGCATGGTCAGGCCCTTCTCGGTTCTCTGGGATGACCGCGCGCTCCCGGCCGTCGGTTTTGAGCTTGAACGGGTCGTATGCCGCAAGGGCCTGGCAAGTGACCCCAGCCGACAGACGTTTGCGTCCCCAACGACCCAGGGGCAGGACAGCGGGGTGCTGGCGTCGCCGCGCCGGCAGGTGCAGGCGAGTCGCAGACGACACGAGGACACTCCCCCGTCCCCCAGTTCCACCTCGACCCGGCTTTCCTCCACCAGCATCGGTCCGTGACCCTGAACGGTGACGGCGCCGAGGGCTGTCAGAGGGGAAGTTCGGCACGGACGACCACCAGATCTTCCTCATTCTCGGTCAGGGACAGCAGACCCCGCTGCCTCAGCCAGGGAGCACGGCCGCGCACCACGGGCCCGAACGCGATCCGCTCTCTCCGGGTCACCGCGGCCTTCAGGCCGTGCGCCCGCAGACGCGTCACGGTCCGCTCCGAATCGCTGAACGCAGATTGCACCAGGAGCAGTACCCCCGCGGGCCGCAGTAGGTGGGGCACCTCCTCGCAGATCCGGTCCAGGACCATGCGGCCGTCGTAGCCGGCATCCCAGGCCCGGGCTGCACCACGCGGAGGACAGGTCCCACCCGGTGCGGGCACGTACGGCGGATTCGCCAGGATCAGATCAAACGACTCACCGCGCACCGGATCGAAGAGATTGCCACGCCGTACCCGGACCCGCAGCCCAGCCCACGCGGCGTTGAGCCGGGCGTTACACACAGCGCGCCGCGACACATCCACTGCGGTCACCCGGCCGCCCCGGCGCGCCGCCGCAAGGGCCAGAGCGCCGGTACCGGTGCCCACGTCGAGGACGGCCGCGCCCGGCGGGAGCGGCTCCTCGGACAGAGCTACAGCCAGCAGGGCCGTGTCCTCCTGGGGGGCGTAGACGCCCGGTATCACCACGTGATCCACGGACCTCGCGTACCCCAGTTGTCACGATCTATGGAACCTGCGGACGGTACCGGTGCCGCGCACGCGTGGAGGCTGCCAGCTGGCACTCGGCTCCGTCAGCCGTGGGCGGCGCGGCGGAAGCGAGCTCCGGGCTTGATCACTCACACCGCACGACGGCCTGGCTGCCGGGTGTGCTGTGGGACCGGTGAGTCGTTTGTCGCCGCGGAGGTGGGTGACCCGGTGGCTGTCACCGGCGGAAAGGACATGCGATGAGCGCCCAGTTCCCCGAGATAGATGAGGAACCTCGACGTGAGAAGGCGGCGGGGCGGCCCGATGACGACGTCGTCGCGATTCTCCTGCGGCAGCACGCCCGCATCAAGGTCTTGTTCGGAGAGGTGCGAGGGGCCGAGGGAGCCCGCAAGCACGATGCCTTCAACGAGCTGCGGGGACTGCTGGCCGTCCATGAGACGGCCGAAGAGATGATCGTGCGCCCTGTCGCGAAGGACACCGCGGGTGAGGATGAGGCCCACGCCCGGAATGCGGAGGAACTGAAGGCCAACAAGGTGCTCGCCGAGCTGGAGAAGATGGATCTCTCGAGTGAGGAGTTCGACGTTCAGTTCGCGCAGTTCCAGCAGGATGTGCTCGCCCACGCCGGACGCGAGGAGGCGATGGAGTTCCCGGCGCTGGAAGCCGGCTGCACCCCGGAGCAGCGGCAGACCATGGGCAGGCGCTTGGTGACGGCCGAAAGGGCGGCTCCGACGCATCCGCACCCCACCGCCGCCGGCTCGCCCGTGCTGCAGTGGGCGCTGGGCCCTTTCGCCTCATTGCTGGACCGGGCCCGCGACGCGTTCAGCTCGCGTCCATGATCAATTCGGTCGAGGAGCGACCATGCCGACGAGCATCAAGGACCAGACACTCGAGCAGCTGGGCGGCCAAGGCAGCGTACTGGCGCGGCAGCGCCGTGATCACGCAGAGATCGACCGCCTCATGGACCGTTACCGCACCGGTATCGGCCAAGAACGCCAGCAAGCGTTGAAAGACGTCATCCAGCTGGTCTTCAGCCACGCTTTCGCCGAGGAAACCGTGCTCTGGCCGGCTGTCCGGCGCTTCGTACCGGACGGGGAGGAACTCACCGCCCGGGTCGAGGAGGAACACCAGCAGATCAACGATCTCGTGTCCGACATCGAACGCCTCCCTTCCGGCGATACGGAACGCGAGGACAAGGTGCAGCGGGCGTTCGCCCTGGTCCAGCAGGACATCAGGGACGAGGAAGACCTCCTGCTGCCGAAACTGCAGGACGCGACGGACACCGCGCAGCTCCAGCGCCTGGGCATCGCATGGGAGGCGGTACGGCGAACCGCGCCGACCCATCCTCACCCCGTCGTCCCCCGGCGGCCACCGGCCAACGCGATGCTGGGCGTACCGCTGAGCCTCTACGACCGGATACGCGATGCGTTCACAACGGGCTCCCTCCAGCGCGGCAGTCGATCCAGCCGGTGACGTGAGCGATCGATACACAGTTCGGACACGGTCATTCAAGGGAGGCGAGGCAGGTGGTGACATACGGGCCGGAACATCGCGTGCGCATGCCGGCGCTGCGGGCCGGCTGGCTGACCCAGAGCTTTCTGCACTGGGCCTACGCTCCGGACGCCATCCAACGCCTGCTGCCCGACGGACTGACAGTGGACACCTATGACGGGCATGCCTGGGTGGGTCTGACACCGTTCGTCATGGCCGACGTGCGCCCTCCCGGCTCCCCCGTGGCGCTGGCCGCCTTCCCGGAGACCAATCTGCGCACCTACGTGCTTGGACCGGGCGGCCGGGAAGGCTTGTGGTTCTTGTCGATCGAGGTGGCCTCCCCGGTGATGCTGGCGGCTCGCGCCATCGGGGCTCCGTACCACCTAGGCCGGCTTCGGCTGGCGCGCAGCGGTGAAAGTGTGACGTACGCCGGATCAAGGCGGTGCGGTGCGTCGGCCTACCGCCTGACCGTACGTCCGGGCCCGCCGATCCGCCCTTCGCCCCGGGATGTGTGGCTGGCGTCCCGATGGCGGGCGTTCACGCACCGCGCGGGGGCTCTGTGGGAGACGCCCGTCGAGCACGAGCCCTGGCCGCTGCGCGCGGCGCGTCTCGACGACCTCGCCGAGAGCATGACCCGTGCGGCCGGGCTTCCGGCGCCCGCCGAGGAGCCGCTGGTGCACTTTTCCGACGGGGTACACAAGGTCCGCCTCGGCGTCTCGCGGCCGGTGCGGCAGCAGCCGAGGAGGCAGGGATGAACCCGGTCTGGGTCGCCCGATCACAAGGGCTGTTCAACCTGGTCGGCGGCGGCTGGCCATTGCTGCACCTGCGCAGCTTCGAGTGGGTCTTCGGCCCCAAAGCTGAGGAATGGCTGCAGCAGACGACCGCCGGGCTGCTCGCCACGGCAGGCTGCAGCATGCTGCTCAGCCCGGGCACCCCCGAAGGGCTCCGGCAGGCGCGCCGTACCGGCGTGGGGACCGCGGTAACCCTGCTCGCGATCGACCTGTTGTATGTACCCCGGCGCCGGATCCGCCCGACCTACCTGCTGGACGCGGCCATGCAGGCCGGATGGCTGACGGCATGGCTTCGCTGCGGCCGACTGGCAGGGCCCCCGAGCGCATGAGCGTCTCCCCTGCGCGGCCTGGACGAACCAGCGACGGGCAGAACGGCCAGATCTTGACGCGTCGCGAAAGCTGCATTCCGTTCGACAGTCCTGAGACCGGGCGGCCGGTTGCGATTCCCCTTGTGGGTACTCGCAGAAGTCCGAACGCACCTCCTTTTTGAAGGTGAAGAAAATGACCACTTCTCCCCGGCCGTCGATGGAAACGCACCCGGACATCGTCGACATGCAACTCAGGCACGAGATGGCCGAGCGCACCACAAGCACACCCAGGGGGCAGGCCATCGAAACCATGGCACTGCTCACCGGCCTGTACCTGGCGGCATCTCCCTGGATCACGGGCTTCAACGCTCTGTCGACACTGGCCGTCAGCAACCTGCTCACCGGCATCGCCTACGCTCTCCTGATGAGCGGAGGATTCGGACGCGCCTACGAACGCACGCACAGCATGGCGTGGGCATGCTGCGCCCTGGGTGTGTGGGCCATCATTGCCCCCTGGGTGGTCGCCGGTAACGTCGACACGACGAAGACGATCGTGAACAACGTCATCACCGGCGCACTGGCCCTCCTGCTGGCCATGGCCGCCAGCGCAGCGGTCCGAGCAGCGGAGTCGTCCCACGCGCGCCGCGGTATGTCGACGCCCTACACCGACACCTCTGGCCGCAGCTGAGCCATTCCCTCTCCAGCTCGGCTGCTTCCCGGAGTCGCGTGCATTTCATGCAGCGACGTGTGTACCGACAGGAGATCAGGCAGTTCCGGCATAGCGCAGTACCCGCGTTCCGCGAGAGCGTGCGCCACCAGCTTGAGGTACTCGTCGACTGTGATCCATCCACCGTTCGGGCCGGTCGCCAGATCTCCCACATTCATGACAATGCTGCCTTCCGCTCGCAGGCCCCGACAACCTTCCCTGCACCGCTGGGCCCGTCCTGCACCTGGGGCGGCAAGCCACATGGCAGGAACACAGTCGACCCACCCCCGCACATGTCTTCGAATCCCTCGTTGACGTGTCGAACCGTCGTACTCAATATGCGCGCTCAGCGTCGCTTGAGGATCAGCCGCACCGAGGTCTCCGCAATTGGATCGTGTGCCCTGTCACCGCAGAGCGTCCGGCAGGTATGACCAAGTCCGCCGTGCGTCGCAGGTTCGCAGCAACGGTGGCCACGACGCCACATATCCCCGGGCAGGCGGCATACCACTGGACCGCCGGAGCAGCGCGCACCGCGTCAACCACCCCACGACACAACCCGCCCAGCTTCCCGCGGGGCCTTGTCGCCTCGTGGATCCGTCTTGGCGGCTGCGATCGCAAATCCGGCGTCCCCCAGAGCATCGAGGACCGCGAACTGAATGAGGAGCCCGACGTCTCATGCGTGCAAGCACAGTTTGGGGTCAAGACGAAGGTCCACCGGAGCACTCCGGTGGACCTTCGTCTCATGGGCTCATGGAAGAAGCCCCGCCGGATGCCCTCTGGCGGGGCCTCGCTCTATCACCGGCCCTGTCACGGGTGCTGTCACACGTCTGTCACCAACTACGCCGACTCCCCGGGACCGCGAGGCCCTGACCTGCTAATACGCACCCGCCCTGGACTGACGTGGACGCCCGAAGACGGTCTCTACAACCTGTGCCATGTGGTACCCAGTGAGGGACCCAGGATCAGGACCGGAGCGTCTTCTGGCCCGTCAAAGCGGTATTGCAGGGTGTTCGGGGGTGTCTCACTCACGCCCCAGACCCTCTCACGTCTCACGAAATCTCACACGGCTGGGGGAACCCGGCGGCTCTTGACCCCCGCGGCGCGACACGTCCGGCGCTGCCGGAACCCTCGGGGATCCAGGTACGGGTTCTCCGGCGCGGACGCGTGGCCGTTGGGACAGTGCGTCCTCCTGGCTGGCGCACCCTCCCAGTCTTTGCGCCGCAGAGCTTCCTTCTTCAGCTCGGCTTCCAGGTGGTCTGGTTTGCAGCAAAGCGTGTGGTGCCGTCGTCCCGGCCTCAGGGCGGCGGCCGACGCCGGCATGGTGACCGTGAGGTGCCGGCTGCGATCGTGTTCGTGGCCACGTCGGGTTGCACATGGCAGCAGTTGCCATCCGCTTCGTTTGGTCCGTCGGGAGCGACTGCCCACCGGCGTTTCGCCGAGTGGTCGAAGGCCAGGGTGTGGGCCAAGCTCCACCGCCTGGTCCTCGACGAACTCGGCGCCCGCGGCGAGCTGGACCGGTCCCGCTGCGCGATCGACTCGGTCAACATGCGGGCCCTGAAAAGGGGGACCCGACGGACCCGCATCCTGTCGACCGGGACAAGTACGGCCAGGAGATCCACCTGATCACAGAGCGGACCGGCCTGCCCCTGTCCGCCGGAATCTCGGGGGCGAACCTGCACGACAGCCAGGCGCTGATCCCGCTGGTGAAGGGCATACCACCGATCCGCTCCCGACGCGGACGGCGGCGGCGCAGACCGGGAAAGCTCCACGCCGACAAAGGCTACGCCGACGACCACCTGCGCCGATGGTCACGCGGGCGCGGCATCCGACGCCGCATAGCCCGCAAGGGCATCGAGTCCTCGACCCGCCTGGGCCGCCACCGCCGGACCATAGAACGCACGATGTCCTGGCTTGCCGGATGCCGCCGACTGCACCGCCGCTACGAGCGCAAAGCCGAGCACTTCCTAGCCTTCGCGAGCATCGCCTGCGCCCTCATCTGCTACCGCAGACTTACCACATGAGACGGCTTCTACGCCCGCTGAGTCCGGCATGCGGCGGGGAGGAAGCCCGTGGGCGCCCACTTGGAGCGCCTCTCCGACGAGCAGCCGCATGAGACGCACCGCCTGGGCCGGGGAGCACCTCGCCGGCCAGCGGTAGAGGGTCATGTGCGTTTCCCCGACCCCACCTGTTCAATCGCATCCGATCATGATCGAATATGTGTCAATAAGGCCTGGTTCAGGGGAGTTGATCACCGAGCGGTCACAATCGCCCAGGGTGACTCCGCGCCACTTGGCTGATTACGGCAGCATCGCAGTGGGCGGGCAACGGAGCCGAGTCCCAGGGACGTACAGGACGTCTCCCTCCACCGACGGGCGAGTGCTTTGGCCGCGAAATGAGACAGATGCAGGAACTGACTGACAGTGAACTCACGGCACTACTGCGTGGGTCGGGCTCCCCGGAGGCGGCCGAGGAGCTGCACCGGCGTCATCACCAGGCGCTTGTGCGCTACGCCCGGTTGTGCTCCCGGGACGAGCACACCGCCGAGGACCTGGCGTCCGAGGCGTTCACCGGCGCTCTGGAAGCGGTGCGCTCGGGTCACGGCCCGCACGGCGCATGGCGCCCGTACCTGCTGACCGCGGTGCGACGAACCGCCGCTCGCTGGTTCGCCACCGAGCGGCGCCACCGACTGGCGCTGGACTTCGAGCAGTGGCTCGACGGGCGTGACCCGGCCGTGGACGACGTCGAGGCGTGGGTCATGCGCCAGGAGGAGCGCAGTCTCGTGCGCCGCGCCTTCCTGTCGCTGAACGAGCGCTGGCAGTCGGTCCTGTGGTACACGGCCGTCGAGCAGGAGCCGGCCGGGGTGGCCGCGCGGCTTCTGGGTCTGACGCCGAGCGGGGTGGCGTCGTTGGCGTCCCGGGCCCGGGAGGGACTGCGCGAGGCCTATCTGGCCGCCCACGCCCAGGACACCCTCGCCAGCGAGGAGTGCCGGCATTTCAGCGCGCTGCTCGGCGCGTACGTGCGGCGCGGAGAGCACAAGGCGGGCCCAGCGTTGCAGCGTCACCTGGCAAGCTGCGCCCGCTGCCGGGGAGCGGTGGACGAACTCACCTACCTGAACGACCGCTTCGGCGCCTACCTCGCCACCGGCGTCCTTCTGTGGGCCGGGCCCGCCTACCTGGCCACCCGGTCTGCGTCCGCTTCGCTCGCCGCGTCGGCCGAAGCGGACCCCGCCGCGGGCGGTGCGAAGGGCGGACGGCTCACCCGCCCCGCGACCCTCACGGCGGGCGCGGCGGCCTTGGCGGTCGGCGTCCTGGCCGTCGTGTCCGTGCTGCCCGGGGGCCCGGACGCCGAGGAGAACCGGCCCGTGCGTGCCTGGCCCTCGTCCACCGCGCCGCACACCTTTGCGCCGGCCCCCACCGCGCCGACTCCCACACCGTCGGCCTCCGCTCCGCCGAGCCCGGTGCCCACCACGGCGCGGCCCTCCGCCGCGCCGGCCGGCGCCCCCCCCTGGCCGCCTGTGCGGGCTTCGCGGCGGACGACGGCGACTTGAAGCCCGCCGCCGACGAGTACGACATTCCCCGGTCCGTGCTGGGCTGGACGCACAGCTTCCCCGGCGGCTGGCGCGTGGACAACTCCCGCATGCCCGACAACGATGTCACGGAATGGCGCGGCTGGACCCTGACCACCCGGGCCTTCTGGGAGCGAGCCGCCACGGACCAGCACCGTGAGGATTTCTCGCTCGGGCAGGGGGTGATCGCCGTCGCGGACCCGGACGAGTGGAACGACCTCGGCAATCCTTCTCAGACCAGCACGTTCGATTCGACCCTCGTCTCGCCGGCCTGCTCCACCCCGCCCGACGGCCGGTTCACGCTCAGCTACGTGACCCACTACTGGCAGCTGGGAGCCCAGCGCGGAGAGGTCCTGGTGTCCTTCGACTCCGGCCCGGACCGCCTGCTCAAGACCTACGCCGCCGACCGGTTCGACAGCCGGGAGAGCCTGGCCGTCACCGTGCCCCGGGGAGCCCGGACGGTCACCGTGAAGTTCCGCCTGAGGGACGCCCGCAACGACTGGTACTGGGCCCTGGACGACGTACGCCTCTCCTGAGCATTCGGTAATGGTTCGGCAAAGCAGCGGGACGGGAGGCGTGGAGGCTCCTCTCTGTGTCGGGGTCGCTCGCGGGGCCGCCGCGGACGACGGCAGCGCACGGCTCTCCGGACAGCAGCAGAGGAAAGGGGCAGACGTTGACCGACTGGTCTGCGGGGGACAGGACACTCGGGCACGGCAGGGTACCGGCCGAAGAGGAAGAAACGTTTGGCCATGCGCCCGGGGAGCACCAAGGGACTTTGACGCGGGGCCGTTGGCAGCCACTGCTCGCCGCCGCCCTCACGTGCGAACCGGCCCAGAGCGAGGCGGCCCTGCAGGAACTGGCACTCCGGGCCGGGTGGCGCCTGCCGCCGCGGCTGCGCGCCGTGGCCACCGCGCCGCCCGCCCCCACCGGGCTTCCCCACTGGGGGCCGGGCTGGCTGGCCGACTGGAGCGCCGAACAGCCGTACGTCCTCATCGCTCAGCCCGGGCCCGAACCGGCCGGACTGTTGACCCGGCTGCTCGCAGACCGTCCCGTGGTCATCGGGCCGGCTCTTGCCAGGGAGCAGGCCGGGACCTCCCTGCGGTGGGCCCGCACCCTGCTCGCCCTCGCGTCCGACCCCGCCCAGCGGCGCCGGACGGTGTACGTGGAGGACCACCTGCCCGCTCTGCTGCTGGCGCAGGACGAGACACTGCTGCTCCAGCTGGTCAGAAAGCGCCTCGGCCCCCTGTCCGCCCTCCCGCCCGCGCAGGCGGAACGGCTGGCCGAGACCCTGCTGGCGTGGTTCGAGTCCGGCAGTGCGGCACAGACGGCACGTGTGCTGCACGTGCATCCCCAGACCGTCCGGTACCGCATACGCCAGGCCGAGCGGATCCTCGGACCCGAACTCAAGGCACCCCGCCACCGGCTGGAGTTCGTCCTGGCGCTCAACGGGCTGCGGCTGACGGCGCAGGCCCGCCGGAGCCGCGCGGCAGCGGCCCTGCGCCGCAGCCGCGGCCACCGCGCAGCGCGTGACGCACCTGCCCCGGCCGGCCCCTGACAGCCGACCGGAGGCGGCAGTTCACGACCACAGGCCCGAGGCCAGCGACACCAGCAGGACCCCCACGGCCGCCGCCAGGAGCCAGACGGGGACAGCGCGCCCGTGGGGCCGCCGTCCCCGCCGCGTGCGCCTGCTGTGTGCGACACCCGGGCCCGGGACCCGCTGCCGGCCCCCGCTTGCCGGGGCCGGCCACGACGCCTCCGCGCGGGAACGCAAGGCCGCGTCCTTGGCCGTGTGATAGGCACCGGTCGGCCACCAGCCGAGGAGCCTGCGCGGCAGGTGCACGGGCAGCCGGGCCTGCAGAGCGCGCATCTCACGGAAGAGCTCACGGCAGTCGGCGCACAGCCGCAGATGGCCGGTGTCGTACGGGCCACTCCACGATTCCCCGGAGCCCAGCAGCACACTGTTCACGAAGCGCAGGCACGCGGTCTGCTCCACCCGCTGCGCGTACAACTCGGAGCAGCGGCGGCGGAACACCCGCCCGGTGTCCACGACTGCTCGCCACACCTCACTCTCCGGCAGCCCCGCCACGCGGGCGATCAGGTCCGACGGGTCGCGCTCGACCGACGCGTGCCACAGCACGCTCTGCTGCTGCGGTGTGAGACCGCGGAAGGCGGCGAGGAGTTCACCGTCCTCGTCCAGGGACCACACCGCTCCCGAGGCGACCCACGTCCCGAACGGCCGCGTGAGCACCGACTGCTCCGGCCTGGCCCACCGCACGGCGGTGCTGCGGACGCTGTCGAACAGGGCGACGCGCACACACCCCACCGCGTCGGAAGACGTCCGGGCGGCCCGCAGACGCAGACCGGTGAACGCGTACGCCGTCAGCTCCGCGGCGTCGTCGGCGCGGACCACACACGTGCGGGCGTAGGCCCGGACCGCCGCCCCGTGCCGTTCCTCCAGCACACGCATGGCCTGCGTGGCTCCCTCACCAGCGGCGAGCAGCAGCTCCACATCCGACAGTTCGCAGCGACGTAGGCCTGAGGCCAGGAACACGCAACCACCTTCCCGAGAGTCTGGGCGGGTCACCGACCCGAACCTCGGCCATCATGGGCAGCGGCCGCCACGGGCGGCGACCGGTTAGTCACAAACAGACAAAGATCGGCCGCGCGGCATGGGTGCGGTGTCCGAGTTCACGACGCGGCGAGTCCACCGAGACCTGAAACCGTCCAACGTGCTGCTGTCGGCGGTGGGCCCAAGGGTGATCGACTTCGGGATCACCCGCGCCCTGGACGGGCCGGGCGCCTCGGTGCAGCCGACACAGCTGTCCGGGACGCCCGGCTGCATCGCCCCGGAGGTCCTGCGCGGCGGGCCGGTCACCGCGGCCGCGGACCTCTTCGCGTGGGGGTGCGTGATGGCGTACGCGGCCTCCGGCACGCCGCCGTTCCCGGGCGAGGACGTCTTCGGGATCCACCATCGGGTGCTGACCGAGCCCCCTGGGCTCGCCGGCCTCACCGGCCTCACCGGCCTCACCGGCCTCACCGGCCTCACCGGCACCCTGCGTACGGCCGGGCCCGGTTTCAACCTGCTGCGGAAGCGAGTGCTCCTTGCCTGACCGCAGCTCTGTCGCTCAACGAGCGGGTCCGTTCAGCTGATCGCGAGCGGCACGGGATCCAGGCCCAGCTTTCTCCGGCATGAGCCGACGGCCCGCGTGACCCAGGCGGTCATGGCGTCACGATCTGCCGCGATCGCATGAAGCTCACGCGCCTTCTCCTGCGCTTCGACCATCCATGGGGCCAGCGCATCCTCCCGAAGGACTCGTTCGAAGTGATCGCGGGCCGCGTCCGGGTCCCCGACCAGGGCGGCTGCGATCCCAGAGTCAAAGCTGTCCCAGAAGAATCCCCGCCGCACCGGTCTGGACGTCAGGTATCGGGCGACGTCCGGCAGAGCCGGAAACTTCTCCCTCAGGGCGGTCACGTTCGCGGCCGCCTGCCGACTGAGTTCGAGTGCCAGCCGCTTGAACTGGTCCTCGGTGCGAAACAGCTCGGAGCCGACCCGGACTGCATCCGCGTGGAAGGCCAAGTGGTCCACGTCGTGCCACAACCACATCGCACCGACGTACAGACCGCTGCCGGCAATCCGCGACGGGGTGAACTCCACAACCCCGAGCCACCAGCCGTGATCGTCAATCCATAGCCGCGACCGCCCGCGCTGGGCCAGGCCAAGCGGCTTCAGGGACTCCCGAGCCGCCGAGGTAATGATCCGGAGCACCGGACTGCGATCTGCCATGACCGGCATTGTCGACTGTCCCACCGACACGCCGTCGGCCGTGGTGGCACATCACCGTCGCAGAACCGTTCACCGACACGCGGCCCGCAACCACGTCATCGAGACCCTGCCCGCCCGCTCCACCGTGCTCCTGCGCACCGACGGTCTCATCGACGCCGCAGCGAAGGCTTCGACAAGGGGTACGACCCGCCTGCCACAGCGCACCGCCGTCCTCGCCCGCCAGCCCCGGACACCGTCCGCGACGAGCTCTTGACCGGACTGGCCTCCGACCACGCCGACAACGTCGCCCTCCTGGCCGTACGCCTGCCCACCCCACCCTGCTGACAAGTTCGTTCACGGCCTGTCCATCCTGGAAAACGCCGCACGCCCGCGCGGCTGCCACGACACGCGGTCGTCGATCTCGCCTCGCCCGCCCAGGTCACTCCTGCGGGTCCGCCCGCGTTCGGATTTGCTGCCAGCAGCGGTGGACGTGCTGCTCAGCCTCCCGCACAGTAAAGCCGTCGTCTGCATGTGCGGTCGGAGACGGTGTGGTCTGGTCGCTGCGGCGACGCGGCGGGTGAACGGCGCGGGCGCGCTGTACTCGGCCGCCTTGGTGGATGACCGCGGCCCGGGCGACCAGGATCGTGGCGACGACTGCTGCGGCGGTCAGCGCGGCAGCCGCGTGCTGGTCGGTCATGGCTGTCAGCGTCCTTCGTTGCGGGTCGTCATCGGTGGGAGGGGCCAGTATCCGCGTCATGGCGCCCCTCCGGCCTCCTCCGTCTGTGTCAGCCGGGCCAGGTTCCGGTCAGGGAGTACCCCGAACGGAGCAGATCAGGACACCGCCCCGGGCCACGGGTTCGCACACGCGTCAGGCGCGTGCAGGAGCGGCCGGACCCGCAACCGGCCGCGCCGGTCCCTGCTCACGCTCCTGGCGTCGATCGGCTAGAGCCAGTGGCGCAGGATCAGGCGCGGGGCGCGGTGGGTGAGCCAGGCGCCGGCCAGGCCGATG
This sequence comes from Streptomyces sp. NPDC028928, assembly GCF_055564915.1. Lineage (NCBI taxonomy): Bacteria > Bacillati > Actinomycetota > Actinomycetes > Kitasatosporales > Streptomycetaceae > Streptomyces > Streptomyces sp. NPDC028928. Next base: position 341,534 of record NZ_JBVHVI010000010.1, read on the forward strand.
ACAGCACCGGCGGCGACATCGCTGGTGTAGTGGGCGCCGCTTTGCACGCGTTCCGCGGCCACCATGGCTGCCGGCACCGTGCACAGCACGCCGGCCAGCGGCCACGCCGGGGCCACCGCGGCGGTGAAGGCGACCGCGGCGGCGGTGTGCCCGGAGGGGAAGGAGGAGGAGTCGGGACGGTCCTCGACCTCGTCGTGCGGAAACCACTCCTTCGGCGGCCGTGGCCGGTCTGCCAGCTGCTTGCACAACCCGTTCGAGATCAGCTGGGCAACGGTGAGGGCGGCCAGACCATGCACTGCCGCCTTGCGGCCCCGCCATCCGCCCCGCCAGGCCATCGCGGCAGCGGCGCCGCACCACAGCTTCGTGCTCTCCGCCGTCTCCTCGACCGCAGAGAGCACCTTGCCCACGCCCGGCGGGATACGGGAAGCCGCCTTGCTCAGCGACCGATCAGCGTCGCGCAGTCCTGCCAGAAACCTCATGCCAAGCGGATATCCGCCGCGCACCCGCCCACACTCCAAGATCAGCCCGCAGCTGATCACGTCTCGCCCAGGCGGCGCCGGTCCTCCTCGTCCCACTGCCGTGTGTCGCGGGGCTGGGTGTACGGCTCGGCATCCGGCGGCAGACCCCCGGCGATGGCCCGCTGGCGCACGGTCTCCGCGTCGAACTCCAGGCCCAGCAGGATCGCCAGGTTCGAGATCCACAGCCAGATGAGGAAGACGATGACACCGGCCATCGTGCCGTACGTCTTGTTGTAGGAGGCGAAATTGGCGACGTAGAAGGCGAACCCGGCCGAGGCGATCATCCACAGCATCAGGGCGAGGAAGCTGCCCGGCGTGATCCACCGGAACCCCTTCACCTTCGCGTTCGGGCTCGCCCAATACAGGATCGCAATCATGATGGTGACCAGGACCACCAGCACTGGCCACTTCGCGATCGACCATGCCGTCAACACGGTGTCACCGATCCCCAGTACGGTACCGGCCCGGCGGGCCAGGCCCCCGGTGAACACCACGATCAGCGCACTGGCCACTGCCAGCACCATCAACGCGACGGTCACGCCCAACCGGATGGGAAGGATCTTCCACAGCGGCCGGCCCTCCGGCATGTCGTAGACGGCGTTCGCCGCACGGATGAACGCGGCTACATAACCGGAGGCCGACCACACCGCCAGCACGATGCCGACGACCGCCATGATCGAGCCGATGCCGGCGTTGTCCTGCAGTTGCTCCACGGCCCGGGTGATGATGTCCCTGGCCGCCCCGGGCGCCAGTTTCCTGATGTTGCCCAGCACCGCGTCGGTCGCCGACTTGCCGGTGATGCCCAGCAGCGACACCAGCACCAGCAGTGCCGGAAACAGCGACAGCACCCCGTAGTACGTCAGCGCCGCCGCGCGGTCGGTCAGCTCGTCGTCCTTGAACTCCCGCACCGCGCCTTTGAGTACGCCGCGCCAGGCGCCCGTGGGCAGCTTCCCCGGCGTGTCCGGGGCCCGCTGCTCCACCTCGGTGCCCGGACCGACCTCGTCAGATGTCGGTCCCTGGTGCGCCTGCGCCTCCTCACTCGGGTGCGGCTCACGTCCGGAAAGATGCAGCTTCGCCATGCACGTCGGATAACCCCGCCGGGCCCGTCCTACGCCACGAAGGGCATCCGCTCGTATCACAAGCTCCGACCGGACGTGATCAGGCCGCGTCGCGGTACTGCGGTGACCGATCGGTGCTCGGCGGTCGGCTCGTGCTGTGGACCAGACGCAGGTGACGCCCTCGGGCGTGCCGGGCCGTCCTCGGCCGGCCCGGCAGCCGGTCCTCGATGCGGTCCGTTCCGTACAACAGCAGGCCCATCACAGGTAGCAGCAACACAGCGACGGCGATCACGGTGGCAGATCCCTCCAGCCGGCAACACTCCCTGTGTTTCCACCAGCTCCCCGGCCGGCGGCCGACACCTGTGAAGGTCTGGTGACCATCGCCGCGGGGGCGGCTTGGGGCGGCGGAACCGTGCTGTCAGGCATGGAATGCGGTGGCGGAAGCATCCGAAAGCACATGGAGTGCGTGATCTATCAGGAGCGGACGGGTCAGTGCGAGCAGATCGACTGCCGGCAGGCGGACGCCGGATGCCAGGTCACTCTGGACCGTCTGGCTGCCCTGAAACCGGACGAGTTCGCCTGGATCCGCGTGGACGAGCCCCGCCCGGAGGAACTGCAGCGGCTCGGCGACTACCTCAAGCTGCACCCCCTGGCCGTCGAGGACGCGGTCCAGGCCCATCAGCGGCCCAAGCAGGAACGCTACGGCGACGTGCTGGCGGTCGCGGTGAAGACCCTGTGGTTCGTCGAGCAGACCGCGGACGTGGAGACCGGCGAAGTGATGATCTTCCTCGGCCCGTCCTTCGCCCTCACCGTACGGCACGGGGCGCACGACCCCGCGGCCGAGGCCGCGCGCCGGCTCGCACAGCAGCCGGACATGGCCCGGCTCGGGCCCATCGCCGTCCTGCACGCGGTGAGCGATGTGATCGTCGACGCCTACACCGAGGCCGCGGCGCAGATCCGCACGGACCTGACCGAGCTGGAGCGGTGCGTCTTCTCACCTGCCCGTGACGATCTGACCGAGGAGATCTACTCGCTCAAACGCGGGGTCGTGGAGTTCCGCGACGCCATCGGGCCGCTCGTCCCCGTCATGCAGCCCTTCACCACCACGCGGGACGGCTGGCCGCGCCAGGTCCTGCCGTACTTCCGTGACGTCACCGACCACCTCACACGCACCGACACCGAAGTCCGCGCCCTGGACGACCTGCTCTCCTCCGTCCTCGACGCCCATATGGCGAAGGTCGGGACATGGCAGAACGACGACATGCGCCGCATCAGCGCCTGGGCCGCCATCTTCGCCATCCCGACCATGGTCGCTGGAATCTACGGCATGAACTTCGCCCACATGCCCGCACTCGACTGGCGCTACGGCTACCCATGCGCACTCGCCGTGATGGCACTCGGCGCAGGACTGCTGTACCGGGCCTTCCGCCGCAACGGCTGGCTGTAACCGTGAAGAACTGCACCGAGCCGGGTGTCTGCCCGCGGTCGCACCCTGAGCGGCTGACCCCCGCAGTGCCGGCACGGCCCAGGCCGCCGGACCGGTTGATCCGGAGGGCCTCGCCATCCTGATCTGCTGGACAGCGGGGACGGAGACTGCTCAGGTTGCGCCCAGCCTCAGAAGCAAGATGGTCCGAGTCGGACACGTTGCCTTCTCCGACCGCACTCGTGCGAACGAACCGCCGGCTTCGCTGTTTCCAGTCGTGATTGACCGTGCAAGCGTGGCGCAGAGCCGTCGGGGGGTCTCCGCGCAAGCTGTGACTTTGCACGCGGGTGCCTACGCCCGACCGAGAAGCAGCGTACAGCTATCAGAGCGGCCCGCGGTGGCGTTCAGGTCCCCCACCAGCAGCCTTCTGCTCCCGCGCGTCGTCTTTGCGCGACGGCTGCGGCGTACCGAAATCTCTCTTGGACCGGCGTGGTCTCGGGCAGAGACTTCCCTCGTCCCGCACCACACATGCCACCGGCACAGGCCGGTGGCCTGGATGAAGGAGACGATCGTGAAGCTTGCTCGTTTCGCCGCCGCCGTCGCCACCGCCGCAGCCCTGACGGGAGCGGCAGTCGCACCCGCCGCGGCGCAGCAGCACAGCTCCACCAGCAACCACCCGTACACCTGCTCGAACCAGGGCGGCGGCCCCGACCACACGGTGAACTGCTCCGGCCTGATCACCGTCAACAACGTGCTGAACAACACGACGGTGAACATCGGCGACATCAACGTCCTCAACGGCACCCAGCTCAACGACCTCCAGGTCGCCCTGGCCAACGTCGCCGACAACAACGTCAACGCCCCTGTCACCGTCCAGCTCACCGCGCTGGAGACGGCCGTCGTCAACACCTACCTGACGAAATTCGGCATCACGGTTCTGCCGGTCAACGTCGGCGTCTGCGCCCTGAGCATCTGCGTCTGATCCACGCGAGCGGCCAGGAGTCGCGCCTGTGAGAACACGCCCTGCTCCGCAGCAGCCGAACGTCCTCTCACGGGGATTGGTCGGCCCCGCGGCACCTCGTTGCCGGTTCCGCGCGTAAAACCGGACCGTTCCGGATCCTGACCTCACAGGAAGAGGCCAGCGCCCGCCGAGGTGTGTTCAGGAAGAGCTCGTTTCACCGTTCGAATGGTCTGCCCCGCACGGATCCGGCCGGGGCAGACCATTGCGCCGTCCGTCCGGATTCGGGCCTGTTGAGGTTGCAGATGGCGCGAGTGCTTCACGGGATGCCTACCGGGCATGCGGGAGGTCAGCGTGGCATCCACCGTGGGTGGCGGGGAGCGTCGACTGGGGAATGGCTGTGACCACCCTCGACCTGGCCACAGTCGGCATTCCGCGGCGGCCTCCCCAGCTGTCGCGTGGGAAGACACCTCATCCGGTCAAGCCGTCAAGCGGAGCGCTGTCCACGACGGAAATCGCGTACTCGATGCGGACACAGCCTGGGAGGCTGTGCGGATGACTGAGACGACCCCTCATGACGCCGACCGTGCCCGATTCACCCGCCAGGCGCTGGCACGCCTGGTCCTCTGCGATCACGCCGTGGACGTCGCCGATGGCGCCGCTGGCCTGGTCGCCACCGAGAACGACCGTGACACCGGTCCCGGGGGCCGGGTCAGCCAGGCGTTCCAGCTCCTCGAACTCGCGGAGCGCGCCCTGGTCTCGGCCGTGATCTACGAACGCGAGCGAGGCAGCTCCTGGACGGAGATCGCCCAGTACCTGGGCATCGGTCCAGCGGAAGCGGAAGAGCGCTTTGCCTCGGACCTGGACGGCTGGAACACGGCCTTCGAGGTTCCCTACCGGCTCGACGACACCGGTCGAAAGCGCGTACCCCAGCTGCCCACGGCAGCGTATGACCCCGCTTGGGCCTGCGACCGGCTCGATACCTGGGCCGGAAACCGGCTCATTCTTGTCAACGACGAGCGTCCCGTCAGCTCCGGTCTCGCCATGGCTCTGTCAGAGGAGTAGCGCCCCCTGATCACCCTGCAGCGGCTTCCTGCCCTGCGGGGAAGGCGATCGACTCGTCGAAGACAACACGGTTCTCGAGGCAGTGGTGGAGCTGGCCGAGCACGCGGTTTCGATGGCCACCGGGATCGGCGACTCGGCACTGTCACCGTGGTCGGCCAGGAGGTCAGCAGGAACTGGTAACCGTCCCGGTCGTCTCGATACGGCACTTGGCCAGCAGCTTGCCGCTGTTGTCGATGATCGCGACGTCGTGGTGAACGCCAGCACGCGGGGCCGCAAGGCGCACTAGTTCCAGGACTCCAAGGTCCGCCACCCCATCAGCCGTGCGCGGCACCGCCAGACCGCACGGGCGCACGCCGTGTCCAGAGTTCAGGGCTCGCGAGGAAGAAGGCGTCACCGTACGGCAGCTCCTCCGTCGAGGATCTCCAATCCGACGCTGTGGTCGGCCGCCCACCTCGACAGCCCGGCCACCGGTACATCAGCGCGACGGCCGAACCGGTAGCGGTCCGGCACGCACATGCGGTCCGCAAAATGCGTAACCGATCTACGCAGCAAGGCGGTTGTCATGACTGCGCACGCCCCGAAGGATCAGGGCAGCACAACAACACAGGGCGTCGGTGCGTGGGAGGGCAGGTTGGGCAGATTCCGGTTCCGGCCCAGTTACGAGGCGGTGTGCGAGGTGACGGTCGGCGACCGCCGCCTGGTGGCTTACTCAGGGCACCGCAAAGTGATCCGGCTCGCCGACCCGTCGGCCCGCGAGGACATCGCGGTGATCTCCAGCTCGCGCGCATGGATCCGTGCACTGTGCGAGGTCCCCGTGGACGGCGGGACGCGGCTGGCGTCCGGCGGCCGGCGCGGCGTCCTCTGTCTGTGGAACCCCGGCGCGCCGAGCGAACCCCCGGTCCGGCTGAAGGGTCATCGCGGCTGGGTGAACGCTCTGTGCACCGTGTGCGTTTCCGGGCAGGAGCTGCTGGCGTCGGCGGGCGCCGACCGCGTCGTACGCCTGTGGGATCCCAGTGACGGCAGCCTGGTGCGCGCGATCGACACCGGTTCCGGAAGAGGGTGGATCTTCGCCCTGTCCACGGTACGGACGGGCGGCCGGACGCTGATCGCGGCCGGGCACGGCCTCGGCTCCGTGACCGTCTGGCACCCCGAGTCGGGGCAGCGCCATGCGGAGCTGACCGGGCACCGCGGATTCGTGTGGACGCTCTGCGAGGTCTCCGACGGCGACCGCACCCTGCTGGCCTCGGGCGGCCGGGACGGGATCGTGCGGCTGTGGGACCTGGAGGAACGCCAGGAAGCGCGGGCGCTGACGGGAGGCAGCGGATCGGTGTACGCCCTCTGCCAGGCGGACGTCGGTGAGCGCCGGCTGCTCGTGGTCGGCGGCGACGGCCCCGGGACCGCCGTGCGGGACCCTTCCACGGGCGAGCACCTCGGCGCCCTGGGCACGGACCTCGCCGGGCTGCTCAGCGGACACGGCTGGGCCCGGGCGGCCTGCCAGGTACGGCCCTTCGACGGGCCGCCACTGGTCGTCACCGCGGGCTACGACGACGCCCCGCGGGTCTGGGACGTGGCGAAGGAGCTCTCATGACGGCACCGGGGCCCCTGGGGCAGAGCCGGGTCAGGTGGCAGTGAACGCCGCTTACGGCGCCGTGCTGGTGTCCCTGGCGTTGGCGCTGTGGGACCTGCTGCGCATCTTGCGACACGACCCGCCCCGCTGGCGGGACCGGCTGAGCCTGGGGGTGTGGGCCGGGGTCGGCACGTTCGCCGCCGAGCGCTGGACCCCGGGCTGGATGGCGGTCGTCGCCTGGGTGATTGCCGGGTTCTGCGTGCTGGGTGCGGTCGTGGCCACCGTCCTGCAGACCGTGGTCCCCTCCATCCCGGTGGTCGAGGAGCAGCAGCTGCGGCAGCGCGTGCTCGCGGTGTGCGGACCGGACGGCCCCGAGTCGACCACGGTGGGGGTCTCGAGCACCGGATTCGTCGCTGTCCGGACGCGAGGGGAACGCCTTCCCGTCATGGCCGCGCGGCTGGAGCGCGGCTGCCCCTTCTGTTTCGTCGAGGAGATCCTCACCGCCGTCGGTGAGGATGCGGAGCGCGCTGTCGAGCGGTACCGCGGCGAGCGCTCCCACGGCGTCAACGCCATGGTCGTGCTGACCCGTGCCTCCACAGGTGGCCGCCGCCGGCGAGCCGAGATCCTCCCGATGACCGGCAACCGCAAGCCGTTCCCGCACGCGGGGTGTCTCACGCACGCCCTGCTCTGATCGCCAGGCGGGCTCATCGGGACGGCGTGCCCGAGGGCTCCGCTGGTCCTCCGGTTCGACCCGCGCTCAGAGGAAGGCCGACCGTGCTGCCTGTGCTGCCACCAGCGCGCAGTCAGCCGGCCCGGACGGCGAGCAACTGAGCCCGGGTGTAGGTGGTCGTACGGTCGTCGGGGGTGTCCCATAGCAGTTCGACCAGGCCGCGCGGTGCTGCCGGGTCATTCGGGCGGGCGGCGGGGGCGGAGATGTCGTCGAGGAGGACGTCAACGAGGCGGGCGAGGGCGTGGCAGCCGTTGCCCGAGTAGCCGACAGCCTTCCCTCTAGGGCGCGAGCCAGAGGGTGCCGTCCTGGGTGCGGATCCAGCAGGTGTGGCCGCCGCCGGTGAGGATGAGGGCGGCGAGCGGCTCGCGGGTGTGCAGGCGCTGCACGCTGTAGGTGTCGAGGCTGGCGTTGAGGCTGCCCGGGGCGCGGTGGAGTGCTCTGTCTGCACGGCCTGTCTTTGGCGACTTCGTGGCCGCCCCGGAGCAGTTCCTCGGCAGCTCGCCGGGCTGTCCGCCTGCGGGTGTTCACCTCCCCGGGCCAGGAGCACCTGGCCGAACTGGAACTCCACGTCGACCCCGCACACCGCCGCCTGGGAACCGGCTCCCGCCTGCTGTCGGCGGTCGTGGCGGCCTGCCGGACCGAGAACCGGCGCAGCCTGATCGCCGCGGTCGCGGCCGACGGCCCGGGCGAGGCGTTCAGCGAACGCCACGGCTTCCGCCGGGCACTCACCCTGGACCACCTCATCCTGCGCCTCGACGGGCCGACCGCGGCCGACCTGCCGCGGATCGCCGATGCCGAGCACCCCGGCTACCGTCTGACCGACTGGACGGGAACGGTCCCCGACGACCTCGCCGACGCCTTCGCCGAGGCCAAGAACGCGATGAACGACATGCCCGTCGGCGACCTGGACTACGGCAGCGTCGCGTGGGACGCCGACCGCGTCCGCGCCATGGCCGAGGTGATCGCCGGCCGCGGAGACACACTGCTGACCATCGCCGCCGTCCACGTCGACGGCACCATGGCCGACTACACCGAGATCCTGCTCCCCCGGGGCTCCGGGCCGCGTGCCCAGCAGTACGACACCGCGGTCGTGCCCGCGCACCGCGGCCACGGGCTCGGCCTGTGGGTCAAGGCCGCCATGGTGGGCCGGCTGCGCGCCGAGCATCCCGGTGTCGTCGAGATCGAGACGGACAACGCCGAGGACAACGTCCACATGCTCGCGGTCAACCGCGCCCTGGGCTTCCGCTCCTCCGCCGCACCCGCGAACTCCAGCTCGACATGCCGGCCACCTGATCCGTACGACGAGATCCACAGCCCGATCCGTCATCCCTCTCCAAGCCGCGGGCAGGACCTCGGCGACGTCGAGCATCCCGGCCTTCGAAGGCCGCAGGCACCGGCCCGGGGGAGGCCGGCGCATGGACGAGGCGGCGGAGGGACCAGCCGAATGGCGCGTCGGCCGGCGCGTGGTGCACTCGGTGTATGGGCCATGTCCGGAACGGGCCCGCGGGCGGCACGTCCCCGCCGCGCCTGGAGCTGATCACGTTCGGTCACGGCACGGCCGGCCGGACCACGCTGGCCGAGCTGCTGCGGGAAGCCGGCGTCACGGCCGTCGTGGACGTCAGGACCGCGCCGGGCAGTCGCCGTGATCCGGACCTGTCACGTCAGCGGCTGGCCCAGTGGATGCCCGAGGAGGACATCGCCTACCGGTGGGAGCGGCGGCTGGGCGGGTGGCGCAAGCCGTCGCCGGACTCACCCGACACCGTGTGGCGCAACGACTCCTTCCGTGGCTACGCCGCCCACACACGCAGCTCGGAGTTCGTCACCGCGATGGGTGTCCTGATGCGGCAGGCAGGTGAGGGGCGTACTGCGGTGATGTGCAGTGAGGCGGTGTGGTGGCGATGCCACCGGCGCTTGATCGCCGACTTCGCCGTCCTGGCCCACGGCGCGCTCGTTCTGCACCTGATGCACGACGGACGCCTCACGGCGCACGCCCCCACGCCAGGTGTGCGCCTTCGCGGTGACGGCCTCCTGGTCTACGACGCCGGCCCCTGAGCAGCCCGGTGAGGTCACCCGCCCGGGAGGCACCCCCGTCGGTACGACGGCCCGCGCCAGTAGCCGTGCCACGCAGCGCGGCGCCCTTCTGGACGCATCAGGAATGCCGGAGGATTCGGGCATATCCGCGCGGGAAACCCGTGATCGAAAGAGACCCGCACCCAGAGGCGAAAGGGCCCGACATGGCTGACGACGTCATCAGCATGCTGACCACCGACCACCGCGAGCTGCAGCGCCTGTTCGACATGATGACCAAGGACAGAAGCTCCCGTCCGCTGGCGCTGCCCCTTGCGGTTGCCATGCTGGAGGCCCACAGCGAGGCGGAGGAGGAGCAGGTCTACCCGGTTCTGGCCCGTGAGGCCGGCCAGAAGCAGGAGGCCGAGCACGCCGCCGAGGAGCACCACGAGGCCGAGAGCCTCGGTAAGCGGCTGCTCGGCATGGATGTGGAGAGCGAGGAGTTCGACCGGGCCCTGGAGCAGTGGACGAGCGCCGTCCTGCACCATGTCGAGGAAGAGGAGAACAGCATCCTGCCCGCGCTGAGGGAGGCTCTGGAGCCCGCGCGGCTGCAGGAACTCGGGCTGGCCTTCGCGCAGCGCCGGTCCCAGGCACTGGCGGGCCGGCGTGTCGGGGCCGGCGGCGCCGAGGCCGGCTCCGGCGGGCAGCGGGGGGCCGGTGGGGAGACCCGGGAGGAACTGTACGAGAAGGCCCGGGAACTGGGTGTCGAGGGGCGTTCCTCGATGAAGAAGGAAGAGCTGGCCGAGGAGGTCCACCGCGCCGAGGGCGGCACCGGCGGCTGAGCGCACGAGGGGTCAGCGGCCATGGCACGCGAGGGGTCAGCGGCCATGGCGCGCTCCCGGCCGGTGGCGGGCTTCCGGCCGGCCCCCGGCGCCGGGCCACCGTAGATCACCCGCCGACGGCGATCACCATCACCGGGATGTCCCGCCGACGGCGATCACCGGGATGTCCCCGTCGGCGGCGATCACCGGGATGTCCCCGCCGACGGGTCCGACGGGTCCGACGGGTCGGCGCCTGCGCCGTGCCGGCGTCCGCGGCGGTCCATGGACGACGCCTCCTCCTATGAGGCGGTCATACGGCCTTCGGCCCGCGACGGCCGCCGTTCACCGGCGACGGAGCTCGCGGCCAGGCCCAGCAGCAGGCCGAGGACTCCGACGATGACGTTGTTCACCACGGTCCTGGTCGTGCTGACGTCCCCGGCGACGACCCAGGGCGCGATGACGGTCCACAGGCCCAGCGCGCAGGCCGCCCAGGCCATGCTGTGCGTACGTTCGTACGCGCGGCCGAATCCACCGCTCATCAGCAGGGCATAGGTGATGCCGACGATCAGGTTCGTGACCGCCAACGTCGACAGGTTGCTGAATCCCGCTATCCACGGGGAGGCGGCCAGATACACCCCGGTGAGCAGAGCCAGCGTCTCGATGGCTTGCGCCCTGGGCGTACTGGTGGCCCGTTCCGCCATCTCGTGGCGGTTGCGCATGGCGATGATGTCGGGATGGGTTTCCATCGGCGACCTGGGAGAGGTTGTCACTCCCCTCACCTCCCACAATTCCGTCGGGATACGTGCCGGCCCACGAGTACCCCCGTGCCCCGGTCACCGAACCGACCTGCCGCGCCCACGCCTGGATGCCGCGCCGGCGACGCACGGCCACGGTGGCGGCGCACCCCTCCACGGCCGTGACCATGAAGCGGGCAGGCACTGGCAGGCGCCCCGGCCGACAATGGCAAGTGACCACGGTCAGCCGTTTTCGTCACTCTCCGTTTCGGATAAGACCAGCCAACTAAGCAGCTGAGCAGGCCAGTTCACTCAGAGTTTCCATAATCGGCCGACGGTCGACTACGCCGAGTTCCGTGCGCGGTCAATTTGTCCTGGTCACAGCTTTGGCACAGGTGACGCGTATCCCTGGTGTTCATCACCGGTTCCCTCGACAGGATCGCTATCGAACCTTGATCATGACGTCATCTCGGCTGCAGCCGAGGCGATTTCGCGGCGTGCGGGTCCCATGAAGTCCCGCGCCGGAGTGATGGCCCAGAACGGCACCCAACGAACGAAAAGGCTGTCACTCCCATGGCCGGACGAGTATGGGAAAAATGGGGAATCATGCAGCAAGCGGACGCCAAGAGGCCCGGGAGCACGTCTGCCGCCTCCGCCAGCGCGGAGGCAGACACACGCACAGCTGTCGGAGCGGACGGAGCGTCTGTTCCGGTCCGCGCGTTGTTGCCCGGTGAGTCCCCGCGGCTCGACGGCGTGGACGAGGAGTACGCCGCCCGGCTGGCCGCCCTGGAGACCCCGCTGCCCCCGATCCTGGTCCGCCGCTGCGACATGACCGTGATCGACGGCCGGCACCGCCTCCTGGCCGCACTGCTGCGCGGCGACGAGTGCATCGAGGTCGAGTTCTTCGAGGGCAACGACGCCGACGCCTTCCTCCGGGCGGTCGAGGTCAACGTGACGCACGGCCGGCCCCTGTCGCTCGCCGACCGGCGCGCCGCCGCCGCCCGCATCATCGCCTCGCACCCGCATCTGTCCACCCGGGCCATCGCCCGCGCCTCGGGGCTGAGCGCGAAGGCCGTGGCGGCCGTCCGCCGCTGTTCAACCGATGCCGAGCAGCAGTTGGACAAGCGCGTCGGCCAGGACGGCCGGGCGCGGCCGGTGAACGTGATGGAGGGCCGCTGGCGGGCGGCCAGGGTGATGGCCGAGAACCCGAACGCGTCCCTGCGCGAGATCGCGCGTCTCGCGGGCATCTCCCCCGCCACGGCCAGCGACGTACGAAAACGCATCCTCGCGGGTGAACCGCCCGTGGCCATGCCGGCGCGGACGGCCGCGCCCCGTGCCGCCGCACCGGAGGCGGCCCGGCTGGCCGCCGTCGAGAACCCGCCCGGCGCCCAGGAGACGGCACCGGGACAGACCGGCCCCGTCCGTGACTTCGCGGAGCACACCCGCCCGGAGTCGCTGCTGGGGAAGCTGAGCAAGGACCCCGCTCTGCGGCTGCGCGAGGAGGGGCGCGGTCTGCTGCGCCTTCTGCAATACAACGCGCTCGCCGAATGGTCGGATTTGAGTGCCGTGGTGCCCCGGCATTGCGAACCGCTGGTGGGCCGGCTCGCGCGGCAGTATGCGGCGCAGTGGCTGGAATTCGCCCAGGATTTGGAGAAGCGCGGCATCACGTCCGCGCCGCGCAGGACCGGTTGATGCCCCGCGCCCTTGAACGCTTCCCCCACAGCAAGATCATTGCTACCGTCATGGCGAATTTTCGGCGTGTAGATCGGATCCTGGAAGAAGCAATGATCAACCCTGAATTCTCTCTCACCGACGAGGACGTAGCGAACTTCCGGGAGCACGGCTTCCTGAAGCTCAACAAAATCTTCTCCGACGATCTCGTCGAGCACATGAAGAAGCTCAGCACCGCGCAGATCGCCCCGCCCGCCGACAACTACGGCTCCGGCTTCAGCAAGCTGAAGTACGACATCGGCAACGACGACGCGACGATCCTCTCCGCCATGGGCGACCCGGAATTCGGGGCCGCCATGGCGAAGCTCACCGGGGAGCGGCTGTTCTTCACCCAGGGCCTGGGATTCGAGCTGGAGAAGAACAAGAGCACCGGCTTCCCGTGGCACGTCGGCACCCAGAGCTTCGGCTTCCAGCGCCGTGCGGACTCGGGCTACACCATCTGGACGCCGCTGACCCCCGTCGACGCCGGCGGCCAGCGCGGCGGCATGAAGTACGTCTCCAAGAAGCTGCTGTCCGGCGAGTTCGTGTACCAGCACATCAACCTGCTGCCGGGCTACATGAAGGACCGGATCGCCGCCGGCCAGGAGCTGACCTACGACGACTTCAGCGTCCTGAAGAACAGCCTGCTGAACTCGCCGGAGATGAAGGGCCTGCTGGACCACTTCGCCGTGGAGGACTCCTTCGAGCCGGGCGACGCGCTCATCTTCGACAAGTACGTCCTGCACCGCAGCGTCCAGCTCGGCGAGGGCCCGCTCCCCTCCCGGCTCGCCTACGCGCTGCGCTTCTCCTCGGTCGACGCCCAGTACGACAAGGAGCGCGTCGAGGCGCTGGCCTTCCCCCGGGTCACGTTCGACTACAACGTCGGCAGCGACTTCAACGAGAAGGTCGCGTCCGAGGACGGCGAGCAGGTCTACGCCAGCTCCTACTTCGAGGGCAGCCGCGAAGCCCGGACGCTGGGCCTCGGCCGCACCGCGCAGGACGCCTGACCCGAAGGCCGGACGGCTCCCCGCGGGGAACCAGAACGGGACACACATGGCGAGTAACGCGAAGGGCGCCCGGCCACGGACGCGCCCGGCCGTGGCGGCCGACAGCTCGGAGCTGGCGGAGATCGCCCGCGAGGCCTACGGGAAGTACCTCGACCTGGTGGACGAACCGCCGGCGCCCCTGCTGCTCGACTACGACCAGGTGGCCGCCTCCGGTCGCACCCACGTCGCCGTCGCCGACGGCCGGATCCTCGGCATGGTGACGGTGGAACCGGACGGCCCCTATCTGATCCTGCGCAATCTGGCGGTCAGGCCTTCCTGCCAGGGCCAGGGAACAGGGAAGACGCTGGTCGCACTGGTGGAAACAATGGCGCGGTCGGCCGGCCTGAAGGGCGTACGGCTGTGGACCCGGGCAGAAATGACCGACAACATCGCCTTCTACCAGGCTCTCCAGTACGAACTGACTCATTCCGAGAAGAACGAGCGATCGCACCGTGTCTTCTTCTGCCGGGATTTCCGCTGAGCGCGCAGCAGGCACACACAGCCTCTGATCGATGAATGCTGGACTGAAAAGGAAATAGAGTGGCTGCTGATTCTGCGGTCGTCGCGGACCGCCTCGCCGAGACCTTCGCCGCCGAGGTGAAAGACCTCGCGCTCACCCCTGAGGTGATTGCCGAACAGGGTCGCGCGATCTTCGAGACCTACCTGGACCACAAGGTTCTTGTCTTCCGTGCCCAGGACATATCCGCCGGTACGTTCGCCAAATTCGGCACCATCTTCGGCCGCCCCGAGGAGCACCACGTCCTCAAGCTGCGGCACCCCGACGAGCCGACCCTGACGTACCTCTCGAACCAGAACGAGCCGGGCCGCAACAAGGAGATGAAGACCTCCGGCCAGGGCTGGCACTCCGACTACTCCTACAAGCTCGTCCCCGGCAGCGCGACGATGCTGCACGGCATCGAGATCCCGGACTCCGGCGGCGACACCCTGTTCGCCGACGCCGAGGCCGCCTTCGCCGCGCTGCCCGAGGAGCGCAAGGCCTACCTGCGCACCCTGCGCGTGCGCCACCAGTACCGCTGGTCGCCGGACCGTGAGGACCCGTGGGCCCGCTGGAAGTACATCGGCCCCGAGGAGCGCAAGCAGACCCCGGAGATCACCCACCCGCTCGTGCGCCGGCACCCGGACACCGGCCGCGAGACGCTGTTCGTCCAGCCACGCGTCATCGGCAGCGTCATCGGCATCGAGGGCATGCCCGAGGACGAGAGCACGGCGCTGATCGAGGAGCTGATCGCGCACATCACCAGCGACCGCTTCGTCTACCGCCACAAGTGGAGCCCGCTCGACGTCGTGGTCTGGGACAACCGCTGCGTCCTGCACTCCGCGACGACGAAGGACCTGGACGAGCGGTACGTGCGCCGGCTCCTCCGCCTGACCACGGCCGGTCAGCCGGTGACGCCGTCGCTCCCGGAGGTCGGGCACAGCAGGCTGTCCGCCACCTCGGCTCCCTGAGCCCACGCCCGGCCGCCGGAGACACAAGCGGCCGGTCTCCTCACTCGCGAGCGCCCGGAAACCACCCCCGGCCGGGCGCTCGCGTCCCCTCGGCCGACCGCCCACCCCGAACCGTCAGCGAGCCATCATGTCCTCTGGTATCCCCGTACGCTGCTCCGACAGCGAGCTGTACGCCCACATGCTCGACATCCTCGAGCGCCTGGTGGGCTTCGACACCACCAGCCACAAGTCCAACCTCGAACTGATCGAGTACGTCCGGGAGTTGCTGGCCGGTAACGGCATCGACAGCGAACTGCACCGGAACGAGGCGCGGACCAAGGCCAACCTGGTGGCGACCGCGGGCCCCGGCGGGGGCGGCGAGCGCGGTGTCGTCTGGTCGGGACACACGGACGTGGTCCCGGTGGACGGCCAGTCGTGGTCGGCGGACCCCTTCACGCTGCGGCTGACCGAGGACGCGGCGATCGGCCGCGGCACCGCGGACATGAAGGGCTTCATCGCCTGCTGCCTCGCCATCCTCTCCCAGGCGGACCACGCGCGCCTCACCACGCCCGTCACCCTCATGCTCACCTATGAGGAGGAGATCGGCTGTGTCGGCGCCCGTCGGCTGGTCGAGGAGATGCGCACCTGGCGCGGGCGTGTGACCGGCTGCATCGTCGGCGAGCCGACCGGGCTGGACGTCGTGGTGGGCCACAAGGGCAAGCAGAACCACCGCGTCACCTTCACCGGCGAGCCCAAGCACGCCGCGCTCGCCCCGCAGCTGCCGAACCCGATCGTGGCCGCCGCCGCGCTGGCCGGCCACGCCCAGTCCCGCAACGAGGAGTTCCGCACCGAGGGCCCCCACGACGAGCGGTTCGACATCGGTCACTCGTGGATCAACATCGGCCGGATCGACGGCGGGGTGAAGCCCAACATCGTCCCCGAGAGCTGTGTGGTCGAGCTGGAGATCCGCAACATCCCCGAGCACGGCTGCGACGGCATCGCCGCGGACCTGCACGGCCACGCGACCGGCGCACTGCTCGGCGGCATGCGGGCCCTGTCGGACGTCGCGGAGGTCACCGTCGAGCAGCTGTCCGACACCCCGTCCTTCGCCATCGAGCCGGACCACGAGTTCGTCACCTTCGTCCGCAAGGCCTTCGGCACGGCCGAGGAGCCCCGGTACGTCCCGTTCGGCACGGAGGCCGGCCTCATCTGGGAGCACGCGGGCATCCCCACCGTCGTCTGCGGTCCCGGCTTCATCACCGAGGCGCACACGGCGGACGAGTTCGTCTCCCTGGACCAGCTGCGCACCTGCCTGGACCGCCTGAAGTCGCTGCCCCTCGCCTGAGGGACCGGCGCCGGGACACGGTTCGCGGGCGCCGGCCATCGCTTCGACCAGCACGAACGAACGCGGGACAGCCCGGTTCAGAAGGAGAGCACGTGACGAGCGACGCATCGCTGAGCACGGAGCCCGGGGTCAGCGCCGCTCCCCCGCGCCCCGGGCTGGGCTGGCAGTTCACCCGACTGTGGGGCGCCTCGGCCGCCTCGGCCATCGGCGAGGGGGTGTCCCTGGCCGCCGCGCCCCTGCTGGCGAGCACCCTGACGGACGACCCCCGGCTCATCGCGGGCGTGAGCGTGGCGCTGACCCTGCCGTACGCCCTGTTCGGGATCCCGGCGGGGGTCCTGGTCGACCGGGCCGACCGGCGCCGGACGATGACGTACATCGACCTGTTCCGGGGTTCCCTGGTCACCCTGTTCGTCCTGTCGGTCGCCCTCGGACTGGGCAACCTGTGGGCGCTGTACCTGTGCTTCTTCCTGATCGGCACCTGCGAGACCTTCTTCCGCAACGCCGCCCAGATCCTGGTGCCGTCCGTCGTCCCCGAGGAGCACCTCGTCGTGGCGAACGGGCGCATCATGAGCTCGGAGACGGTGGGCAGCCAGTTCGTCGGGCCGCTCATCGGGTCGTCGCTGTTCGTGCTCGCCCCCGCGGTCCCGTTCGCGGTGAACGCGGCCACCTTCTTCACCTCCGCGACCCTGCTGAGCCGGCTGCGGACGCTCCCGGGCGAGGCGGAGGGCACCCCGGCGGCGAAGGAACGCCCGCGGCTGCTCACCGACATGGCCACCGGGCTGCGCTGGCTGTTCCGGCACCGGCTGCTGCGCAGCCTGTCCCTGACCGCCGGCGCCATCAACATCGTGTACACCGGCGCGCTGGCGGTGCTCGTCGTCCACGCCCACGAAAAGCTCGGCCTCTCCGACTTCGGGTACGGCGTGCTGGTGGCCTGCCAGGCCGTCGGCGCGATCACCGCCGCCCGGCTGTCGTCCCCGCTGGTGGAGCGGATCGGCAAGGGATGGGCGCTGGTCTGCGTCGTCTCCGCGATCGGCTGCAGCAACCTGGTCATCTGGCTGGTGCCCTCGGCATGGGCCGTCGGGCTGGCGCTGGCCCTCGGCGCCTGTGCCACCGTCACCTGGAACGTCGTGACCGTGGTCCTGCGCCAGACGCTGGTCCCGAAGGACCTCCAGGGCCGGGTCAACAGCATCTACCGGCTCTTCGCCTGGGGCGCCCTGCCCCTCGGGGCGGCGCTGGCCGGAGTGGTCTCCAAGAGTCACGGGACGCCGGCGGTGTACGCGCTCGGCGTCGGCGTCATGGCTCTCGTCGCGCTCCTCCTGGCCTTCGGCGTCCGCAAGCGGCTCGAAGCCGTCTAGGCCCCGGCACCCTCCAGGCCCTTCGAAAGGGCGCTCCAGCCGCTCCCGGCGGCAGCGCCGTACCGGACCGGCCCCGAACACATCCGCACCGACCGAAAGAGAACCACCCATGACCCAGCTCCCGCACGCCCCCCGGTCGGGTCTCGGCACGCAGTACCTGGAGCTGCTGGCCCGGCAGGGCGTCGACCCGGTCGAGCTGACCCGCCAGGTGGTGGCCGACGACCTCGTCACGGTCGCCTACCAGGGCCGTTTCCTCGCCTCGCCGGTCTTCCTGTCCGCCGCCGAGCGCCGCTCCGTCGCCGCCGACCTGTACCAGACCCACCAGCTGCTCACCCAGCTCCCGGACCGGCTCTTCGGCGGCGACACCGGTGCCCTGGCCCGGGAGGTCGGCATGACCGACACCCAGGCCGACGTGGTGCAGCGGGCCGCGAAGGCGGGGCCGCCCCTGATGGCGCTGGCCCGTTCGGACCTCTACCGGGGCGCCGACGGCTTCAAGCTGCTGGAGCTGAACATCACCAGCGCCCTCGGCGGCTTCGAGAACACCGGCATCAACCGGGCCATGCTCCGGCACCCGGTGCTGGCCTCCTTCGTGGCCGAGCACGGCCTCGGCTACGTCGACACCTTCCAGGGCATCGTCGACACGCTGTACGCGGAGTGCGCCGCGCACATGGACTCCGGCCGCCGTCCGGTGGTGGCCCTCGTGGACTGGCCGGAGAGCTTCAAGACGTACGAGCCCCGGCTGAAGGTCATGGCGGCGCTCTTCGACTCCGTC
Organism: Streptomyces sp. NPDC028928; assembly: GCF_055564915.1. Taxonomy (NCBI): domain Bacteria; kingdom Bacillati; phylum Actinomycetota; class Actinomycetes; order Kitasatosporales; family Streptomycetaceae; genus Streptomyces; species Streptomyces sp. NPDC028928. The sequence continues at coordinate 360,089 of NZ_JBVHVI010000010.1, forward strand.
GGCATCGACGCGGTGCCCTGCCACGTGGGCCAGGTCACCGAGCGCGGCGGCCGGCTGGAGGCGCACGGGCGGGTCATCGACGTGGTGTACCGCTTCTTCCTCGTGGAGGAGATCGCCACCCCCGCCGACCTCGCGCTGGTCGAGCCGCTGCTGCGCGCCTTCGAAGAGGGCCGGGTGGGCATGTTCAGCCGCCTGGACGCCGAGCTGTACGGCAACAAGGGCGCCCTCGCCATGCTCTCCGACGACCGCAACCGCTCGGCGTTCTCGGCGGCCGAACGCGCCTGCATCGACCGGTTCCTGCCGTGGACCCGGCATGTGCGCCGGACGGCGACGGACGCCGCGGGCGAGCGGATCGACCTCCTCGCCCACGCCCGGGCCCACCAGGCGGACCTGATCCTCAAGCCCACCCTGCTGCACGGCGGCAGCGGCATCGTGCCCGGCTGGACGGTCGGTCCGGAGGAGTGGCGGGACCGGCTCACGGAGGCGCTCGACGGGCCGTACGTGGTGCAGGAACGCATCCGGCCGGTCCCCGAGGTCTTCCCGGCGGACGAGGGCCAGGGCACCCAGGAACTCTTCCTCAACTGGGGCGTGTTCCTCACCGATCCGCGGATCACCGGGGGTGACGGCTACAACGGCTGCCTGGTCCGCGGCAGCACCGACCCCGAGGTCGGCGTGGTGAGCATGTCGGGCGGGGCCCGGGTCGCCTGCTCCTTCTACGAGACCGACGGCGACGCGACCGACGCGCCGGCCTGACCCACGAGAGCCCCGGAAGAGACATCATGAAGATCGCAGTGGTCGACGGCTTCTCGACCGGACGCGCCCTCGTCCGCGCCCTCCGCGAGCGCGGCACCGCCCTGGTCCATGTGCAGAGTTCCCCCACGCCGCCCGCCTACTACACCCGCAGCTTCCGCCCCGAGGACTTCGAGGCGCTGCTCGACGGGACGGCCGAACCGGCGCACCTGGCCGGGCGGCTCGCCGCACTGGGCGTGGACCGGGTCGTGGCCGGCACCGAGTCGGGGGTGATCCTCGCCGACACCCTCACCCACCTCATGGGGCTGCCGGGCAACCGGTACGAGACGCTCGCGGCACGGCGCGACAAGCAGCTCATGGGCGAGACCGCCGCCGCGGCCGGCGTGGCCGTGCCGCACGGCGGGGCGTTCGCCGACGCGGACGAGGCCGTGGACTGGTTCGTCTCGGGCGGCCTGAGCGAGGCCGTGGTCAAGCCGCCGAGCAGCGCCGGAACCGACAACGTGCGGTTCTGCCGGACCGCCGACGAGGTGCACGCCGCGTGCAAGACGGTGCTCGCCGTCGACAACTTCTTCGGCCAGCCCAACCCGGTGGTCCTGGTCCAGGAGCGGCTGCACGGGGTCGAGTACTACGCCAACACCGTCTCCTGCGACGGGGAGCACCGGGTGGCCGAGCTGTGGCGGTACACCAAGCGGACCGGCAGCGCCGGCTACCCGGTCTACGACTTCGAGGAACCGGTGCCGGTCGGCTCGGCGGAGGCCGGACCGCTGTGCCGCTTCGTCGGCGCGACCCTGGACGCGCTGGGCGTGCGGTGGGGCGCGGCGCACACCGAGGTGATGCTGACCGAGCGCGGCCCCGTGCTCATCGAGTCGGGTGCCCGGCTCGGCGGCGGGACGGCACCGGACGTGGTCGAACGGTACTCGGGCACCTCCCAGACCGGTCTGCTGGCCGACCTGCTGGTGGCCCCCGGCCGGCTGCGGGACTTCGAGGACACGGCGGTCACCTGGCGTGGTGCCGTACGCAACGTGGCGCTGATCAACTCCTCGGCCGGGCTGGTGCGTTCGCTGGACTGGACGGCCCGCCTGGAGGCGCTGCCGACCCTGGTGTTCCTCACGCACGGCGTCACCGCGGGCGAGTACCTCGGGGAGACGGTCGACCTGATCAGCTCGCCGGGTTACGTCTACCTGGCCGCGGAGGACCCGCGGGACATCGAGCGGGACTACCGGGCCCTGCGGGCGATGGAAGAAGAAGGCCTCTACACCAGCTGACCGCTGGACCGAAAGGAACCGAGATGGCTTTCGCCGTCGGACCCGTACCCGGGATCAGCCACGACGCGATGCTCGTCTTCCTGATGCAGATCGGTGTCCTGCTGACCGTCGCCACCGCCCTCGGGCGGCTGGCGGCCCGGCTGAACCTGCCGGCGGTGGTCGGCGAACTCGCCGCCGGCATCCTCGTGGGCCCCTCCGTGCTCGGGACCGTCGCCCCCGCGGTGTCGGACCGGCTGCTCCCCCACGACGCCGAGCAGATGCACCTGCTCGGCGCGGTGGCCCAGCTGGGCGTGCTGCTGCTGGTGGGCATCACCGGGGCCCACATCGACCTCGGCCTGCTGCGCCGCCGGCGCGTGGCCATCGGGTGGGTCAGCGTGGGCAGCGTGCTGCTGCCCCTGGCGCTCGGCATCGGCCTGGGCTTCCTGCTGCCCGCGTCGGTGATGGGCGAGAACGGGCACCGTCCGGTGTTCGCGCTCTTCATCGGTGTGGCCGTCGCGGTCAGCGCGCTCCCCGTGATCGCGAAGACCCTGCTGGACATGAAGCTGATGCACCGGAACGTCGGCCAGGTCATCATCGGCGCGGCGGCCGTCAGCGACATCCTGGGCTGGCTGCTGCTGTCGATCGTGTCGGCCACGGCGACGGTGGGCTTCCGGGCCGGGGTGGTGGCCGAGTCGGTGGGCTGCCTGCTGCTCGTGCTGGCGGCGACCGTGTTCCTGGCCCGGCCGCTGGTGGTCCGGGTGATGCGCATGGCCGAGCGGTCCGCGAACGGCTCCGACCTCGGCATCTCGGTGGTCGTGGTGCTGCTCGTACTGGCCGCGGCCGGGACCCACGCCCTGAAGATGGAGCCGATGCTCGGTGCCTTCCTGTGCGGCACCATCGTCGGGTCCCTCGGCGCGGAGAGCCGGCGCTTCCTGGAGCCGGCGCGGCCCTTCGTGATGGGCGTCCTGGCACCGCTGTTCCTGGCGACGGCGGGGCTCCAGGTCGACCTGACCGCGCTGAGGCGCCCCGCGGTCCTCGGCGCCGCGCTGATCACGCTGCTGGTCGCCGTCGGGGCGAAGCTGGCCGGCGGATACCTGGGGGCCCGGATGGGCCGGCTCGCCCACGACGAGGCCCTGGCCATCGGGGCCGGGCTCAACGCCCGGGGCGTCGTGGAGATCGTCCTGGCGTCGGTCGGCCTGAACATCAAGGTCCTCAACTCCGCCTCCTACACCATCGTGGTGCTGGTGGCCGTGGTCACCTCGGTCATGGCACCGCCGATCCTGCGCCGGACCGTGGGCCGCATGGCCCAGACCTCCGGCGAGCTGAAACGCGAACGGGAGTACGCCGCCCAGCCCGTCGCGTCGTAGCCGACGGCCGCAGCGCGGCGCCCCTCCCCACGGTTCACCCTCACAAGGAGTCAACACCCCATGACGGTGCGAGACATAGCGCACGTCGAGCTGTACACCCGGGACAAGATCTCCGCGGTCCGGCACTACGTCGCCACGCGTGGCTTCGACCAGGTCGCGGACTGCGTGGAGGTCGACCGGAGTTCGGCGCTGCTGCGCCGCGGCGACGCCCAGTTGGTGATCACCTCCGGCTGGGCGACGCGCGGATTCCTGGCCCGCAACGGCGAGGGTGTCGCCGACGTCGCCGTCACCTGCGGTGACGTCGCCGCGACCGTGGAGGCGGCGCGGGCGTACGGCGCGACGGTCACGCACGGACCGCAGGGGGCGCCCGTGGTCTCCGGGCCCGGCGACCTCGTCCACACGCTGCTGCCCGAACCCGCCCCCGGGGCCCACGCGCTGCCCGCCGGCCGTACCTGGATCCCGCACCCGGCGACGGGATCCTCCGCCGCGCACCCGGAGCGACTCCACCAGGTCGCGCTCGGCATGCCGGCGGAACTCCTCGGTCCCTACGCGGCCTTCTGCGAGGGCGTGTTCGGGCTCACCCGCCGGGCTCCCGGGGGCGTCGCCCCCGCGGACCGGGCGGACGACGGACCGGTCCTGTACAGCGCGTCGGGCCGCGCGGCCTTCGTGCTGCGGGCCAGGCCGCCACGCGACCGCGCCGAGTCCGACCGGTCCCTGTGTACGACGTCCATCCTCTGAAACCTCCGACATGACATCGAGGCAGCCGACTATGGGTCCCCTCTCTCTCGAAGGCCAAGAATTCTTCCTGACACCGGTGTGCCTCGTGCCCAACGGGCGGGCACACCTCGGACACATCGCGGGGCCGCTGCTGAAAATGGACGTGCTGCGCCGGCACATCCTGCGCGGCGGCGGCCGGGCGACCATGATCTCCGTCAGTGACGCGCACGAGTCGCACGTCCTGGTCCGCGCGCACCAGGACGGCGTCACCCCGGACGAGGTCGCGAACCGCAACCACCGCCTCATCCGGGCCGACCTGGCAGCCCTCGACATCGCCTACGACGACCTGCTCAACCCGCTGGACGAGACCTGGGCGCAGCGGTACGCCGAGGTGAACCGGGACTTCCTCACCGAGATCGTGGAGTCGGGCAGCACGGCGGTGCGCACCGAGCCCATGCCGGTGCTCGACTCGGAGGCGGCCGGCGCGCACGCCACCTCGCTGCGGCCCCGGGTGGACGAGGCCGTGGTGAGCGGCTGGCTGAAGGGCAGGTGCCCGCACTGCGCGCAGCCGCTGGTCGGTTTCTTCTGCGAGTCCTGCGGCGGCCACTTCTCGCCGTCCCAGATGATCGACCCGGCGACCGCGCACTTCGACGGGGAGCTGCGCTTCGACGACATCGCCTCCCTCTACCTCGACCTGCCCGGCGGCCCGGAGCGGCTGCGGGAGGCGCTCGCCGCCGTCTGCAAGCGGCCGGACTTCCTGGCGATCGCCGACCGGTACATGGCGGCGAACGGCGCCTCCATCCGGCTCACCGTGCCCAGCCGGTGGGGCATCCCGTGGGAGGAGGACGGCGTCTCCCCCGGGCAGGTGATCTTCTCCTACTCGGCGCTGCTGATCGGCTGCCACCTGGTGGCCGGCGAACGGTACAAGGAGATCACCGGCTCCGGACTGAACCCGTTCCAGCGGGACTCGCAGGTGCGTACGGTCATCTCCTTCGGCATCGACAACGCGATCCCGTTCATGGTCGGCGCGGTCGGCTGCGGCCTGGGCCAGAAGACGTACAAGCCGGTCGACTCGCTGCTGGTGAACTACTTCTACGATCTGGAGGGCAGCAAGTTCTCCACCAGCCGCGGGCATGTCATCTGGGGCGGCGACATCGTCTCCCTCGGGCAGGCGGAGTCCGACCTCACCCGCGCCTACCTGTGCTTCCGCAACCCGGAGTTCACCCGGTCCGCGTTCCAGGCCGACGAGTTCCTGTCCTTCCACAACGAGGTCGGGGCCCGGATGGGCGACGCGCTCGCCGCGGCGGCCGAACGCCTCCCGGCGGACGGCGCCACCGCGCCCTCCCCGGAGGTCCTGGAGGCGCTGACCCGCACCCTCCGTCACCAGACCGGGATGCTCGACCCGGACACCTTCCACCTGTTGGCCGCCTGGTCCTGCGTGGAGCAGTGGCTCGACTGCGCGCCGGCCCTCACCGCCACCCCCGAGGCGGCGGCCGCCTGGCTGCTCGGCTTCGCCCTGCTCGCGGCACCGGCGATGCCCGCGACGGCACAGCGGGTGTGGGAAGCGGCCGGGCAGTCCGGCAGCCCCAATGTGGCGGCGCTGACGGACGGTCCGCCGCGCGTGACACCGCGGGGCGGGATGCCCCGGCTGCGCACCCTGACGCGCAGCCAGCTCAACGCGTGTCTGCCGGCCTCCCTGCACAAGTGAAAGGACAGCGACCCGTGGACGTCGTGATTTCCGGAGAGATCGAGACCGAACAGGACGGCCTGGCCTACGGGGCCATGGTGTTCAAGGTGGCGCCCGGGACCACCACCGTGCCGCACCGGCACGCCAGCGAGGAGACCTGGGCGGTGCAGTCGGGCGCGGGGTACTGCGTGGTCGACGGCGAGCGCATCGGGCTGATCCCGGGCTCCCGTGTGGTCGCGCCGCCGCACTCGGAGCACACCCTCACCAACGAGGGTTCCGAGGACCTCGTGGTGCTCAGCATGTGGTGGAAGAAACTGTGAACGACGAGGACGTCCTGGTGGTCGGCGGGGGCGTGGTCGGCCTGACCCTGGCGGAGGTGCTGACCCGGCACGACCCGGGGCTGCGCGTCACCGTGCTGGAACAGCACGGCTGGGGAAGCGGCGCGACCGGATACGCGGGCGCCATCGACATTCCGTACGCCCACACGCCGTTCCACCGGGAGCTGGTCGAGGCCGGCCGGCAGTGGTGGAAGGAGTTCGAGGGCGGTGCGCCGGCCCACCGCCCGCGCACCCCGCTGCCCTTCGCCTGGCTGGTGCGCAGCCCGGAGGCCGCCGCCCATCTGGCCGAGACGCTGGTCACCCCGGCCCGCCCGGTGGACGGGCCGGCCGGCGGGGCGTGGCGGCTGCCGGCCGGGACGACCGCGTTCGCCGGGGAGGCCCATGTCATCGACCCGGGGCTGCTGACCGCCGCGCTGGTGGAGCGGCTGGCCGCGCGGCCGTCCGTGCGCCTGGCCGAGGGCCGGCGCGTGACGGACCTGACGCCGGCCGCCGACGGCGGCGTACGGGCGGTCACCGCGGACGGTGCGAAGTGGCGTGCGCGCCAGTGCGTGCTGACCCTCGGCCCCTGGCTACCGGGATCCCCTCTGCGATCCACACCCGTCACCCCACTGGGCTCCGCCCCCAGGTCCCTGCCGGGCGCCACACCCGGGCCCGCCCCCGGTTCCCCGCTGCGGTCCACCCCTGGGTCCCCGCTGGAGTCCACCCCCGGGTCCCTGCTGGGGACCGCGCCCGGGTCCACCTCCGGCTCCCCGCTGGAGTCCACCCCCGGATCCCTGCTGGGGACCACGCCCGGGTCCACCTCCGGCTCCCCGCTGGAGTCCACCCCCGGATCCCTGCCGGGCGCCACACCCATGTCCACCCCCGGATCCCAGCCGGGCTTCACGCCCCGGTCGGCCCCCGGGACCCCGCCCGAGTCCCCGCTTGGCTCCGCCCCCGAGTCCCCGCTGGGGTCCGTCCCTGGGTCCGTGCTCGGGGCCGTGGGTGAAGCGGTCGGGGCCGGTGCCGAGGTGCGTACCAAGCGGGTGTACGGGCTGCGGGTCGCTCTCTCGGGGGCGGCCGCCGTCCGGTGCGGCGTCGGCTCGGCCGAGGACGGCATCTTCCTCTTCCCGGTGTCCGGCGGCGAGTACGCGATGAGTGTGAAGCACGACGTGTGGGACGTGCCGCCCGAGGAGCAGCCGCTGCCCGCGGACGTCCTCGGCCGGGCCGCCGCCTTCCTCGACGCGGTCGTCGGACCGGGCGTCTGGGAGGTGACCCGCGCCAGGGTCTTCGCCGACACCTACACCCCGGACGCCACCCCGCGTCTGCTGCGGCTCTCCCCCGCGGACGGCGTGTTCGCGGTGACCGGGCTGCACGGATCCGGCGTACGCCTCGCGGCGGGAATGGCCACGCACGCGGCCCAGGCGCTCCTCACCTGCCGACAGGGAGGCGTGGCGTGACCTCTGCGAGCCTCGAGGCGCTGGGCGACGAAGCCGGAACCGGGCCGGGCAACGTGGTGTTCTACCAGCAGCACGGGGCGTCCGCCATCATGCGGGCCGCGCACTTCCCCGACGGGCTCCTGGCGTTCCTGCAGATGGAGAGCCTGACGGTGCACCAGGCGGCCTCGCGGTACGGCTGCGCGACCCTCGTGGAACTCGGCTGCTACGACGGCCGGTCCCTCGAAGTGGCCCGGGCGGCGGGCATCGACTACCTGGGCATCGACGTCAACGCGGCCGCGGTGGAGCGGGTGCGCCGCCGGATCGCGGAGGAGGGGCTGCACGACCGGGCCCGGGCCGTGGTGGGGGACGCCATGCGGTGCGCCGACTGGCTCGGCGAGCTGGACGGCGGCCGGCCGCTGCTGCTGCTCCCGTTCAACCTCCTGGGCAACTTCCCGTCCCCCGAGGCGCTGCTCACGGGTCTGCGACAGGCCGGCGGGATCGCGGTGCTGTCCGTGTTCCACGCCTTCGACGCGGCCACGGAGCTGCGCCGGGACTACTACACCGCGTGCGGTATCAGCCCGTTGGAGGAACGCCCCGGCCGCTACGGGGGTGTCGTCTTCCGCTCGGGGGACGCCTTCCAGTCCCAGTCCTTCACCCGGCAGGCGCTGGCCGGCCTCTGCGCCGAGTGCGGCATCACCGTGCTCGGCGAGGCCATGAACAGCATCGGCCTCTGCCTGACGGTCTGCCTGAACTGACCGTCGCCCCAACCGATTCTTCTCTGCCGATCAGGAGTGTGTCCATGCCCGCCGATGTCCGCTTCGCGACCGACGAGGAGTCCGTCCGCCGGTGCTGGCCCCTCTTCGTCCAGTTGCGCCCGCACCTCACCGGTGAGGAGGAGTTCCTCGCGCGGTGGGCGAGGCAGCGCCCGGAGGGTTACCGGATCGTGTACGCGGAGCACGCCGGCACGGTGCTCGGCGCCGCCGGGTTCCGTGTGCTGCACACGATGGCCTGGGGCCGGATCCTCTACCTGGACGACCTGATCGTGGACGAGGGGGCCCGGGGCACCGGCGTCGGCAGCCTTCTGCTCGGTGCCCTGAAGGACATCGCGCGCGAGGAGGGCTGCGAGGAGTTCCACCTCGACACCGGCCACCAGCGGCACGCCGCGCACAAGGCGTATCTGCGCAACGGCTTCCACTTCGACTGCCACCACCTCGCCCTGTCGCTCGGCGCGGAGGACCCGGCGTGACCGCGCCCCGCGCACGCGTCGCGGTCGTGGGAGCCGGCCCGAAGGCCGCCGCCCTCGCCGCCAAGGCCCATGTCCTGAATGAACTCGGCCTGGCCTCCGTGGAGTTGCGGATCTTCGAGCGGAACGAGATCGCCGCCCACTGGACCGGACGGGCCGGCTGGACCAGCGGCACCGAGCGGCTGGGCACCCGCGCCGAGAAGGACGTCGGCTTCCCCTACCGCAGTACGGCCCGGTTCGGGGCGGACGGCAAGGAGGTCGACGCCCGGATGCAGGCGTTCTCCTGGCAGAGCCATCTGATCGACACCGGGTCCTACCAGCAGTGGATCGACGCCGGTCTGCCGTCCCCCACCCACCGGCAGTTCGCCGACTACCTCAAGTGGGTGCTGACCAGGGCGGTGACCGGGGTACGCATCCGGCGCGCGGAGGTGACCGGCCTCGGGTACCGGCCGGACGGCTGGGTGCTGGAACACCGGGCCCAGGGCGAGACGCGCCGCGAGACGCCGTTCGACGGGCTCGTCCTCACCGGTCACGCCGTACCCGGCACCCTGCCGCACCACCCGCAGGTGACCGACCGGCTGCTGACCCCGGCCGGCCCCCGCGACCTCCTGCACGCCTTCTCGCTGCGCCCCGGCAGCCGGATCTGCGTGGTCGGCGCCGGGGAGAGCGCGGCGTCGTACGCGCTGTACGTCGCGGACACCTTCGGCGAGGACGTCTCGGTGTCCATCGTCTCCCCGTACCTGCCGCGCTCCCGGGCCGAGTCGTACGTGGAGGACCGGGTCTACTCCGATCCGCAGACGGCCGCCTGGCCGCAGCTTCCGGAGCAGGACCGGCGGGACTTCATCTCCCGCACCGACCGCGGGGTGATCTCCCCGCGGGCGCTGGAGGAGCTGTCCCGGGCCCGGGGGGTCTCCTTCGTGCTGGGCCGGATCCGGTACGTGGGTCCGGGGGCGTCGGGCCGGATCCGGGTGACCGTCGACCAGCCGGGTGAGGTGCTGCGCCGCGACTACGATCTCGTGGTCAACTGCACCGGCGGCTCTCCCCTGTACCGGCTGACCTCCCTGCTGGACGACGCCTCCGCCGGCGAGGTGGAGTCCTGCCTCGGTATCTCGCTCCGGGACGAGGCGGCCCTGGCCCGGGAGGTGGACGCGTCCCTGGCCCTGCGCGGACTGCGGCCCCGGCTGCACGTACCGGGCCTCGCGGGCCTGGCCCAGGGCCCGGGCTTCGCCAATCTCAGCTCGCTCGGGCTGCTGAGCGACCGGGTGCTGGGCGCCTACGAGCACTCGACCCCCCTTCCCGCACGGTCCACCGGGACCGTCACCGCGTCAGGCCGAGGAACCGCCGAATGATCTTCTTTGTGGAAGCGCCGCTCACCGGCAGCGGGCTGAGCGCCCTCGCCTGGGCGGTGGCCCAGGGCATCGACGCCGCCCTGGTCACCACCGACCCGGCCAAGTACCAGGGGGCGGTGGGCGCGGACGTACTGCCCGGGCTCGCCGTGCGTGGCCGGCTGTACGTCGTACCGACGACCGAGGGCGAGGCGGTCCCCGCCGAACTCCTCGACGCGGCCCGGGAGCACGCCGGGTCCGGCCGGCCCGGCGTGGTCTGCGCGACCGACCGTCATCTGCTCTTCGCCGCCGCGCTGGCCGAGGCGGTCGGCGCGCCCTTCGCCCCGGTCGAGGCGGTCCGCACCTTCCGGGACAAGCGGCGCGCCCGCGAGCTGTACGACAAGCTGGGCATCCCCTCACCGCGCTGGGCCGAGGCGTGCACGGCGGACGAACTCCGGGCGTTCACCGAGGACATCGGCGGTCCGGTCGTCCTCAAGAACTCGCGCGGCACCGGCAGCCTCGACGTGCTGCTGTGCCGGACGCCGGAGGAGGCCGTGGCGGCGTACGACACCCTGACGGCCGGGGACCTCTACCTGGGGGGCGAGCTGATGGCCGAGGAATACGTCAGCGGGCCGCTCTACAGCCTGGAGACGCTGGTCACGGACGGGCGGTGTCGTCATCTGGGCGTCACCGACCGGCAGTTGGGCCCGCGTCCGGCCTTCTGCGAGGTGTCGTACACCTTCCCGGTACGGGTTCCCGAGCGGGCGGAGGCCCGGATGCGGGCGGCGGTCGAGACGCTGGTGGCCACCACCGGGATCGCCCAGGGCATGCTGCACACCGAGTTCATCCTCACCGACGGTGACGAGGCCGTCGTCGTGGAGGTCAACGCCCGCACGGGCGGGGGGCTGCTCTCCCTGATGATGAACGACTGCCTGACGGTGCCGGTCCCGGAGCTGCTGTGCTCGGCCGCCCTCGGACGGCCCGTCGCCGACCCCGCCCACAACGGGACCTGCTCCAGCACGGTCACCGTGTACGCCCCCACGGCCGGCCGGCTGCGCCGGGTCCACGGGCTCGCGGAGGCCGGCGATGGCCCGTACGTCGTCCAGGTGGTCCGCAGCGCGGCCCCGGGGGACGAGGTCCGCGCCGCCGGGGACTACCGCGGTGCCGTCGGCCAGATCCGCACCCGTGCCGGGTCCGCGAACCTCGCCCTCAACGCGGCTCTCGCGGCCGCCCGTGGCGTGGTCGTGGAGGTGACCGGATGAGCGGCACGAGCGTCCGGGCCGACGCGGACCGCGCCCTGCCGGGACCGCGCACCGTCATGGTGAAGGTGCCGACGGCGGTGCTCTGCGTCAACATCGCCCTGGCCGGCAACAACGCCCTGGTCGCCGCGGTGCTGTACCGGCTCACGGGCAGCGCGTCGAACTTCGCCCTGGTCCTCGTCTCGAACTTCGCCATCGCCGCCGTCGTGCAGCTGGTGGCGGGGTACGTGGTGGACCGGCTCGGCGCGCGCAGGCTCGCCGTGCTCAGCGAGGCCGCGGCCTGCGCCGCCATCGGCCTGGAGGCGGCCGTGTCCCGGCTGGACTCCCCCGTGGTCCCGCTGATCTGCGGGGCGGCGCTGGTCAGCGTCGTACAGGCCTTCTACCGGGCGGCCATGTTCACCCTGGCACCGCAGCTGGCCGGGAAGGAACGGCTCGCCGCGCTGAACGCCAGGATCAACGCGGCGTTCCAGGCCGGCACGCTGCTCGGCACGCCGGCCGGCACCCTGCTGCTGTACCTGGAGCCGGTCTGGGGCTTCTGCGTGCTCGCGGTGTCCTTCGGGGCGGCGGCGCTCATCCTGGGCACCCTGCCGGATCTGTCGGCGCGGGGCGCCGGGGGCGGCGCGGCGGCCCGGGGCCGGACGGGGGTGCTGCGCGAACTGCGGGCGCAGCGCGGGCTCATCACGCACATCCTGCTGTGCTCCGGTGACTACGTCGCCGTGTACCTGTTCACCCTGATCATCGTCCCGCTGGTCGACGACCGCTTCGGCGGCAGCACACTCACCCTCGCCGTGGTCAACTCGGCGCTGCCGGCCGGTGTCATGCTCTCCGGCCTGCTGCCCTGGCGCTCCCAGTCCACGGAACGGACGCTGCGCCTGGTGGTGCTGTCCATGGGTGTGCTGCTGGCCGCGTTCCTGCTGCTGACCCGGGACGTCGGCGTGGTCGCGACCGTGGGCTGCGTGGTGGCGGTGGGTTTCGCGGCGGGTTCGTCCCAGACCCTGCTCATGACGGCTCTGCAACTCCGCTCCCCCGCCCATGTCCTGGGCCGGGTGGCCTCGCTGCGGCTCTTCGTGGCCTCGGGGCTCGCCGCGCCGACGCTGGCCGGCGCGTCCTACCTGCTGAAGGACGGGGTGGGTACGGCCCTGGCCTTCTGCGCGGGGGTGGAGGCCTTCTACCTGACCGTGCTCCTCGTCCTCTCGCGCGGGCGCCTGCTCGGCCACCGCACGCTCGCGGCCGCGCCCGACGGCTCCGCCGACTGATCCGGAGGCCCCACCATGCAGATCGAAGACACCCACGGTCTCCCCGTGGCCGTCGTCAGCGTCCAGGAGGCACTGCGGACCGACTGGGAGACCTGGCGGGGGCGGGTCGCGGTCGTCCGCGTCGGCAACCCGCCCGTGGCGGACCGGCCGGCTCTGCGCGAGGCCGGGTTCCTGCCCAAGCCCAGCTGGCTGACCTGGATCGCCGACACCGGGGACACCGAGGAGGAGTTCCTGCGCGGCCTGCACCGCAAGGAGCGGCAGAGCATCCAGGCGGCCCGCCGCCACGCCGCCGCGTCGGACCTGCGGGTCGAGGTGCTGCCGCTGACGGAGCCGCTGCTGGAGGAGTTCCTCGGCCTGTACGAGCGGCAGATGGCGCGCATGCGCCAGGCGATGCCCGTCGCCGTGCAGCAGCGCGACCAGCTGAGGGAGGCCTCCGCCGGCCTCTTCGCCGTCTGCGCGCGGCAGGCGGGCACACTGGTCGGTGCCTGTCTGAGCCAGCGGCTGCCCGAGGCGGACCTGGTACGGCTGCGGTTCTCGGCGGTGGACGAGCAGTCCCGGTCGCACAGCCTGGCCCGGGTCCTCTACACGGCGGCGATCGGGCACGCCCGCGAACTGGGCTTCGGGCGGGTCAGCCTCGGCAACGACCCCAATCTGTACGGGCATGTGGTGGAAACCGGGCTGTTCGCCTTCAAGACCCGGCTGGGCTTCCGGCCGGTGCCGTCCCAGACGGTCCACCCGCACCGGGGCGACGACAGCGCCGATCTCGTCCTCGGCGGACCGCTCCTGGCCGATCCGGCCCTCCTGCTGTCGTATCCGGAGACCGCCGACGCGAACGGCCCGGCGGCCCCGCTCCGGCTGGAGCTGTTCTCCGCGACGGACGACCCGGAGGCGAGCCGGTACACCGGGTCGTACGGCGGTGGCATCCGGGTGCACGTCCTCCGGCCGGACGCGGTGCGGGACGAACCCCTTCCAGCGGCCTCCGCGTAGCGCGAACGGACATCCGGGCACACGCCCTGCGAGCGACCGCGATGCGGGGCGAGCCCGTTCCGGCGGCCTCCGCGGAGCGTCGGCGGGGCCTCAGGCGATCCATCGCGTGCGGCGGCGGGCCGGGGCCGGGGTCAGCCCGTCGGCCACCGCGGAGGCCATCCGCTGCACCGCCTCGCGCAGGACCTCGGCCGTCAGGGTGTACGGGATGCGGAGCCGGTTGGCGAAGACGCCGGGGTCGGCGGCGAAGAGTCCGCCGCCCTCGATGCGCACGCCGTAGGCGAGGGTGCGCTCGGCCAGTTCGGCCGCCACGGGCTCCCCCAAATCGACCCAGAGGGAGAGACCGCCGGGCGGCAGCCGCCAGGTCCAGCGGGGGAAGTGCTCCGTCAGCGCCTCGGCCAGTGCCGTGCGCTGTGCCCGCAGCTGCTCCAGCTGCGTGGGGAGCAGCTCCGCGGCGCGTTCGAGCAGCACCTGGGCGAGCAGTTGGTCCAGCACGGAACCGCCGAGGTCGGTGGCGATGCGTTGCGCGGCGAGTTCCGTCACGAGCTGTGAGGTGGCGCGCAGCCAGCCGATGCGCAGGCCGCCCCAGTGGCTCTTGCTCATCGAGCCTACGGTGATCACCTTGCTCGCCGCGTCGGGCGTGGCCCGGCGGGCGAACGGCGCGGGTACGGGGACGTCGAGGGCGAGGTCGGTGAGCGTCTCGTCGACGACGAGCCAGGTGCCCGCGCGGTGCGCGGCGGTCAGCACCCGGCCGCGTGCCTCGTCGGGCATGAGCAGGCCGGTCGGGTTGTGGAAGTCCGGGATGAGGAAGGCCAGGTGGGGCACCGCCTGGCGCAGCGCGGACTCGATGATCTCCACGTCCCAGCCGTCGTCCGAGACCGGGACGGCCACGGTGCGCAGGCGGGTCCGGCGGATGGCGTCCAGGGCGTTCGGATAGGACGGGTTCTCCACCATCACCCGGTCGCCGGGGGCGGCCAGGAGGCCCAGGACCAGGGTGAGCGCGTGCTGGGCGCCCGAGGTGACCAGGATCTGCTCGGGGAGGGTCGGCAGTCCCCGCCGGGTGTACCGCTCGGCGATCGTCGCCCGCAGCTCCGGCAGCCCGAACGGATCGTATCCCGGGCTCCGGCTGTGCCGGGCCAGCGAGGGTGCCACTCGGGCGAGGGCGTCGTCCAGGACGTGGGGTGGCAGGCCGGGGGCCGCCCGGGCGAGGTCGATGGCCGTGTCGGGGGCGGGCAGGGCCCGGGTGACCCTGCTGGGCACGGTCTCCTTGGGCAGGGCCGTCCAGGTGCCGGAGCCCTGCCGGCTGTGCGCGAAGCCGTGGACGCGCAGCAGGTCGTACGCCGAGGTGACGGTGGGTCTGCTGACACCGAGCGCGGTGGCCAGTTCCCGCTCGGCGGGCAGCCGGGCGTGCAGGGCCACCCGGCCGTCGAGGATCAGGGCGCTGATGGCCTCGGACAGATGGCGGTACGCGGGGCGCAGCCCCGTCAGGTCCGGGAGCAGGCCGGCCAGTTGCCGGCCGCTGACGCTCCGTTCCACATGGCTCACCGGGCCACCGGCCAGGACCGCAGGGCTGCAGGCATACCACTCTCCTGGAATTGGTCATCGAGTTCCGGGCAATGACCTCACAGAATCGCCCCGGTGGCAAGGAACGCCGTGATGCCGGAGGGGCGGACATGGGACACGCGAGCACAGCACTCATCTCCCGGGAGCGCGCCGGGGCGGGGACGGCGCGCACCGTGCCGCCCCTCACCTATCTGCCGCTGACCGAGCGTCCGGCCCGTCGGCTGGCCCAGCTCCTGGCCGGGCTGGCGCTGTACGGGCTGAGCATGTCCGTGCTGGTCCGGGCGGCGCTGGGCGTCAACCCGTGGAGCGTGCTGTACGAGGGCCTGCAACGCCGTACGTCGCTGAGCTTCGGCACCCTCAGCGCCCTGGTGGGCGTCCTGGTCCTGCTGACCTGGATCCCGCTGCGGCAGAAGCCGACCCTGGGCACGTTCGCCAACGTGCTCGTGCTCGCCTGTGCCTCGGACCTCGGCCTCTTCCTCATTCCGGCGGACCTGGGCCTGCCGGGGCGGATCTGCCTGCTGGCCGCGGGCATCCTGCTCAACGGGTTCGCCGTCGCCGTCTATGTCGGTGCGCGTCTCGGTCCGGGTCCGCGGGACGGGCTGATGACCGGTACCTCCTCGCTGACCGGGGGCTCCATCCGGATGGTCCGCACCCTGCTGGAGGCCGCCGTGCTCGCCGCGGGCTGGTTCCTCGGCGGCACCGTCGGTGCCGGCACCCTGCTGTACGCCCTGCTGGTCGGACCGGTCACCCAGTTCTTCCTGCCCTGGTTCGCCTACCGGGGCGCGGGGGAACCCGCGCCGGTGCGGCAGGACTGAGGAGCGCGCCGCCCCTCCCAGGAGCCGCCGCGCTCCGCCCCTTCGACGGCCCGGGTCCCGCACCCGGGCCGTTCTTTTGTCCGCCCTGCAGGTTCCCGCATTGCAGATTCCCGAACAATGAGCGGGGTTCAACAGGCGTCGCCGAGCGGCAAAGCTTTGACCGCACGAGGAAAACGACCGAGGGCGATCTCCGGAAAAGCCGGGGAATCCTCGGCCGCATCGAATGCGGGACGAGAGAAAGGCGGTGGCGCCGGTGGCCGGAAAGGCCGTGGTGACCGGAGCGAGCAGCGGAATAGGCGCGGCGACCGCGCGGCGGCTGGCGAAGGACGGTTTCGAGGTCGTGGCCGTCGCCCGGCGCGCCGAGCGGCTGCGGCGACTCGCCGAGGAGACCGGTGCCCGACCGTACGCGCTCGACGTGACCGACGACGAGGCCGTACGCCGCTTCGCCGCCGGACTCGACTCCTGCGACGTCCTGGTGAACAACGCGGGCGGCGCCCTGGGCGCCGAGTCCGTGGCCGAGGCGGACCCGGCGGACTGGGAGCGGATGTACTCCGTGAACGTGCTGGGCACCCTGCGCGTGACCCAGGCCCTGCTGCCGTTGCTGCGGGCCGGCCGGGGCGGCACCGTCGTCACCGTGACCTCCACCGCGGCCTTCGCCGCGTACGAGGGGGGCGGCGGCTACTGCGCGGCCAAGTACGCCGAGCGCGCGCTCAGCGAGACGCTCCGGCTGGAGCTGTGCGGCGAGCCCGTCCGGGTGATCGAGGTGGCACCCGGGATGGTCAGGACCGAGGAGTTCGCCCTCAACCGGATGCGCGGCGACGCGGAACGGGCCGCGGCGGTCTACGAGAACGTCGACCACCCGCTCACCGCGGACGACGTCGCCGAGTGCGTCGCGCTGGCCGTCGGGCTGCCCCAGCACGTCAACGTGGACCGCCTCGTGGTCCGCCCGCTGGCCCAGGCGGCCCAGCACAAGCTGCACCGGGGCCCCCTGCTGCGCCCCTGAGCCCTCTGCCGTCTCCCTCACCTCCCTCACCCTCCCTCATCCGCGAAAGCATCCGCGAAAGCCGAGGAGTGCCCCGAACGTGAAGCTCCACCGTGACGAACTGACCCCGCAGATGCAGGAGTACGCGCGGTTCGACGACCGCGGCGAGGCCCGCTACCTGCCCTACCTGATGTACTTCCACCGCGCCGGCTACCGGTCCCCCGTCATCAACACCGACCGGGCGGGCTTCCGGATCTCGCACGGCCCGAACGGGGAGACGGCCTCCGCGGCCGGACACGTGCCCGCCGGACCGGTGCGGCTGATCTCCGGCAGCTCCACCGTGCTCGGTATCGGCGCCACCAGCGACGCCACCACGCTCGCCTCGCAGCTGTGGCGCAAGCACGCGCCGTCCGCGCCGTGGCTCAACTTCGGCGGCCGCTGCTACAACTCCACGCAGGAACTGCTGCTGTTCACCCTCTACCGCCATCTGCTGCCCGAGATCGAGGAGATCGTCGTCTTCTCCGGGCTCAACGACCTCACCGTCGGCAGGCTGCCCGAGTGGCAGCAGGGCGACCACGGCGCGTTCTGGTTCTGCGGTGAGTACTTCGACGCGATGGAGGAACTGCGCGAGAACAACCGCAAGGCCTCCGGTGGCAAGCTCCTGGGCCGCCGCGCGGAGCGCCGCCGCACCATCTCCACCCACGACGACGTCCGCCGCGACATCCCCGCCGTCATCGACTCCGCCGCCGAGCTGACCCTGCGCCACCTGGACAGCTGGCGCCGGCTCGCCGGACCGTCGGCACGGCTGACGTACGTGCTGCAGCCGATGGCGCTGTGGATGCGGGACCGGCACGCGCCGCAGGAGCAGCTGCTCTTCGACGAGATCGACCGCATCTCCAGGCTGGGCACCTGGGAGGCCCTGTACGGCGACATCTCCCGCAGGGAGGTCGCCCGCGCCTTCTCCGACAAGCTCCAGGCCGGCTGCGAGAAGCTCGGCATCCGCTACGTCGACCTCAACCCGGTCGTCGCCGAGGCGGTCACCGAGCGGGACTGGGTCTACGTGGACCGGGCGCACTACACCGACCACGGCTATGACCTGGTGGCCCGCATTCTCGCCGAAACCCTCGGCCTTTCCTGACCCCCTTTTCCCGTGAAAGAAGGCGATTGAACATGTCTTTGCTGCGCAAGCTCGCAGATCTTTTGTTCCGGCGCAAGAAGCGCGCCAACCGCAAGAACGACGCGTCCATCTACCCGATGTTCTGAGCGAATTCCCCGGCAGACAGGTCTTTCGAAAGGAGAAGGATGTACGACGATATCGGCCCCGCCCGGGCCGTGTACGCGTACGCCGCCGACCCCGAGGCCTCGGTGCCGGACGGCGGATTCGTCGAGGAGGCCCGCGCCGCGCTGCGCCGGCCGGCCGTCGCGGACGGCCCGCTCGACGACCTCGTGGTGCGGGCCGCCGACTGGGCGGCGGCCGAGGGCAAGCGGTTCACGGGCCTGCTCGACGCCGGGCACCGGGAGGGCCGGCCCGCCGGGCACGAGGAGGTGCTGGTGCGCCGGGCGGTGCTCGGCTGCGCCCCGCTCGCCCTCGTCTCCGGTGCCTGGCTGCAGTGGCTGAGCGCCCCGGGCGACTTCGAGGTCCCGGTGGTGCTGCGGATCCTCGCGCTGTACGCCGACGACGTGGGCGCCGGTCATCCGCATGCCTCCCGGGGCAGCGCCTTCCTGGAGCTGCTGCGCCGGCTGCGGCTCGCCGAGCACGCGGTCCCGGCGGTCCGGCTCACCGGCGACCAGCGGGTGCCCGAGTCCGCGTTCGTCCTGCCCGGCCTGCTGCTGGCGATGAGCAGGCGGCCGGACGAGTTCCGCGGCGAGCTGCTCGGCGCCGACCTGTGTCTGCGCACGGTCGGCCTGCTGCCCGCGCTGACGATGGTCAGGCGGGCCCGGCCGGCCGAGTGCGACTGGGACGCGGTGGATCCGTCGGCGCCTCGGCAGGCCGGGGCGGAGCGGCCGGACCGGCAGTGCCGGGCCCTGGTCGACGAGCTGGTCGCGGAGGAGGGCGACCGGGCCGCCGAGGCGGTGCGGCGGGGCTTCGCCGGGACGCTGGGCGCGCTCGGCGAGTGGTCCGAGGCGCTGTACGCGGAGCTGGTCGCGGCCGGTGACCCGGCCTTCGACATGGCGGAGCTGAT
Organism: Streptomyces sp. NPDC028928; assembly: GCF_055564915.1. Lineage (NCBI taxonomy): Bacteria > Bacillati > Actinomycetota > Actinomycetes > Kitasatosporales > Streptomycetaceae > Streptomyces > Streptomyces sp. NPDC028928. The sequence goes on from NZ_JBVHVI010000010.1 coordinate 379,217, forward strand.
GCGGCAGCGCTCCCGCGAGGGCGCCGTCTACCACCACCAGTTCCAGCTGGAGGGCAAGCCCCTCGCCCGCTGGCTCGCCGAGTGCCGTACCGACGCGGGTCCGCTGCTGGACGCCCTGGCCCGCAGCAAGCTCGTCAAGCCCGGGCGGTCCTCCGCCAGCGCGCTGGTGAGGGGGCTGGTCGGCGAACGCGGGCCGATGTTCCGGGTGTTCTCACCGGAGGACCTGAACGTCATCCGCCGGTGGATCGACTCCCTGCCGGCGACACCCCCGGCGGAGAAGCCCGCCGAGGGCCGGACCGGTACGCCGGTCAGGCCGGCCGCCCCGGCCGCGGGGGGCGGGGCGGCCGGTCCGGTCCGGCGGGGCACCCAAGAACCACCACTCCCTCCCGTGGCGAAACACCACATCCGTAGGTAGCTGTACCACCCCCCGCACCGTGCGGGTTCAGGTACAAGGGT
>NZ_JBVHVI010000011.1:0-159019 GCF_055564915.1 Streptomyces sp. NPDC028928
TTCACCGTGCCCTCGACGTATTTGTCGGTCTCGTAGTAGGTGCCGGCCGCCAACCCCGTCTTCTCCGCGAACCCGTTGCCCTCGTTGACCAGCGAGCGCACCCCCCACTCCCAGCGCTCGCAGAACGACGAGAACTCGCCCGTCAGACCCTCATGGCCCAGCTCCAGGCCGGACAACGCGATCTCGCCGAACCCGCGCCCGGCCCCGGACGTGCCGAACCCGCCCAGCTCCTTCAACTCACCCAGCGCATCCGTCAGACCCTTCGCGATCAGGCCCAGTCCCTGCGTCGCCAGATCCTTACCGCCGCCCCCGGTCACTGCTCATCCCCCGTTCCACCGCTCACGTCCACCGCCACCGCATCCGGCACGATCCCCCGCACCGGAGGAAAGACCATCCCGTCCTCCCCGTCAGCGCAGTCCAACGCCACCCCACACGGCACCCCCACCGCCGGAACCGCCGCATCCAGCAGACGCGCCCCCAACCACCGCTGGTACGCCCACTCCCGGCCCCCCTCGCCCCGCGCCAGCGCGAAACGGCCCAGAGCGTGCTCGTCGGAGAAGGCGTAGATCCAGCGGACTCCGCCGAAATCGCCCGCCAGGGGAGCGCCGTCCCCGTCCACCGGCACCAGCACAGCCGTACGCCGGAACTCGCCCAACAGCACGGCGAACTCACGGCGCCTGTGCTCGGTCCCCTCCATGGCGTCAGCACCATCGACCGGACGCTCATGCGAAGCGGTGTCCTCGGACGCCTCCGGAACGGTCGTGTCCCGTTGGCCGGTACGGGCCACGTCCACGTAGTCGTACAGCCGTGACCTTGGCATTTGCGCCGCCGAACCGGCGTCGCCCCCGTGTTCGTCCACCGCCGGATCATCACATCGGCACGTTCTGGACCGCAACGCGGAACGATGAGTCAAGGGACAGGACGACCGAAACCCGGCCCCTCGCAAGCTGGGTGAGTTAGCGCGCGTTGAATGGGTCGATTTCGTAAGATTCCTGGATGCTGAGCAGTCGGCATTCGCCGGTCACGCTGTGTACGGCAAACTGGCAGGGGCCGTAGAGGAAGTACTTGTCGTCCCTGGTCTCGATGTACTTCGCGGACTGAAAGGCGAAATAGAAGAACTCGCCTTTCTGTGCCTTGCACTCCTCGTCCGGGAACAGGGCGACCTCATGGTCCCAGTCGGCGGACATCTGGGCGAGGAATTCGTTCGCCAGCTGTTCCGCCTGCTCCATTGTGTACATCAGTTCTTCCTTATTGATGTTGATCATTCCGTCTTGAAGGGTTCCAAGGCCAGAACCTCATGGATGTCGAGGAATCGGCACTCGCCGGTCTCGCTGTGCACCGAAATGCAGTTGGGCCCGTAGTTGAAGTACTTCTCGTCCCGGGTTTCGATATACTTCACGGACTGGAAACCGAAATAGAAAAAGTCCCCCTTTTTCGTTGCGAATTCTCCGTTGCCGAAGAGTGCGACCTGGTCGCTCCACTCGCCGAACTTCTGACGCAGAGCCTCCGCCGCCAGCCGCTCCGCCTGCTCCATCGTGTACATCAGTTGGTCCTCATCAGCTGGAATGTCTTGTAAAGCATAGGATCGACGAATCCTGTCTGCACATCAGAGAAAAGCACGCGACCCTGGTGGTTCACAACGTTGAACACATGTCCTGCCGTGCTTGCTTCAGGGAGCGCAGCCACCAGACCTCGAGCCCCGTGGCCGGAATTTCGGATATGGTCGACCATGTCCCAGAATCCGGTCTCCTTGAAGTTTCGTCCATACACACTCTCGAGTCGATCGAGGGATTGGAGCGGAATATCACCGGGGACAGCCTTGATGCCCTCACCGGCAAGGTACCGGTCGAATGCCTCGGCCACGTAGGTGCAGTTGCTCATCCCTCCCTCCGGGTTGAAATGCGGCGCCAAGTGGGAAAGATTGGGCGTCTCGTACGGCTTCGGAGGGATCGGCGACTTCTGTGGGGCAAGTCCGAGAGGGTCGCAGGAGACGGAAGGACGGTCCACATAGCCGACCGGGTTGGCCGCCGGGGCCAGGCCGAGGGGGTCCAGGCTGATGTAGTGGCCGATTTCGGGGTCGTAATACCTGAGGTAGTTGTAGTTGAGGCCCGTCTCGGGGTCGAAGTACTGTCCGGGGAAACGCAGCGGAGTGTAGGCGTGGCTCCGTACCGACCAGGACAGCTTTCCCCAGTTGGTGGCCCGGGCGCGCCAGGCGATGTCGCCGGACTCGTCGATCAGCTCGCAGGGAGCACCGGAGAGATCGGACACGATCGCGAAGAAGCGGGCGTCTATCTCCTCCTGCGAGGCCGTGGCCATGGTCCGGCGCTCGCTCTGCGCAACCGCTTCGACGCCGTTGAGGTGCCACGTCAGGGTCACCGACTCAGCCGAGTCCGCCCAGCTGGTCGTCTGCTCGCACAGCGAGGTGCCGTCCCAGGTGAAGTCCACCTGTTCCAGTACGTCGACACCGTTCTCGGCGATGCGCTGCTTGCCGATGCGCCTGCCCAGCGGGTCGTACAGGTACCGCCACACCGTGCCGTCCGGAGTGACGACCTGGGTGAGCCGGTCCTCCGCGTCCCAGCTGTACCGCCAGGTGTCCGGCTTGCGGGAGAGCCGGGTCTTCTGGCGCAGCACCACACGTCCCGCGGCGTCGTGCTCGTAGCGGATCCGGCCGGCGCGGACGAGGTCGGCGCCCTGGTAGGCGCGGTCGCCGCACCCGTCGTCTCCGAACTGCCGCGCGGGCCACTCGGCGGCGGTCTGGTTGCCGAGCCGGTCGTACGTGTAGGACTCCGCCCACCCGGCCCCGCTCACCCGGGTCGTCCTGCCCGCCGGATCGAGTTCGTAGTGACGAATTCCGTTCAGTTGGTCATCGACCTTGGTCAGGCTGCCGTCCGCGCGGTATTCGTAGGTCCTCGACTGGATGCGTCGGCGAGAGTGGTCCACTGCCTGGGAGACCAGCCGGTTCATGGCGTCGAACGACCGGGAGACGGTGAGGGACTCGCCGAACCGACGGGCGACCTCGCGGCCCGTCCGGTCGTATTCCAGCGCGATGACGCGACCGTCGGCCGTGAGCCGGCTGGGCTTCCCGTCGGCGTCGTATTCCCAGGTGCTGACGGCGCCCGACGGGGTCGTGCGCGCGGTGAGGTTGCCGAACTCGTCGTAGTGATAGGCGACTTCGCGGCCGTTGATCCGCTCGGAGACCAGGCGTCCGTGCCGGTCACGGAGGAGGGCGAGTTCCGCGTGGCCGTTGCCGGCGTGGGCGATCTCGTCGGTGAAGTCGTAGGTGTACGTCATCACCTCCCCGTCGACGCTCTTGCGGACGATCTGCCCCAGTTCGTTGTGCTCGAAGGAGACGACCTGGCCGAGGGCGTTCGTGCGGGAGACCAACTCGCCGGCCGCGTTGTACGCGTACCGGATGACCCGCCCGCCGAAGTCGGTTTCCGCGCTCAGCCGTCCCACGGCGTCGTACTCGTAACTCCACGTCTGCCCCTGGGGGTTGGTCACCCGGGTCAGGCGGAGTTCGTTGTCGTACGCGAACTCGTAACGAGAACCGTCGGGCTCGACGCGCGCGGTCAGCAGGTCGAACGGGGCGTACTCGAAGCGGGTGACTCCGCCGACCGTGTTCGTGTGCGTGAGGCAGTTCCCCTCACCGTCGTACGTCCACGATTCCTCGGTCCCGTCCGGATTCCGTCGACGCGTGACATGACCCTCGACGGACCATTCCAGCTCGCCGGTCGCCCCGAGGGGATCCGTGATGGCGGTGACGCGGCCGAAGGCGTCTCGCCGGTACCGCATGACGTTGCCCGCGTGGTCACGCACCTCGGCGGGCAGACCGGCCGCGTCGCAGCGGATGGTGGTCACCCGGCCGTACTGGTCGCGCATCGTGGACACATGGCCGCGCTCGTCGTACGTGAAGAACGTCCGACCGCCGGCTGAATCGGCCACCGAGGTCAGGTTCCCGCGGGCGTCGAACTCCTGGCGGAGCGAGCTTCCGTCCGGGCGCACCATGCGGGTGAGCAGCCCACGGGCGTCGTAGGAGAGCGTCGTCCGCCGGCCGTCCGGACGGACGATCTCCGTCAGGTTCCCCCTGTCGTCGTACCGGCGGGACGTCGTACGGCCGACGGCGTCGGTCTCGGACAGCAGGCGGTGGAACCGGTCGCGGGTGAAGCGCCGGGTGTGCCCGGCCGGGTCCACCATGGCGACGATCTGGTGCAGGTCGTTGACGAAGTACCGGCGTACGGCGCCTTCCCCGTTGACCGCCTTCGTGGTCCGCAGCCCGGTTTCCGGGTCCCTTTCGCTGTAGGACAGCCGCAGGCTCATGTGCCCTTCGGTGCCGCCCTGCGCGACGCACCGGTCCCTGTCGTCGTACGCGTACGTGTACGTGTGCCCGTTGGTGTCCGTCCAGGAGGTGACGCGTCCCCGCTCGTCGTAGGCGAACCTGAGGGGCAGCCCGGAGGAGTTCCGGACCTCGGTGAGATTGCCCTGCGTGTACCCGTACCGGACCAGCCGGAGATCGGATCCGTCCTCGCCTGCCCCGGTCAGGTACAGGCCGGTGACCCGTCCGTCGGCACTCTCGATCCGCAGGCGGTAGCCACCGCTGTGGACGACGGCCGAGGGCACTCCCGCCTCGTCGTGCTCGAAGGTGATCCAGTTGCCGTTGCGGTCGTCTGTCTGTTCCAGGACGGCCAGGTCGGGGCCGCGGTCGGCGAAGTGCCAGGTGCGACCGGTGCGGGGGTCCGTGATGGTGTAGCCGCCGTCTACTCGGTCCAGGGGGAGGCGGGGGCCGTGGCTGGGCAGGGTGGGCAGGCCGGGGGCCGGGTGGGGGTACGACAGGAGGAGGCCGTCCTCCGTGACGTACACGACTCCCTCCGCGTCGATCTCCAGGCGCTGGTCCAGGGTGGAGGACCAGGACGGGCCGAACCAGCGGCCCAGCCGGTAGCCCGACTCGACGCGACGAGCGAGGACCAGGGGGAGCGCGCCGGGGAGGGTGACGTCCGTCTGCGGCAGGAACATCCGGCCGGTGGCGAGGTCGATCGGGTCGGTGCCGCCGCTGTAGACCGAGTCCGGCTCACGCGAGGGCCCGTGCGGGTCCTCGTTGACCAGGTCCCGGGCCGTCTTCCGGGCGCCCGTGCGCGCCCCCTGCTCCGCGGCCTCCTCCAGGCCCTGCTTCAGTCCGAGCCGGAGTCCGCCCCGGGCCAGTCCCGCGCCCTTGGTGCCGAGCAGCTCGGGGAGCATGCGGCCGAAGAACTCGGAAGGGTCCTTCTTGAATCCCTCGACGGCGGCCTTCGCGGCCCGCTCCGGATGGGCGGCGGTGGAGACCAGGCCGGAGAGCGTCATGCTGACGTTCTGCAGGTACGCGGCCGGGTGGGTGAGGTTGTAGGGGTCCATCGGGTTCAGCCCGCGGACGAAGTTGACCAGGCCGGCCGTCCCCTTGAGGGCACCGCCCACGACATGGGTCAGCTCGGTGTTGACCGCCAGGTAGCCGTCTTTGAGATCGTTGCCGATCCGGTCCAGGGGCGGGGGCTCGGCCGGGGCGTGGGCCAGGGCTTCCCTGACCTTGTCCTGGGCCTCGGAGGCGGCGGTGTTGCGCTGCTTGCGGGCCTCGGCCAGCTTGTGCTGGGCGGCTTGGACGGTGGCCTTGCCCGGGTCGTGGAACTTCCCCGGATCCGGGCCGGGATCCTCGCCCGCGTCCGCCTTGGCCTTGTACGTCTCGACCTTGTCCTTGTAGGCGTCGTACGCGTCCTTGGACGCCTTCACGCCCTTCTTGTAAAGCTCTACGGCCTCCTTGGCCTGGCCCTGCGCCCACTTGACGGTGTCGGCGTACGACTCCAAAGCCCCGGCCGCCGTCTTGCAGGCCTCGGCCGCCTGGGCCCACTTGGTCGGGTGGACGCCGAACTTCTTGCGGAAGGCGTCGCCGCCCTCGCCCTTCCAGCCGGAGGAGTCGACCTTCTTCAGGCCCTGGCTGACCTTGTCGAACGCGCCGTGGAAGTCCCGCAGGTGCTTGGCACTCTCCCGGATCTTCGCCGGATTGCCGTGGACGAGTTCGTTGGCCTCCTCGGTCTCGCCGAGCTGCTGCTCGCCCGGGGTCGCGCCGAGGTCGGAGGCGACGCCGTCGCCCCAGTCCTCGACCACGTCGGCCCACTTGTGCAGGCCGACATCGTCGAGCTTGTCGCCGACCTTGTCCGTGGCCCAGTCGACGCCCTCGCCGAGCTTCTTCTTGCCCTTGTCGTAGAGGTCCTCGGCACCGCTCAGGAGGGAGTTGGTCACATCCCCGATGCCCATCAGCGCTCACCGCCCTGCTGCGCGGTGCCCTGCTGCTGGGCGGCGGCCTCGGCACGGTCCTCGGGGGAGGGGCCGAAGGTGTCGTCCAGCATCCGGTCGTACTCCTTGTCCGACATCCCCAGCGCGCTGTGCAGGTTCTCCGGGTTCATCCCCGGCACCGGCCCGATGGTGTGCGAGGTCATCACATCGCGCCCGGCGTCCTTCCAGCCCTGCTTGCTGTTCTCCCAGGCCTGCTCGAAGGACTCCTTGCTGTAGTCGACATCGCCGCCGTACGCGCCGGACTTGGCGATCTCGCCCCAGCCCATCTTCTCCACCTCCTCCTCGGAGGCGTACGGATTGCCGATGGCCGCGTTCTCCACGATCTTGAAGGTGCCCTCGACGTACTTGTCGTTCTCGTAGTACGTGCCCGCCGCCAGACCCGTCTTCTGCGCGAACCCGTTGCCCTCGTTGATCAGCGAGCGCACGCCCCATTCCCAGCGCTCGCAGAACGACGTGAACTCGCCCGTCAGGCCCTCATGGCCCAGCTCCAGACCGGACAGCGCGATGTCGGAGAAACCACGCCCGGCGCCGGCCTCGCCGACCATGCCCAGTTCCTTCAGCTCGCCCAGCGCGTCCGTCAGCCCCTTGGCGATCAGGCCGAGCCCCTCCGTCGCCAGGTCCTTGCCGTCGGCCGTCACCACTCGACCCCCGTCCCGCCGTCGACGTCCACCGCCACCGCGTCCGGCACAACCCCGCGCACCGGAGGAAAGACCATCCCGTCCTCGCCGTCAGCGCAGTCCAGCGCCACCCCGCACGGCACCCCGACCGCCGGCACCATCGCGTCCAGCAGGCGCGCCCCGAGCCACCGCTGGTACGCCCACTCCCGGCCGCCCTCACCGCGCGCGAGCGCGAAACGCGCCAGGGCAGACTCGTCCGAGAAGGCGTAGATCCAGCGGACGCCACCGAGGTCGGCCGTCAGGGGAGCGTCGTCCTCGTCCACCGGCACCAGCACCGGCGTGCGCCGGAACTCACCCAACAGCACGGCGAATTCACGCCGTCTGCGCTCGGTCTCATCCGGGGCGTCGGCGACGGTTGCTGCGCGCTCGGGCAAACCTCCGCCCTCGGGCGCCTCCGGCGCGATCGTGTCCTGCTGGTCGTCAAGGGCCGGGTCCACGTAGTCGTACAGCGGTGACCTTGGCCGTCGTGCCGCCGATGCGGCGTCGCCCCCATGCTCACTCACGGGCTGGATCATCACATCGTCACGTTCCGGATCGCAACGTGGGGGCGGGGGTGCGGTCAGCAGGACGACCGCGATCCGGCGTCAGGCCTCCGCCACCCCCGCGCACAGCCTCCGCAACACCGCCCCGCACCGGCGGGCGTACGCGTGTTGCAGGCCCCGGGTTGCCGGGCCGCCTGCTCGGGCGTACCACTTGGCCGGCTTGCTGAAGGCCGCCACCGTCAGCCAGACCGTGCCGTCGCCGGTGCGGTCGATGACGAAGGCTTCCTCGCCGCATTCGGGGTGGCCTTCGAGGGTGCCGTAGGCCCAGCCGGCGCGGCGGGGTTCTTCGGTGGTCCAGACGACGCGGCAGGGGGCCTTGATGAGGCCGGCCAGGGTGACGGTGACGTCGACGCCGGGGGCCGCGCGGTCGGCGGTGGCGTCGATGCCGACGCCCAGTTCGCGGTGCATCTCCCAGGTCATGACCGCTTCGGCGGCCCGGTGGAAGACCTCGTGGCCCTCGCCGAGGCGGGTGCGGACGAGGAGGGGGTGGAAGCCGGGCGGGCAGAGCGACAGGTTGTCGCGGGTCGCGCCGACCGGCTCGTAGGTGAAGGGCGCCGAGGACATGGGTCACAAGGGTAGGGCGGCACCCGGGAGGAGCCTCCTCCCGGGTGCCGCCCTCAGCCGAGCGACAGCGACTAGCTGACGTTGACCGCCGTCCAGGCCGCGGCCACCGCCTTGTACTCGGTGCTGGTGGAGCCGTACAGGGCGGACGCCGCGTTCAGGGTCGCCGTGCGGGCGGCCTTGTAGTTGGTCGTCGACGTCATGTACGTGGTCAGCGCCTTGTACCAGATCTGCAGCGCCTTGGCGCGGCCGATGCCGGTGACCGTGGAGCCGTTGTGGGTCGGGGAGTTGTACGTCACCCCGTTGATCGTCTTCGAACCGCTGCCCTCCGAGAGGAGGTAGAAGAAGTGGTTCGCGACGCCGGACGAGTAGTGGACGTCCTTGTTGCCGACGGTGGAGGACCAGTAGTCCGCCGAGCCGCCGTCCTTGCTGGGCTTGTCCATGTAGCGCAGCGGGGTGCCGTCGCCGTTGATGTCGATCTCCTCGCCGATGAGGTAGTCACCGGGGTCGGAGGAGTTGGCCGCGTAGAACTCCACGCCCGTGCCGAAGATGTCCGAGGTGGCCTCGTTCAGGCCGCCGGACTCGCCGGAGTAGTTGAGGCCCGCGGTGTTGGAGGTGACACCGTGGCTCATCTCGTGGCCGGCGACGTCGAGCGAGGTGAGGGGGTTGACGTTGCCCTCGCCGTCGCCGTAGGTCATGCAGAAGCAGCTGTCGTCCCAGAACGCGTTGACGTACTGGTTGCCGTAGTGCACGCGGGAGTAGGCGGCCTTGCCGTCGTTCTTGATGCCGCTGCGGCCGAAGGTGGACTTGTAGAAGTCCCAGGTGGTCTGGGCGCCGTAGGCGGCGTCGACGGCCGCGGTCTGGTCGGCGGTGGAGCTGGAGGCCGTGCCGGTGCCCCAGACGTCGTCGGCGTCCGTGAACAGGGTGCCGGCGGTGGAGCTGGTGCCGTGCGCCTTGTTGTACGTCTTGTGGCCGCCGCGCGTGGTGTCGTACAGCTGGTACGTCGTGCCCGACTTGTACGTGTTCAGGCTGACGGTGCCGGAGTACAGGCTCTTGCCGGTGCCGGTCTCGATGCCCTGGTACTCGTAGAGCTTCTTGCCGGTGGCGGCGTCGGTGATGACGTGCAGCTGGTTCGGGGTGCCGTCGTCCTGGAAGCCGCCGACGATGGTCTCGTAGGCGAGGACGGGCTTGCCGGAGCCGGCCCAGATGACCTTGCGGGCGCCGTCCGCGGCGGTCTTGGAGGAGCCCAGCGTCTTGGCGGCGGACACCGCCTGCTTCTCGGCCTTGGCCGCGGTGATCTGCGGCTTGAGCGAGGACACCTTGATGGCCGACTTGGTGGCCTTGGTGACGCCCTGCGTCTTGCCGGACTTGGCGGTGTGGACGATCAGGTCGCCGCCGAGCACCGGCAGGCCGGCGTAGGTGCGCTCGTAGCGGGTGTGCAGGGTGCCGTCGGCGTCCTTGACGACGTCCTTGACGACGAGCTTCTCCTTGGCGCCGAGGCCTATCGCCTGCGCGGTGCCGGCCGCGTCGGCCTGGGCGTGCTGGATCAGGGTGGTGCGGGCCGCGGCGGACAGCTGGGTCGGGGCCGCGGCGAGGGGCTCGGTCGTGGGCTGGGCGGTGGCACTGGTGGTCAGACCAGTGGCGAGCAGGGCTCCGGCGGCGACGGCGGTGGCGATGGCCAGAGTGGTGCGCTTGTGACGCGCGTAGAGGGGGCTCACAGAAGCTCCTTCTGGTGGGGAGTCCGGTCAGCGTGGGGCTACTGGCCGGCTGTGTGGGGTGGTGAAGTTCTGCGGCGGGTGGAGAGAGAGTGACATCAAGGGCGCGTACATGTCAGGACCCTGAAGTGATGTTGGCTGAAAGTCGACTGACTGGTGAACGTTTCAGCGATGTAAACGGGCGCCGCCCGAGGGTGCTCCACCCTCGGACAGCGCCGTGATCCCGGGCCCGCGGCATGCGGTTTACGGGAAGGTCAGCTTCCAGCCGTTGATGGTTCCGGTGTCGTAGGTGGCTTGATCCTGTACCCGCAACTTCCACGTGCCATTGGCCGTTTCTGCGGAGGCGTTGACCGTGTAGGTCTCGTTCACGTCGTCCGCCGAGTCCGAGGAGCTGAAGTTCTTCAGCCGGTAGGCGGTGCCCGACGGGCCGACGAGGTCGATCACCAGGTCACCCCGCCAGGTGTGGGTGATGTCGACGCTCACCTGGAGGTTGCTCGGCGCGTTCCCGGTCCGGCCGGAGACGGTGATGCTCGACGTGACGGCGGCGCCGTTGTCCGGCACCGACACCGGCGTGGTGCTCTCGTACGACGTACCGCCGCCGCCCCCGCCGCCGGAGCGCGAGCCGACCGCCACGCCCGCCCAGGCGTCCTGCACCGCCTTGTACTCGGCGCTGGAGGTGCCGTACAGCTCGCCGGCCGCCGCGAGGGTGCCGGTGCGGGCGCCCGCGTAGTTGGTGGTGGACGTCCACTTGGTGGTCAGCGCCCGGTACCAGATCTGCAGCGCCTTGTCCCGGCCGATGCCGGTGACCGGAAGGCCGTCCGCCGTCGGCGAGTTGTAGCTGACGCCGTTGACCACCTTGGCGCCGCTGCCCTCGCTCAGCAGGTAGAAGAAGTGGTTCGCGGGGCCGGACGAGTAGTGCACGTCGACGCCGCCGATGCCGGAGTACCAGTTGTCCTTGGACGCGCCGTCCTTGCTGGGCTTGTCCATGTAGCGCAGCGGGGTGCCGTCGCCGTTGATGTCGATCTTCTCGCCGACCAGGTAGTCACCGGGGTCCTTGGCGTTGTTGGCGTAGAACTCCACGCCGGCGGCCATGATGTCGCTGGTCGCCTCGTTCAGACCGCCGGACTCACCGCTGTAGTTGAGGTTCGCGGTGGCCGAGGTGACGCCGTGGCTCATCTCGTGGCCGGCGACGTCGATCGAGGTCAGCGGCTTGGCGTTGCCGGAGCCGTCGCCGTACGTCATGCAGAAGCAGCTGTCGTCCCAGAACGCGTTGATGTACGCGTTGCCGTAGTGGACGCGCGAGTAGGCGCCGACGCCGTTGTTCTTGATGCCGCTGCGGCCGAAGGCGGACTTGTAGAAGTCCCAGGTGAGTGCGGCGCCGTAGTGGGCGTCGGCGCCCGCGGTGGCCGCGTTCGACGTGGTCCCGTTGCCCCAGGTGTCGCTGGTCTGCGAGAACAGGGTGCCGGTGCCGGAGGTGCCCTTGTTCAGGTTGTACGTCTTGTGGCCGCCGCGCGCCCCGTCGGTGAGCGTGTAGTTCGAGCCCGACTGGGTCGTGGTCAGCGTGACCTGCCCGCTGTACTGGGTGTTGCCGATGCCGTTCTTGACGCCCTGGTACTCGTAGAGCTTCTTGCCGGTGGCCGCGTCGGTGACGACGTGCAGCTGGTTCGGGGTGCCGTCGTCCTGGAGCCCGCCGACCACCGTCTCGTACGCCAGCACGGGCTTGCCGGTGGCCGCCCAGATCACCTTGCGGACGCTGTCCGCGGCCGGCTGGGTCCCGCCGAGGGCCTTCGCCCGCTGTACGGCCTGCTTCTCGGCGGCGGCCTTCGACACGGCCGGGGTGAGACCGGCGACCTTCAGTGTGGCGCCCGTGGCCCGGACCACGTCCATCGTCTTGCCCGACTTCGCGGTGGTCACGACCAGGTCACCGCCGAGCACCGGCAGGCCCGCGTACGTGCGCTCGTAGCGGGTGTGCAGGGTGCCGTCGCCGTCCTTGACGACGTCCTTGACGACGAGCTTCTCCTTCGCGCCCAGGCCTATCTGCCGGGCCGCGGCGGCCTTGCCGGCGTCCGCGTCGCGGATCAGCTCGGCGCGCTGCGAGGGGGTGAGCCTGACCGCCGCGTGGGCCGGATCGACCTTGCCCGCCTGCGGCTTCGCCGGTGCGGCGCCGGCCGTTCCGGACTGGACGGCGACGGCGATCAGGGCGGCGACACCGGTGAGGGCGACGACGGCGGTGCGCCGGTGCGCGGTGGGGCGGTGCGGGGTGTGGGAGGTGCGTCCGCGAGAGGAATTGCTTCTCAACACTGACTCCTTCTGCGTGACCGCGGGTCGCGCGGCCAGGGGAGACCGGACGGTGGGTTGGGACGTCCGGGCAGAACAGGGCGTTGCGAAAGCCACGTGCGGGTGCGGAGCCGGCTCGTACAGACGCGCAGTAACTGTGGGGTTGCTGTGAGTCGGCCAGGGAAGAGTGGCAGGAGATCTCGCCATCTGTCAGGACCGCGTCACAAACTTGGCCAAAAACGGTTCGTTGACCGGATGTTCCTGTTCGGTATGCGGACTCCTCGCGGGCGCGGCAGCAGGGTTGAGCGGGCGCACCGGGCATGCTGGGTGGTTTTAGGCCATGGACATGACCAAATCTGTGTGTGAAGATCCTTTGAATTTTGCCAAGTGCTTGTGAAGCAAGGATCTTGTACATGAGAAGACGCCACAGACCCGGGAGCAACCGCTTCCTGGTCTACGCCGCGTACGCCATGGCGGGTGTCGTGACGGCCGGTCTCGCCCTGCCCGCGCATCACGACACCGCCGCGACCGTCTCCCCGGTGGCGACGGCGGCGACCGCTTCCGACGACGATGCGGCCACGGGCGAAGCCCGCCTGCGCGCCGCCGCGTCGGGGGAACGCGTCGAGGTCACGGCCCTGCGCACCGAGAGCTCCACGACGTACGTCAACCCCGACGGGTCCGTGACCGTGGAAGCGGCCACCGGACCGGTCCGGGTCAAGGACGACGACGGCGCCTGGCACGACCTGGACACCACCCTCGTCCGCCGCGACGGCGGCATCGAGCCCCGGCAGGCCGCGGCCGACATCCGCATCTCCGACGGCGGTGAGGGCCCGCTCGCCGAGGTCGACGAGGGGGACAAGACCCTCGGCATCAGCTGGGACGGGACCCTCCCCGAACCGGAGATCCAGGGCAACACCGCCGTCTACAGCGACGTACGGCCCGGCCAGGACCTCGTGGTCACCGCGCTGCCGGAGGGCTTCTCGCACCAGCTCGTGCTGAAGGAGCCCCCGAAGGACGACGTGGAACTGCGGATCCCCGTGTCCGCCGAGGGCCTGAAGCTCCGTGAGACCGCCGACGAGCGGCTGCTGTGGGAGAGCGACAGCGGCAAGGACGTCGCCACCGCCCCCGTCCCCGTCATGTGGGGAGCCTCTGAGGGCCCGGCGTCGGGCGAACCGGCCAAGGTCACCGACGTGGACGTCTCCGTCGAGGGCGGTGCCGACGGCCAGACCCTGGTGCTCAAGCCGGACACGTCGTTCCTCACGGACCCCGCCGTCAAGTACCCGGTCACCGTGGACCCGACCAACACCCTGCTCGGGCCGCTCACGGACACCTGGATCCAGGACGACGACTATCCGACGTCCCAGCGCGGCTCGACCGAGCTGAAGGCGGGCACGTACAACGGGACCGAACGCGCCCGCTCCTACCTCAAGTTCGACGCCGCCCGGTTCGCCGGCAAGCACATCGTCGACGCCGACCTGCGGATGTACTCGCACTGGTCGTCCACCTGCTCGACGAACAACTCCGGCATCCAGGTCCGGCGCGTCACGAGCGACTGGGACCCCTCCGCCATCACGTGGGGAAGCCAGCCGGGCACGACCACCGCCTCGGCCCCCGTCTCGACGGCGGCGAAGGGCTACAGCTCCGCCTGCCCCGCCGGACAGGTGTCGTGGGACATCGACGGCATCGCCCAGGCGTGGGCGGATGGCCAGCCCAACTACGGCGTGCGCCTCGCGGCCGTGGACGAGACCGACCCCCTCACCTGGCGCCGGTACCGCTCCGCCAACTACGTCGACGGATCGCACGACGCGGCCACCGAGCCGTCGCTGATCGTCACCTACAACTCCGCCCCGACGGTCCCGGCCTCCCTCGGCGTCAGCCCGCTCAAGACGGACACCACGCTGACGACCGCCGGGTCCCTGACCCCCACCCTCCAGGCCAAGGTGGGTGACGCCGACGCCGAATCCGGCCTGGTGACGGAGTTCCAGGTCCAGCCGGACCCCGCGTTCGCCGACACGACGTACACCTGGACGGGGAAGACCGCCCCGTTCGCGCCGGGCACCGTCGCCACCACGCAGATCCCCACCGCGTCGGCGATGCCCGACGGCAGCCATCTGCGGATGCACGCCCGCACCAGCGACGGGATCGACACCTCCGCCTGGTCCGACTGGAAGACCTTCCGCGTCGACGCGACCGCCGTGCAGCCCGCCGACCTGCCCACGCAGCTCCAGGCCGGCGCCACGGACACCGCCTCGCCGCTCGTCACGGGCGTCGTCACCTCGCCGAACGGGGGCATGATCGAGGCCCAGTTCCGCCTCGGCAACGCCACCGGCACCCAGACCCTGGGCACCCAGCTCGTCCCCAACGGAGAGCGGGCCGGCTTCCGGATTCCCGCCGACCGGCTCACCTCCGGCGGCCCGTTCGACTGGTCGATGAGGGCGTGCTACGCGGGCAAGTGCTCCGCGTGGACCGAGCGGACCCCGATCGCCGCCGGGTCCGGCGCGGAACCGGACCAGGTGACCGCCGCCTCCTCGGTGAGCCTGCCGCTCACCAAGGCCACCGTCTGCACCGGCTCCGACACGTGCGTCGGGGAAACCGGCACCGCCCTGAAGGTCGGCAGCGTCTCGGGCAAGAACTGGCGTGCCTACCTCAAGGCCGACGTGTCGAAGATCCCCGCCGGCGCCCGCGTGACCAAGGCCCAGCTCACCCTCCAGTCGGCCGCGACGACACCCGACCTGGACGTGCACGCCCTCAACGCGGCCTGGGACACCACCGGTACGGGAAGCCAGCTGGACGCCGTCACGGCCCCGGAGGCCAACCTGACGGCCACCGCGCCCTGGACGATCGACGTCACCGGCCTGGTCACCGGCTGGACCGACGGGGCGAACGCCAACCACGGCCTGGTGCTGCGCAGGGCCGAGGACGCCTCGAGCACGGCCGGCATCAGCTTCACCTCGGCCACGCTCACGGCCGAGTACGAGGCGGCCACCCCGCCCTCGCCGCCCGTGGCGGTCCGCGCCCGGGCCGCGGACTCCGGCGCCCTGGTCACCTGGGGGGCCAGCGAGGACAGCGGCTACAACGACACCGTCCTCACCTACGAGGTGACCGCCCTCGACTCCTCCGGCGCCGAGGTCGCCAAGCACACCACCCAAGGCACCGACTCCGTCTTCACCGGCCTCACCAACGGGGCCTCGTACACCTTCCGGGTCAGCGCCTCCAGTGCGTACGGCACGAGTGACGCCGTCACCAGCGCCGAGGCCGAGCCGCTGCGCGCCCCGCTCGACAGCGCGGTCTACACGCAGGCGGTCCGTGATTACCTGGACGCCTCCGCCGCCCTGACGACCGGGACGAAGGGCAGCGCCGCGGCGGCGGTGGACGGGCGCCCCAACGCCGGCATGTACAGCTCGCTGCTCAAGGCGGAGGAGTCCTGGCTGATCGACAGCCGCGACGCGCTGAAGGCGAGCGGGCTGACGTACACGTCGATCACCACGGACCTCTCCGACGCGCTGCTGCTGCCCTCCGCCGACGGGACGGTGACCGTCCGCGCGACGGTGGGCCAGCAGAAGACCCTGGCCGACGCGCCCTCGGACCCGGAGACCACCGAGGCCACGATCCTGTACACCTTCTCCGGCGGGGACACGCCCGTGCTGCGCGGCAGGATGAACGCCGGGTACTACGAACAGCAGCTGGCGAAGGACGAGCGTGCTCTCGGAGCCGTCACCTACGGCACCGTGGAGAGCGACAGCGGCACCACGCAGGCCACCCGGACGGCCAGCGCCACCCCGAGCGCGTACTCGGCCTACGCGGCGCAGATCACGCCGTACGCCACCCTCAACGCCAGCGGCACGGCGAAGTGGGCGAGGGACCACTGGAACTCCCGGGCCGAGTTCAGCCAGGACTGCACCAACTTCGTCTCCAAGGCCCTGTACCACGGGGGCGGTATGCGCCAGAAGGGCGTGAACAAGGACAAGACGAGCGCGGACAACTGGTGGCGGGTCGGGCACCTGGCCCCGCACGGCGTGCACTACTACACGTACTCCCACACCTGGACCGTCGCCGACAAGATGCACACCTTCCTGCTCCGCCACAGTGACGGCGCGATCAACACCGAGACCAAGCAGCAGTACGCCAAGGTCGGTGACATCGTGCTGTTCAACTGGGGCGGCAGGGGCGGCTGGGACCACGCGGGCGTCGTCACGAAGATGTCGGGCGGCAAGGCGTACGTGACCGCGCACAACAACAACCGTCTGAACCAGCGCCTCGACGTCTACATCAACAGCCAGCGGGGCACCTGGGCGGACATCTTCCACGTCATTCCGGGGTGGTACTGATGGCCGGCCCGGCCGGGAAGCGCCTCTGGGCGGGGGCGGCGGCGCTGGCCGTCGTCCTGGCGGCGGCCGTCGGCACCTGGTGGCTGCTGAGGGACCCCGCGCCCTACGCCCTGCGGAAGACGCCGGCGGTGAAGGTCACCGTCCACGCCGCGAAGTCCGAGTACCCCGAGGCCGGGGAACTCGCCGGTGACGTCGATCCGCTGCTCAAGGTGTACGTGCAGCGCCTCAGGGCCGGGGACGCCACCGACCTGGCCCGCCTCGGCGCCCCCTGGTACACCGGCCGGGAACGGGCCGCCCGGGAGCTGATCGGCCGGTACGGCGCACACGCCGGCGAACCGGTCGACGCGCTGGTGCGGGACCCCGTCGTGCCGTACCTGGCCACCGTCGAACTGCGCTTCGGCGACGGGCGGCGACAGGAGGTGCGGCTCACCCGCGACGACGACGTGTGGTGGCTGCAGCTCGGGGACGGAGACCCCGTGGCTCCCTAGCCGCCGCGCACCCCTACGACCGGCCGCCGGCCTTCTCGCCGGCGGCCGGCCGTTCGTGGCCCCCGAGGCCGGCGACGGCCCGGCGCGGTGACCTACCGGCCCTCGCCGGCGGTGTCCCCGTGCCAGGTCCGCCACAGCGCCGCGTACGCCCCGCCGGCCGCCACCAGCTCCTCGTGCGTGCCCAGTTCGGTCAGCCGGCCGTTCTCCATGACCGCCACCCGGTCCGCGTCGTGGGCCGTGTGCAGGCGGTGGGCGACGGCGATGACGGTACGGCCCGCCAGCACCGCGGCGAGGGCACGCTCGGTGTGCCGGGCCGTGGCGGGATCCAGCAGGGCCGTCGCCTCGTCGAGGATCAGCGTGTGCGGGTCGGCCAGCACCACCCGGGCCAGGGCGAGCTGCTGCGCCTGCGAGCCGTCCGTCGGAACACCGCCCTCACCGAGCCGGGTGCCGAGACCGTCCGGCAGGCCGCGGACCCAGTCGTCGGCGCCGACGGCCGCGAGCGCCGCCCACAACCGGGCGTCCGTGGCGGCGGGTTCGGCGATGAGCAGGTTCTCGCGGACGGTGCCCAGGAAGACATGGTGCTCCTGCGTCACCAGCACCACCTGCCGGCGCAGCAGCTCCGGCGCCAGCTCGGCCACCGGCACCCCGCCCACCGTGACCGTGCCGGAACCGGGCCGGTCGATGCCCGCGAGCAGCCGGCTGAGCGTCGTCTTGCCGGCGCCGGACGGCCCCACCACCGCCAGCCGCTCCCCGGGTCGTACCGTCAGGTCCACCCCGCACAGCACCTCGCCGCCGCGCTCGTACGCGTACCGCACCCCGCGCACCTCGATCCGGTCGTCCGCCGGCACCGCGGACGCGCCCCCGCCCGCACCGCGCGGAGCCCCCGCCAGCCCCTCCACCCGCGCGAACGAGGCGCCACTGCTCTGCAGTTGCTCCACCCGCATCAGGATCTGGTCGAGCGGCTCGGTGAACTGCCGCAGGTACAGTGCCGCCGCCACCACCGCGCCCACCCCGACCGCGCCCCGCGCGTGCAGCCACCCGCCCAGCAGCAGCACCCCCGCCACCGGGACGGCGTACGTCACATCGACCGCCGGGAAGAACACCGACCGCAGCCGCAGGGTGTACAGCCGGGTGCGGCGGGAGGCCTCCAGCGCGTCCCGGCTCGCCGCGATCCGCCGCTGCCGCAGCCGGAACGCCTCCACGGTCCGCGCCCCGGCCGCCGTCGCCGCGACGATCTCCGCGACCTGCGAGGTCGCCGCCCCCTCGGCGAGGTAGCCGTCCCGGGCCCGCCGCAGGTACCAGCGCAGCGCCAGCCAGACCGGGGTGAGCCCGAGCAGCCCGAACGCGCCCAGCACCGGGTCGAGCGCGAACACCGCGCCCAGCACGAAGACCGCCTGCACGGTGTTGACCAGCAGCTCCGGACCGACGTCCCGCAGCGTGGTGCCGACGGTCGCGACGTCCGCGGTGCCCCGCGCGGTCAGGTCCCCGGTGCCGGCCCGCTCCACCACGGACGCGGGCAGCGCCAGCACCCGCTCGACGTACTCCTCCCGCACCCGGGCCAGCGTCCGCTCCCCGAAGCGGTGCCCGACGTACCGCGCCCAGCGGGCCAGCAGCACCTGCGCCGGCGCGCACAGCACGATCCACACCGCGAGCCGGTCCACCGCGCCCACCCCGTGCCCGGCCCGCACCTCGTCCACGATCCGGCCCACCAGCCAGGGCCCGGCCAGACCCACCGCCGCGGCCAGCGCGTTGAGCAGCAGCGTGCCGGCGAACGCCCGCCGGTCGGCCGCCACGAGCCGTGCCGCGGCCCGCCGTACGGCCGCCCGCCCGGCGACGGGCAGCAGCGTCTGCGTCGACGTCATCGCGCGGCTCCCTCGGGAGGCGCGGGCGCCGGGGTGCCGGAGCCCCCGCCGTCCCGCGCGACCAGCGCCCGGTATCCGGGCTCCTGTGCCAGCAGCCGCCGGTGCGGCCCGGCCGCCGCCACCTTGCCGCCGGTCAGGAACACGACCGTGTCCGCGCGGTCCAGGACCAGCGGGGACGTCGTCGTCACCAGCGTCGTACGGCCCTCCCGCTCCGCCCGGAGCCGGTCGGCGACCGTCGCCTCCGTGTGGGCGTCCAGGGCCGAGGTCGGTTCCACGGCGAGCAGCACCTCCGGGTCGGCCAGCAGGGCCCGGGCCAGGCGCACCCGCTGCCGCTGGCCGCCGGAGAGGCTGCGGCCCTGCCCGGCCACCGCCGAGTCCAGCCCGTCCGGCAGACCGCGGACGACGTCCTCGGCCGCCGCCGCGCGCAGCGCCCGGCGCAGCGCCGCCTCGCCGGCCGGGCGGGCGCCGGCCACCACCTCCCGGAGCGGCCCGGCGAACAGGTCCGCCTCGTTGTCGGCGACGAGGACGCGCCGCCGTACGTCCGCCAGCGGGACCGCGTCGAGCCGTACCCCGCCCCAGGTGGCGTCGGTGGGCCCGTACCGGCCGAGCCGGTCGACCACGGCGGCGGCCTCGGCGGGCCGGGCGGCGGCCAGCGCGGTCAGCCGGCCCGGCACCACCCGCACCCCGGACGCGGGGTCGTACAGCTCGGCCGGTCCGGCGGGCGCCGGGAGTGTGCCGGTGTCCGGTTCCGGTTCCAGCCGCAGCAGGCGTACGACCCGGCGCGCGGCCACCACACCGCGGTTGAGGTCGTAGGCCATCTGCACGAAGAACGCGACCGGCCCGACGAGCACCGCCACATAGCCGTAGACCGACACCAACTCGCCCACGGTGAGGGCTCCTTGGGCGGTGAGCCGGGCCGCGAGCCAGGTCACCACGGCCAGGAACAGGGTCGGCAGGCCCACCCCGAGCGCCTGCACCCAGCTGGCCACCGCGCCCACCCGGTAGCCCTGCGCCCGCAGCCGCTGCGAGTCGTTCCGGAACGCGTCCGCGAACAGCCCTTTGCCGCCCAGCCCGTTGAGGACGCGCAGCCCGCCCGCGAGGTCGCCGACGCGTGCGGCGAGCACCCCCTGCCGCTCCCGGTACTCGCTCTCCGCGCCCTGCAGCCGCAGCGTCAGCGGCCCCGTCAGCAGCGCGACCACCGGCAGCCCGAGCAGCACCACCGCGGCGAGCGGCGCGGAGACGGTCAGCAGCAGGACGGCCACCACGCCGTAGACCACGAGCGCGCCGACGCCCGGCCCGACCACGGTCAGCGCCACCGCCAGCGTCTGTGCGTCACCGACCCCGATGGTGACGACCTCCCCGGCCCCGGCCCGGCGCGGCAGCGCGGCGCCCAGCCGTACCACGTGCCCCAGGACCACCTTGACCGTACGGAAGTTGGCGTCCATCCGGACCCGGGTCATGGTCCGGTGCCGCAGAATGCCCAGCCACGCGTTCAGCGCGCCGACCACGAACATCAGCACGGTCCACCCGGCGAGCACGCCCAGCCGCCCCGGCAGCAGCCCCTCGTCCACGGCCCGCGCCATCAGATACGGCTGTGCGGCCAGCAGCACCGTCCAGACGCTGCCCAGCAGCGCCCCGGCCACCGAGCGCCCCGGCTGACACCGCACCAGCCACCACAGATACCGCCAGCCGCCCCGGGTGTCGGGCGTGCCCGGATCCTCGTACGCGTCGATCATCCATCCCCCCGGTCCCTTCAACGAGCCTGTCCGCGCGGACCTCCGGCCAAAACTCGGTGGGCGTTGTCAGCGGCGGTCCGTACGCTCGCGAGTGATGCCCACGACACGTGCAACCACCGACCGTACCGCCGTACGCACCCTGCTCCGGCTGTGGCCGTACGTCCGCCCGGTACGCGCGCGGCTGTTCACCGCCGCGTTCGTCGCGGTCGTCGCCTCCTGCACGGGACTGGTGATCCCGCTCGTCCTGAAGTGGATGGTCGACGGCCCGGTAGCCGACCGCGACCCGGCGGGCGTGTGGCTCGGCGCGCTGTACCTGCTGCTGCTCGGCCTCGCCGAGGCGGTCCTGTTCGGCCTACGGCGCTGGCTCGTGGCCCGGCCGCTGTCGCACGTCGAGGCGGAGATGCGGGCGGACCTCTACCGGCGTCTGCAACGGCTGCCGGTCGCCTTCCACGACCGCTGGGCATCCGGCCAGCTGCTCTCCCGGGGCACGACCGACCTGATGCTGCTCCGCATGTTCCTCGCCTTCCCGCTGACGTTCCTGCTCGTCAACGGGGTCACCATCGTCGCCGGCCTGGTCGTCATGCTGCTCCAGGACTGGGTGCTGGGACTGGTCATCCTCGGGCCCGCCGTCCCCGTGATGTGGACCTGCGTGGTCTTCGAACGGCGGTACGCGCAGGTGGCGCGGCGCGCCCAGGACCAGGTCGGCGACCTCACCACGGTGGTCGAGGAGAGCGTGCTCGGCATCCGCGTCATCAAGGGCTTCGGCCGCCACCGCAGCCAGGCCCGCGCGTTCCGCGAGCTGTCCGGCCGGCTCCGCGGCACGGAGCTGCGCAAGGCGCGGCTGCTGGCCACCATCTGGGGGATCATCGTCACCCTCCCCGAGGTGGCGATCGGCGCGGCGCTGGTGCTGGGCGCGGTGCGGGTGGCCGACGGGGACCTGTCCGCGGGCACGCTGGTCGCCTTCCTGAGCACGGCTCTCGCCCTGCGCTGGCCCGTCGACTCCATCGGGTTCCTGCTGGCGATGAGCCAGGAGGCGGCCACCGCGACCGAGCGCTACTTCGAGGTGATGGACGAGGTGCCGGAGGACCGGGGAGGGGGCCGGGACGCTCGGCCGCGCGGGCCCCACACGCGCGGACTCCGGTTCGAGAACGTCTCGTTCCGCTACCCCGACGCACCCCCCGGCTCCCCGCCCCTCCTCACCGGCATCGACCTCCACATCCGCCCCGGCGAGTCCATGGCCCTCGTCGGAGCCACCGGCAGCGGGAAGACCACGCTCACCGCGCTCGTGCCGAGGCTGCACGAGGTCACCTCCGGGCGGATCACCCTCGACGGCGTCGACATCACCACGATGTCCCGGGAAGAGCTGCGCACCAAGGTCGCCGTGGCCTTCGAGGAACCCACCCTCTTCTCCGCGAGCGTCGGCGAGAACGTGCTCATGGGCGCACCGGACGGCGCCGGAGAGCCGGAGCTGGACCGGGCCCTCGCCATCGCGCAGGCCGACTTCGCGCACGCGCTCCCGCAGGGCACCGACACCCGGGTGGGCGAGCAGGGCCTCAGCCTCTCCGGCGGCCAGCGCCAGCGGCTCGCGCTGGCCCGCGCGGTGGTCGGCAGACCGGAGTTCCTGGTGCTGGACGACCCGTTGTCCGCCCTGGACGTGCACACGGAGGCCGCCGTGGAGGCCGCCCTGCGCCAGGTGCTCGCCGACACCACCGCGCTGATCGTGGCCCACCGCCCCTCCACCGTGCTGCTCGCCGACCGGGTGGCCCTGCTCTCGGGCGGCCGGATCGCCGCCGTCGGCACCCACCAGGAACTGCTGCGCCACAACGCCGAGTACGCCCACCTGATGTCCGGGGAACAGGAGGACTCCCGTTGACCAGCACGACCTCCACCCCCGCCGTCGCCGACGGCGAACCGGCCCGCCCGGAGGGCACCGGCGACGCGGGCGACCACTTCGACCGGGACGTGCTGCCCAGCCCGCCCGGCGCCACGGCCGCCCTGCTGCGTTCGCTGCTCGCGCCCATGAGGGCCCGGGTCGCGCTCACCACGTTCCTCCTCCTGCTCCAGCAGGCGGCGGTGCAGGCGGGCCCGCTGCTGGTGGCGTACGCCATCGACAGCGCCGTACCGGCGTTCCGGGACGACCGGCACGGCCCGCTGTTCGCGGTCGCCGCGGGCTATCTGCTGTGCGCGCTCGCCTCGGGCGCGCTGCAGTTCGCGTTCATCGAGACCTCCGCGCGGGTCAGCCAGGACGTGCTGCTGGACCTCAGGGGCCGGATCTTCCGGCACGCGCAGGCGCTGAGCATCGACTTCCACGAGCGGTACACCTCCGGCCGGCTGATCTCCCGCTCCACCACGGACGTCGAGTCGCTGCGCGAACTCCTCGACGAGGGGCTCCAGGAGCTGGTGACCGTCATCCTGTCCTTCGTCTACATCTCGGCGCTGCTGCTCTGGCTGGACCTCGGCCTCGGCGCGGTCGCGGTGGCCTCCTTCGTGCCGCTGTACCTGCTGGTCCGGCTCTACCGGCGGCGCGCGGGACGGGTGTACCGGGCGCGGTCCACGGCGATCGCGGCGGTGATCGTGAAGTTCGTGGAGACGATGAACGGCATCCGGCCGGTGCGCGCCTTCCGCCGGGAGGCCGCGAACGACGCCGAGTTCGCGGTGCTGAACGCGCGCCACGAGCGCACGAACGGGGACTCGCTGCTGGAGATGGCCCGCTATGTGGTCGGCTCCCGGCTGGTGGCCAACACGGCGGTCGCGGCGATCGTGCTCTGGGGCGCCTACCGGGTGGCGTCCGGCTCGCTGGAGCTGGGTGTGCTGGCGGCCGCGGTGCTGTATCTGCGCCGGCTGTACGACCCGATCGACCGGCTCGGCATGTTCCTGAACTCCTACCAGTCGGCCGCCGCCTCCCTGGAGAAGATCGCCGGCCTGCTGGCCCAGACACCGTCCGTTCCCGAGCCCGACCACCCGCGCGAACTCCCCCCGCTGAAAGGCGAGTTCCCGGGCCGCGAGGTGGTCTTCGACGGCGTCCGTTTCGCCTACCGCACCGGCGGCGAGGTGCTGCCCCGCTTCGACCTCACCCTCCCGGCCGGGCAGACGGTCGCCGTCGTGGGCTCCACCGGCGCCGGCAAGTCGACCCTGGCCAAGCTGCTCGCCCGCTTCTACGACCCCTCCTCCGGGCGGGTGCTGCTGGACGGCGTGGACCTGCGCGAGCTGCCGGTGCCCGAACTGCGGCGCGGGGTGGTCATGGTGACGCAGGAGGCCTTCCTGTTCTCCGGCACGGTCGCCGACAACATCGCGATCGGCCGGCCCGACGCCACCCGCGAGGAGATCGAGCAGGCCGCGAAGGCGATCGGCGCGCACGAGTTCATCAGCGCACTGCCCGACGGCTACGACACCGACGTCCGCAAGCGCGGCGGCCGCATCTCCGCCGGACAACGCCAACTGGTCGCCTTCGCACGGGCCTTGCTGGCCGACCCGGCGGTACTGATCCTGGACGAGGCGACCAGCTCGCTGGACGTCCCGGGGGAGCGGGCGGTGCAGCGGGCCATGGCGACGGTACTGCGGGGCCGTACCGCCGTGGTCATCGCCCACCGGCTGTCCACCGTCGAGATCGCGGACCGGGTGCTGGTGATGGAACACGGCCGCATCGTCGAGGACGGCCGCCCGGACCAGCTCATCGCGGGCACCGGCCGCTTCGCGGACCTCCACAGGGCGTGGCGGGACAGCCTGGCGTAGGCCGGGGGCTTTCCCGTGACGCAAGGTACCGACGGCATCGAATCCGGTCGCTTCAATTTGTAAGGCGCCATTCGGGCAACATCGGACAGTGTCGTCCGCCTGCGGGGAAAAGACAGATGAAAACCCCTCTTGCAGAGCTGTGATCTTGAAGTTACATTCTTTCTCGCGCTGGACGGTTGGGGAGTCGAGCGAAGGCCGTGAAGCAACACACGTTCCACGGAGCACCTTTTACTCGAAGAGGAGAAATCTATGAACCTCAACGCCGAGACCGCCAACGACTTCGACGTCGACGCCCTGCTCGCCCTCACCGAGGTCGACGAGGCCCTCTCCGTCGAGGCCGTCGTTCCGAACCGTGTCAACAGCAAGTACGCCCTTCTTCAGGAGCCCGCCAACAGCTGACCGGCCACGAGCTGATCAGCGTGGCTCGCTGAAGCGCGATCCGTCCGCGCTCTGACGGCCGTACTCGGCTCCCTGTCCAGCAACGGAACCCCACGAGAACCCTTATGCGGAAACCCCGAATACTTCTCGTCAACCCGCCCATCTGGAACGTCTACGCGCCCCACCTCGCGGTTCCCCTGCTGGCCGCGGTGATGCGCCGGCACGGATGGCAGGTGTCGTCCCTCGATCTGAGCATCGAGCAGACGGACTGGCTGCTCTCCGGTGAGGGGCTGACGGCCCTGCTGCCGAAGGCCGAACGGCGGCTGGGCGAGATGCCCGCCGCAGAACGGCACGCCCATGAGGAGACCCTCGCCGTATTCGGCGACACCATCGCCCGTATCGACCGCGCCCGCACGGCACTGAAATCTCGGTCCATTCTGACGGATCCGGTTGCCTTCACCGATGCCGCGACGGTCGTGCGCAACGGACTCGCCTGTGTTTCCGCTTCCTTTCCGGGCCTGAATTTCGACTTGCGGGGAAACTTCTCATGCTTTTCCCACCGGCGCTCCGATTCCGTCCTGGAAGCGGCCGGATCGCCGGACCGCAATGTGTACGGCTGGGCTCTTGAGCACCGGCCCATCCCCGAGCTGGAGGATTCCGACCTGGCTGTGGTCGGCATCTCCGTGTCCGCCGACACCCAGCTGATCGCGGCCCTCACCGTGGCCCGAAACGTCAAGCGTGCCCGCCCGGACGTCCATGTGGTGATGGGCGGCAACCTGACCACGCGCATGGTGAGCCGCTGGAAGGAGGAACACCCGTTCTTCCAGTACGTGGACTCCTTCGTGTCCTACGAGGGAGAAGACGCGCTGCCCGCCCTCTGCGACCGGATCATCGGGGCTGACGACCGTCCTGTTCCCGGACTGCTGGAAAGCGACGGCCGGGGCGGGCTGCTGCGCACGCCGGCCGCCATGGTCGACGTCTCCGACCTGCCGACGCCGGACTTCGACGGCCTGCCGCTCGACCGCTACTTCGCCCCCGGTCCCGTCCTCCCGCTCCAGGCCTCGCGCAGCTGCGCGTGGGACTGCGCCTTCTGCTCCATCCCGTTCGCCAGCAACAAGTTCCGCATCCGGCGCCCGGACCAGGTCGTGCACGACATGGCCACCCTGGCGGCCCGGCACGGCACCGACACCTTCATGTTCGTGGACGAGATCATGACTCTCACCTCGCTGCGCGGGGTGTCCAGAGAGCTGGTCGAAGGCGGGCACGAGCTGTTCTGGTATGGGGAGACCCGGTTCAGCAAGGGACTCGACGACGAACTGGCGGCCACGCTGCGGCGTTCGGGATGCCGCCGTCTCGACCTCGGCCTGGAGTCCTACAACCAGCGCGTGCTGGATCTGATGCGCAAGGGCACCAAGGTGGCCGACATCGAGCCCTCCCTCGACGCCCTGCTGGGGAACAAGGTGCCGGTCCACCTGTTCTGCATGACCGGCTTCCCGGGGGAGACGGAAGAAGAGGCGGTGCGGACCCAGGAGTTCGCCGCCGAGGCGCTGCGCCGCTCCGTGGAAGAGTACGACGTCCCGTACTCCACGGCCGCCAACGGACCGTTCATCCTGGACGTGCTCTCCCCCGTGGGGGAACGCCCCGACCTGTTCGGCGTCGAGCTGATTCCCCCCGCGGAGGGGGAGGACCTGGCCTTCGACCTCGACTACACGGTCACCGACGGCCTCACGCAGGAGGACGCGGTCCGGCTCACCTCCGGTGGCCCGGGAAACCCCGCGGGTGCCGCGTTCCACCGGGGCACCTGGATCGGGGACGCCGAGGAGTGGTCGTTCCTGTGGGCGATGGCCGAGGCGGAACTGCCGGCCCGGAAGGTGGCCGCACCAGCCGCTCCCCGCCCGGAGCTGCGCCCCGAAACGCGCGTTCGGCTCGCGGACGAGGTGCGTGTCCGGGTGTCGGCCGCCGAGCGCGGAATCCTCCTGCACGTGCCGTCGCGCGACGCCCTGCTGACCGTGCCGCGGGAGTGGGAGCGGCTGCTCGACGGACCGGCGCACACCGTGGCCGGCCTGCTGGAGAACGTCCCGTCGGCCAGAGCCGCGGCAGCCACGCTGGTCCGGCTCGCGGCCCATCGGGCGCTGACCGTCGAGGCGGCCGGCACCCGTGAGGGGAGTGCGCCGCTGTGGTACGCAGCCCAGCCGCACGAGGTGCTGGACAGCCGGTCCGACGGAAGCTGCCTGCTGGCCTCTCCGGAGACCGACAAGCGGGTCAGGGTATCCGCCGCCGGCCGACTCGTCTGGCTGCTCACGACCGACGGCGCGACCGCGGCCGAACTGTCGGCCCGGACCCGGCTGCCCGAGGAGCGGCTGGTGCCGCTGCTGGATGAACTGGCCGGGCACGGGGTCATCGCCGCGGCCTTCCTCCACCCGCAGCTGCTCGGTACGGCTGTGCCGGCGGGGGCCGCTCAACGCTCCGGATGACGACCGGCCGGCGTCACCGCAAACCGACCAACGCCGCATGCCGCGGCCCGAATGCAGGAGTTTCAGTCGTGTCCCACCCCCTCCCCGTGGCAGGGTCCGAAACGGACCGGTTCTGGAAGGAGTTCGCCTCGCGCCATTGGGAGCAGGAGCCGCTGTCCCTGCCGTCCTCGCCCGTCCAGCTGGGTATAGACGACGAGGAGTTGATGCGGGCGCTGGTCCTGGCAGCCGACCCGGAGAACCGGCCCGAGGGGTCCGGGCTCCCGAAGGTCGTGGTGACGGTGGACGGCCGGACACAGCCGATCGACACGCGGGTCTTCCTCCCGCTGCCCGAGGACGGCTCGCTGGACGACTACCTGGCCCGCGTCGACCGGCACATGCGTGAGCACGAGTGGAGCGTGGCCGTCTCCGGCCTGCACGCGGTCTCGGCGCCGCTGTGGGACCGGGCCAAGCGGATGTCCGACGACGTCTTCCGCTTCACCGGGACGCGGGTCGCCGGCCGGGTGGACATCGACACCTTCATCGGCCGGTACACCTCGACCAACGTCGGCGTGCACGTCGACCATGCGGGGAATTTCGGTTTCACTCTGCGTGGCCGCAAGACCCTTCTCACCTGGGCCCCGGAGCATGCCGAGCAGGTTCCCCAGCACACCGCCGACTACGCCTCGGCCCGCGAGCTTGCCGACGTCCTGGTCGGCGAGCCCGGAGCGCTGACGTACTTTCCCTCCAGGCAGCTGCACGTCGGCGAGTCCCCCGACGCGGTCGCGGTCAACGTGAACATCGCATTCTTCACCAGGAGTGATCCGGCCGCCGTCGTCCTCGAAGCCGTGGGCGGCCTGCTGGGCCGAGCACCCACAGCGGGCGGGCCCGGCGCCGACGCGCATGTCCCGGACGGCATCCCCGCCCCGACCGCCGCGACCCTCGACGCACTGGCCGGCCTGTCGCGCGGCGAGATCGAGGACGCCGTCTGGGAACACAGCATGCGTGCGCTGACCTCGGGTGGTCTGGGTGTGGGCCGCCCGTCCGAGTCTCCCGTGCCGGCGCCGCGGGACGCCCGTGTCCGGCTCGGCGACGACGTGGTGCTGCGCCAGCGGCCGCTCGCCGACGGGCGCCGGGCCGTCGCCGTGCAGGGGCACACGGTGAAGGTCGCCGACCATCCGCGGCTCGAAGCCGCCCTCACCGCGCTGGCCTCCGGGGACACACTCGATCTCGGACAGTGGGAACGGGAGACGGACAGCGCCGCCGTACCCCTTCTGCACGCCGTCCTGCTCCGGCTGTCGGCCTGGCGGGCGACCCGGGTCGAGGGCGCCGAGTCCGGTACCGTGCGTACCGCCGAGCCGGTCCTGTGATGTCGGTGCGACTGAGCAAGGGACCAGCTCTGCTGGCCGTCGTCGCCTTGCTGATCAGCACAGTCGGTGACGAGGTGGCCCTGGTGGCGCTCGCCCTGCGCGGCGCCGACCGTACCGGGCTCACCTCGGTGGTGTCGGCCCAGATGCTCGCCGGTCTGGTGCCCGGGATCGCCCTGGGCGGTCCGATCGGGCGGATCGTCGACCGTTTCCGGCTCGACGCCGTCCTGGGTGTGACGCTGGCACTGGAGTGCCTCATCGCGACGGCCGCCGCCGCCTTCGCGGACGGACCGGTGCTCCTCATCGCCACCATGCTGTTCCTGGGGGCCCTGGGCGCCGTCGCCCAGACGTGCGTGATGGCTCTCGTCCCACGGCTGTTCCCGGCTTCCGGGGCGCAGTTGCGGATCAACGGTGTCATGGAGTCGACCAGGAACGCGGGTTACATCGTCGGCCCGCTGCTGGTGGGTCTGCTCACCGCTCACGGCGGGACCGGGCTGGCGCTGGCGGTCGACGCCGGTACCTTCGCCTTCGCCCTGCTGGCGGTGCCGGTGATCACCCATTGGCTGTCCGCCACCCCCGCGCGGCCCGCGCCGGCGGCCGACACCTCCCCTCCGCCCGCCGAAGCGGCCAAGGGCGGTCTGCGGGCCGGTCTGTCCCTGCTCTGGACGGGAGCCCAGCGGCGGACCGCGCTCGCCACCATCGTCGTCACCGTCGCCTCGACCTCCGTCGTCAATGTGCTGATGCCGTTCTTCGCCCATGAGATCCCCGGCGGCACCGCTTCCTACGGAATCGTGCTGGCGACCTGGAGCGTGGGCCTGGTGGTGGGGCCGTTCGTGCTGCGCGGCCGGCTCGGCAACCTGCCCACCGCCGTCGTCGCGGTCGGCGCCGCCGCGACCATCGGGCTCAGCTATCTGGTGACCGCCGCGTATCTCGTCCTCCCCGTGATGCTGGCGGCCTCGCTGTGCGGCGGCATGGCCAACGCGGTGCAGAACGTGGCGCTGCGGACCCATGTCATGGCCGACTGCCCGCAGGAAGTGCGCGGCCGCGTCGGTGCCGCCTACGGCGCGACGCTGCAGAGCGCGGTGGCGGTGGGCTTCGCTCTGGCCGGGCTCGCCCCTGCCGACGGGGCCCGCTGGGGCATCCTCGCCGGAGGTGCCGTCGCCTTCGTCGTGGGCTCGGCCGGCTGGCTACGGACACGGGCGCTGGCCGCCCCGGCCCCGGCCGAAGCCAACGTGTCCGTACCCCCTCGACAGGCTTCGGAGGCAGAAGCGTCGTGACCCGTCAGCGGATCCTCCTCGATCCCGTCCTCCCCCGGTTCTGTGCCCAGACCGGGGCCTCCCTGCCGCTCGCCTGGGAGCTGGCCTGGTCGCACCAGGAACAGGCCCAGGACACCGTGCTCAGTCTCACGCCACCGCCCGCTCCCCGGGAGACCGACCGCCTCGTCTGGCCGCGCCGGCTGTCCCCCGGCACCGGGCTCCGCCTGCCCGGGAACGTGCGGGTCGAGCAGACGCCGTTGCCCTTCGTGCGCGACGGCGGACCGGTGACCGCACTCTTCAGCCCGGACCTCCCCGCGTTCGCGGAGGTTCCCCGGCCGGTGGGCGAACTCCTGGTGCGTGGAACGTCCGTGACCGCGGTGCGCGACCGGTGGGGGACTTCCGGGGAAGCGGCGGACCACCTCCTGGTGGACCACTTCCTGGTGGGGCTGCTGCGCCTGGGGCTGCTGCATGCCGATCCCTCCCCCGTCGCCGCACGGCCGGGAGCGGACGGCCGGCTGCTGGTCCAGGAGGCCTGGACGGAGGCTGTGGAGCGAGACCAGGGGGTTCACTTCCTCGCCAGTATCCCCACCGGCAACTTCCTCAAGGTGGGCGCGGCGGCGCTCCGGCTGTGGCAGTGCGCCGGATCCGGGGACGGGATCCCCGCCGGCTCACTGCCCGCGCCACTGATCGACGCGGCGGACCGGATGCTGTCCGCCGGCCTGCTCCGGGCCGTCGCTGCCGAGTGACGGCAGACCGTGAGCGGGCCGAAGAGAGGATGACCCATGACTGACCCGACGTCCGAAGCGCTGACCGGTCTGACCCGTCCGGGAATGGGAACGGAGAACGCCGGTCCCGCCCTGCAGGCGCTCACCAGGATGGTGCGCCCGCGCACGGTGGTCGAGGTGGGTGCCGGCTCGTCGACGCTGCACCTCCTCCTCGGACTGCGCGACGCCCGCGCCGAGGCGGCTCAGGACCGGCGCATCATCGACGGCGAGACCGTGGCACCCGAACGGGCTTCAGTTCTTCATCCCCGTTCCGCCGTCGCGGACTACACGCCGAAGCTGCTCGTCGTGGACGACATCTCCGTACCGGGCACCTCCGCGGACCGGGTGCGGGAGGCGGCCCGGGATCTCGGCCTCGACGACATGCTGACCTTCATCGAGCGCGACTTCTTCGCCCTGACGGACGAGGAACTCGACGGCTGGGGTCCGCTGGACCTGGTCTGGCTGGACGCCGGCACGCAAGGCGACGACGCGGCGTTCCTCACCTCCCTCTGGCCCCGTGTGGCACCCGGCGGCACGGTCGTCCTGCACGAGCCGTACCTGGCCACCACCGTCGAGACGTCCGACCGGCTGGGGGACACCCGGGTGGCGGCCCGGATCGTGCCGACACCGCTGCTGCAGGAGCTTCGCCGCCAGGCTGCCGCGCCGGACAGCGGTATGGACCTCCTCGCCCTGAACGAGCCGCACAAGCACCGCCAGACGGGTCTGCTGCTGCTCCGGAAGCACGCGCCCTGGGAGCGCGACAGGGGCGCCTCGTTCGCCGAGGAGCTGAAGGCACTGGGCGAGACGGGCTCCACCGAGCCGCCCCGGCTCGGCGCGCCGCACACCCGGCCGAGGAGCGGCGGGGAAGACCGCGGGGACCGCGTCCTCGCGGCGCTGGCCGACGCGACGCGCCGCACGGTCTACAGCGCTGTGGTCCTGCGACCCGACACCGCCCAGGGTGTCGGCGAGCGTCTGGGCATGTCCGCCGAGCGCACCGCGAAAGCGCTCGCCGCACTCGAGAAGGCCGGACTCGTCACGCACACGGAAAGCGGCTGGGCCCCGGCCGACGATGTCTGGCGGGAAGCGTCGCCCCGCCGTGCGCAGCCGCCGGCGCAGACGACGATCCCCGCCAGACGCGGCAAGCGGAGGGTGTTCCTGGAAAACCTGGTCCCGCTCTTCGAACAACAGCGGCGCTACCCGGAGAGCGAGGTCAACGACCTGTTGCGCGAGATCCACCCGGATGTGGCCGCGCTTCGCCGTTACCTGGTGGAGGAACAACTGCTCGCTCGGGCCGACGGCTGGTACTGGCGTCCGTGAGGCGGGATCACGGCACCCCCAGCTCGAACAGCGCGTACCCCGCGTACGACCCGGAGGCCAGTGCCGCGATGCCCAGCAGCGTGCACAGCACCGGCAGGCTCAGGCGGCGCATGGCGACCGCGAGGGGGAGGAACAGGGGGAAGCAGGGCAGCAGGTAGCGGGAGATGTTGGCGACGATCTGCTGGCTGCCGAGGACCAGGACCAGGGTGAGGACGGTGTACAGGACCAGCACCGCCGGCGGGCGCAGCCGCAGCAGCAGCGGCAGCAGTGCGCAGGCGAGCAGGATGACGGCGACCGAGATGACGTCCGCGAAGGGGTACGCGAAGAGGTAGTCGAACTTTCCCACGGGGACGGACGTCAGCACGTCCCAGGTCTGCTTGCCGTAGTCGAACTGGTGGGCCCAGGCACCCGACTGGAGCTTGAAGTAGCCGTTCAGCTGGCCCATGTGGTTGCCGACCCAGAGCAGATAGCCGAGCAGCCCCAGGGGGGCCAGGGCCATGGCGAGCAGCGGGCGCAGCGCGCCGTCCTCGCCGCGGCGCAGGGAGAGCAGCGCGGCCACGCCGAGCGCGGCGATCAGCGCGGCGGCCGTGGGCCGGTTGAGGCCGGCCGCGAAGGTGAGCACGCCGGCGGTGAGCCAGCGCCGGGTGAGGACGGCGTGGCAGGCCCAGGCGGCCAGGGCGACGTAGAGGGAGTCGGAGTAGACCGCCCACTCCACGCCCGAGCCCGGCCACACCGCCCAGAGTCCGGCCGCCGCGAGCCCGGCCCGCCGGCCGCCGAAGCGTTCGGCGACGGCGTAGACGCCGAGGGCGGCGGCGAAGGAGGCGACGATCGAGACCAGCAGCCCGGCGCCGTACGAGCCGAGGCCGGTGACCGTCGAGGTCAGCCGTATCAGCGCCGGGTACAGCGGGAAGAACGCCGCCGAGTTGCCCTCCAGCGTGATCAGGCCGGTGGCGCCCGGGACGGGGACGAGTTTCGGGTCGTAGCCGTGCAGGGCGATCTGCTGGTACCACCAGCCGTCCCAGGTGGCCAGTACGTCCCAGGCGTGCGCTCCGCCGCCGAACCGGGGGTGCTTGGTGCGGTAGTCCCCGGCGGAGGAGAGCAGGTACAGGAAGGAGCAGAAGCCGGCCAGCTTCAGCGTGCCGAACATGGCGAGCACCGGTCCGTGCCGGCGGGCGGCGGCCCGCAGCCGGGAGCCGGACGCGGACTCGGGGGCCGCGGGACGTATGTGGGGCAGGGTCGCGGTCATCGGAGCACCGGCCTCGGCCGGCGGCGGGCCAGGGTGCGCCGCATCCGGGCGATCCCGCGCAGGTCCGCCAGCGCGGTGGCGAGGATGTCGACGCTGCTGTCCGGGTCGTCGACCCAGTCCACCGGCACCTCGTGGATCCTCAGCCCCGCCCGCTCGGCCAGCACCAGCAGCTCGGTGTCGAAGAACCACTCCCCGTCCCGCACCAGCGGCAGCAGCCGCTCGGCGGTCTCCCGCCGGACCGCCTTGAACCCGCACTGGGCGTCGGAGAACCCGACGGCGAGCGTGCAGCGCAGCAGCACGTTGTAACAGCGGGATATGACCTCCCGCTTGGTCCCGCGCACCACCCGCGCGCCGGGCGCCAGCCGGGTGCCGATGGCCAGGTCGGAGTGGCCCGAGATCAGCGGGGCGACCAGCGGCAGCAGCGCGGTGAGCCCGGTGGACAGGTCCACGTCGAGGTACGCCAGCACGGGCGCCCGGGAACCGGACCAGGCGGCCCGCAGGGCCCGGCCGCGGCCCTTCTCGGGCAGCCGCAGCGAGGTCACCTCGGGGAGTTCGGCGGCCAGCCGGCCGGCGATGGCCGGGGTGCGGTCGGTGCTCGCGTTGTCGGCGATGGTGATCCGGAACGGGTAGGGGAAGGTGTCCCGCAGATGCGTGTGCAGCCGCCGGACGTTGGGCTCCAGGTCCTTCTCCTCGTTGAACACCGGTACGGCCACGTCCAGGACGGGGTCCTCGTGAGGCGTCCGCACGGGGGTGCGCCCGGGTGCCGGCGCCACGGCCGGTGGCCTGCTCGATCGGCTCGGTCGGATGTATGTCACGTAGGTCCCCGTTTGTTCTGAGGTGTCGGGCGTGCCGAGGGCAGGCGTGGATGGGAGTCGGGAAGGGCGGCGGCTAGCCGCTCGGGCTGACCGGCGACGAGGGCTCGTCCGACGCCTCGCCGGACGCGGTCATCGTCACCGTGACCGGCGGCACGGTCCTGCCGCCCTCGACCGGGGAGGTGGCCGTGGCCGATGGCGGCGCGTGCGTGGTGGTCGCCGGACTCTCGGTGGTCGCGGGCGGGTCGGAGGTGGCCGACGTGTCGCCCGGCGTCGGGAAGTCCGTCGGTGGCGAGGACGGCGAAGTCGGCGGCGCGCTCGGCGACAGGGTCGGCGACCGGGGCGGCGTACTGCTCGGGGTCGGCCCCGGGCTGGTCATGGGCCGGGGCCGCGGTGCGCTGGGCCGGTCGGCGGTGTGGCCGTGCGGCCACAGGAACAGGCCCAGGCCGAGCCCGGCCACCGCCAGCACGGTGCCGGCCGTCCGGCGCGCGGTGCGCACCCGGCGCCGGGCCCGCACCCCCGCGCGCAGCGCCTCCCGGTGCCGTGCCTCGAAGGACGCCGGCTGCCGGTCCTGGTGCATGAGCTGCGTCAGCTGCCGCTCGAAGTGATCCATGACTCTTCCCTCACCCCACCGGCTCGATGACGTCGGCCAGGAGCCGGCGCAGCCGGGCCACCCCGCGCGCGGCATGGGACCGGGCCGTGCCCACCGGGCAGCCCAGGGTCTCCGCGACCTGCCGGTCGGGCAGGTCCTGGTAGTAGCGCAGGACGACGGCGGCCCGCTGCTGCGGCGTCAGCTGGGCGAGCGCCGCCTCCAGCCGGGACCGCTCGGCCACGGTCGCCGACATGTCACCGGCCGCTGCCACCTCCGGCAGCTGCTCCACGGGCCGCTCGCCCCACCAGCGCCGCCGGGCCGAACGCGCCGCGGCCCGCGCCAGCACCTTGCGCACGTAGGCCTCCGGCGCCTCGTCGGCGACCTTCGGCCAGACGAACCACAGCTTGACCAAGGACTCCTGCAACAGGTCCTCGGCGCGGTGCCGGTCCCCTCCGGTGAGCAGACGGGCGAGATGGAACAACACCGACCAGCGGGCCGCCACGAACGCGTCGTACTCACCGGCCCTGGTCTGCTCCATCCCTACGGTCCCCGTTCTCGCCGGCTGTCTTCACCAGGAGAAAGGCACTTGACCCCCGCCGGCGCTGCACTCGGGGAGCGTGATCCGCGTCACGCACAGGTGTCACACAGGCTCAGGCCACCCGCAGCAGCAGCACCGCCCGCGCCGGAACCGTGATCTCCGCTCCCGCCCGGTGGACCGTACCGGGCGGCTCGGCCTGCTCCTCCACCGAGGTGTCCACGACCACCTCGTACCGCTCCGCCCACGGCGGTCCGGGCAGTACGAAGCCGGTCGGCCGGTCGCCGGCGTGCAGCACGGCGAGGAAGCTGTCGTCCACCACCGGCGCGCCCCGCTCGTCGCGGCCCGGGATGTCCCGTCCCGACAGATACATGCCAAGCGTGGCGGCGGGCGCGTACCAGTCGCCCTCGGTCATCTCCGCACCCCGCGCGGTGAACCAGGCCAGGTCCCGCAGCCCGTCCGCGGTCTGCGCGCGCCCGGAGAAGAAGGCCCGCCGGCGCAGCACCGGATGCCGGTGGCGCAGCGCGATCAGACGCGAGGTCAGCTCGGACAGCGCACGCCACCCGGGCTCTTCCAGCAGCGACCAGTCCAGCCAGCTGATCTCGTTGTCCTGGCAGTAGGCGTTGTTGTTGCCGCGCTGGGTGCGGCCCAGTTCGTCGCCCGCGACCAGCATGGGCACCCCGGTGGACAGCAGCAGGGTCGTCAGCAGGTTCCGCAGCTGCCTGCGGCGCAGCGCCCGTACGCCCTCGTCGTCGGTCTCGCCCTCCGCCCCGCAGTTCCAGGAGCGGTTGTCGTTGGTGCCGTCCCGGTTGTTCTCGCCGTTGGCCTCGTTGTGCTTGGTCTCGTACGACACCAGGTCGCGCAGGGTGAAACCGTCGTGCGCGGTGACGAAGTTGACGGAGGCGTAGGGGCGCCGGCCGCCCCAGGCGTAGAGGTCGCTGGAGCCGGAGAGGCGGTAGCCCATCTCGCGCACGTCGGGCAGGGCGTGCCGCCAGAAGTCCCGCACCGCGTTGCGGTAGCGGTCGTTCCACTCGGTCCACAGCGGCGGGAAGGCGCCCACCTGGTAGCCGCCGGAGCCGATGTCCCACGGCTCGGCGATCAGTTTCACCCGGCGCAGCACCGGGTCCTGGGCGATGACCGCCAGGAACGGGGAGAGCATGTCGACGTCGTGCATGGAGCGGGCCAGCGCCGCCGCGAGGTCGAAGCGGAAGCCGTCCACGCCCATCTCGGTCACCCAGTAGCGCAGCGAGTCGGTGATCAGGCGCAGCACCTGCGGCTGGACGACGTGCAGGGTGTTGCCGCAGCCGGTGTAGTCGGCGTACCGGCGGGCGTCGCCCTGGAGCCGGTAGTAGCCGCGGTTGTCGATGCCCTTCAGGGACAGCGTCGGCCCCAGCTCGCCCGCCTCCGCGGTGTGGTTGTAGACCACGTCCAGGATGACCTCGATGCCGGCCGCGTGCAGCGCGCGCACCATCCGCTTGAACTCGCCGACCTGCTGCCCGGTCGTACCGGAGGCCGCGTAGGCCGCGTGCGGGGCGAAGTAGCCGATGGAGTTGTAGCCCCAGTAGTTCCTCAGGCCCCGGCGCAGCAGGTGGTCCTCGTGCGCGAACTGGTGCACGGGCAGCAGCTCCACGGCCGTGACGCCCAGCTTCACCAGGTGCTCGATCGCGGCCGGGTGCGCGAGGCCCGCGTACGTGCCGCGGAGCTCCTCGGGGATGCCGGGGTGGAGCCGGGTGAAGCCCCGCACGTGCAGCTCGTAGATGACCGAGTCGGCCCAGGGCGTCTTGGGCCGGCGGTCGTCGGACCAGTCGTCGTCATCGTGGACGACGACGCCCTTCGGGACGTACGGCGCCGAGTCCCGCTCGTCGCGCACGGTGTCGGCGACCGACTGGTCCGGCCAGTCCCGCACGTGCCCGTACACCTCCGGCGGCAGCCGGAACTCCCCGTCCACCGCGCGCGCGTACGGGTCCAGCAGCAGCTTCGCCGGGTTCCAGCGGGCGCCGGTCCACGGGTCCCAGCGGCCGTCCACCCGGTAGCCGTACCGCTGCCCGGGCATCACGCCCGGCACGAAGCCGTGCCAGATCTCGTGCGTCAGTTCGGTCAGCGGGATCCGCGTCTCCCGGCCCTGCGCGTCGAAGAGGCACACCCGGACCGCCTCCGCGCCGGCCGCCCACAGCGCGAAGTTGGTGCCGGCGACCCCGTCCGGACCGACCCGGAACCGGGCCCCCAGCGGGGTCGGCGCGCCCGGCCACACGGCCGGGACGGGAGGTACGGCCCGCCGGGCGCCGTTCACCGCCGCCGGTTGCCCGCTCCCGGCGGCCGGCTCCCCGGCCGGCGCCCGCTGCTCGGCTGCGCTCGTCACTGTCGGCCCCTCTTCTCAGTGGCGCGCCAGCGGTCGGCCCCACCGGGAAACCGGGAGCGCACGCGCGCGGGCGCCCCGGCCGCCCGGTACGGCTGCGCCCCGACGGCTCGTGTCGGGCTGGGGGTGCCCCTCCGAGGGAGGCCCCCCAACCTGTCGTCCTTCCCTCTGTTCTGCCCACCGCGTGGCTCGCACTCACGTTTCCCCGGAGCGGGCGCCGTCGTTGAGTCTCGCGTGAGGCACGCAACTGGACGCGCACGGCGCGCGGGGGCCGCGCTGGCCGCCGTACTGACATGGGCGGGGCTGCTCGCGGGCTGCTCCGCGGACGGCCCGGGCCCGCTGGGCATGGGCGGGGCACTGGGCGAGCCCCCGGCCCCCGAGGACGTCATCCGGGTGACCCCCGACGACGGCAGCAAGGCCGTACGCCCCGGCGACCGGCTGCTGGTGCGGGTGCCCGGCGGGCGGCTGGAGAAGGTCACCGTGGTGAAGTCGCAGGACGCGCAGGACTCTCCGGTCCCCGGGCGGATCAGCGAGGACGGGCTGACCTGGCGGCCGGACGAGGACCGGCTGGCGCTGGCCGCGAAGTACACGGTCGACGTGGTCGCGCTGGACTCCCACGGCCGCCGCTCGGCCCGGCACACCACCTTCACCACCTACGTCCCCGACCAGCGGTTCATCGCCTACGTCAGCCCGGAGAACCGGGCCACCGTCGGTACCGGCATGATCGTCTCGCTCTCCTTCAGCCAGGAGATCACCGACCGCGCCGCCGTGGAACGCGCCGTCCGCGTCAGCGCGCGGCCCCCGGTCGAGATCCGCCCGCACTGGTTCGGCAAGGGCCGTCTGGACTTCCGCCCGGAGCGCTACTGGAAGCCCGGCACCGAGGTCACCGTCGACCTGGACCTGCGGGACGTCGAGGGCGCCCGCGGCATCTACGGCCTGCAGGACAAGACGTTCTCCTTCACCGTCGGCCGCAGCCAGGTCTCCCTGGTCGACGCGGCCGAGCACACCATGGAGGTGCGGCGCGACGGACAGCTCCTGGCCACCGTCCCCATCACCGCGGGCGCCCCCAAGCACCCGACGTACAACGGGAAGATGGTGGTGATGGACATGCTGGAGGTCACCCGCATGAACAGCCAGACGGTCGGCCTCGGCGCCGAGTACGACATCCCCGACGTTCCGCACGCCATGAAGCTCACCGACTCCGGGACCTTCCTGCACGGCAACTACTGGGCCCCGGACGCCCCCGGCCAGGTCAACATCAGCCACGGCTGCGTGGGGTTGAGGGACGTCAAGGGCGGCGGCTCGGACACCCCGGCCGGCTGGTTCTTCGACCGCAGCCTCGTCGGGGACGTCATCGAAGTGGTGAACAGCAAGGACAAGACGGTCGCTCCGGACAACGGCCTCGGCGGGTGGAACATGGGCTGGAAGGAGTGGAAAGCGGGCAGCGCGGTGAAGTAACCAGGTGAGAGGCGGGGGGCGCGGCGAAGGTGTCGGGCGGAAGTTGCGACGGAACGGTGACCTATGCCTGACACCTTGCTCAAAACCTGGCAGTTAATATGCGCGCACCGAAGTGGTGGGGAACGGGCCTGAGCAGGGGCCCGGCGAGGGGAGAACAACTTGAACATGCGGCCTGTAGCGGGGGCGTCGGCTCGGGGGCGGCGGGGCCGTAGGGGACTGGCGGTCATAGCCGGCGCCCTGGTGCTGACGATCACCGCGTGCGGCGGAGGCGATGACTCCGGGTCCGGTTCCGGGGACGGCAAGGGCAAGGGCGGCGGTGGGAAGGGCGGGCAGTCCACGGCCGCCGTCAGCATCGCGCCCAAGTCCGGGGCCACCGGCGTCGACACCAGCGGCGCGCTCAAGGTCAGCGTGGCCCAGGGCAAGCTGACCGAGGTCACCGTCAAGGACGCCAAGGGCACGAAG
The DNA here is from genome assembly GCF_055564915.1 of Streptomyces sp. NPDC028928. Taxonomy (NCBI): domain Bacteria; kingdom Bacillati; phylum Actinomycetota; class Actinomycetes; order Kitasatosporales; family Streptomycetaceae; genus Streptomyces; species Streptomyces sp. NPDC028928. The sequence goes on from NZ_JBVHVI010000011.1 coordinate 39,230, forward strand.
GTCGAGGGCGCCATCACCGGCGGCGGCTCCTCCTGGACGCCGGCGACCCATCTGGCCGCGGCCACCAAGTACACGGTGCACGCGGTCGCCAAGGACTCCGAGGGGCGTGAGGCCGCCGAGGACGCCACCTTCACCACGCTCACCCCGAAGAACACCTTCGTCGGTACCTTCACCCCCGAGGACGGCTCCACGGTCGGCGTCGGCATGCCGTTCTCCATACGCTTCACCCGGGGCATCACCAGCCCGGACGCGGTCGAGAAGGCCATACGCATCAAGACCGAGCCGGCCGTCGACGTCGAGGGCCACTGGTTCGGCAACGACCGCCTGGACTTCCGTCCCGAGAAATACTGGAAGGCCGGCACCAAGGTCACCGTCGACCTCGACCTGGACGGCGTCGAGGGCCGCGACGGCGTCTACGGCAAGCAGCGCAAGACCGTGAAGTTCACCATCGGCCGCAACCAGGTCTCCGTCGTGGACGCCGAGAAGCGCACGATGAAGGTCACGCAGGACGGCAAGGTCGTCAAGACGCTCCCGGTCACCACCGGCAAGCCGGGCTACGAGACCTGGAACGGTCAGATGGTCATGAGCGAGAAGCTCACCGTCACCCGCATGAACGGCGAGACCGTCGGCTACGGCGGCGAGTACGACATCAAGGACGTCCCGCACGCCATCCGCCTCACCACCTCCGGCACCTTCATCCACGGCAACTACTGGGGCGGCGGCGCCTTCGGCAACTACAACGCCAGCCACGGCTGCGTGGGCCTGCGCGACGTGCGCGGCGGCTACGACAGCTCCGTCCCGGCCGCCTGGTTCTTCAACCACTCGATGATCGGTGACGTGGTGGTCGTCAAGAACTCCCACGACGCCACGGTGGCCCCGGACAACGGCCTCAACGGCTGGAACATGTCCTGGTCCGAGTGGAAGAAGTGAGCCTCCGCTGACGTACGGGCCCGGTGCTGTGAGGAACGGCACCGGGCCCACTGTCGTTAGTGGCCGTTAACCTGACCTCCATGACCGTCTCTCTCGAAGTCGCCGAAGGCGTCGGCACCCTGCGGCTGGACCGGCCGCCGATGAACGCGCTGGACATCGCCACCCAGGACCGGCTGAAGGAGCTGGCCGAGGAGGCCACGGACCGCGACGACGTGCGCGCCGTGGTCATCTACGGAGGCGAGCGGGTGTTCGCGGCGGGCGCGGACATCAAGGAGATGCAGAACATGGACCACGCCGCGATGGTCCGCCGCTCCCGCGCCCTGCAGGACTCCTTCACCGCCGTGGCCCGCATCCCCAAGCCCGTCGTCGCCGCCATCACCGGCTACGCGCTCGGCGGCGGCTGCGAGCTGGCCCTGTGCGCCGACTACCGCATCGCCGCCGACAACGCCAAGCTCGGCCAGCCCGAGATCCTGCTCGGCCTCATCCCGGGCGCCGGCGGCACCCAGCGGCTGCCCCGGCTGATCGGCCCCTCCAAGGCCAAGGACCTCATCTTCACGGGCCGTCAGGTCAAGGCCGACGAGGCCCTCGCCATCGGCCTGGTGGACCGGGTCGTCCCGGCCGCCGAGGTGTACGCGCAGGCGCACGCCTGGGCCGCCAGGCTCGCCCAGGGCCCGGCGATCGCGCTGCGCGCGGCGAAGGAGTCCGTCGACACCGGTCTGGAGGCCGACATCGACACCGGGCTCGCCGTCGAACGCAACTGGTTCGCGGGCCTGTTCGCCACCGAGGACCGCGAGCGGGGCATGCGCAGCTTCGTGGAGGAGGGGCCGGGCAAGGCCAAGTTCGTCTGACCGTCAACCGTGTGATCACTCCGCCTACTCCGGCGGGGTCCCTTGCCGTTGACGCGTCGTCTCATTCGGGTCCCTCGATGGGGCGGTTTATGGGAGCCTTAAGGCAGCCTTAAGCCTGCTGCGTCGAGGGAGTCCGTCGATTGCCGGAAAGCGAGCCGTCGCCGCAGGTCAGCAGGGACGTACCGGACATCGACATGCCGACGGCATATGCCGCTCGACAGGTGCGGAAGGGGGGCGTGCGGGGGGCGTATTCCCCCGGAACGGCCCCCAAGACGGCTCCGGACGGCCATCATGGGGGCATGGCGGGGCTGGAGGGCATCGAACAGCCGCGGGGACACAGCCGTGCAGCCGCGGCACGCTGGTCGCCCGCGGTCGAGGACGAACAGGCGCTCAAGGCGCTCGAACTGTTCGGGAACCCCACGGAGGCGGAGGTGCCGCTGCCGTCCCGCCCCGAGTCCGCGGCCACCGCCCGCCGGCTCGCCCAGGTCGTCGTCCTGCGCACCTGGCGGCTCACCCCCAAACTGGCCGAGGACGCCGTCTTACTCGTCTCGGAACTCGTCGGCAACGCCGTACGGCACACCGGCGCCCGGGTCTTCGGCCTGCGGATGCGCCGCCGCCCCGGCTGGATCCGGGTCGAGGTCCGCGACCCCTCGCGCGGGCTCCCCTGTCTGATGCCGGTCCAGGAACTCGACGTCAGCGGACGCGGACTGTTCCTGGTGGACAAGCTCTCCGACCGCTGGGGCGTCGACCTGCTGCCGCGGGGCAAGACGACGTGGTTCGAGATGAGGGTCGCGGACCGGTAACCGTGTCCGGGGTGCTGCCGCACGACCCGACGCCATGGCATATCGGGCTAATCGCCGGTTTTCTCACCACATCGCCCTTAAATGGTGCGTGTGACCTCCACCCACCGCCGTGACATGCTGCGCGCCGGCGCCGGAATCGTGGCCGGCGGTGCCCTCGCCACCGGGTGCGGCACCGGCCAGGCAGCCGCTCCGCCCCCCGCCCCGGCCTCCCCCTCCCGCTCCGCCTCCCCTACGGCGGCCCCCGCCCCCCGGGCCTACCCCGGCCACCCCGCCCAGATCACCCACGGCCCGCGCACCCGCCCCCAGGTGGCCCTCACCTTCCACGGCCAGGGCGACCCCGCCCTCGCCCGCGCGCTGCTCACGACGGCCGAGCGGTACGGCGCCCGGCTCACCGTGCTCGCCGTCGGCACCTGGCTGGACGAACACCCGGGCCTCGCCCGCCGCATCCTCGACGGCGGCCACGACCTCGGCAACCACACCCAGCGGCACATCGGCATCAACACCCTGGCCGAGGCGGAGGCCCGCCGGGAGATCACCGACTGCGCCGAACGGCTGAAGCGGCTCACCGGCTCCATCGGCACCTGGTTCCGGCCCTCCCGCGCCCCGTCCGCCTCCCCCCTCGTCGCCCGGCTGGCCCGCGCCGCCGGCTACCCGCACGTGCTGTCGTACGACGTCGACTCGCTCGACTACACCCGCCCCGGCGCCGCCGCCGTCACCCGCGAGGTCCTCGCCGGCGTGCGCAACGGATCGGTGGTGAGCCTGCACTTCGGGTACCCCGACACGGTCGCCGCCCTCCCCGACGTCCTGACCGAACTCGGCCGCCGCGGACTGCGCGCGGTCACCACCACGGAGCTGCTGAGCTGATGCGAACCACGAAAGCCGCCCGCCTGCTGGCCGCCGGTGCCGCCGTCACCGCCCTGACCCTGCTCTCCGCGTGCGGCGGCAGCGGGCACCACGAGAGCGAGGCCCTCGCCAGCAAGGCGCCGATCCGGCCGCAGGTGAAGAAGCCGCAGGTGAACGTGTTGCCCGGGATGCCACCGGTCGAGAACCCGGCCGACCTGTACGCCGCCGACCGGCCGAACCGGCTCTCGCCCGTGGTCAAGGACTTCCCCGCCCGGGTGTACGTCCCCAACACCAACTCCGACACCGTCACCGTCATCGACCCCGCCACCTACCGGGTCGTCGAGACCATCAAGGTCGGCCGCCAGCCCCAGCACGTCGTGCCGTCCTGGGACCTGAAGACCCTCTGGGTCAACAACGACCTCGGCAACAGCCTCACCCCGATCGACCCGCGGACCGGCAAGGCCGGCGAGCCGGTCGACGTGCACGACCCGTACAACCTGTACTTCACGCCCGACGGCAAGTACGCCGTCGTCATGGCCTCCATGGACCGCCAGCTGGTCTTCCGGGACGCGCACACCATGAAGGTCGTCAAGGCCGTCCCGGTCAGCTGCTACGGCGTCAACCACGCCGACTTCTCCGTCGACGGCCGTTACTTCATCGTCTCCTGCGAGTTCAGCGGCGAGATCCTGAAGGTCGACACGGCCAGGATGAAGGTCGTCGCCCAGGAGAAGCTGCCGCTGCGCGGCGCGATGCCGCAGGACGTCAAGATCTCCCCGGACGGCAAACTGTTTTACATCGCCGACATGATGGCCCACGGTGTGTGGATCCTGGACGGCGACAAGTTCACCCGGCCCCGGTTCCTGGCCACCGGCAAGGGCGCCCACGGCCTCTACGTCAGCCGCGACTCCCGCGAGATGTACATCTCCAACCGTGGCGAGGGGACCGTCTCCGTCTTCGACTTCACCCAGGACCGGCTCACCAGGAAGTGGCGCCTGCCCGGCGGCGGCAGCCCCGACATGGGCGGTGTCTCCGCCGACGGCAAGGTCCTGTGGCTGTCCGGCCGCTACAACGCCGAGGTGTACGCCATCGACACCCGCACCGGCGCCGAACTGGCCCGCATCAAGGTCGGCAGCGGCCCCCACGGCCTCGCCGTCTACCCCCAGCCCGGCCGCTACTCACTGGGGCACACCGGCATCTTCCGCTGAAGCAGCAGCTCCGCTCCCACCGGACGGTACCCGGCCGCCTGGAACGCCCGCAGGCTGCGGGCGTTCCCTGGGGCGACCTGCGCCCACAGCGGCTCGGTGGCGAGCTGCCGGGCGGCGGTCACCAGCAGCCGCCCGAGCCCCCGGTGCCGGGCGTCGCCGTCCACCTCGACCGACACCTCCAGCCGCCCGGCGACCCCGCGTCCCATGACCAGCACCCCGCCGTCCGCCGTCCAGACCCGGACGTCGTCGCGCCGGCGCCGGGCGTAACGCGCTCGGGGGTGCCCGGCGTCCCGTATCTCCGTCAGCGCGAGCGGGGGCTCGCCCGGCAGCGGCGAGCCCACCAGGACCGCGTCGACGGTCTCCGTACGGCGTCCGGTCCGCTCCAGGAGAGCGGTCAGGAACCACGGGTTCAGCGTGGCCGCCAGGGGATCGCACTCCAGGCCGGCCAGGGTCGCGCGGATCCACGCCGGGTCCTCGTCGGTGAAGATCACGGTGTGCGCGGTGAACGACATCACCCCGACGTCCCTCGGCGAGGGCTGCGGTACGACCGTCGTACCGCCGTCCGGCGGCGGGAAGACCCCGGCCGCCGCCGCGTCGAGAATGTCCCGCAAGGTCTCCAAGCCCGCTCCTTGAGTCTCCGCCCTCTGGAAGGCCCAGCCTCCCAGAGGTCCCTGGGTGGTCGCCGCACTCCGGTTTGGTGCGGGCCGTTAATCTGACCAGCGTCAGTACGCCAGCACGGCATGAGAAACACGAACAAAAGGGGCGGATCGGTGGCGGACATCGAGGAAGCACGCAAGCAGTTCCAGCGGATCGACGCGGACGGTGACGGATTCATCACCGCAGCGGAGTTCAAGTCCGCCCTGGCGCAGGAAGGTGACTGGAACGTCACCGAGGCGGTCGCGGAGGCCATCATCAAGTCCCGCGACCTCGACGGCGACAAGGTGCTGTCGTTCGACGAGTTCTGGGCCTACCTGAGCAAGTGACCCGATGACGACAGGGGGTGCCCGCCCGAACGGCCCGGGCACCCCCTTCGTCATGCCGCCGCCGCGGAATACCCCGGGCGGGAGCGAGGTTGACCCGGAGGACAGAAGCATGCACACGCATGAATTGTGGGAAGGTCAGCCATGAAGATCGGCATCATCGGCGCGGGCAACATCGGCGGCAACCTGACCCGGCGGCTCACCGCCCTCGGTCATGACGTCTCCGTCGCCAACTCCCGCGGCCCCGAGACGCTCCGGGAACTGGCCGAGGAGACCGGCGCCACCCCGGTCCGGGCCGAGGACGCGGCCAAGGACGCCGAGGTCGTGATCGTCACCGTCCCCCTGAAGGCCGTCCCCGACCTTCCCTCCGGCCTGCTGGACGGCGCGGCCGAGGGCGTCGCGGTGATCGACACCGGCAACTACTACCCGCAGCGCGACGGCCGGATCGCCGCCATCGAGGACGAGGGCCTCACCGAGAGCCGCTGGACCGAGCAGCACCTCGGCCACCCCGTGATCAAGGCCTTCAACGGCACCTACGCCCAGGACATCCTGGACCGCCCCCGCCCCGCGGGCGACCCCGACCGCATGGCCCTCCCCGTCGCCGGCGACGACGAGACCGCCAAGCGCACCGTCCGCGCCCTGATCGACGAACTGGGCTTCGACACGGTCGACGCCGGCACCGTCGCCGACTCCTGGCGCCAGCAGCCCGGCACCCCGGTCTACGGCCTCCGCGCCGGCACGCCCGCCGTGCGGAAGGCCCTGGCGGAAGCCACCCCGGAGCGCCCTGCGGACTTCCGGGCCTGAGGCTCCCGTCCGGGCCCTACGGCGTGGCCCAGTCGCGCAGGTCGTCCTTGTCGGTGAAACGCGCCACGTCCTTGTCGTGGGGCTCGCTGGTGTACTGGTGGAACCGCCACTTCGCCTTGATGCGCGGCTTGCCCGCGGTGACGTAGTCGGCGATCCACAGCCCGTCCCCGGCGTAGGAGGTGGTGTCGATGTTCAACCAGAAGTGGCGGTTGCAGTAGAGCACGACCCGGTTGTGCGGTCGTAGCTCCTTGAGCTTGCGGATGAAGCGGTCCTTCTCCGCGTTGCTCGCGTGGGTACCCTCGCCCGTGCTTTCCCAGTCGACGGCGAGGAGGTCGCCGCGGCGGTCGGGGGCATGGCTGAGGAAGTACTCGGCCTGGGCGGTGAGGTTGCCCGGCCACAGGAAGTGGTAGAAGCCGACGACCAGGCCCGCGTCGCGGGCGCGCTTGGTCTGGGCCGCGAGTTTCGGGTTGACGTACGAACGGCCCTCCGTCGCCTTGATGAAGACGAAGGAGAGGCCGTCCGTCCCGTAGGAGGAGGACTGGAAGGCGCTCACGTCGATGCCATGCAGCATGTGAAGGTTGTCCCCCGTGAGCCCCGGTCCGGAACCTCAGCTCCGGCTGGTCACCGAACTCAGCACCGACGCGGACTTCGCCGACCAGTCCGAAGTGATCAGACTCGCGTGCCTCTCGGCCAACAGCGCCAGCCGCGCGGCGACTTCGGCGTCCGTCGGGTTGGTGGAGGAGATCGCCGGGGAGACGTTGTGGGCGTCGGTGGCGATCAGGATGTAGTGGTTCGCGGAGTAGAACGAGGTGTCGTAGCCGTTGCTCACGTAACTGGCCGCGTCACCGTCGAAGAACACGAACCAGGGGCGGATCGAGGCGTCGTAGCGGCTGGTGCGCGGGTCGCCGTTCGCGGCGCCGAGCACGGCCGGGAAGGCCTGGGCGGAGGAGATGCGGCCGGCCGCGTACAGGTCCCGCAGATGGTCGCCGTACTCCTCGTCCGTCCAGTAGCTGTCGAACGGGTTGGACTGTTCCACCGTGCCCGGGATCAGGTCGAAGAGGAACTTGCCCTTCAGGGAGTCCCGGCCGGGCCACGCGTTCGCCTTCGCCGCCGCGTCCAGCGTGCTGTACGTCCCGCCGAGCAGGTCGGCCGGCTTGAAGACGCTGCCGCCCAGCTTCTGCGCGACCAGTGTGTCGAACTCGTCCGGCCCCAGGCCCGCCTTGTCGTTGAAGCCGACCTTCAGCTCGACCTTGACGAGGATCGGCGGGTGGTCGGGGTGGAGCTGGTTCCAGGCGGCCATGTTGTCCAGGCAGCTGCCGAGGTCCTGGTTGCGGCTCTTGCTGTACAGCTCGCCCGGGGTCTTCGCCGCCTCGCAGTTGTTGTCGTTGCCCAGCGGGTTGCTGTGGCTGACCCGCCAGCGGTGGCTGAGGCTGTCGACGTAGACGTCCAGCTCCAGCAGTGAGGCCCCGGAGTCCAGCGCCTGGGCGAAGTATGTGTACTTGGTCTTCTCGTACGCGTTGTGCGTCCCGATGGCCGTCGTCTCGGAGAACTTCGGCGACACCGCGTGGGCGTTGCCCGGTGCCACCGCCAACAGAGCGGCGGCGCCCACGAGCGCCGCCAGCCGTCTCAATCCACGCATGCGCCAACTTCCCTTGGTCGGAACGGAATTGGCGGCAGCGTAGGGCCGTGCGGTTACCGTGTGGTAGCCCCAGGCGGAACATCCTTCCCGGAATTATGCTTGGCGAGCGCTTGGCATGCGCATGCTCATCATGGTGACGCGGCTCGGCCCACCCCGGCCCGACGCTCACCTCACGTTTCCTCCACCCCACAAGGAGACACGGTGTTACGACCGAGAAGACTCCCCCTGACAGGCCTCGCGCTCGTCACGGCCGCCGCCGGCCTCGCCGCGCTGCCCCTCAACGCCGAAGCGGCCTCCCCACGCCCCTCGGCCCCCACCCTGACCGCGGCCGCGCCCGACATCGACGTCACCAGGGTCCAGGCGCACCTCACCGAGTTCAACGCCATAGCCGGCCGCAACGGCGGCAACCGCAGATCGACCGGCCAGGGCTACCGCGACTCGGTCGCCTATGTGAAGGGCAAGCTCCAGGCGGCCGGCTACACCGTCACCGAGCAGGCCTGCACCTCCGGCTGCACCCGCGGTGCCGGACCCAACCTGATCGCCGAGTGGCCCTACGGCGACGCGTCGAAGGTGTACATGTTCGGCTCACACCTCGACGGCGTCTCCGCCGGCCCCGGCATCAACGACAACGGCTCCGGTAGCGCGACCCTCCTGGAGGTCGCGCTGAAACTCGCCGAGAGCCGTCCCTCGATGGCGGCCCGCGTCCGCTTCGGCTGGTGGACGGACGAGGAGGCGGGCCTCAACGGCTCGGACTTCTACGTCCGTTCCCTCACCTCCGCCCAGCGCTCGGCGATCAAGGCGTACTACAACTTCGACATGGTCGCCTCGCCCAACGGCGGTTACTTCATCAACCACATCAACTCCACCGCCGCCGCGCCGATGAAGGCGTACTGGGACTCGCTGAACCTCAGGCCCGAGGAGAACACCGAGGGCGCGGGCCGCTCCGACGACTACTCCTTCGAGGCGTACTCCATCCCGACCTCCGGCTACGCCATGGGCGCGAGCGCCCGCAAGACCTCGGCGCAGGCGGCCAAGTGGGGCGGTACGGCGGGCGCCGCGTACGACCGCTGCTACCACTCCTCCTGCGACACCACCGCCAACATCAACGCCACCGGCCTGAACCGGAGCGCCGACGGTGTCGCCTACACGCTGTGGAAGCAGGCGGTCTCGGCCGGCTGATCCGCCCAGGGACGGCGAAGGGAGGCGGATCCCCCGCGATCCGCCTCCCCTTCGCCGTCCCGCCGGTCCGGCGGACTAGCACTCGATGATGTTCACCGCGAGCCCGCCCCGAGCCGTCTCCTTGTACTTCACGCTCATGTCCGCGCCGGTGTCCTTCATCGTCTTGATGACCTTGTCCAGGGACACCTTGTGGGAGCCGTCGCCGCGCATCGCCATCTTCGCCGCGGTGACCGCCTTCACCGCGGCCATGCCGTTGCGCTCGATGCACGGGATCTGGACCAGGCCGCCGACCGGGTCGCAGGTCAGGCCGAGGTTGTGCTCCATGCCGATCTCGGCCGCGTTCTCCACCTGTTCGGGGGAGCCGCCGAGCACCTCGGCGAGCGCGCCCGCCGCCATGGAACAGGCGGAGCCCACCTCGCCCTGGCAGCCGACCTCGGCCCCGGAGATGGACGCGTTCTCCTTGAAGAGCATGCCGATGGCGCCCGCGGCCAGCAGGAAGCGGACCACGCCGTCCTCGTCGGCGCCCGGCACGAAGTTGATGTAGTAGTGCAGGACCGCCGGGATGATGCCGGCCGCGCCGTTGGTGGGGGCCGTCACCACACGGCCGCCGGCCGCGTTCTCCTCGTTCACCGCCATCGCGTAGAGCGTGATCCACTCCATGGCGTGCGCCAGCGGGTCGCCCTCGGCGCGCAGCTGGCGGGCCGAGACGGCCGCGCGGCGGCGGACCTTCAGACCGCCGGGCAGGATGCCCTCACGGGACATGCCCCGCTGCACGCACTCGCGCATCACCCGCCAGATCTCCAGCAGGCCCGCGCGGATCTCCTCCTCGGAGCGCCAGGCCCGCTCGTTCTCCAGCATCAGGGAGGAGATCGACAGGCCCGTCTCCTTCGTCAGGCGCAGCAGCTCGTCGCCTGTGCGGAACGGGTACTTCAGGACCGTGTCGTCCAACTTGATCCGGTCCGCGCCCACCGCGTCCTCGTCCACGACGAAGCCGCCGCCGACCGAGTAGTACGTCTTGGAGAGCAGTTCCTTGCCGTCGGCGTCGTACGCCCACAGCGTCATGCCGTTGGCGTGGTACGGCAGGGCCTTGCGGCGGTGCAGCACGAGATCCTGGTCGAAGTCGAAGGCGATCTCGTGCTCGCCGAGGAGCTTGATCCGGCCCTCGGCCCTGATCGCCTCCACGCGCGCGTCCGCCGTCTCCACGTCCACCGTGCGCGGGGAGTCGCCGGCCAGGCCGAGCAGGACGGCCTTGGGGGTGCCGTGGCCGTGCCCGGTCGCGCCCAGGGAGCCGTACAGCTCCGTGCGGACGGAGGCGGCCTGCTCCAGCAGGCTTTCGTTGCGCAGGCGGCGGGCGAACATCCGCGCCGCCCGCATCGGGCCGACCGTGTGGGAGCTGGACGGGCCGATGCCGATCGAGAACAGGTCGAAGACCGAGATGGCCACGGTCACTCCTCAAGACAACAGGGGGTGGCGGGGCACCCTCGTGCGGGTGCCCCACCGGGGACTTACTTGTTCAGACCCGCGTACAGCGGGTGCTTGTCGGCGAGCGCCTTCACGCGCGCCTTCAGGGCCTCCGCGTCGTAGGACGGCTTCAGCGCCTCCGCGATCACGTCCGCGACCTCGGCGAAGTCCTCGGCCGTGAAGCCGCGGGTCGCCAGGGCCGGCGTACCGATGCGCAGACCCGAGGTGACCATCGGCGGCCGCGGGTCGTTCGGGACGGCGTTGCGGTTGACCGTGATGCCGACCTCGTGGAGGCGGTCCTCGGCCTGCTGCCCGTCCAGCTCCGACGCACGCAGGTCCACGAGGATCAGGTGCACGTCGGTGCCGCCGGACAGCACGTTCACGCCGGCCTCGCGCGCGTCCGGAGCCGTCAGCCGCTCGGCGAGGATGCGCGCACCCTCCACCGTACGACGCTGGCGCTCCTTGAAGTCCTCCGAGGCGGCGACCTTGAAGGAGACCGCCTTCGCCGCGATCACGTGCTCCAGGGGACCGCCCTGGAAGCCCGGGAAGACGGAGGAGTTCAGCTTCTTCGCGAAGTCCTTCTTGGCGAGGATGATGCCGCCGCGCGGGCCGCCCAGCGTCTTGTGGGTGGTCGAGGTGACGACGTCCGCGTACTCCACCGGGTTCGCGTGGAGACCGGCGGCGACCAGGCCCGCGAAGTGCGCCATGTCGACCCACAGGTACGCCCCGGCCTCGTCGGCGATCCGGCGGAACTCGGCGAAGTCCAGCTGCCGCGGGTACGCCGACCAGCCCGCGATGATCACCTTCGGGCGGTGCTCCTTGGCGAGCTTCTCGACCTCGGCCATGTCGACCAGGCCGGTCTCGGCGTCCACGTGGTAGGCGACCACGTCGAACTGCTTGCCGGAGAAGTTCAGCCGCATCCCGTGGGTCAGGTGGCCGCCGTGCGCCAGGTCCAGGCCGAGGATGGTGTCCCCGGGCTGGGCCAGCGCGAACAGGGCCGCCTGGTTCGCGGAGGCGCCGGAGTGGGGCTGCACGTTGGCGTACTCGGCGCCGAACAGCTCCTTGACCCGGTCGATGGCGATCTGCTCGGCGACGTCGACGTGCTCGCAGCCGCCGTAGTAGCGGCGGCCCGGGTAACCCTCGGCGTACTTGTTGGTGAGGACCGAGCCCTGCGCCTCCATCACCGCGAGCGGCGCGAAGTTCTCGGAGGCGATCATCTCCAGGGTCGACTGCTGACGGTTCAGCTCGGCGTCGACCGCGGCGGCGATCTCCGGGTCCAGCTCGTGCAGGGGCGTGTTCAGAACAGTCATACGGCTACGACTCCTCAGCCGGCGGAAAAGGCGGTGTACTCGTCGGCGGAGAGCAGATCGGCCGGCTCCTCCGCGACGCGTACCTTGAACAGCCAGCCGCCCTCGAAGGGAGCGGAGTTCACCAGCGACGGGTCGCTGACGACGTCCTCGTTCACCTCGGTGACCTCACCGGTGACCGGCGAGTACAGGTCGGAGACCGACTTCGTCGACTCCAGCTCGCCGCAGGTCTCGCCCGCGGACACCGTGGAGCCGACCTCGGGGAGCTGGACGAAGACGACGTCACCGAGCGCGTTGGCCGCGTGCTCCGTGATGCCGACCGTCGCGACGCCGTCCTCGGCGGCCGACAGCCACTCGTGCTCCTTGCTGTAGCGCAGCTGCTGGGGGTTGCTCATGGCCTGAATTCTCCTGTACACGCGGGAGTGCTGATGACGGGGGGACTGCGGAAACCGCTGGTGAGCGGGCGAATGTGCGCAGGGTCACGTGCCGGCCACGGGACCGGGGTCCCGGGGACGGGCGACCGCGCTCAGTCTCTACTTCTGACGCTTGTAGAACGGCAGCGCCACGACCTGGTACGGCTCGTGGGTGCCCCGGATGTCCACGCCGACGCCCTCGGTGCCCGGCGCCGCGTGCGCGGCGTCGACGTAAGCCATGGCGATCGGCTTGCCCAGGGTGGGGGAGGGGGCGCCGGAGGTGACCTCGCCGATCACCTCGCCGCCGGCGACGACGGCGTACCCGGCACGCGGCACCCGGCGGCCCTCGGCGACCAGGCCGACGAGCACCCGCGGCGGGTTCTCCTGCGCCCTGGCGGCGGCCTGCGCGAGCGCCTCCCGGCCGACGAAGTCGCCCTCCTTCTCGAACTTCACCACTCGGCCGAGCCCGGCGTCGAACGGCGTGAGGGAGGTGGTCAGCTCGTGCCCGTACAGCGGCATGCCCGCCTCCAGGCGCAGCGTGTCCCGGCAGGACAGCCCGCAGGGCACCAGGCCGACACCCTCGCCGGCCTTGGTCAGGGCCTGCCACAGTTCGACGGCGTGCTCCGGCTTCACGAACAGTTCGAAGCCGTCCTCGCCGGTGTAGCCGGTGCGGGCGATCAGCGCCGGGACGCCGGCGACCGTGCCGGGCAGACCGGCGTAGTACTTCAGACCGTCCAGGTCGGCGTCGGTGAGCGACTTCAGGATGCCGGGGGACTCCGGGCCCTGCACGGCGATCAGCGCGTACGCGTCTCGGTCGTCACGGACCTCGGCGTCGAAGCCCGCGGCGCGCTCGGTGAGCGCGTCCAGGACGACCTGGGCGTTGGAGGCGTTGGCCACGACCATGTACTCGGTCTCGGCCAGCCGGTAGACGATCAGGTCGTCCAGGATGCCGCCGTCGGCCTGGCAGATCATGGTGTAGCGGGCGCGGCCCACACCGACGGAGGCGATGTTGCCGACCAGGGCGAAGTTCAGGAGAGCGGCGGCCTCGGCGCCGGTGACGGTGATCTCGCCCATGTGGGAGAGGTCGAAGAGACCGGCCTTGGTGCGCACGGCAAGGTGCTCGTCGCGCTCGGAGCCGTAGCGCAGGGGCATGTCCCAGCCGGCGAAGTCGGTCATCGTCGCACCGAGCGAGCGATGCAGCGCGTCGAGCGCGGTGTGACGGAGTTCGGTACTGCTCATCGGACGGTCGTCTCCCAGGGCACAGGGATGGGGCGAGGAACGTTCCTCCCCATCTGTCATCGGAACCTGAGAGGTTCGCCACGACCGCCACGGGGACGATCACGGCTTGCACCTTGGGTGGGGCCACTGTCGCAGCGGCCCGCTTTTCAGATGTGCCTCGCCCGCGCGGTAACGGGGCCTGAGAGATTCAAGGGAGGGACTTGCTCCTTCGGCGCCCCGGCATCAGTGCTGCCAGGGACTCTCCCGCGCGGATTCAAACGGCCGGTATGCAGTTGGCGGGCTCATCATTGCACGCCGCACCCCGGCCAGCCAGAGCACGCTCCTTGTAACCAACCTGTGGCAGTACGTACACGAACCGCCGACCGTTGCGCATTACCTTCTCTTTACATACAACGGGCATGGGGATGACCGAGCCCACTGGGGAGGACGATCACGGTGAACAGGACCTCGGCCTACGCCACCAACGCCGGCATCGCGGTGCCCGAGCAGCCCCCCGCCCTGTCCCGCGAGCGGTCCGCGGACCGCCCCGCACCGGTCGTGCGGGACCTGCGCGACCGTGCCGGCCGCAGCCCGCACGCCCTGCTCTTCGGCCCCCGCGACCTGGTGGTGATCACCGGTCTGCCCGGCAGCGGCAAGTCCACCCTGATGCACCGCGCGGTCACCGGCCGGCGCATCGACTCCCAGGACACCCGCGACCGCTGGCAGGCCCGCGTCCCCGGCTTCCTCCCCTACGCCCTGTACCGCCCCCTGGTCCGCCTCGCCCACTACGCCGGACTGCGCCGCGCCCTGCGCACCGGCGAGGGAGTCGTCGTGCACGACTGCGGCACCCAGCCCTGGGTGCGCGCCTGGCTGGCCCGCGAGGCCCGGCGCCGGGGCGCCACCCTGCACCTGCTCCTCCTCGACGTCAGCCCCGAGACGGCCCGGGACGGCCAGCGCGAGCGCGGCCGGGGCGTCTCCCGCTACGCCTTCCGCCGTCACCGCCGTACCACCGCCCGCCTGCTGCGCGCGGTGGAGAAGGGCGAGCTGCCCGCCGGCGTCGGCGCGGCCGTGCTGCTGGACCGGGACGCGGCTGACGTCCTCGGCCGCGTCGGCTTCACCCGGTGAGGGGTACGGGCTTCACTCGGTGAGGGGCTGTCACAGCCACCCGCTAGCCTTTTCGCGCACAGCAGTGATCCCCAGCAGGCGGTAGGCAGATGGACTTCCCGGCGGACCTTCCCGCGGACTTCCCGGCACAGGCGCACCCCCACCCGCACGGCGGGTGGCCCGGCAACGAGCTGGAGGAGGTGCTCTCGGCCTCCCTCGGCGTCCCCTCGGCGGGCGGCCGGATCATCGAGGTCCTCGGCCGCAGCTTCCTGTGGATACCGCTGCCGAACGGCGGGGGCCCGCACAGCGGCCCGCTGGACCTGCCGACGACGGACATCGACGGCCAGACGTACGTCCCGGTGTTCAGCTCCGAGGAACAGCTGCGCCAGGTGGCCGGTGCCCACATGTCGTACACCATCGCGCCCGCCGTGGAGTTCGCCCGCGGCCTGCCCCCGCAGGCGGGCATCGCGGTCAACCCGGGCGGCGTGGTCGGCATCCCGCTGCCGCCCGACGCCGTGGCCGAGCTGTGCCGGGCCGGCCGCACCCCGCTCGACGGCCCCAACGCCGGCGCCCGCGTCCGCCTCTTCGAGCCCGACTGGCAGGACGACCCGGTCGACTTCCTCTCCGCCGCCTCCGCCGAGTTCGCCGAGACCGGCGTGGTCCTCACCGCCCGCCGCTGTCTGGCCGCCATCGAGACGGCCGACCCGGTGATGTTCGTGGGCGTGGAACTCTCCCAGTGGGAGGGCGACCTCCGCACCCGCCCCCTGGACGCCCTGGGCCGTGCCCTGGGCAAGTTCCCGGTCCGGTGGCCGGTCAGCCTGGTCCTCATGGACGTGACGGCGGACCCGGTGTCCACATGGCTGAAGACGAACGTCCGCCCCTTCTACCAGCACGGCCACTGAACCCGCCCAGGGGCGCGGGGAACTGCGCGACAAGCCACAACGCACCCGCGCCCGCACACGGACATGAGGCCCCGAGCCACTGGGCGCATAAGCTGTCTCCCAACGCAGGGGCACTGAAAAGAGAAGGGCACGACAGGTGAGCGCGAGCCACAGCGGAAGCGTCGAGCACACGCTGCGCCAGGTCACGCCCGGACGCTACGACGCCTACGAGGCCCTGCTCCGCGCCCTCGCCACCCCCTCCTCCGGCCAGATCTGGATGCTCCTGTGGCACGGCCAGGCCGGCTCCCCGGACGCCCAGTACGGGGACATGGAGGTGGACGGCTTCCACTACGCCCCCTGTGTCACCTCCGCCCAGGAGCTGTCGGCCAGCGGCTGGAACCGCTCGTACGAAGTGGTCGACGGCCTGGACGTGGCCCGCACCCTCTACCCCGACCACTACGGCCTCTGGCTCAACCCGCACGCCCAGGGCGGCGGCGTGGGCATCCCCTGGCTGGATCTGCGCCGCATCGCCACCGGCCTGGACCGCCAGCCCGCGGGACCCCTGCGGCTGTCGGAGCCCGGCATCGAGATCCCCCAGTTCTACGCCCTGCTCGCGCAGAACGCGCACCGCACCCCCGCGCTGCGCTCGCTGCGCCGCGCCTGGGTGCAGCCGGCGCTCGGGGCGCCGTATCTCGCCATCGGCCTGGATGTGTACGACACCTCGCCGGCCGCGGTCGACTCGGTGCGCGCGATGATGCAGCAGTCCATCGGCGCGGTCCCGGACGGGCTGCCGGTGTCGACGGTCGCGATGACCGACGACTACGACCCGGTGGTGATGTGGATGCGGGCCAACGCGCGCCCCTTCTACGACCGCGAGGCCCACGTCCCCGCGCCGCAGCCGCAGCCCCAGCCGCAGCTCCAGGCCCCCGTCCCGCCGCAGGCCCCGGCCGGCGGATACGGCTACCCACCGGTGCACGGCGGTTACTGACAACCGGGCGGAGTGACGGGCCTTTTCGGCCCGGGCCGCAGAATTTACAGGCCCGAAACACTTCTGCGCGCGTAGACATCGCCCGATCGTCCCGAACCGCGTAGATTCGCCGTTCTGCCCCAACTGGACCGCGTCCGATGCTCGTTACCCGCTGATCGGATAACGGAATCCCCCGGACTGCATCACGGTTGCGCATACTTTCGCCGCCAGCTCTGGCGGGTGATCGCGACGACGCTGAAGACTCCCGACTCAGACGTGAGGTCGAGACCTCATGCTCGATGGCAAGTCGACAAAGCCGCAATCCGCGGCAGGCGCAGGCCGGTCACCACCGGCGAGAGGGGTCGCTCACCGTGACCGCACCGATCGAGACCACCGGGGCGGCAGCCGAGGCACAGCCGGAGGCTGTGCTGGAGGGTGCCGGAAAGGGGCAGATCGAGGGTCGTTCCCTGGGCCAGATCGCCTGGACCCGGTTCAAGAAGGACAAGGTCGCCGTCGCGGGCGGCATCATCGTCGTCCTGCTGATCCTCGTCGCGATCCTCTCGCGCCCCATCCAGTCCGTGTTCGGGCTCGACCCCAACGCCTTCAACCAGGACCTGATCAGCCCGGACACCTCGCTGCCGAAGGGCAGCCTCGGCGGCATGAGCGCGGATCACCCGCTCGGTGTGGACCCGAAGTTCGGCCGGGACATCGCCACCCGCATCCTGGAGGGCTCCTGGGTGTCGCTGGTGGTCGCCTTCGGCGCCACGATCCTGTCCAACGTGATCGGCGCCGTCATGGGCGTCATCGCGGGCTACTACGGCGGACGGGTGGACTCGATCATCAGCCGGCTGATGGACACGTTCCTCGCCTTCCCCCTCCTGCTGTTCGCCATCTCCATCTCCGCCACCCTCCAGGGCGGCGCGTTCGGCCTGGACGGACTGCCGCTCCACCTGAGCGTGCTGATCTTCGTCATCGGCTTCTTCAACTGGCCCTACCTGGGCCGGATCGTCCGGGGCCAGACCCTCGCCCTGCGCGAGCGCGAGTTCGTGGACGCCTCCCGGGGCATGGGCGCCAAGGCTCCGTACATCCTGTTCCGGGAGCTGATGCCCAACCTGGTCGGCCCGATCATCGTCTACTCGACGCTGCTCATCCCGACCAACATCCTCTTCGAGGCGTCCCTGAGCTTCCTCGGCGTCGGCATCCAGCCCCCGCAGGCGTCCTGGGGCGGCATGCTCCGCGAGGCGGTCAACTTCTACCAGGTCGACCCGATGTTCATGATCGTCCCTGGTCTCGCCATCTTCGTCACCGTCCTGGCGTTCAACCTGCTGGGTGACGGTCTCCGCGACGCTCTCGACCCGCGCAGCCGCTGACGCCTGCCGCAGAGAGCCCGACAAGTTTCCAATCTATGGAGGGGAAAGCGCCCATCATGCGAAGGTCAGCGCTGGCCGCGATCGCGGCCATCGGCTCCGCCAGCCTGTTTCTTTCGGGTTGCAGCAAGGCCGATGACAACAAGAACGAGAACGGCACCAAGTCGGCCGGGGCCAACGCCGCGACCAAGGGCGTCGTCAACGCGTCCGACAAGAAGGGCGGCACGCTCACCTACGAGCTGTCCGACGTCCCGGACTCGTTCGACCCGGGCAACACGTACTACGCGTACATGTACAACCTCAGCCGGCTGTGGGCCCGCCCGCTGATGACCTTCAAGCCCGGTCCCGGCGAGGAGGGCAACACCCTCGTCCCGGACCTCGCGGCGAGCAAGGGCGTCCCGAGCGACGGCGGCAAGACCTGGACGTACAAGCTGCGGTCGGGCCTGAAGTACGAGGACGGCACGCCGATCACCTCGAAGGACGTCAAGTACGCCGTCGAGCGCTCGAACTTCGCGCGTGACGTGCTCTCCCTCGGCCCGAACTACTTCCAGCAGTTCCTGGCCGGCGGCGACAAGTACAAGGGCCCGTACAAGGACAAGAGCGACAAGGGCCTGTCCTCCATCGAGACGCCGGACGAGACCACGATCGTCTTCCACCTGAAGCAGGCCTTCCAGGAGTTCGACTACCTGGTCGCCGCCCCGCAGACGGCGCCGGTGCCCAAGGCGAAGGACACGGGCGTCGACTACGTCAAGCACATCGTCTCCTCGGGCTCGTACAAGTTCGAGAGCTACCAGGAGGGCCAGCAGGCCGTCCTGGTCCGCAACGAGAACTGGGACGCCAAGACGGACCCGCTGCGCAAGCAGCTGCCGGACAAGATCGTCGTCAAGCTGAAGGTCAACCCGGAGACGATCGACAAGGACGTCCTCGCGGGCAACGCGATCGACCTCGGCGGCACGGGTGTCCAGGCCGCGACGCAGGCCCAGGTCATCACCGACCCGTCGAAGAAGGCCAACACGGACAACACCTACGGTGGCCGTCTGGTCTACATGGCGATCAACACCACGGTCGCGCCGTTCGACAAGGTCGAGTGCCGCAAGGCCGTCCAGTACGCCATCGACAAGGTCTCGGTGCAGACCGCCGAGGGCGGCCCGATCCGCGGTGAGATCGCCTCCACGGTCCTGCCGCCGGACATCCCGGGCTACGCCAAGGCCGACGCCTACGCCACCAAGGACAGCAAGGGTGACGTCGCCAAGGCCAAGGAGCAGCTGAAGGCCTGCGGCAAGACGTCGATCTCGACGAACATCTCGGCCCGTTCGGACCGTCCGCAGGAGATCGACGCCGCCACGGCGATCATCAACTCGCTGAAGAAGGTCGGCATCAACGCCACCCTCAAGCAGTTCCCGTCCGGTAAGTACTTCACCGACTACGCGGGTGTGCCGAAGTTCACCAAGAAGCAGAACATCGGCCTGGAGATGATGCAGTGGGGTGCCGACTGGCCCTCCGGCTACGGCTTCCTGCAGCAGATCCTGAACGGCAAGGCGATCAGCCAGTCCGGTAACACCAACCTGTCGCAGTACGACAACAAGGACGTCAACGACCTGCTGTCCAAGGCGATCGGCACTCAGGACGACAATGAGCGCAACAGCCTCTACACGCAGATCGACAAGAAGACCATGGACGACGCCGTCCTCGTCCCGCTGACCTACTTCAAGGTCCTGCTGGCCCGCCCGCAGAACTACACCAACCTGGTTTCCACGGCGGCCTTCAGCGGTCAGTACGACTACCTCAACATCGGCGTCGCGTCGAAGTAGCAGCCCCGGAAGGCAGGTGAAGGCATTGGTGCCCGCGGGCTTCGCGGCCCGCGGGCACCAGCGCCGATCCCCGTGATCTCGTACATCCTCCGCCGGACGTTCGCGGCAGTGATCCTGCTGCTGGTCGTCTCCGCGGTCACCTTTGCCATCTTCTTCCTGCTGCCACGGCTCGCCGGCCAGACAGCGGACCAGCTGGCGCAGCAGTACATCGGCAAGAGCCCGTCGAAGGCGGACATCGCCGCGGTCAAGCACAACCTCGGTCTGGACCAGCCCGTCTACGTCCAGTACTGGCACTTCATCAAGGGGATCGTGGCCGGCGCCGACTACAACCTCGGGCCCACCACGGTGCACTGCGACGTGCCCTGCTTCGGCTACTCCTTCAAGGACCACGTCGCGGTCTGGCCGCAGCTCACCCAGCGCATCCCGATCACCCTCTCGCTGGCCGCGGGCGCCGCCGTGATGTGGCTCGTCTCGGGTGTGGTCATCGGTGTCATCTCCGCGCTGAAGCCGCGCTCGTTCTTCGACCGCACCTTCATGGGCGTCGCACTCGCCGGTGTCTCGCTGCCCATGTTCTTCACGGGGAACCTGGCGATCCTGCTCTTCGTCTTCAACTGGCCGATCTTCGGACGCGACTACGTCCCGTTCACCGAGAACCCCGAGCAGTGGGCCAACACCCTCTTCCCTGCCTGGTGTTCGCTGGCGCTGCTGTACTCCGCCATCTACGCCCGGCTCACCCGCTCGGGCATGCTGGAGACGATGAACGAGGACTTCATCCGCACGGCCCGCGCCAAGGGCCTGCGCGAGCGCAACGTCGTGGTCCGGCACGGTCTGCGCGCGGCCCTCACCCCGATCATCACCGTGTTCGGCATGGACCTCGGTCTGCTGCTCGGCGGCGCCGTGATCACCGAGAGCGTCTTCTCGCTGGGCGGCGTCGGCCAGTACGCGGTGCAGGGCATCACCGACAACGACCTGCCCAAGATCCTCGGCGTGACCCTGCTCGCCGCCTTCTTCGTCGTGATCGCAAACCTTGTGGTGGACGTGCTCTACGCCGCCGCCGACCCGCGGGTGAGGCTCTCGTGACCGAACTCTCCAAGACCGGCGCCGCGGTGGGCGAGCCCACCGACTCCGGCAAGACGCCCGACGCCTTCCTGGAGGTCCGCGACCTCAAGGTGCACTTCCCGACCGACGACGGCCTGGTCAAGTCCGTCGACGGGCTCAGCTTCTCGCTGGAGAAGGGCAGGACCCTCGCCATCGTCGGTGAGTCCGGCTCCGGGAAGTCGGTCACCTCGCAGGCCATCATGGGCCTGCACCGGCTCGGCACCCGCGGCAAGAACGTGCAGATGTCCGGCGAGATCTGGCTGGACGGCAAGGAACTGGTCTCCGCCGCCCCGGACGAGGTGCGCAAGCTCCGCGGCCGCGAGATGGCGATGATCTTCCAGGACCCGCTGTCCGCGATGCACCCGTACTACAAGGTCGGCGACCAGATCGTCGAGGCCTACCGGGTGCACCACGACGTCAGCAAGAAGGTCGCCCGCGCGCGGGCCATCGAGATGCTCGACCGCGTCGGCATCCCCGAACCCGCCAAGCGCGTCGACGGCTACCCGCACGAGTTCTCCGGCGGTATGCGCCAGCGCGCGATGATCGCCATGGCGCTGGTGAACAACCCCGAGCTGCTCATCGCGGACGAGCCGACCACCGCCCTCGACGTGACCGTCCAGGCGCAGATCCTCGACCTGATCCGGGACCTGCAGAAGGAGTTCGGCTCCGCGGTCATCATGATCACCCACGACCTCGGTGTGGTCGCCGAGATCGCCGACGACGTCCTCGTGATGTACGGCGGCCGATGCGTGGAGCGCGGGCCGGCCGACGAGGTCTTCGAACAGCCGCAGCACCCCTACACCTGGGGCCTGCTCGGCTCGATGCCCCGCATCGACCGCGAGACCTCCGAACGGCTCATCCCGGTCAAGGGCTCGCCGCCGAGCCTCATCAACGTCCCCTCGGGCTGCGCCTTCCACCCGCGCTGCCCGTACGCGGACATCCCCAAGGGGAACGTCACCCGCACGGTGCGCCCCGAGCTGGAGCAGGTGAGCACCGGGCACTGGTCCGCCTGCCACCTCTCGGCCGAGGACCGCCAGCGGATCTGGACCGAAGAGATTGCGCCCAAGCTGTGAGTGAGACCAAGAAGACGGACGAGGCCGCGATCCCTCAGCAGGCGTCGGCTTCCGAGGGCTCGGCGGACCGTGAGGTGCTGCTCAGGGTCGAGGGCCTGACCAAGCACTTCCCGATCAAGAAGGGCATCCTGCAGCGGCAGGTCGGCGCCGTGAAGGCCGTCGACGGCATCGACTTCGAGGTGCGCAAGGGCGAGACCCTGGGCGTGGTCGGCGAGTCGGGCTGCGGCAAGTCGACCATGGGCCGGGTCATCACCCGCCTCCAGGACCCGACCGGCGGGAAGATCACCTTCGAGGGCCAGGACATCACGCGGCTGAAGACGGGGCAGATGCGCCCGCTGCGCCGCGACATCCAGATGATCTTCCAGGACCCGTACGGCTCCCTCAACCCCCGGCACACCATCGGCTCGATCGTCTCGGCGCCCTTCCGGCTCCAGGGCGTGGAGCCCGAGGGCGGGGTGAAGAAGGAGGTCCAGCGGCTGCTGTCGCTGGTCGGCCTCAGCCCCGAGCACTACAACCGCTACC
The DNA here is from genome assembly GCF_055564915.1 of Streptomyces sp. NPDC028928. NCBI lineage: Bacteria > Bacillati > Actinomycetota > Actinomycetes > Kitasatosporales > Streptomycetaceae > Streptomyces > Streptomyces sp. NPDC028928. The sequence continues at coordinate 61,683 of NZ_JBVHVI010000011.1, forward strand.
CGCACGAGTTCTCCGGCGGTCAGCGCCAGCGCATCGGCATCGCCCGCGCGCTCGCCCTGAAGCCGAAGCTGGTCGTGGCGGACGAGCCGGTCTCCGCGCTGGACGTGTCGATCCAGGCACAGGTCGTGAACCTCATGGACGACCTCCAGCAGGAGCTGGGCCTGACCTACGTGATCATCGCCCACGACCTCTCGGTGGTCCGGCACGTCTCGGACCGGATCGCGGTGATGTACCTCGGCAAGATCGTGGAGCTGGCCGACCGCACCGCGCTGTACGAGACGCCGATGCACCCGTACACCAAGGCGCTGATGTCGGCGGTACCGGTGCCGGACCCGAAGCGCCGGGGCCAGAAGAGCGAGCGCATCCTGCTCCGCGGCGACGTGCCCTCGCCCATCGCCCCGCCCTCGGGCTGCCGTTTCCACACCCGGTGCTGGAAGGCGACGCAGATCTGCAAGACGACCGAGCCGCAGCTCGTCGAGCTGCAGCCGGGCCAGCGGGTCGCCTGCCACCACCCGGAGAACTTCGCCGACCAGGCCCCGCAGGACACGGTCCTGCTGTCGGCGGCGAAGAAGGCCTCGGAACTGGTCCCGGACGCGGTGGCCTCCGGCGGTGCGACGGAGAAGGAGCCGGCGGCGGCGGAGGCTGCCGAGCCGGAGGAGACCGCCGAGGCCTCCGAGGCTGCGGAGACTACCGAGGCCACAGAGGAGGCCCCCGCGACCGCCGAGGCTTCCGAGACGGAGGAGGCCCCCGCGACCGCCGAGGCTTCCGAGACCGAGGAGGCCCCCGCGACCGCCGAGGCTTCCGAGACCGAGGAAGCTTCCGAGCCCGCCCAGGCTTCCGAGTCCGACGAGGTCTCCGAGACCGCCGAAGCTCCCGAGGCCGCCGAGGCCGCCGAAGCGGTCGAGACCTCCCGCAAGAAGACCGGCCCCGGCGCCAAGACCTCGAACGAGGCCGACACCCAGGAGTCGACCGACAAGTAGCACATGACGACTGGGCAAAGTCATGTACATGCCCGAACGGGAGAGTGCAGAGTCCTCCGTGTCCGACCACTGATCGGCACGCTCGAAAGGGACGATTCATGGCACTCTCCCGTTCGGCACGTCTGGGGGCCGTGGCCACCGCGGCGGCCTCCTTCCTCGTCATCGCCGCCTCCTCCGCCCCCACCCCCGGCGCCCCCGGCATCGGCGACTCCTACTTCCCGCAGCTCGGCAACGGCGGCTACGACGCCCGCCACTACGACCTCGCCCTCGCCTACGCCCCGGACACCGGCCGCCTGGACGGCCGTACGACCCTCACGGCGCGCGCCACCCAGAAGCTCTCCTCCTTCGACCTCGACCTCCAGCGGCTGGAGGTCACCGGGGTCGAGGTCAACGGCAGACGGGCGGAGTTCACCCGTGACGGCGACGAGATCACCGTCACCCCGCGCCGGGCGCTCCCCGAGGGCCGCGTGTTCACCGTCTCCGTCACCTACGGCGGCATACCCGAGCCCCTCGGCGGCCCCATCGTCTTCGGCTCGGCCTACGGCTGGATGAAGACCGGCGACGGCGTCTTCGTCGCCTGTGAGCCCAACGCCGCCTCCACCTGGTTCCCCTCCAGCGACCACCCCGCCGACAAGGCCACCTACGACATCCGGATCAAGGCCCCGCGCGGCCTGACCGCCGTCTCCAACGGCCGGCTGGTGTCGACGTACGACAAGGGCGGCTCGACGTACACCCACTGGCGGGAGTCGAAGCCGATGGCGACCTACCTCGCCACCGCCACCATCGGGAAGTTCGACGTACGCACCGGGCGCACCCCCGGCGGCATCCCGATCTACGTCGCCGTCGACCCCGCGCTGAAGAACAGCAACAACGTCGACGTCTACGGCGTCACCGCCGCCGCCACCGACTACTGGTCGCAGGTCTTCGGGCCGTACCCCTTCGAGGAGACCGGCGCGATCGTGGACGACATGCCGGAGGCCGGGTTCTCGCTGGAGGTGCAGAGCAAACCCGCCTACTCGGCCGTGCGCAACGAGACGACCATCGTGCACGAGCTGGCCCACCAGTGGTTCGGCGACTCGGTGAGCGTGGCGCGGTGGAAGGACATCTGGCTCAACGAGGGCTTCGCCACCTACGCCCAGTGGCTGTGGGCCGAGCACCAGGGCACCCGCTCCGCCCACGACTCCTTCCTCGCCGGCTACCAGGCCCGCCCCGCCGACTCCGCCTTCTGGCAGATCAAGGTCGCCGACCCGCAGCGGGACACGATGTTCGCCTCCGCCGTCTACCAGCGCGGCGCGATGACCCTCCAGATGCTGCGCGAGCGCATCGGCGACAAGGCCTTCTTCGAGCTGCTGCCCGCCTGGACGCGGCTCCACCGGTACGGCAACGCGGACACCGACGACTTCATCCGCCTCGCCGAGCGGGTCAGCGGGCGACAGCTGGACGATCTCTTCGACACCTGGCTGTTCACCACAGGGAAACCCGCCCTGTGAGCCTGGCTTTGTAAGGTTCACGCACTCCGACAGGTGAGAATGTCAGGGTGCAGCTCCAGCAACTCTTCAGTCCGTCCGTCCAGCACACGCTCGATGTGATCGGCATCTTCGTGTTCGCGATCTCCGGCGCCCTGCTGGCGGTGCGCAAGAACTTCGACGTCTTCGGCATCGCCGTGCTCGCCGAGGTCACCGCGCTGGGCGGCGGACTGTTCCGCGACCTGGTCATCGGAGCCGTGCCCCCGGCCGCCTTCACCGACCTCGGGTACTTCGTCACTCCGCTGTTCGCCGCGCTCGTCGTCTTCTTCCTGCACCCGCACGTCGAACGCATCCAGGCGGCGGTGCTCGTCTTCGACGCGGCCGGCCTCGGCCTGTTCTGTGTCAGCGGTACGACGAAGGCGTACAGCTTCGGCCTCGGCCTGACCGCGTCGGCGACGCTGGGCCTCGCCACCGCCGTCGGCGGCGGCGTCCTGCGGGACGTGCTGGCCAACGAGGTGCCCTCGCTGCTGCGCTGGGACCGCGACCTGTACGCGGTCCCGGCGATCGTCGGCGCCACGATGGTCGTGCTGTGCATCCGCTACGACGCCCTCACCCCCCTCACCAGCGGGCTCGCGGTCGTCACGGCTTTCGTTCTGCGTCTGCTCGCGATGCGGTTCCACTGGCGAGCGCCGCGTGCGTGGAACCGCCGGTCGACGGTGACCGAGGAGTAGTCCCGGGAGCGCCCCCGGCGACGGAGGTGTCCTGCCCCTTGGCGTGGCTCTCGCCCATCTGCAGGGTCAGCCAGCGGAAGACGGCGTCCACCTGCGGGCGCCACAACGCCATGGTGTGACCGCCCGCGCTGCGCGGCAGGAACACCACCCGCACGGTGGTCGGCGCCTTGGCGACCGCCTCCAGGGCCATGCCCGCCTGGTAGCCGTCGCCGGACTGGCCGGAGAGGTACAGCGCGACCGGGGGCGGTGCGGCGGCCTGCTTCAGCAGCAGACAGGGGTTGTTCGCGGCGCGCAACGCGGGGGTCTGGGCGGCGAGGGAGTTGCGTTCGCCGATCGGGTCGTTGTAGCCGGACATGCTCACCGCGGCCCGGTACCGGTCGGGGTGGGCCACGGCCAGCTTGACCGCGCAGTGCGCGCCCGCCGAGTACCCGGCCACCGCCCAGCCCCGGGGAGCCGGCTCGGCCCGGAAGTTGTCCATGACCATCTTCGGCACGTCGATGCTGAGCCAGGTGTCGGCGTTGACCTGGCCCGGGATGTTGGCGCAGCCGGTGTCCACACCGGCCAGCAGGTTGGTGCGCGGGGCGACCAGGATGAACGGCGCCACCCGGCCGCTCTCCATCAGCGGCAGCAGCTGCTCATGGGCCTTCAGCGAGCCGAACCAGGCCTTGGCGGAGCCGGGGTAGCCCGGCAGCACCTCCACCACCGGGAACTTCCTGTGCCGGTAGGCCGGGTCGTCGTACTGCGGCGGCAGCCAGACGTAGACCTCGGCGTTCACGCCGGAGACCCGGCCCTTGAGCTGGGTGACGCGCACCCCGCCGGCCGCGCGCATGCCGGGTCCCTGGGCGTCCGTGAAGGTCTGTCTCACCTTGGGCAATCGTTTCACCGCGATCCCGCCGGTGCCGTCCCGGCCGAGGTCGGCGGCCTGCTGGACGTGGTTGCCGGTGCCGAGCAGGTCGGCCCAGTCGTCGTACAGGTTGTTCTGGTTGTTGACCAGCACGAAGACCAGCGTGACGGCCGTGCCCTGGGCGAACAGCAGCATCAGCACCCGGGCCACGGCGCGCAGCGGCCTGGGTCCGCGCATCCGTGACCACAGGACGAGCGGCAGGATCAGGGCGACCACGGACAGCACGATGGTCGTGTAGAGGAACGGAGTCCCGGTGAGGCTCATGTCCCCATAGAGGGAGAACGGCGGCCCGGGGTTGAGGACGAGTCCGGACACTTACCGAGAAATTGCCGGAACCTCACCTGGCGGCCGGTGCACGCCCTCCGCTCACCCGAGAAAAGCTACCGCTTAGTAGTTTCCTGCTGTACCGTTCACCCATGCCAGAAGCAGCTTCCGTCCCTGCCACGCGGGCCCTGATCGGCGACAGCGAGTTCGACCGCGACACCGCGGTCACCCGGCGCGAGCCCGGGGTCTACGACATCGACATCTCGGCCGGCTGGACCATCATCAGCGCCGTCAACGGCGGCTACCTGCTGGCCGTGCTCGGCCGGGCCCTCGCGGACACCCTGCCGCACCCGGACCCGTTCACCGTCTCCGCGCACTACCTGACCGCCTCCCAGCCCGGCCCGGCGGTCGTCCGCACCGAGACCGTGCGCACCGGCCGCACCCTCTCCACCGGCCAGGCCTCGCTCTACCAGTACGACGACGAGGGCAACGAGGTCGAACGCATCCGCGTCCTCGCCTCCTACGGCGACCTCGCCGCCCTCCCCGACGACGTCCGTACGACGGCCACCCCGCCCGCGATGCCGCCGCTGGAGCAGTGCTTCGGCCCCGAGGACGGGCCGGCCCCGGTCGACGGCAGCTCCGCCATCGCCGACCGGCTGATGCTCAAGCTGGACCCCGCCACCCTCGGCTGGGCGCTCGGCGCGCCCTCCGGCAAGGGCGAGATGCGCGCCTGGTTCGGCCTCGCCGACGGCCGCGACGCCGACCCGCTCTCGCTGCTCCTCGCCGTGGACGCCCTCCCGCCCACCGCCTTCGAGATGGGTCTGAAGGGCTGGGTGCCGACCGTGGAACTCACCGTCCACGTCCGCCACCGCCCGGCCCCCGGCCCGCTGCGGGTGTCGATCACCACCCGCAACCTGGCCGGCGGCTTCCTGGAGGAGGACGCCGAGGTCTGGGACAGCGAGGACCGTCTGGTCGCCCAGTCCCGCCAGCTGGCCCGGGTCAGGCTCGGCTGAGCGGCTCGCGGCCCAGCCAGGCCGCCAGCCGCTCGTAGACGCCGGCACCCTCCGGCGTCTCGCGGCGGGCGGCGAAGGGCGTCTCCGCGTCGCGGGGACGGGAGTCCGGCAGTACCGCGCGGGCTGTCGCGAGCGCGAACTCGGCCGGCTCCGGGTCGAGTTCACCCCGGTGGCCGACCGCCTCGGCGAGGTCCCAGGTGTGTGTCACGATCTCCATGACGTAGCCCGAGAGCGCCGCGTGGCCCGGGACCTCGCCCCAGGGAACCCGTACCGGCGTCGTCATCCGCTCGTCGCTCTCCCAGGCCTTCAGGACCCGGACCCGCACCTCGTCGTAGGCCGCGGCCCAGCCGTCGTCCGGCACACCCTCGGCGGACGGGTGCACGGCGAGCCCGTCGCCGCCCTCGCCCACCACCGCGATCCGCCGGGTGCCGCCGACGACGTGGCTCAGCAGACCGCGTACGTCGAACTCGGTACAGGGGGTCGGCCGGTCCAGGTCCTCGGGTCGTACGGCCTTGATCAGGGCGGCCGCCTGCTCGGTGGCGCGGACGTAGAGGGGGCGCGGGTCGATGAACTCGGTGCTGGTCATGTGTGCCTCTCCGGTGGTCGTACTCGGGGTCGGTGAGAAGAGGATGCGCGGATAACCTGACACCTGCCGTCAGCATTTGCGCGGCGCTTCGCCAGGGCGGGATCCTGGCCGCGTGAAGTCCGACCGGCTGCTGTCGATCCTGCTGCTCCTGCAGACCCGGGGCCGCGTCCCCGCGCCCGAACTCGCCGACCGGCTGGAGGTGTCGGTCCGCACCATCTACCGGGACGTCGAGGCGCTGTCCGCCGCCGGGGTTCCGGTGTACGCCGAGCGCGGCCGGCACGGCGGCATCGAACTCCTCCCCGGCTTCCGCACCGACGTCACGGGACTGACCGCCGACGAGTCCCGGGCCCTGTTCATCCTGGCCGCCCAGGGCGCCCATGCCGCGCTCGGCCTGGACGCGGCCCTCGGCTCGGCCCTGCGCAAGGTGATGGCCGCGCTCCCGGCGCCGCACCGGCCCGCCGCCGAGGTGACCAGCCGCCGCATCCTGGTCGACGCCACCCGCTGGAAGAGCGGCCCGCAGCAGGCCGTCGACCTGGAGGTGCTCCAGGACGCGGTCTTCTCCGACCGGCGCCTGAAGCTGCGCTACCGGCACAGCGGGCAGCGCGAGCCGCGGACGTACACCGTGGATCCGTACGGCCTCGTCGCCAAGGCCGGGGTCTGGTACCTGGTCGCCGACCGGCGCGGCCTGCCCCGGTTGTTCCGCGCCGACCGGATCCGCTCGGCCCGGCCGCTGGACGAGCCCGTACGGCGCCGGCCCGGCATCGAACTCGCCGACGCCTGGGAGGTGTTGCGCCGGCAGGTGGAGGAACGGGAGAACACGGTCGAGGTCACCGTGCGGGTGCGGCGCGACCGACTCGACCTGTTCCAGCGGCTGGTCGCCGCCCAGCTGACGGCTCCGCCCGACGACGGCGGCACGGGCGAGTGGGCCACCGCGCGGCTGGCCTACCCGAACCTCCGCGCCGTACGGCAACTCCTCGGACTCTCCGACCAGGTGGAGGTCCTGGACCCGCCCGAGGCGCGCGCGGAACTGCTGGCGGCGGTGCGTTCGGTCACGGCGCTGTACGAGGGGTCCGGCCCGGGAACTGACAGCTGACGGACAGGACGGGCTCAAGTGGCGCCAAGGCGAGGTTGGTTGAGTGCGGCCCTCAGGACTTTCTCATCCTCACCGGAGCTGATTCTCATGAAGCGTGCCCGTCTCGTCCGCGCCGCGGCCCTGCTGGCGCTGTCCCCGCTGCTGTTGACCGCGTGCGGCTCGGGTGACTCGTCCTCCTCCGGCAGCGGCAACCCCGGTCAGCAGCAGGGCTGTGAGGCGCCGTCCGGCATGCCCACGGGCGGTACCGGGGGCCACCGGCCGAGCGGAGCGCCGTCGGGTGTGCCGAGCGGCATGCCCACGGGGGTGCCGAGCGGCGCGCCCGGCGGTCAGGGTGGTCAGGGCGGACCCGGCGGCGGCCAGGGCGGGGGCTGTGGCGGTCCGGGAGGGGCCCGGCAGGGCTGAGGGCGGCTCAGTCGAGCCAGTGGCTGCGGCCGATGCTGATGAGCCGCAGCTGGCGGGTGGCGAGCTGCGTCACCCGCTCCCGCTCCTCCTCCGGGGCCTCCAGCGCCTCCAGGAACAGGGAGGCGGTGATGAGCATCTGGTCGACGTAGAGGTGCGCGAGCATCAGCAGGTCGTCCTCGCTCCAGCCCGCCGCCTCCGGGTCCTTGGCCAGCTCGACCTTCACCTCCTCGGCGAACCGGACCAGTTGCGCCCGGATGGCCTCGCGCACCGGCTGCACCCCGCCGTGCCGTTCCCGGGCGATAAAGCGGACGTGTGCGGGGTACGCGTCTACGTGACGGGCGATCAGCTCGATGGCGCGCGTGATGCGTTCCTCGCTGTCGCCCGTGGTGGACACCGTCGTCCGCACCATCGGATGCAGGCTGCCCAGCGCCTCGTCGACCAGGGCCACACCGAGGTCGGCGGTCGAGCGGAAGTGCCGGTAGAAGGCGGTCGGGGCGACCCCGACGGCCCGGGTGACCTCGCGCAGGCCCAGACTGCTCAGGCTCTGCTCCTCCAGCAGGGCGAGCGCCGCGTCGAGGAACGCCTGCCGGGTCTTCTGCTTCTGGGCCTGCCGGATGCCGAGGGTGTGACTCATGTCATCCAGTTAACAACTGTTCTCTGGAATTTTAAAGCCGTCGGGAGCGCTAGACTCGAAGTCAGTGAACAACTGTTACTACAACTGTTCACCCAAACTTCACACCGGCCGAAACACGAGGCACCTAGGAGGGGGGATCCGATCCCATGCTGTTCCTCGTCGCCGCGCTCATGCTGCTCGGAGTCGTGCTGGGCACCGTCGCCCACGCACCGTTGACCGTCACCGCCGTCCTGGCCGCCGTCATCGCCGTCTGGCTCGGCGTCTTCGCGATCCGCGAGCGCCACGGACGTCGCCGCCACACCTCGGCGAACTGACCGCACGCAGGACCCGAGCACCTACGGACCCAAGGAGCTGAGCACCATGCAACTCACCGCACCGGCCACCGGCCGCACCGACACCCGCCCGCGCGCCCGCGACGCGGACGGCATGGCCGTCGCGTCCTTCATCCTCGGCCTCCTCGGCCTGCTCGTCCTCAACCTCTTCCTCGGCCCGGTCGCCATCGTCCTCGCCGCGGTCTCCCTCTGGCGCGGCACCACCCGCCGGGGCCGTGCCTACCTGGGCCTCACCCTCGGCATCGCCGACCTCGTGGTCCTGATCGCAGCCATGCAGATCTCGGGCACGGTCTCCTGGAGCCTGTGACCAGCGACTGAGCCCCGAGAACGGGGGGAGGTCGGGCACGGCCCGCAGTGCCGGGTGCGCCGCGGCCAAGCCCAGGCGCAACCAACTCAACTCAAGGCGCCCACCGGCGAACGGCACCTGATCCCGGCCGAGGCCGACCGCAGGGACCCGGCGCCGTAGAATCGGCGTCACCATGGCTTACCTCGACCACGCCGCGACCACCCCGATGCTCCCGGAGGCGGCAGAGGCACTCACCGCCCAGTTGAGCATCACGGGCAACGCCTCCTCCCTCCACGCATCCGGCCGGCAGGCCCGCCGCACGGTCGAGGAATCCCGCGAGACCCTCGCCGAAGCGCTCGGCGCCCGCCCCAGCGAGGTCGTCTTCACCTCGGGCGGCACCGAGGCCGACAACCTGGCCGTCAAGGGCCTGTACTGGTCCCGCCGCTCCGCCGACCCGGCCCGCACCCGCGTCCTCGCCAGCCCCGTCGAGCACCACGCCGTCCTGGACGCCGTGCACTGGCTCGGCGAGCAGGAGGGCGCCACCGTCGAGTACCTCCCCGTCGACTCCTACGGCCGCGTCCACCCCGAGGCGCTGCGCGAGGCCATCGCCCGCAACCCCGACGACGTCGCCCTGGCCACCGTGATGTGGGCCAACAACGAGATCGGCACGGTCATGCCGATCCGCGAACTCGCCGACGTCACCGCCGAGTTCGGCGTCCCGCTGCACGCCGACGCGGTCCAGGCCTTCGGTCAGGTCCCGGTCGACTTCGGGGCCTCGGGCCTCGCCGCCATGACCGTCTCCGGCCACAAGATCGGCGGCCCCTACGGCATCGGCGCCCTGGTCCTCGGCCGCGAGTACACCCCCGTACCCGTCCTGCACGGCGGCGGCCAGGAGCGGCACGTCCGCTCCGGCACGCTCGACGTCCCGGCCATCGCCTCCTTCGCCGTCGCCGGCCGGCTCGCCGCCGAGCACCGCGCGTGGTTCGCGCGGGAGATCGGCGCCCTGCGCGACCAGCTGGTCGACGCCGTCCGTACGGCCGTACCGGACGCGATCCTCGGCGGCGACCCGGCACCCGAGGGCCGGCTCCCGGCCAACGCGCACTTCACCTTCCCCGGCTGCGAGGGCGACTCCCTGCTGCTCCTGCTGGACGCCCAGGGCATCGAGTGCTCCACCGGCTCCGCCTGCACCGCGGGCGTCGCCCAGCCCAGCCACGTCCTCCTCGCCACCGGCGCCGACCCGGAGCTGGCCCGCGGCACCCTGCGCTTCTCCCTGGGCCACACCTCCACCGAGGCCGACGTCGAGGCCGTGGCGAAGGCGATCGGCCCGGCCGTGGAACGCGCCCGGGCGGCCGGGCTCACCTAGCCGCGGGGGACTTGGCGCGCTCGGCGCGGACCAGCCGTATGTACCGCTCCCAGTCCCAGAACCGCCCCGGATCCGTGTGGTCCGTGCCCGGCACCTCCACGTGCCCGATGATGTGCTCCCGGTCCACGGGTATCCCGTACCGCCCGCATATCGCCGCCGTCAGCCGGGCCGAGGCCGCGTACATCGCGTCCGTGAACGACGCGGCGTCCTCCACGAAGCCCTCGTGCTCGATGCCGACACTGCGTTCGTTGTACTCCCGGTTGCCCGCGTGGAAGGCGACGTCCAGCTCGCGGATCAGCTGGGTGACCCGCCCGTCCTTGCGGACGATGTAGTGCGCCGCGGCGCCGTGCGCGGGGTCCTGGAACACCTTCACGGCCGACGCGTAGCCGCCCTGGGTGACATGGACGACCACCCGGTCCACCCGGTAGTCGGACGGCCGGTCCGCCCGCCGGTAGTTCGCCGCCGAGGCCGCCACCCAGCGCGCACCCCGGAAGTCCACCGCGCCCGCCACCCGCGGCCTGTCCACGCCGGGCAGCCGCCACCACAGCCGGGACAGCTCGTCCCGGGCCAGCACCGCCGTCCCCACGGCCGCCGCGAGGCCGCCCGCCAGCAGGGCCCGCCGCCCCAGCCGCCGGTCCCCGTCGCCCGCCGGCGACCCCGTGGTCGCCCCTGTCGTCGCCCCCATGTGATCGTCAACGGATATGCGGCCGTCCAGGTTCCCGCGCCCCCGTACTCTGGAAGGGTTATGACTGACACCCCGCAGCGCACCCGCCCCCTCCGCGTCCTCGCCGCCATGTCCGGCGGGGTCGACTCCGCCGTCGCCGCCGCGCGGGCCGCGGAAGCAGGCCACGACGTCACCGGCGTCCACCTCGCGCTCTCCGCGAACCCGCAGTCCTTCCGAACCGGCGCGCGGGGCTGTTGCACCATCGAGGACTCGCGCGACGCCCGCCGCGCCGCCGACGTCATCGGCATCCCGTTCTACGTCTGGGACCTCGCCGACCGCTTCCGCGAGGACGTGGTGGAGGACTTCGTCGCCGAGTACGAGGCCGGCCGCACCCCGAACCCGTGCCTGCGCTGCAACGAGAAGATCAAGTTCGCCGCGCTGCTGGACAAGGCGCTGGCCCTCGGCTTCGACGCCGTCTGCACCGGTCACTACGCCAAGGTGATCGTGAACCCGGACGGCTCCCGCGAGCTGCACCGCGCCTCCGACATGGCGAAGGACCAGTCGTACGTCCTCGGCGTGCTGGACGAGAAGCAGCTCGCGCACGCGCTGTTCCCGCTCGGCGACACGGTCACCACCAAGGAGGAGATCCGCGCGGAGGCCGAGCGCCGGGGCCTGGCCGTGGCCAAGAAGCCCGACTCCCACGACATCTGCTTCATCGCCGACGGCGACACCCAGGGCTTCCTGGCGAAGCGCCTCGGCAAGGCCGAGGGCGACATCGTGGACGAGTCCGGCGCCAAGCTGGGCACCCACGAGGGCGCGTACGGCTTCACCATCGGCCAGCGCAAGGGCCTGCGGATCGGCACCCCGGCCCCCGACGGCAAGCCGCGCTACGTCCTCGACATCTCCCCGGTCACCAACACGGTCACCGTCGGCCCGGCCGCCGCCCTGGACGTCACCGCGCTCACCGCGATCAAGCCCCGCTGGTGCGGCACCGCCCCCACCGGCCCCGGCACCTACACCGCCCAGCTGCGCGCCCACGGCGGCGAGACCGAGGTGACCGCCGAACTCGTGGACGGCGAGCTGCGCGTGACCTTCACGGAGCCGGTCCGCGGCGTCGCCCCCGGCCAGGCGATCGTGCTGTACGACGGCACGCGCGTGGTGGGCTCGGCGACGATCGCGTCCACCACGCGCGCGACGGCGTCGGTCTGAGCCCGCCCGGCCCGCCCGCTCGGCGAGGAACTCCGCCCGCCTAGCCCGTGAAGAACTCCGCCAGCACCGGCCCCAGTACCTCCGGCTCCACCATGTGGGTCTGGCCCGGCAGGACCCGGTAGGTGCCCTGCGGGACGGCCTGGGCGACCGCCTGGTTCGCCCGGTGCATCCACTCCGGGCTCGCGCCGCCCGCGACCGCGAGCACGGGGACCCGGACCGCGGCGAGCCGGTCCCGGGGGAGCAGGCCGTCGCCCATGACGGCGTCGTCGTGGGCGAGGCTGGGGGCGAGGGCCTCCATGCCGGCCCACATCGGGGACTGGCGGGCGCGCAGGATCATCTCCTCGGCGAGGCCCGTCAGGCGCAGGAACAGCTCCACCGCGTCCCCGCGCCGGCCCTCGGCGAGCGCCGTGTTCAGCTGCTCCTTGTAGACGGCCTCCCGCGCGGCACCGTCCGTCAGGTGGTCGGCGTACGGCACCTCGTACACCGCCGCCCGGCTGACCGGCAGCCCGCTCGCCGCCGCGTGCAGGACCAGGGCGCCGCCGGAGGAGACCCCGAACAGCGCCGCGTCGCCGCCCACCGCGTCGAGCAGCGCGGCCAGGTCCTCCACCTCACGGTCGACCTCGTACGGCGGCGTGTCGCCGCTCTCGCCGCGGCCCCGGCGGTCGTAGACGACGGCCGTGCAGCTGTCCGCGAGGCGCTGCGCCAGGGGCATTACGGTGCCGCCGGTGGACATCGCGCCGCTCACCAGGATCACCGTGGGCCCCTGGCCGGTCACGTGGTACGCGAGGGAGGTGCCGTCGCGTGAAGTCGTCTTCTTGTCCATGGCCGTGCAGACTGCCGTACGACAGGGGACTCACCGGTCAGGACACGTCGGTGTCGTAGAAGCAGTAGTGGTCCTTGATCTCCGCCACCTCCGGCTTGGGGTCCGGGTACGCCCAGACGAGGTCGGGCGCGTCCGGCAGCGACCAGTAGGACGCCGTGCCCTTGAAGGGGCAGACGGTGTGCGTGTCGGAGGGAGTCAGCAGGTCCAGGCGTACGTCCTCGGCCGGGATGTAGTACCGCACCGGGCAGCCCGTCTCGCGCAGCTCCAGGGGACGGTCGGACTCGGCGAGCACCCGGCCGCCGTACACCACGCGCACGTGCCGCGTGCTCTTCTCGATGGTGATCGTGTGTCCTTGGGTCATGACCGGTTCAGCGTCCGGACGGGTCGTCCTTCTTCCCGCCCGGGACGGGCACCGTACGGTAGTGGCCATGAACATCTGCGTCTTCCTGTCCGCCGCCGATCTCGACGAGCGCTACACGCGCCCCGCGCGCGAGTTCGCGGAACTGATCGGCAAGGGCGGCCACACGCTGGTCTGGGGCGGCTCCGACGCCGGTCTGATGAAGGTGGTCGCCGACGGCGTGCAGGAGGCCGGCGGCAGGCTGCTGGGCGTCTCCGTGGAGTTCCTGGCGAACAAGGCGCGGCCCGGCGCCGACGAGATGGTCATCGCGGCCGACCTCGCCGAGCGCAAGAAGCTGCTGCTGGAGAAGGCCGACGCCGTGGTGATCATGGTGGGCGGCACCGGCACGCTGGACGAGGCCACCGAGATCCTGGAGCTGAAGAAGCACGGCCGCACCGAGAAGCCGGTGGTGCTGCTGAACACGGCGGGCTTCTACGACGGCCTGAAGCAGCAGTTCCGCCGCATGGAGGACGAGGGCTTCCTGCCCCGCCCGCTGGCCGACCTGGTCTTCTTCGCGGACGAGCCGGTCGGGGCGCTGGCCTACCTGGAGGAGCAGCTCGGCGTCCGGTGATGCGAGCATGGCAGGCATGGCTACTCATGTGATCACCGGGGCCGGTTCCGGCATCGGCGCGGCCGTGGCGCGCCGGCTGCACGCGCGCGGGGACGAACTCGTGCTGCACGCGCGCGACGCGGGCCGCGCGAAGGAGCTGGCGGCCGAGTTCCCCGGCGCGCGCACCCTGGTCGGCGACCTGGCGGACCCGGACAGGCTGTCCTGGGCGTTCTCCCACCAGACGCTCCCGGACCGGGTGGACTCCCTGATGCACATCGCCGGGGTCGTCGACCTCGGCGACGTCGGCGACCTGACCCCGAAGTCCTGGCGCCACCAGCTCAGCGTCAACCTGATCGCGCCCGCCGAGCTGACCCGGCACTTCCTGCCGCAGCTGCGGGCCGCCCGCGGTCATGTGATCTTCGTCAACTCCGGCGCCGGCCTCAACGCCCACGCCGGCTGGTCCGCCTACGCCGCCTCCAAGCACGGCCTGAAGGCCCTCGCCGACTCCCTGCGCCAGGAGGAGCACGCGGGCGGCGTCCGCGTCACCTCCGTCTACCCCGGCCGCACCGCCAGCCCCATGCAGGCCAAGGTCCACCAGCAGGAGGGCAAGGAGTACGACCCGTCGAAGTGGATCGACCCGGAGTCCGTCGCCACGACCATCCTCATGGCCCTGGACCTGCCGAGGGACGCGGAGGTCAACGACGTGACGGTGCGGCCGGGGCGGTGACGCGGGCGAGCGGGGCCGAGATCCGGCTCTGGCTGGCGCAGGTGTGGCCGCGGACCGAGGCCGCGCTGGTCCTGGCGGGCGGGGACGCCGGCGCACCGCTCGCCGAGCGGCCGGTCCTCGGCGAGGTCTTCGACGACGCCGGCCTCGCGGAGCTGCGCGGGCTCGGCACCGAGGGCGACTTCACCGGTGACATCTGCCGGTGCCCCGGAAGCCTGACGGTGGCCCTGCTCGATGCCCGGGGCCTGGTCATCGGCACCGCGAGCCTCCACGGGGGCACGGACCTCGCCTGGGAGCGGGGCCGCTTCCGGAACAATCTCGCCGTGGCCGATCCGCCGGGTCTGCGCGCCCTGTTGCGCCGGTACGGCGCTCACTGGCTGTGAGGTCACCGGCCGGCGTTACGTACCCTGCGGGGGTGAGCGAAAACAGCCAGTTCAGGTTCCCAGGAGCCACCGGTGTCGGGTCCCTGCCCGGTGGCGATGCCCGCGAGGCCGCCAAGACCGCCACCGGATCCTTCGAGGACTTTCCGTTCCTGCCGGAGCTGCCCGCGCGCGGGCCCGGTGCCGACATGATCGGCCGTACCGCCGGGATGCTGGTCGAGCTGTACGCGCGCGTGGAGCCCAGCGGGTGGCGGATCGGGGACCGGCCCGGGCGGGACACCAAGCGGGCGCGGTCCTGGCTGGGGGAGGACCTGGACGCCCTGGAGGAGTTCACCCAGGGCTACGAGGGCGATCTGAAGGTCCAGGCGGTCGGCCCCTGGACGCTGGCCGCCGCCCTGGAGCTGAAGAACGGCGAGGCCGCCCTGTCGGACCCCGGCGCCTGCCGGGACCTCGCCGCCTCGCTCGCCGAGGGCCTGCGCCTGCACCTGGACGAGGTGCGGCGGCGCGTGCCCGGCGCCCGGCTCGTGCTCCAGCTCGACGAGCCCTCCCTCACCGCCGTACTGCGCGGACAGGTGAGGACCGCCAGCGGCTACCGCACCCACCGGGCCGTGGACCGGCAGATCGTGGAGGCCACGCTCCGGGACGTCGTCGGCGCGCACGCCGGCGGACCCGTGGTGGTGCACTCCTGTGCCCCGGACGTCCCGTTCGCGTTGCTGCGCCGGGCCGGCGCGGCGGCCGTCTCCTTCGACTTCGCCCTTCTCACCGAGCGTGACGACGACACGATCGGCGAGGCCGTGGAGGGCGGCACCAGGCTGTTCGCCGGTGTCGTGCCGGGCACGGACGGCCCGTTGTCAGACCCTGCCGGTAGCGTCAGGGGTGTCAGGACGCTGTGGCGCAGGCTGGGCCTGCATCCGGGGCTGCTCGCCGAAGCGGTCACGGTGACCCCGGCGTGCGGTCTGGCGGGGGCTTCCCCCGCCTACGCACGCCAGGTGCTCGCCCACTGCGTCCGGGCGGCGAGATCCCTCGCGGACAACCCAGAGTAACGGGAGGACAACACGGTGGCCGGCGACAAGCAAGCGGAGACGACGGCGGTGCCCGCCGAGGCCCGCGACAAGCACGCGCAGCTGGCGGAGCAGGTCGAGGAGCACCGCTTCCGGTACTACGTGAAGGACGCTCCCGTCGTCAGCGACGCGGAGTTCGACCAGCTCCTGAAGTCCCTGGAGGCCCTGGAGGAGCAGTACCCGGAGCTGCGCACCCCGGACTCGCCCACCCAGAAGGTCGCGGGGTCGTACGAGACGGAGTTCACCGCTGTCGAGCACCGCCAGCGGATGATGTCCCTGGACAACACCTTCAACGACGACGAGCTGGCCGCCTGGGCCGACCGCATCGCGCGCGAACTCGGCGACCAGACGTACTACTTCCTGTGCGAGCTGAAGGTGGACGGCCTCGCCGTCAACCTCACCTACGAGAAGGGCCGTCTCACGCGCGCGGCCACCCGCGGCGACGGCCGCACCGGCGAGGACATCACGCCGAACGTGCGGACCATCGCGGAGATCCCGGACCGCCTGGCGGGCGACAAGGTGCCCGACCTGGTGGAGATCCGCGGCGAGGTCTACTTCCCGATGGAGAAGTTCCTCGAACTCAACGAACGCCTGGTCGCGGCCGGCGACAAGCCCTTCGCCAACCCCCGCAACGCCGCCGCCGGTTCGCTGCGCCAGAAGGACCCGCGGGTCACCGCCACCCGCCCGCTGCACATGGTGGTCCACGGCATCGGCGCCCTGGAGGGCTTCACGGGCCTGACCCGCCTCTCCCAGGCCTACGACCTGCTGAAGACCTGGGGCCTGCCCACCTCCCGCCACAACCGGGTGGTGGACGACCTCGACGGCGTACGGGAGTTCATCGCCCACTACGGCGAGAACCGCCACTCCGTCGAGCACGAGATCGACGGCGTCGTGGTCAAGCTGGACGAGATCCGCCTCCAGGGGCGGCTCGGCTCCACCGCGCGCGCTCCCCGCTGGGCCATCGCCTACAAGTACGCGCCGGAGGAGGTCAACACCAAGCTGGTCGACATCAAGGTGGGCGTCGGCCGCACCGGCCGTGTCACGCCGTACGCGCAGGTCGAGCCGGTCACGGTCGCGGGCAGCGAGGTGGAGTTCGCCACCCTGCACAACCAGGAGGTCGTCAAGGCCAAGGGCGTCCTCATCGGCGACACCGTGGTGCTGCGCAAGGCCGGTGACGTCATCCCGGAGATCCTCGGCCCGGTGGTCGACCTGCGGGACGGCACCGAGCGGGAGTTCGTGATGCCGAGCGAGTGTCCCGAGTGCGGGACGGCGCTCAGGCCCATGAAGGAGGGCGACATCGACCTCCGCTGCCCCAACGCCCGCACCTGTCCGGCCCAGTTGCGCGAGCGCGTCTCCTATCTCGCCGGCCGTGAGTGCCTGGACATCGAGCACTTCGGCGCGGTGGCCGCCGCCGCGCTCACCCGCCCGCTGGAGCCGGCCGACCCGCCGCTGGTGGACGAGGGCGACCTGTTCGACCTGACGGTGGAGAAGCTGCTGCCCATCAAGGCCTACGTCCTCGACCCGGACAGCGGCCTGCCCAAGCACGACCCCAAGACCGGCGAGGAGAAGGTCGTCACGGTCTTCGCCAACCAGAAGGGCGAGCCGAAGAAGAACACCCTCGCCCTGCTGGCGAACATCGAGGCGGCCAAGTCCCGCCCGCTGGCCCGCTTCCTGAACGGGCTGTCGATCCGGCATGTGGGCCCGGTCGCCGCGCAGGCCCTCGCGCGCGAGTTCCGGTCCATCGACCGCATCGAACAGGCGACCGAGGAGGAGCTGGCGGCCACCGACGGCGTCGGCCCGATCATCGCCGCCGCGCTCAAGGAGTGGTTCGCCGAGGACTGGCACCGCGAGATCGTCCGCAAGTGGAAGGCCGCGGGCGTCCCGCTGGAGGACGAGTCCTCCGGCGAGGACGAGGGGCCGCGCCCGCTGGAGGGGCTCACGGTGGTCGTCACCGGAACGCTGGAGAACTTCACCCGGGACGGCGCCAAGGAGGCGCTGCAGGGTCAGGGTGCGAAGGTGACCGGTTCGGTTTCGAAGAAGACCTCGTTCGTCGTAGTGGGTGACAACCCCGGATCGAAGTACGACAAGGCGATGCAACTGAAGGTTCCCGTTCTGAACGAGGACGGTTTCAACGTCCTTTTGGAGCAGGGCCCCGAAGCGGCGGCCGAAGTCGCGCTTCCGACCGGGGAGTAGCGGTTGAAGGCCACCCGATCGGCGCATATCAGTTGCATACGGGTGGCCCGGGCGCATTCGGGCAACCGTCGGAGACCGCTGCCCGTGGAAGCCTTCCGCGGCCTACTGTTGAGGTGTGCGCCTGCCGTGCCCAGCTGCGGCTGGGGCATCTCCGTGCCCTCCGGGGGCGCGGGTCTCGTGCCCTGCGGGGGCACGGGGAAGGTTTCTTCGACGCGGAGCTGCTGATGGTTGTCGGGCATCGGGCCGCGTGGCGTGGGCACCGCCGGCTGTGAGAGGGACGGGAATGGAACCGACCGAGAGCGCCGCGACGGACTCACGGCTGCGCCTGCGCCGCCGCGCGGTCGCGTGGCGGGGGTACCGGTGGACCGGGCGGGCCGACGCGCGGCCGGGAGCGCAGCACCGCCCGGCCGCGCCGGGCACCGCCGCCGAGGCCCACGCCCCTCTGCCGGCCATCGAGCCCGCCCCCGGCCTGGCCGACGCCGACACCGAACGGCACCTGTCCTGGCCGGCGCTGCCCGCGGCCCTCGTCGCCGCCGCGGGACTCGCCCTGGGCGCCGGCTTCTACCGCGCCTACACCGGCCACCACGCCCTCTTCCCCGGCGGCACGGTCGGCTGGGCGCTGGCCCTGCTGACCGGCGTCATCGTCGGCCACCTCGTCATGCTGGGCCGCGCCCGCTGGTGGGGCGGCACCGGATCGGGCGCCGCCCTCACCCTCGCCGTCCTGCTGCTGTACGGCTGGGTGCCCGCCGGCCTGGTCAGCCTCACCGTCGTCGTCCTGGTCGGCATCGCCCGCCGGCACCGCTGGCGGCAGGGAGTGCTGCACGGCGCGGTGGACATCCTCGGCATCGGCGTCGGCGCCCTGCTGCTCGGCGCCTTCGGCCGGGTGCCGAGCGTCGAGGAGCCCTGGCGGCCCGACAGCTGGACCGTCGCCACGGCCCCCCAGTTCGTCCTGGTCGCGGTCGCCTACCTCGCCGTCAGCCGCGGCCTGCTGTGGTACCTGCACGCCCCGCGCGGCGGCGGCGTGCCCACCGTCGCCCGCACCGCCCTGGTCAGGCAGGGACTGCTCGCCGTGGCGCTGCTCGGCATCGCGCCCCTGCTGTGCGTCGTCGCCGACGCCCAGCCGATCCTGCTGCCGCTGTTCGCCATCCCGCTCATCGCCCTGGACTCCACGCTGTGGATGGCCCGCGCCCGCGCCGAGGAGCAGCTGCGCGACCCGCTGACCGGGCTGCCCAACCGGCAGTGGCTGCTGGAGCGGATCTGGACCGCCCTGGACGACGCCGAGCGCATCGGGGCCCGCGCCGCCCTCATGCTGATCGACCTCGATCGTTTCCGTTCGGTGAACGACACCCTCGGTCATCTGGCCGGCGACCGGCTGCTGCTCCAGATCGCCGACCGGCTGCGGCTCGCCCTGCCGCGCGGAGCCGAGGCCGCCCGGCTCGGCGGCGACGAGTTCGCCGTCTTACTGCCCGTCGCCGACTCCACCACGTCGGCCACGCGCGTCGCCCGCGGCCTCGTCGCCGCCCTCAGCTCCCCGCTCGACCTGGACGGACTCACCCTCGTCCTGGAGGCCAGCGCCGGCGTCGCCGTCTTCCCCGATCACGCCCTCGACGCCGAGGGGCTGCTGCGCCGCGCCGACGTCGCGATGTACCAGGCGAAGCGGGACCGTACGGGCGTCGAGGTCTACGAGTCCAAGCGGGACTCCAACACCCCGGACCGCCTCGGTCTGCTGGGCGACCTGCGCCGGGCGCTGGACGCGCACGAGGTGCAGCTGCACTACCAGCCCAAGGTCCGCTTCGACGGACAGGTGGCCGGCCTGGAGGCGCTGGTCCGCTGGGTGCACCCGGAGCGCGGCAAGGTGCCGCCGGACGAGTTCATAGCGATAGCCGAGTCCTCCGGGCTGATGCCCCACCTCACCGAGTACGTGCTGGAGACGGCCCTCGCGCAGGTCGCCCGGTGGCGCGCACAGGGCCTGAGGGTGCCGGTCGCCGTCAACGTCTCCCCGCGCGACGTCCACACGCCCGGCTTCGCCGGATCCGTCGCCGCACGCCTCGCCCGGCACGGGGTCCCCGCCGGAGCGCTCCAGCTGGAGATAACGGAACACGTCCTCCTGGAGGACCCCCAGCGCGCCGCCGACACCCTCGCCGGCCTCACCGCGCACGGCGTGAAGATGTCCCTGGACGACTTCGGCACCGGCTACTCCTCCCTGGTGCACCTGCGGCGGCTGCCGGTCAGCGAGCTGAAGATCGACCGCTCCTTCGTGGCCCGGCTGGCGGTCGACGCCGAGGACGCCGAGATCGTGCGCTGCACGGTGGACCTGGCGCATTCGCTGGGTCTGCTGGTCGTCGCCGAGGGCGTGGAGGACGACGAGACCTGGGAGCGGCTGCGGGACCTGGGCTGTGACGCCGTGCAGGGGTGGCTGGTCGCCGCCGCCATGCCCCCGGACGAGGCGACGGCGTGGCTGCTGGCCCGGGGCTCCCGCGGGTGGCAACGCCCGCCCGCCGCGCTGCCGGCCGCCGAGTAGTCTTCCCACCCGCCCGCCCGTGGCCCGAGGGGACCTGTCATGTCACTGTTCGTACCCCGGTTCGACGACACCGTGCTGGTCAGGGACGCCGAGGCCGAGGTCGTCGGCGGAGCGCCCGTCGGGGTCAGGCTGCTGGCCGACAGCAGCGCCAGCGGCGGCGCGCTGTCCACCGTGCGGGTCACGCTCGCCGAGGGCGCCGACGGCGCCCGTCCGCACGTCCACCACAACTCGGCCGAGATGTTCTACCTGCTCGACGGCGAGGCGGAGGTCCTCTCCGGCGACGACGTGGTGACCGCCGGCCGCGGCGACCTGGTCATCGTCCCGCCGGACCGCCCCCACGCCTTCGCCGCCACCCCCGGCAGCACCGCGGACCTGCTCATCGTCATCGCCCCGGGCGTCGAGCGCTTCGAGTACTTCCGCCACCTCCAGCGCATCCGCCTCGGCGAGGCCACCCCGGAGAGCATCCTCGACGTGCAGGAGCTGTACGACAACCACTTCCTGAAGAGCGAGGCCTGGGACGGGCGGCGCCGCTGAGGCGCAGGTCCTGGGGAAACCGTTTCACGGGCATGGGTCCCCGCCCCATAGGATTGGGCCCAAACCACACACTCTCACCCCAGAGGATCGCTGCATGCCTGGCATCACGCGCGAGGAGGTCGCCCACCTCGCCCGGCTGGCGCGTCTGGAGCTGAAGCCCGAAGAACTCGATCACTTCGCGGGACAGCTGGACGACATCATCGGCGCGGTGGCCCGCGTCAGCGAGGTCGCCGACCAAGACGTACCGCCGACCTCGCACCCGCTCCCGCTGACGAACGTCATGCGCCCGGACGAGGTCCGTCCCTCGCTCACCCCCGAGCAGGCGCTCTCCGGCGCCCCGGCCCAGGAGCAGCAGCGTTTCAAGGTGCCGCAGATCCTGGGGGAGGACTGATCCCATGACGGACATCATCAAGCTCACGGCCGCCGAGACCGCCGAGAAGATCGCCTCCGGCGAGCTGACGGCCGTCGAGGTCACCGAGGCCCACCTCGCCCGCATCGAAGCGGTCGACGAGAAGGTGCACGCCTTCCTGTACGTCGACCGTGAGGGCGCCCTCGCCCAGGCCCGTGCCGTGGACGAGAAGCGCGAGCGCGGCGAGAAGCTCGGCCCGCTGGCCGGCGTCCCGCTCGCGCTCAAGGACATCTTCACCACCGAGGGCGTGCCCACGACCGTCGGCTCGAAGATCCTGGAGGGCTGGATCCCGCCGTACGACGCGACGCTCACCAAGCGGCTGAAGGCCGCCGACGTGGTCATCCTCGGCAAGACCAACATGGACGAGTTCGCCATGGGCTCCTCCACCGAGAACAGCGCCTACGGCCCGACCGGCAACCCGTGGGACCTCACCAAGATCCCCGGCGGCTCCGGCGGCGGTTCCTCCGCGGCGCTGGCCGCGCACATGGCCCCGCTCGCCATCGGCACCGACACCGGCGGCTCCATCCGCCAGCCGGCCGCCGTCACCGGCACGGTCGGCGTGAAGCCGACGTACGGCGCGGTGTCCCGCTACGGCATGGTGGCGTTCTCCTCCTCCCTCGACCAGGGGGGTCCCTGCGCCCGTACGGTCCTGGACGCGGCCCTGCTGCACGAGGTGATCGCCGGGCACGACCCGCTGGACTCCACCTCCATCGACGCCCCGGTCCCGCCGGTGGTCGAGGCCGCCCGCAACGGCAGTGTCCAGGGCATGCGCGTCGGCGTGGTCAAGCAGTTCCGCGGCGAGGGCTACCAGGCCGGCGTCATCCAGCGCTTCGACGAGTCGGTCGAGCTGCTCAAGGAGCTGGGCGCCGAGATCGTCGAGCTGGACTGCCCGTCCTTCGACCTCGCGCTGTCGGCGTACTACCTGATCGCGCCGTCCGAGTGCTCCTCCAACCTCGCCCGCTTCGACGGCCTGCGCTACGGCCTGCGGACCGGCGACGACGGCACCCACTCGGCCGAGGAGGTCACCTCCCTCACCCGTGAGGCGGGCTTCGGCCCCGAGGTGAAGCGGCGCATCATGCTCGGCACGTACGCCCTGTCGAGCGGCTACTACGACGCGTACTACGGCTCCGCCCAGAAGGTCCGCACGCTGATCAAGCAGGACTTCGACAAGGCCTTCGAGCAGGTCGACGTGATCGTCTCCCCGACGACCCCGACCACCGCCTTCGCGATCGGCGAGCGCGCCGACGACCCGATGGCGATGTACCTCGCGGACCTGTGCACCATCCCGACCAACCTGGCGGGCAACGCGGCCATGTCGCTGCCCTGCGGTCTCGCCCCGGAGGACAACCTCCCGGTCGGTCTGCAGATCATCGCCCCGGTGATGAAGGACGACCGGCTGTACAAGGTGGGCGCCGCCGTCGAGGCCGCCTTCGTGGAAAAGTGGGGTCACCCGCTGCTGGAGGAGGCTCCGTCGCTGTGAGCGCACTGACCAAGGCCAAGGGCTTCAAGAAGTCCAAGTCCGGTACGTACCTGTCCATGGCCGCCACCGCGTTCGGCGCGGTCGGCGCCATGAAGCAGATCAAGAAGGCCCGCGCCGACAACGACACGCTGCGGCTCGTCGACGCGGTCGTCACCGCCGCCGGCATCGTCACCGGCCTCGCCATCCTCTACCGCGAGCTGAAGCGGCTGGGCGACGACGACGTCCTGCTGGGCTGAGAGGGAAGTTTTCACCGTGACCACCATGACCGACCTGGTGTCGTACGAGGACGCGCTGGCGTCGTACGACCCCGTCATGGGCCTTGAGGTCCATGTCGAACTCGGCACCAAGACCAAGATGTTCTGCGGCTGTTCGACCTCGCTCGGCGCCGACCCGAACACCCAGACCTGCCCGGTCTGCCTCGGCCTGCCCGGCGCGCTCCCGGTCGTCAACGCGACCGGCGTCGAGTCCGCGATCAAGATCGGTCTCGCGTTGAACTGCGAGATCGCCGAGTGGTGCCGCTTCGCCCGGAAGAACTACTTCTATCCGGACATGCCGAAGAACTTCCAGACCTCCCAGTACGACGAGCCGATCGCCTTCAACGGCTACCTCGACGTGCAGCTGGAGGACGGCGAAACCTTCCGCGTGGAGATCGAGCGCGCCCACATGGAGGAGGACACCGGCAAGTCGACGCACGTCGGCGGCGCCACAGGCCGTATCCACGGCGCGTCCCACTCCCTGCTGGACTACAACCGCGCCGGCATCCCGCTGATCGAGATCGTCACCAAGCCGATCGTGGGCGCCGGCGAGCGCGCCCCCGAGGTGGCGAAGGCGTACGTCCGTGAGCTGCGCGAGCTGATCCGTGCCCTCGGTGTGTCCGAGGCCCGCATGGAGATGGGCCAGATGCGCTGCGACGTCAACCTCTCGCTGATGCCCAAGGGCAGCGAGAAGTTCGGCACGCGCTCGGAGACGAAGAACGTCAACTCGCTGCGTTCCGTGGAGCGGGCCTGCCGTTACGAGATCCAGCGGCACGCGGCTGTGCTGAGCGGCGGCGGCACGATCGTCCAGGAGACCCGCCACTTCCACGAGGACACGGGGTCCACGACCTCGGGCCGGGTGAAGGAGGAGGCCGAGGACTACCGGTACTTCCCGGAGCCCGACCTGGTGCCGGTCGCCCCGTCCCGGGAGTGGGTCGAGGAGATCCGCGCGGCGCTGCCCGAGCTGCCGCTGGCCCGCCGCACCCGGCTGCTGGCCGAGTGGGGCATCTCCGCCACCGACATGCAGGCGATCCTGAACGCCGGCGCGCTGGAGCCGATCGTCGCCACCATCGAGGCCGGTGCCGACGCGGCCGCCGCCCGCAAGTGGTGGATGGGCGAGCTGGCGCGCACCGCCAACGAGTCCGGCAAGGCGCTGGACGAGCTGGCGATCACCCCGGCGCAGGTGGCCCGGGTCACCGAGCTGGTCGCGAAGGGTGACCTGAACGACAAGCTGGCCCGTCAGGTCATCGAGGGCGTCCTCGCGGGCGAGGGCAGCCCGGACGAGGTCGTGGAGAAGCGCGGTCTGAAGGTCGTCTCCGACGAGGGCGCGCTGACCGCGGCCGTCGAGGAGGCCATCGCCGGCAACCCGGCCATCGCGGACAAGATCCGCGGCGGCAAGGTGGCCGCGGCCGGCGCCCTGGTCGGCGCGGTCATGAAGGCCACCCGCGGCCAGGCCGACGCGGCCCGCGTCAAGGAGCTGATCCTGGAGAAGCTGGGCGTCAGCGAGGGCTGAGCCCCGAGCACAGCCGTACGGCCCCGGAGGCATGCCCTCCGGGGCCGTACGGGTTCAACTGCGGCGCCCCACGGCCCGTACGAATCCCAGCGCGCGCCCCTCGTCCGCGCGGAGCATCTGCGCGGACCGGCGCGACATACGGATGTGGAAGTCGTCCGTGCTCTCCTCGGCGACCACGTCGCACCACAGCAGCCAGTCGCGCCAGCCGTCCTCCAGCCAGTCGGCCGTCTCGACCCGCACCGCACCGCTGCGGGCCCAGTGGCGCCGCCACCAGCCCGCCGAGTGGAAGCACCAGAACGCGGGCTCCCACCAGGGCTTCAGATGCTCCGGAGGCTCGATGCCCGCCGGCTCCTCGCGCAGTGCCGGTACGACGATCCCGATCCGCCCGCCGGGCTTCAGCAGCCGGGTCAGGGACGGCAGATACAGGTCGTCGGTGCCGAAGTACTGGTAGGCGTCGACGGACACGATCGCGTCGAACGAGCCTTCGGCGAACGGCAGGTCGTGCGCCTCCGCGTGGACGGGCAGCACCCGGTCGGCCACGCCCGCCTCGGCGATGCGTACGGCGTTGTCGTCGGGCTTCACCCACAGGTCGGCGGCGGTGACCTGGAGGCCGTACTCCCTGGCCAGGAAGACGGAGGTCATGGCACGTCCGCAGCCGAGGTCGAGCACCCGGGCACCGGGCGGCAGCCGGTCGAGGCCGAGCGCGGGCGCCAGCCACTCCAGCAGCCACAGCGCGTGCGGGCCCATCTGGTTCTCGATGGTCCAGCGGGCGTCGTAGCCGTTGCTGCGGGGGTAACGCGGATGGGTGAGGCGGCGGGTGAGCGTGTCGGGGGTGAGGGATGAGTCGGTCACGGACGACCTGCCTAGCAGCCGAAGGCGCCGACCCGCACCAGGTTTTCCCCACCGGAGGAGGTACGCTCGCGCGCCATGAGTGGACGCACCGATTCCGACACCGAGCCTCCGATAACCGCGGCCGGCGAGGACCCTGAGGAGTACGAGGAGTGCGAGGAGCTCGACGAGTTCGAGGAGGATGCCGGGGACGCCAGGCGGGCCCGGTGGACCGCGGCCGGTGCCGGGGTGCTGCTGACGCTGGCCGGACTGGCCGCCGCGCTGCTCCGGGCCGCCGGTTCCGCCCCGGCGCTCGTGCCCGCCGCCTACGCCCTCGGTGCCGCCGTCTGCGCCCTCGCGGCGGGGCTCGGCGCCAAGGGCCGTACCCGCAGGGCCCTGTGGCTGCTGATCGCCGGGACGATGGTCATGGCACTCGGAGACCAGTTCGACTGACGCCCCGCGGACGCGCGGTGCGACTGGATCCGGCGCTCTTTGCGGGCTATATCCGGTTTATGGGCGATTGTTCCCGGCCAAAGATCACACATCGTCTTCTGGGAGCATGCCCGTGGCAGACCTCGCGCGTTGGTGTGTCCGGCACCGCCTGACCACCGTCCTGCTGTGGCTCCTCGCCTTCGGCGGGGTCACCGCGGGCGCGACCCTGGCCGGTTCGGCGTACACCGACGACTACGAGGTCCCCGGCACAGAGTCCGGCAGCGCGGCCCGGCTGCTTCAGGACGCCTTCCCGGGCCTGGGCGGCGACAGTGACACCGTCGTCTGGCACACCGTCAGCGGCACGGTCCGCGCCCCCGACGTCGAGCAGACCATGACCCGCACCCTGCGCCGGATCGCCGCCCTGCCCGGCGTGGCCTCGGTGGCCGGTCCGTACGGCGACCAGGACACCCACCGGATCAGCGCCGACGGCCGCACCGCCTACGCCACCGTCACCTTCGCACGGCCGGCCGAGGACATCGACCCGGCCGAGGCGCGGGCCGTCGTGCGCACCGCCAGGGCCGCCGCGGGCGAGGAGCTCCAAGTGGAGCTGGGCGGCGGCGCGATCGTGCTCACCGAGGCCCCGCGCGGGCACACCGCCGAAGTGGTCGGGGTGCTCGTCGCCGCCGTCGTCCTCTACCTCGCCTTCGGCTCGCTCGCCGCCTCGCTGCTGCCGATCGCCACCGCCCTGGTCGGCGTCGGCACCGCGTACGCCGGCACCGGGCTGCTCGGACACGTCATGACGGTCGCCGACTTCGCGCCCGTGCTCGGCACGCTGATCGGACTCGGCGTCGGCATCGACTACGCGCTGTTCATCGTGACCAGACACCGGCGCGGCCTGAAACGCGGCCTGAGCGTCGCCGAGGCCGCCGAGCACGCCGTCGCCACCACCGGACGCGCCGTCGTCTTCGCGGGTGCGACGGTGTGCATCGCCCTGCTGGGGATGCTGATACTGCGGCTGGGCTTCCTCAACGGGGTCGCCGTCGCCGCCTGTCTGACGGTGGCGCTCACCGTCGCCGCCTCCGTGACCCTGCTGCCCGCCCTGCTGTCGTACCTGGGCACGCGCGCCCTCAGCCGCCGCGAGCGGCGCCGGCTCGCCGAGGAGGGGCCGCGCCCGGAGCTGCCCACCGGTCTCGCCGCCCGCTGGTCGGCGCTGGTCGAACGCCGTCCCAAGCTGCTCGGCTCGCTCGCCCTCGCGGTGGTGGCGGTGCTCGCCCTGCCGGCCCTCTCGCTCCGCCTCGGCACCTCCGACCAGGGCAACGACCCTCGCACCGCCACCACCCGCAAGGCCTACGACCTGCTCGCCGAGGGCTTCGGACCCGGCGTGAACGG
This sequence comes from Streptomyces sp. NPDC028928, assembly GCF_055564915.1. NCBI lineage: Bacteria > Bacillati > Actinomycetota > Actinomycetes > Kitasatosporales > Streptomycetaceae > Streptomyces > Streptomyces sp. NPDC028928. Next base: position 89,098 of record NZ_JBVHVI010000011.1, read on the forward strand.
GCCGCTGACGCTGGTGACCCGGGTGGACGGCGGCGACGACAAACTCGCCCTGGACAACCTCGACGCCACCCTGCGGGCCACCCCGGGCGTCGCCTCGGTCACCCCGGTCACCTACGCCACCGGCGGGGACACCGCGTACCTCACCGTCGTCCCCGAGTCCGCGCCGCAGTCGGAGGCGACCAGCGAGCTGGTGGACCGGCTGCGCACCCGCGTGCTCCCGCGCGTGCAGCGCGGCACCTCGCTGGACGTGCGGGTGGGCGGGGTCACCGCCGGCTACGACGACTTCGCGGATGTGATCGTAGGCAAACTGCCGCTGTTCGTCGGCGGGGTGGTCGGACTCGGCTGCCTCCTGCTGCTGGTCGCGTTCCGCTCGCTCGGCATCCCGCTGAAGGCCGCCGCGATGAACGTCGCCGCCGTCGCCGCCGCGTTCGGCATCGTCGTCGCCGTCTTCCAGTGGGGCTGGGGCGGCGAACCCCTCGGCCTCGGCCGCGCGGGCCCCATCGAGCCCTTCCTGCCCGTGATCATGGTCTCGGTGCTCTTCGGGCTCTCGATGGACTACCAGGTCTTCCTGGTCGGCCGGATGTACGAGGAATGGCTGGAGACCGGCGACAACCGGCGCGCCGTCCGCGTCGGCCTCGCCGAGACCAGCCGGGTGATCAACTCCGCCGCGGTCATCATGATCTCGGTGTTCCTCGCCTTCGTGCTCAGCGGTGACCGCGTGATCGCCATGTTCGGCATCGCGCTCGCCTCCGCCGTCGCCCTCGACGCCTTCGTCCTGCGTACGCTGCTCGTGCCCGCCCTGATGCATCTGCTCGGCGCCGCCAACTGGTGGCTGCCCCGCTGGCTGGAGCGCCGCCTGCCGCGCGTCAGCATCGAGCCGCCCGAGTGCCGCGCCGCGCATGAGAGGCTCGGCCGGGTTCCGGTGCACGAACTGCGGAAGGAAGAACGGCACGATGTACGCGACATCGCTCGGTGAGGACGGCGCCGAACTGCGGCCCCTGGAGGTCTGGCACGCCGAGGAGGTGCTGGCCAACATAGACCGGGGGCGGGAGTTCATCGGCCGGCACATCGGCCTGGCGGACGCGGTGTCCGACCTGGACGGCGCCCGTGCCTGGATCAAGTCGTACGCAGACAAGCGCGGCGCCGACGCAGGCAGCCTGCACGGGATCTGGCTGGACGGCAAGCTCGTCGGAGGGCTGCTGTTCCGCGTCTGGGACACCCCGAGCGGGGTCTGCGAGGCCGGCTGCTGGCTGGAGCCGGCGGCGGCCGGGCGTGGACTGGTCACGCGCGGGCTGCGGGTGCTGCTCGACTGGGCCTTCGAGGAGCGCGGCATGCACCGGGTGGAGTGGCGCGTGTCCTCGGCCAACGAAGCGAGCATCAACGTCGCCCGGCGGCTCGGCATGACCCGCGAGGGCGTGCTCCGTGAGAACTACCCGCACCGGGGGGTGCGCGCCAGCACGGAGATCTGGGCGGTGCTCGCACCCGAGTGGCGTGCGGCACGCGCGCGTACCGCGCACAACGATCATTAAGAGACCTCTCAGACAGCGTCCGTACGGTGCCGGGCATGGCAACGAAGACAGCGGAAGGCGCCGAGGCCGGTACCGAGGCGCGCAAGGACGACGAGACGGTGGCGGCCGGCACCACCGAGGAGGAGACCGAGGCACAGGCCCCGGCGGCCGAGGAGACCGAAGAGGGCGCCGAGCGGGAAGGGGCCGGTGACCGGGTGCCCTCCGGGGTCGGCCAGGGTGCCGGAGCGGTCGTCTCCGCGGCCCTGGGCCTGGTCTCGCTCACCGGCGGCTGGATCGGCACCGTCGCCGGCGCCCGGGAACAGCTCGTCGGCCAGCTGCGCACCTCCACGAGCGCCGGCGTCGCCACGCAGCTCAAGGAGGTCTACGGCGACGCGTGGCACACCACCGCCCTGTGGGCCGGCCTGTTCGCGCTGGCCGCGCTGGTCACCGGCGTGGTCGTGCTGGCCCGGCCCGCGTTCGGCGCCCCCGGCCGCCCGCAGGCCCCGTGGATCAAGTCGGTCGCCTGGGCGGGTGTCTCGCTCGGCGTCATCGGCCTGCTCCTGGCCGTCCTGAAGTACTCCGACGCCCTCCTCGGCCTGCCCTCGGCCGGCTGAGAGACCGCAAGCCGGCTGAGAGACCGCAGACCGGACGAAAAACCGCAGGTCACAGGGGCCTTAGGGAGTACGTGAGCACCTCACGGGCCGCCTAAGGCCCCTTACGCGCGTGTACGGGGCGCCGACCGGCCGAAGATGCGGAACTCTCCCGATGTGGCGGACCCCCCTGGGAGACGAAGGTGGAGTCATCGCAGAACGCGAGGCACGACCACCACGACAGCGTCTCCCCGGAAGGACCTGCCATGCACGAGTTCGAACTCCACCGGATGCGGTCCGCGGACCTGCGCCGCGAGGCCCAGCAGCACCGCCTGGCCCGCGAGGCCGTCCGCGCCCGCCGCGCCGCCCGTCGCGCGGATGCCGGCCACGACGCGCCGGCCGCCGAGTCCCATACGGACCGTCCCCGCCGGCTCCGGTCGCCGCGCACCGCATGACCACGGGGGCGCGGGGCGGCCGTACGGGGGTCGGCCGCTCCACGGCCCGGGGTCGTACGGCTCCCCAGCGGAGCCGTACGGCCCTTTCGGCCGTGGGGACGACTCCGCCCGCCACCGGTACGTCTCCTCCGCCCGCCGGTACGACGATCACACCGAGGCTGTGGAAAACCGGTGACCCGCCGTCCCCGCCCCGTGCGATGCTCGGGCCCGTGGAGACCAGGTCCGTCAGTCCCGTGTTCGTCGGCCGCACCGACGAGTTGGACACGCTGAACGACGCGCTCGCCCGTGCCGCCGCGGCCGAGCCGCAGGCGCTGCTGCTCGGCGGCGAGGCAGGCGTCGGCAAGACCCGCCTCGTGGAGGAGTTCGCCACGGCCGCGGCCCGGCAGGGTGCCGTCGTCGCCGTCGGCGGCTGCGTGGAGATCGGCGCCGACGGGCTGCCCTTCGCCCCCTTCTCCACCGCGCTGCGCGCCCTCCGCGACGCCCTGCCCGAGGAGTTCGCCGCCGCCGCGGCCGGCCAGGAGGAGGAACTGGCCCGGCTGCTGCCCGACCTCGGCGAGGCCGGCGCCGGCTGCCACGACGAACAGGGCATGGCCCGCCTCTTCGAACTCACCGCCCGGCTGCTGGAGCGCGTCGCCGCCGAACACCCCGTCGTCCTCGTCCTGGAAGACCTCCACTGGGCCGACGCCTCGACCCGACACCTCCTCGCCTATCTCTTCCGCACCCTGCGCACCGGCCGCCTCCTCGTCCTGGCCACCTACCGCTCCGACGACATCCACCGCCGCCACCCGCTGCGCCCCCTGCTCGCCGAACTGGACCGGCTGCGCACCGTCCGCCGGATCGAACTCGCCCGCTTCACCCGCGAGGAGGCCGGCCGCCAGATCGCGGGCATCCTCGCCGCCGAACCCGACCCGGCCCAGGTGGACGAGATCTACGCACGCTCCGACGGCAACGCCTTCTTCATCGAGGAACTCGCCGTCGCCGCGGCCCAGGGCGACTGCACCGGCCTCACCGACTCCCTGCGCGACCTGCTCCTGGTCCGGGTCGAGGCACTGCCCGAGAGCGCCCAGCGGGTCGCCCGCATCGTCGCCGAGGGCGGCTCCACGGTGGAGTACCGGCTGATCGCCGCCGTGGCCCAGCTCACCGAGGACGACCTCATCGAGGCGCTGCGGGCCGCCGTCGGCGCCAACCTCCTCACCGTCACCCGCTCCGGCGACGGCTACCGCTTCCGGCACTCCCTGGTCCGCGAGGCCGTCGCCGACGACCTGCTGCCCGGCGAACGCTCCCGGCTCAACCGGCGCTACGCCGAGGCCCTGGAGTCCGACCCCACGCTGGTCCCCGCCGACGCCCGCGTGATGCGCCTGGCCAGCTACTGGTACCACGCCCACGACGCCGCCAAGGCCCTGCCCGCCGTCCTGGCCGCCGCCGTCGTCGCCCGCCGCCGGCACGCCTACACCGAGCAACTCGGGCTGCTGGAACGGGCGATGGAGCTGTGGGACAGCGCCCCGGAGGAGGTGCGCTCCGCCCTGCGCCCGGTCGACTACACCGAGGTCTACCCCCCGTGCGGCTGCGACCCGGCCACCACCCCGCTGCGCTACCTCGACCTGATGGCCGAGGCGGCCGTCGCGGGCCGCTTCGGCGGGGAACGCGAACGCGCACTGAAGATCACCAAGCGGGCCCTGCGCCTCCTGGCGGAGGAGCCCGACCCCCTGCGCGCCGCCTGGTTCTGGGTGCAGCGCGCCCGGCTGGTGCAGGCCCTGGCGCGCGGCGACGGCTGGCAGGAGCTGGGCACCGCCCAGGACCTGGTGCGCGGCCTGCCGCCGTCCGAGGTGCACGCCGAGGTGCTGGCGGTCGCCGCCAGCTGGTCCATGCAGCGCCGTCCCGGCCCCGACGCCCTCGCCGCCGCCGAGCGCGCCGTGGAGTACGCGCGGATGGTGGGCGCCCGCGAGACCGAGCTGCACGCCCGCCTCACCCTGGGCGGGCTGACGGTGGAGTCCGGCGACCCGGAGGCCGGTCTCGCGCAGATGCGGCAGGTCCTGCGGGACACCCGCGCGGAGGGCGTGCACCACGTCGCGGGCCGCGCCTATGTGAACCTGCCGTCCGCGCTGCAGAGCATCGGCCGGGACCGGGAGGCCGTCCCCCTGCTGCGCGAGGGCATCGAGTTCTGCCGCGGGTACGGACTGCTGGACTCCGGGGCCTGGGCGTGGGCCAACCTGTCCGAGGCGCTGTACTCGCTCGGCCAGTGGGCGGAGGCCGCCGAGGCCGCCGCGCACGCGGCCAGGATCGGCCACAGCGCCAAGCCCCGCGGCGCGGGCGCCCTGCGCCTGGCCCACCTCGCCCTGGGCCGAGGCGACCTCGCCGAGGCCGGCCGGCACCTGGCCGCCGCCCGCGCCCGGTACGGCACGCACGACCCGATGCCCCACCACTTGCTGCCCCTGGCCCGCATCAGCCTCGGGATCGCCGCCGCCGAGGGCCGGATCGCCGACGTCCGAGCGGCCCTGCTCCCGGCCCTGGACGCCGGATTCCCGACCGGCACCCACCGCTACGGCTGGCCGCTGCTGCTGGCCGCCGCCACCGCGGAGGCCGACGCCCGCACCCTGCCCGCCGCCCGGCCCGGCCGCGCCGAGATCCTCGACCGCCTCTCGGCCGCCGTACGCACCCTCACCACCGGCGTGCCGCTCTGGCAGGCCTACGGCCAGTGGACCCGGGCCGAACTGCTCCGCGCCGAGGGCCGGGACACCCCGGGCACCTGGTCCCCGGTCGTCGCCGCCTTCGAGTGCCTGGACCGGCCCTACGACCTCGCCCGGCTCCGCCACCGGCTCGCCGGGGCGCTGCTGGCCGAGGGCGGCGACGACGAGCGCGACCGCGCGGGCGAGCTGCTCCGGCTGGCCGCGGCGGTCGCCGCCCACCTCGGCGCCCGCCCCCTGGCCGACGCCGTCGCCCGGCTCGCCCAGCGCGCCCGCCTCACCCTGACCGGTGCCGCCCGCGAGGCCCCCGCCGACCCGGCCACGGCGCTCGGTCTGACCAGCCGGGAGCGGGACGTCCTCGGCCTGGTCGCGGCCGGACGCACCAACCGCCAGATAGCCGAGGAGCTGTTCATCTCACCGAAGACCGCGAGCGTCCACGTCTCCAACATCCTGAGCAAGCTCGGCGTCTCCGGCCGCGGCGAGGCGGCGGCGGTGGCACACCGGCTGGGACTGTTCCCGGCCGGGACGCTCACTGCCGAAGCGCGGGACTGAGACCTACGCTGGAGGAAACCGGCAGTGAGGGGGAGCCGTGTTCAACGTGTTCGAGGAACTGTTCGCACCCGGCCGTAAACACACCCGGGACGAGCAGAAGCGACTGGAACTGACCCGCGAGGACGTCGGTGACAACGACCCCGGCCGCGGTCCCATAGACCTTGCGTCAGGCAAGGCGGTGATACGTCTGCCGGGACCGGCGCCGGCCGAGCCGGAACCGGACGAAGGCCGGCCCACGGCTCCGGAAGCGGGCTGAACGGGGAAGCCGGGCTCACCGCACCCGCACCTCCAGCACCCGGTCGTCCCCCTTCTCCGGGGTGCCCCGGCCGTCCGTGTTGCTCGTCACCAGCCAGAGCCTGTCGCCGCCCGCCGGGACGACCGTGCGGAGGCGGCCGTAGGTGCCCGTGAGGAAGGCCTGCGGGGCTGCCGAGGCCGAGGTGCCGTTCAGCGGGATGCGCCACAGGCGCTTGCCCTTCAGACCCGCCATCCAGATCACCCCGTCCACGCAGGCGATCCCGCTGGGGGAGGCGTCGTCGGTGCGCCACTGGGCCAGCGGGTTCTGGAAGCGGGTGTCGGCCGACCTGCCCTCGGCGTCCGGCCAGCCGTAGTTCCCGCCGGGCTTGATCGCGTTCAGCTCGTCCCAGGTGTCCTGGCCGAACTCCGAGGCGAACAGCCGCTGCCGGTCGTCCCAGGCCAGGCCCTGCACGTTCCGGTGGCCGTACGAGTAGACCGGCGAGCCGGGGAACGGGTTGCCCGGCGCCGGTTCGCCGTCCGGGGTCAGCCGGAGGATCTTGCCGCCCAGCGACTTCCTGTCCTGCGCGAGGCCCTTCTGCCCGCTCTCACCGGTGCCCGCGTACAGCATGCCGTCCGGGCCGAAGGCGATCCGGCCGCCGTTGTGGATGAAGCCCTTCGGGATGCCCTTGAACACCGTGTCCGGGGCGCCCAGTTGCTCACCGGCCGGTTTCTTCGCGTCGTACAGCATGCGCACGATGCGGTTGTCCGAGACGGAGGTGAAGTAGGCGTAGACCATGTGGTCGGAGGCGAAGCCGGGGGAGAGGGCGATGCCCAGCAGTCCGCCCTCGCCGGCCGGCGAGACCCCGGAGACCGTGCCCAGTTCGGTGGTCCGGCCCGTCTTCTCGTCGATCCTGCTGATCGTGGCCTCGTCCCGGGAGGACACCAGCAGCCCGCCACCGGGCAGCGGAGCCAGCCCCCACGGTGTCTTCAGCCCCTCGGCCACCGTGCGCAGCACCCGCACCGAGCCCTTGGCCGGGGGTACGGACCCGGTGGCCCGCGGGGCGGAGGCGCCCGGAGCGCTCCCGGTCGCCGTCCGCCCGCTCCCGTCCGTCCGGCCCTCCCCGCCGGAGGAGCAGCCGGCCGTCAGCAGGAGGGCGGTCGCGGCCAGGACGGCCGGTACAGCTCGACGTCGCACGATCAGGGTCCCTTCGACGCGGCGGTCCGCACGGCATGCTCTCCCTGTCCAACACCGCCCGTACCCCCGCGGGTTCCCGGACCGCGGCACCCGTTGGAGGGAACCTTCAGTCCCACGACCCCTGGGCCGCCGGCAGCCGGGCCACCTCCGCCAGGTCCTGCGCGGTCAGCCGCAGCCCCGCGGCCGCCGCGTTCTGCGCGGCCCACCGCTCCCGCTTGGTGCCCGGCAGCGCGATCACATGGCGGCCCTGCGCCAGCACCCAGGCCAGCGCCACCTGGGCCGGGGTGACGTCCTCGCCGTGCCGGCGGGCGATGCGCCGCAGCCCCACGACGATCGGCTGGTTCGCCGCCATCATCTCGGCGGTGAACCGGGGGTGCCGGGCCCGTACGTCGTCCGGCTCGAAGCCCTCGCCCGGCGTCAGCGTGCCGGTGAGGAAGCCGTTGCCCAGCGGCATCGCCGCCAGGAAGCCCACGCCCCGCGCCTCGCACCACGGCAGCAGCGACCGCAGTGCCTCCGGCGACCACACCGACAGCTCCGCCTGCACGGCGCTCACCGGGAACACCTGCTGCACCCGCTGCAACTGGCGCAGCGTCGCGTCGTACAGCCCCGAACCCGTGCGGCGCCCGCCGCGCGCGCCGACCGCGCACAGGCCCAGCGCCCGCACCTTCCCGGCCCGCACCAGGTCCGCCATCGCGCCCCAGGTCTCCTCGACGGGCACCTCCGGGTCGGCGCGGTGCAGCTGGTACAGGTCGATCACGTCCGTCTGCAGCCGGCGCAGCGAGGCGTCGCAGGCCCGCCGCACATAGCCGGGGCGGCCGTTGGCCACGATGTGCTGCTCGCCCACCAGCAGCCCCACCTTCGTGGACACGAAGGCCTCCCGGCGCCGCTCCCTCAGCACCCGGCCCAGCAGCAGCTCGTTGGTGAACGGGCCGTACATGTCCGCGGTGTCCAGGAGGTCCGAACCGAGGTCGAGGGCCCGGTGCACGGTTCTGAGCGACTCCTCCCCCCGCTGCCGGGAACCGCTGTACGCCCAGCTCATCGGCATGCACCCGAGTCCGACGGCCCCCACCGCGAGTCCCCCCGCGCCGATCGTCCTGCGCTCCACCTGCTCGTGAACCTCCCTCTGCCCGGCCCCCAACCTAACCTCTGCACGCGCGCGTGCCTGACATAGCCTCCTCGCATGACTTCAGACGTCTGGCTTCCCATTCCGCCCGAGGAGATCGAAGGGCTGCCCGAGGGGCCCCGGTACCTGTTCTGGGACGGGGGAGACGACGGCCACCAGCCCTTTCCCGGCGACCCGGCGGAGTGCGCCGTGTACGTGGTGCCGTACATGAAGCGGCTCCCGGTCCGGGTGGGACCGCTGGAGCACCTGACGAACGTCCGGGTCATCCAGACGCTCACCGCCGGCGTGGACGACATCACTTCCCAGCTGTCGGTGATCCCGCCGGGGGTACGGCTGTGCAACGCGCGCGGGGTGCACGAGACGAGCACCGCCGAACTGGCGCTCACCCTGACCCTCGCCGCGCTGCGCGGCATCCCGCAGTTCGTCCGGGACCAGCAACAGGAGCGCTGGACCGGCGGTTTCCACCCCTCGCTCGCCGACAAGAACGTCCTGATCGTCGGTTACGGGGCCATCGGTGCCGCCATCGAGGACCGGCTCGCGCCGTTCGAGGTGGCGCGGGTGGCGCGCGTCGCGCGCTCCCAGCGCACCACGGCGCGCGGTCTTGTGCACCCGATCACCGATGTGCTCTCCCTGCTTCCGGACGCGGACGTCGTGATCCTCTGCACCCCGCTCACGGAGGCCACCAGGGGGCTCGTCGACGCCGACTTCCTGGCCCGGATGAAGGACGGCGCGCTGCTCGTGAACGTCGCGCGCGGAGCCGTCGTGGACACCAAGGCGCTCCTCGCCGAGCTGGACCGGGGCCGGATCACCGCCGCCCTGGACGTCACGGACCCCGAGCCGCTGCCCCCGGGCCACCCCCTGTGGCAGGCGCCCGGAGTGCTGATCAGCCCGCATGTCGGCGGGCCCTCCTCGGCCTTCCTGCCGCGCGCCAAGCGGCTGCTGGCCGACCAGTTGAGCCGGTACGTGAACCAGGAGCCGCTGCGCAACGTGATCCTTACGACCGGACCAGGAACGGCGGGATCAACCGGGCGGTAAGCGGCTTCCGGCACCCTCCGCAACCTTTCGGACGCGGCCCGTACCCGCATCCTCGCTGGTCGTCACGGAGCGTAGAGAAGCTATGTCCCTGAGTGACGATCCTGGTGTATCGTCCCGGACAGGGGCTGCGCCGCTGACCGTTCGGCGCCGGGGATGGACATTTCAGATTTGTGAGGGGGGCGACGGGCGATGCACGGCCTATGGACGAACGATCCGACGCGGCGGAGCCGCCGACGGCGACCCTGGCGCACGGCCGCACGCAGGCGCGGCCACCACACCAGCCACCACAGCCACCAGCAGCGCAGGCACAGCGGCCGTCGCCGGCATGCGCACCCAGCGCACCGGGACCGTCGGGACCCGGGAGCGGCGCGGACCGGGAGGCCCCGGTGAGCGCCCCGCCCTCGGTGACGACCCCCCTCGACGGAGCGGTGCGCGCACCGCACCCGCACGAGGCGCCGCCGCCCCGCCGGCCGGCCGCCGGTGACGGCACCCGGTTCGCGGAGCAACTCGTCCTCGCCCTGATCTGCGCGGCCTACGCCGTCGGAGCCGCGTTCGACTGGGGTACGAAGGAAGTCGCGCTCATCATGGGCGACTTCGGACTGACCGGCGCGGCGGGCACCGCCGCCGTCTCCTGCTTCCTCTACGCCCGCAGCCGGCGCGTCCGCTTCCGCTCCGCCTGGCTGCTGTTCGCTCTCTCCTCGACCATGGCCGCGCTGGGCAACGCGGTCTGGGGATGGTACGAGGTGGTGCTGGACCGGCCCGTGCCCAGTCCCAGCTACGCCGACCTGTTCTTCCTGTGCTTCGCCCCGCCCGCCATCGTCGGCCTGCTGGTGCTCGCCAAGCGGCCGGTGAGCCGGGCGGGCTGGATCTGCCTGGGCCTGGACGCCTGGCTGATCGGCGGCTCGCTGCTCACCCTCTCCTGGAGCCTCGCGCTCGCCCAGGCGGCCCGCATCGACGGGTCGAGCGTGGCGCACGCCGCGCTGTCGCTGGCGTACCCGCTGCTCGACATCGCGCTCGTCAGCATGGTCCTCGCGCTGCACTTCCGCCGCGCCCCGGGCAACCGTACGGCGGTGAACACCGCGATCGGCGCGCTCGCGCTCACCGTGATGTGCGACGCCCTGTTCACCTCCCCGCTGCTGCACAGCAGCTACCGCTCCGGGCAGCTGCTGGACGCGGGCTGGTTCGCCGGTTCGCTGCTGCTCGCCTACGCCCCCTGGGCCGCCCCGCGGCGCGGGAGCGCGCAGGAGGCACGCGCGGCGGAGGGGCACACGCGCGTGGTCCACGAGCACGTGCCGGGCCAGCGGAGCACGGGCCACCACCCGCTGCCGCCCCTGCCGGCGCCGGGCGGCGAACTCAGCCGGTACCCCTCCGGCCGGCCGCTCACCGGCTCCCTCGCCGCCCTCACCCCGTACCTCGCCGCAGCCGTGTGCACCCTGGGCATCCTGTACAACGTCCTCAACGGCCGCAGGCCCGACCACGTGGTGCTGATCACCGCGGGCGCCGTGGTGCTGGCGCTCGTCATCCGGCAGGGCATCATGCTGCTGGACAACATCACCCTCACCCAGGAACTGGCCCAGAAGGAGAACCACTTCCGCTCCCTGGTGCAGGGCTCCAGCGACGTCATCATGATCGCCGCCCCCAACGGCATCCTGCGGTACGTCTCCCCGGCCGCCGCCGGGGTGTACGGCCGGCCCGCCGAGGAGCTGGTGGGCAGCGAGCTGGCCGCTCTCATCCACCCCGAGGACCTGGGCTGTGTGGTGCACGAGGTGCGCCGCTTCCTCGCCGCCAGCCCCCTGGAGGAGCCCACCACCCGCATCGAGTGCCGGTTCCGCTCCGGCGACGGCGGCTGGCTCAACGTCGAGTCGACCGTCAACCGGCACCACGGCGGCCTCATCTTCAACAGCCGGGACGTCACCGAGAGGGTGCGTCTCCAGGCACAGTTGCAGCACAACGCCGAGCACGACCCACTGACCGACCTGCCCAACCGCGCGCTGTTCACCAAGCGCGTGCAGCAGGCCCTGTCCGGCCGCCGCGCCACCGACCGGGGCGCCGCCCTGCGCGGTACGGCGGTGCTCTTCATCGACCTGGACGGCTTCAAGGCCGTCAACGACACGATCGGCCACCAAGCCGGGGACGAGCTGCTCATCCAGGCCGCCCGCAGACTCCAGGACGCGGTCCGCCAGGGCGACACCGCTTCCCGGCTGGGCGGTGACGAGTTCGCGGCCCTGATCGTCGGGGACGGCACCCGGGACCGGGCCGCCCGGGAGCGGAACATCCTGGAGCTGGCCGACCGCCTCAGGGGCACCCTCTCCCAGCCGTACGCCATCGACGGCAACGACGTCCGGGTCAACGCCTCCATCGGCGTCGCCTTCGCCGAACCGGGCCTCGGCGCGGGCGAGTTGCTGCGCAACGCCGACCTGGCGATGTACCGCGCGAAGTCGGCCGGAAAGGGCCGGGTCGAGCTGTACAAGCCGCAGATGCAGCAGGACGTCGTGCGCAAGGCGGAGCTGGCCACGCGCCTGCGTGCCGCGCTGCACGACGGCGAGTTCGCGCTGCTGCACCAGCCCGTGGTGTGCTTGCAGAACGGCCGGATCACGGCGGTCTCCGCACAGGCGCGCTGGCGCTCCTCGCAGGGTGTGCTGTTCACCCCGGCCGAGTTCCTGCGGGTGGCCGAGGACGGCGACAAGACCGCCGAGCTGGACCGCTGGATCCTGCAGGAGGCCGTGGAGCAGGCGGCCGAGCGGGCCGCGACCGGGCTCGCCGCACCGGTGGCGGTCCGGATGAGCGCCCGGCGGCTGCTGGACCGCTCGACGCCGCTCGGCTCGGTGGAGGCGCTGCTGACCCGGCACGGGCTGCCGCCCGGCGCGCTGGTCATCGAACTGTCCGACACCGATCCCCGGGTCTGTCTGGACGAGCTGGAGCGGCGGTTGACCGCGCTCAGCCGGCTCGGGGTGCGGATCGCGCTGGACGGCTTCGGCAGCGGCTACGCGGCCATCACGGCCCTGCGCAGGCTCCCCGTGGACATCCTCAAGCTCGACCGCAGCCTGGTCGAGGGCGTGGTGGAGTCCGCGCGACTGCACAAGATCACCAGTGGTCTGCTGCGGATCGCCGACGATCTCGGGCTCCAGTCGGTCGCCGAGGGCGTGGACCTGCCCGAGCAGGTGGTCGCGCTGCGCGCGATGGGCTGCACCCACGGACAGGGCATGGCGTTCGCCGGTCCGCTGGACGAGTACCGGCTGCGCCGGGCGCTCGGATCCGGCCACTATCCGGTGCCGCACGCCCCGGCCGAACCGGCGTTCGCGGGGAAGGGATCACGGGTGTACACAGGGGGTGTGTCGGCTGTCATCGGAGGCGGGAGTGCCCTTCGTTCACATTCTGAGACGCCCGTCCCACCCACTTGACACGTGGTGCGTGCCGGGGGGAGGGTCAGTGCCATGCGCACCCGAATTCTCGTACTTGGACAGCGCGTCGGCTGAGCTGGGACCCACCGGAGGACGATCCGGAATCCCCAGCGACCTCACCGGCGCGCTCCCCTCGCTTGCCTTGCGGCACGAGGGGTTTTTTGTTGCACGAGTGCCTTGCGTGCAGCACGTGAAATCCGCCCGAACCTCGCAAAAACCCTCAGCATCGAGAAGAGAATGCCGATGACCGAGCAGGCCACCGGGGCCCACCATCCGCAGCCGCGGCCCCGTTCCGGAGGACAGCAGTCCGCCCCCGTCGAGCACGTCACGGGTGCGCAGTCCCTCATCCGCTCCCTCGAGGAGGTCGGCGCGGACACGGTATTCGGCATTCCCGGCGGCGCGATCCTCCCCGCCTACGACCCGCTGATGGACTCCACCCGGGTGCGCCACGTCCTGGTCCGGCACGAGCAGGGCGCCGGCCACGCGGCCACCGGCTACGCGCAGGCCACCGGCAAGGTCGGCGTCTGCATGGCCACCTCCGGACCGGGCGCCACCAACCTGGTCACGCCGATCGCCGACGCGCACATGGACTCGGTGCCGCTGGTCGCGATCACCGGCCAGGTCGCCTCGAAGGCGATCGGCACGGACGCCTTCCAGGAAGCGGACATCGTCGGCATCACCATGCCGATCACCAAGCACAACTTCCTCGTCACCAAGGCCGAGGACATCCCGCGGACGATCGCGCAGGCGTTCCACATCGCCTCCACCGGCCGCCCGGGCCCGGTTCTGGTCGACATCTCCAAGGACGCGCTCCAGGCGAAGACGACCTTCTCCTGGCCGCCGGTGATGGACCTGCCCGGCTACCGCCCGGTGACCAAGCCGCACGCCAAGCAGATCCGCGAGGCCGCCAAGCTGATCACCGCCGCCAAGCGTCCCGTCCTCTACGTCGGCGGCGGCGTCCTCAAGGCGCAGGCCACCGCCGAGCTGAAGGTCCTCGCCGAACTCACCGGCGCGCCCGTCACCACCACCCTGATGGCGCTCGGCGCGTTCCCCGACAGCCACCCGCTGCACGTGGGAATGCCGGGCATGCACGGTGCGGTCGCCGCGGTCACCGCGCTGCAGAAGGCCGACCTGATCGTGGCCCTCGGCGCCCGCTTCGACGACCGCGTCACCGGCAAGCTGGACAGCTTCGCCCCCTACGCCAAGATCGTCCACGCGGACATCGACCCGGCGGAGATCGGCAAGAACCGCGCCGCGGACGTGCCGATCGTCGGTGACGCCCGCGAGGTCATCGCCGACCTGGTCCAGGCCGTGCAGAAGGAGCACAGCGAGGGCCACCAGGGCGACTACACCGCCTGGTGGAGCGACCTCAACCGCTGGCGCGAGACCTACCCGCTCGGCTACGACCAGCCGGAGGACGGCTCGCTCTCCCCGCAGCAGGTCATCGAGCGGATCGGGCAGCTCGCCCCCGAGGGCACGATCTTCGCGGCGGGCGTCGGCCAGCACCAGATGTGGGCCGCGCACTTCATCCAGTACGACAAGCCCGCCACCTGGCTGAACTCCGGCGGCGCCGGGACGATGGGCTACGCGGTCCCGGCCGCGATGGGCGCCAAGGCGGGCCGGCCGGAGCAGACGGTCTGGGCGATCGACGGCGACGGCTGCTTCCAGATGACCAATCAGGAGCTGACCACCTGCGCCCTGAACAACATCCCGATCAAGGTCGCCATCATCAACAACGGCGCCCTCGGGATGGTCCGCCAGTGGCAGACCCTCTTCTACAACCAGCGCTACTCCAACACCGTGCTGCACAGCGGCCCCGACGACGTCAACCCGGAGGCCAAGGGCACGCGGGTGCCGGACTTCGTGAAGCTGTCGGAGGCGATGGGCTGCGTGGGCCTGCGCTGCGAGCGCCCGGAGGACCTGGACAAGGTCATCGAGGAGGCGAACTCCATCAACGACCGCCCGGTCGTCATCGACTTCATCGTCCACGAGGACGCGATGGTCTGGCCGATGGTCGCCGCCGGCACCTCCAACGACGAGATCATGGCCGCCCGGGACGTCCGCCCCGACTTCGGCGACAACGAAGACGACTGAGCGAGAGAGATCCCTGAACATGTCCAAGCACACGCTCTCCGTCCTGGTGGAGAACACGCCGGGCATCCTCGCCCGTATCGCCGCCTTGTTCTCCCGGCGCGGCTTCAACATCGACTCGCTCGCGGTCGGCGTCACCGAGCACCCCGACATCTCCCGCATCACCATCGTGGTGGGCGTCGAGGACCTGCCGCTGGAGCAGGTCACCAAGCAGCTCAACAAGCTCGTCAACGTGCTGAAGATCGTGGAGCTGGAGCCCGGTCAGGCCGTGCAGCGCGAACTCGTTCTGGTGAAGGTCCGCGCCGACAACGAGACCCGCTCCCAGATCGTGGAGATCGTCCAGCTGTTCCGCGCCAAGACCGTCGACGTCTCCCCGGAGGCCGTGACCATCGAGGCCACCGGGTCCAGCGAGAAGCTGTCCGCCATGCTCAAGATGCTGGAGCCGTACGGCATCAAGGAGCTGGTGCAGTCCGGCACGATCGCGATCGGCCGCGGCGCCCGTTCGATCACGGACCGGTCCCTGCGCGCTCTCGACCGGACGGCGTAAGACTGAGAACGGGCGGCCGGCGAACAACGGCCGCCCGTATGCCGAGACCCCCGAACTTCCTTCCCGCCCGCCGTCATACGGTGGGACGCACCACCTGCACACAAGGAGAGAACCCAAAGTGGCCGAGCTGTTCTACGACGCCGACGCCGACCTGTCCATCATCCAGGGCCGCAAGGTCGCGGTCATCGGCTACGGCAGCCAGGGCCACGCCCACGCCCTGTCGCTGCGTGACTCCGGTGTGGACGTGCGTGTCGGTCTGCACGAGGGCTCGAAGTCCAAGGCCAAGGCCGAGGAGCAGGGCCTGCGCGTGGTGACCCCGGCCGAGGCCGCCGCCGAGGCCGACGTCATCATGATCCTCGTCCCGGACCCGATCCAGGCCCAGGTCTACGAGGAGTCCATCGCCCCGAACCTGAAGGACGGCGACGCGCTGTTCTTCGGCCACGGTTTCAACATCCGCTTCGGCTTCATCAAGCCCCCGGCCGGCGTCGACGTCGCCATGGTCGCCCCGAAGGGCCCGGGCCACCTGGTCCGCCGCCAGTACGAGGAGGGCCGCGGCGTTCCCTGCATCGCCGCCGTCGAGCAGGACGCCTCCGGCAACGCCTTCGCGCTGGCCCTGTCGTACGCCAAGGGCATCGGCGGCACCCGTGCCGGCGTCATCAAGACGACCTTCACCGAGGAGACCGAGACCGACCTCTTCGGCGAGCAGGCCGTCCTGTGCGGTGGCACCGCGGCTCTGGTCAAGGCGGGCTTCGAGACCCTGACCGAGGCCGGCTACCAGCCGGAGATCGCCTACTTCGAGTGCCTGCACGAGCTGAAGCTGATCGTGGACCTCATGTACGAGGGCGGCCTGGAGAAGATGCGCTGGTCGGTCTCCGAGACCGCCGAGTGGGGCGACTACGTCACGGGCCCGCGCATCATCACGGACGCCACCAAGGCCGAGATGAAGAAGGTGCTCGCCGAGATCCAGGACGGCACCTTCGCCAAGAACTGGATGGACGAGTACCACGGCGGTCTGAAGAAGTACAACGAGTACAAGCAGCAGGACTCCGAGCACCTGCTGGAGACCACCGGCAAGGAGCTGCGCAAGCTGATGAGCTGGGTGAACGAGGAGGCGTAAGCCTTCCGACAGGGGCCGGGGCGCACTGCTCCGGCCCCTGTTGTCCACCCCGTCCAGCCCCGGACGGGTGATCCTTCCGCGGAGGCGCAATGCGTCCCCCGCCACACCACTACACTTCTGCACAACACGCGTCAGGCCCACAGCGTCGTGCGTCTTCCGCGGCTAGCCCCCCTCCTCCGCCTGCGGCCGTCGGGACGGCCGTCCGCATCGCACATGTGAGGACTCACGTGAGCTCGAAACCCGTCGTACTCATCGCTGAAGAGCTGTCGCCCGCCACCGTCGACGCACTTGGTCCGGACTTCGAGATCCGGCACTGCAACGGAGCGGACCGCGGCGAGCTGCTTCCGGCCATCGCCGACGTGGACGCGATCCTGATCCGCTCCGCCACCAAGGTCGACGCCGAGGCCATCTCCGCCGCGAAGAAGCTCAAGGTCGTCGCCCGGGCCGGTGTCGGCCTGGACAACGTCGACGTCTCCGCCGCCACCAAGGCCGGCGTGATGGTCGTCAACGCCCCCACCTCCAACATCGTGACCGCCGCCGAGCTGGCCTGCGGTCTCATCCTCGCCACCGCCCGCAACATCCCGCAGGCCAACGCCGCGCTCAAGAACGGCGAGTGGAAGCGCAGCAAGTACACGGGCGTCGAGCTGGCCGAGAAGACGCTGGGCGTCGTGGGCCTGGGCCGCATCGGTGCCCTCGTCGCGCAGCGCATGTCCGCCTTCGGCATGAAGGTCGTCGCCTACGACCCCTACGTGCAGCCCGCGCGGGCCGCGCAGATGGGCGTCAAGGTGCTCTCCCTGGACGAGCTGCTGGAGGTCTCCGACTTCATCACCGTCCACCTGCCCAAGACCCCCGAGACCCTCGGCCTCATCGGCGACGAGGCGCTGCGCAAGGTCAAGCCGACCGTGCGTGTCGTCAACGCCGCCCGCGGCGGCATCGTGGACGAGGCGGCGCTGTACGCGGCGCTGAAGGAGGGCCGGGTCGCCGGCGCCGGCCTCGACGTGTACGCCAAGGAGCCCTGCACCGACTCCCCGCTCTTCGAGCTGGACCAGGTCGTGTGCACCCCGCACCTGGGCGCGTCGACGGACGAGGCGCAGGAGAAGGCCGGTATCGCCGTCGCCAAGTCCGTCCGCCTCGCCCTCGCCGGCGAGCTGGTGCCGGACGCCGTCAACGTCCAGGGCGGTGTCATCGCCGAGGACGTCAAGCCGGGCCTGCCGCTCGCCGAGCGCCTCGGCCGGATCTTCACCGCGCTCGCCGGTGAGGTCGCGGTCCGCCTCGACGTCGAGGTCTACGGCGAGATCACCCAGCACGATGTGAAGGTGCTGGAGCTGTCCGCGCTCAAGGGTGTCTTCGAGGACGTCGTCGACGAGACCGTGTCCTACGTCAACGCCCCGCTGTTCGCGCAGGAGCGCGGGGTCGAGGTCCGCCTGACCACCAGCTCCGAGTCCGCCGACCACCGCAACGTGGTGACCGTGCGCGGCACGCTGGGCACCGGCGAGGAGGTGTCGGTCTCCGGCACGCTGGCCGGCCCGAAGCACGTCCAGAAGATCGTCGCGGTCGGTGACTACGACGTCGACCTGGCCCTCGCCGACCACATGGTCGTGCTGCGTTACGAGGACCGTCCGGGTGTCGTCGGCACCGTCGGCCGCATCCTCGGCGAGGCGGGCATCAACATCGCCGGCATGCAGGTCGCCCGCGCGGCGGTGGGCGGCGAGGCGCTCGCCGTGCTGACCGTGGACGACACCGTGGGCTCCGCCGTTCTGGCCGAGGTGGCTTCCGAGATCGGCGCGACGTCCGCCCGCTCGGTGAACCTCGTCTAGTTCCGTCCTGAGACGCCGGGCGGGCTGACCTCGGTCAGCCCGCCCGGCGTTTTCTGCGCCCTCGCCTCTCCCTACTTCTCCCTGACCTCGATCCTGCGCAGCGTCACCGCCGCACCCACCGCCGCCAGCGCCAGCGTCACCGCGCCCGCGACGGCAGCCCCCTGCATACCGCCGGTGAACGCCTCCCGCGCCGCGGCCAGAAGGGACTCACCGCCCCGGCCGGGCAGCCGAACCGCCTCCGCGAGCGCCCCGCCCAGGGTCTCGCGGGCCTCCGCCGGAGCCGTGGCCGGCATCTCGTGGCGGTAGAGGGCCGTACCGACGGAGCCCAGGACCGCCATGCCCAGCGCGCCGCCGAACTCGGTGCCGGTCTCCAGCAGGGAGGAGGCCGTGCCCGCCCGCTCCACCGGCGCGCCGCTCATCGCCAGGTCGGTCAGCTGGGACATCACCATGACCGCCCCGCAGGCGAGAACGCCGGCCGCGGCCAGCACCAGCCACAGGGAGTCGGTGCCGGCGAGGGACAGCAGGGCGTAACCGGCGGCGCTGACCGCGAAGCCCGCGGCGACGACGTACCCGCGGTGGACGCCCCGCTGGACGAGCTGGGCGGTGACGGGACCCGCGACCCCGATGAGCACCGACGGGAGCAGGCTCCACAGCGCCGCCTCCAGCGGGCTCTTGCCGAGGACCGACTGCAGGTACTGCGTGGTGAAGACGGCCGAGCCCATCATCCCGAACGCGCAGACCAGGGTCAGCACCAGCGCCGGGGTGAAGCCGTGGCCGCGGAAGAGGGCCGGCGGGATCAGCGGGGAGGTGCCGGTGCGCTGGCGGTGGGCGAAGAGGGCCGCGAACAGCAGGCCGACGGTGATGCAGAGGACGTACTGCGGGTGCCAGCCCTCGGACGGGATCTCCTTCAGGCCGTAGATCACGGGGAGCACGGCGGCCAGGGACAGCGGGACGCTCGGCCAGTCGAAGCGGCCGGGCGCGGGGTTCTTCGACTCGGGCAGCAGCACCGGGCCGAGGACGAGCAGCAGCGCCATCGCGGGCAGGTTCACCAGGAAGACCGAGCCCCACCAGAAGTGCTCGACCAGGATGCCGCTCATCACCGAGCCGAGGGCGATGCCGCCGGTCATCACGCCGGACCAGAGTCCGATCGCCTTGGCCCGCTGGGCCGGGTCGGTGAACATCGTGCGCAGCAGGGCCATCGTGGAGGGCATCAGGGTGGCGCCGCCGATGCCGAGGATCGCGCGGGCCGCGATCAGGGTCTCGGCGCTGTCGGCGTAGGCCGCGAGGAGCGAGGCTCCGCCGAAGGCCGCGGCTCCCATGAGGAGGAGCCTGCGGCGGCCGATGCGGTCGCCGAGCGAGCCCATCGTCATCAGCAGGCCGGCCAGCACGAAGCCGTAGACATCGAAGATCCACAGCTGCTGGGTGCCGCTGGGCCGCAGGTCGGCGCTGATCGCGGGGGTCGCGAAGTACAGGACCGAGACGTCCATCGAGACCAGCAGCAGCGGCAGCATCAGCACGCCGAGCGCGGTCCACGCGCGGCCTCCGGCGCGGACGGGGGTGGCGGTGCTCGTCGAGTTCATCGTCATGCCGAGGACTGTACGGACGTCTTAAACGATTGTCTAGGACGGATGTATAAGTCGTCCGTCTAGGACGGTCGTATGGATCCTGGGTAAGGTGGGCGGCATGGGACACCGTGAGGATCTGCTCGAAGGCGCCAAGCGCTGCCTGCTGGAGAAGGGCTTCCTGCGCACGACCGCGCGGGACGTCGTCAAGGAGTCGGGCACCAACCTGGCCTCGATCGGCTACCACTACGGCTCGAAGGACGCCCTGCTGGTGCAGGCGTACATCTCGCTGATCGAGGGCGTGGGGGAGCGGTTCGACCCGGGGCTCGGCGGGGAGGTGACGCAGCCTCCGGGCTCACTGGAGCGCTTCCAGGAGGTCTGGGCCGCGGTCATTCGCACGGTGCCCGAGTCGCGGCCGATCTGGCTGCTCAGCTTCGAGTTGATGTTCCAGGACGAGCGGCTGGAGGAGGTGCGCAAGCTCCTCGCGGAGGCACAGCGGGAGGGCCGCGCGGGGCTCGCCGCCATGTTCGCCGGCGTCCCCGAGGCGGACCTCGACCCGGAGGCCGTCGAGACCGAGGGCCGGCTCTACCAGACCCTCCTCAACGGGCTGATGGTCCAGTGGCTCTTCGACCCGGACTCGGCGACCACCGCCGAGCAGCTCACCGAGGGGCTGCGGCGGCTGATCAAGGGCGTCACCGCGGACTGACCCGGTCCCCGCGCCCACCCGACACCGGCCGGCCCCGCACCGCCGGCGTGACAAGCTGCCCAGCTGGAACGGCAGCTGAGGGACGCGATCCGCACCGGCCGGCTCCAGCCGGACCGACGGCTGCCGCCCGCTGCCGCATCGCCGCCGGCCGGCCAGCGCGCCTCCCCGGCCGGCCAGCGCGTCCGCCGGGCGGTGAGCCGTGAGCCGGTCAGAGGCGTGCGCGTTTCAGGGCCATGTGCAGCAGCAGGCGGTCCTCGCCGTCGTCCAGGTCCAGGCCGGTCAGCTGTTCCACCCGGGACAGGCGGTAGTACAGCGTCTGGCGGTGGATGCCCAGCTCGGACGCCGTGCGGCC
Organism: Streptomyces sp. NPDC028928; assembly: GCF_055564915.1. Taxonomy (NCBI): domain Bacteria; kingdom Bacillati; phylum Actinomycetota; class Actinomycetes; order Kitasatosporales; family Streptomycetaceae; genus Streptomyces; species Streptomyces sp. NPDC028928. The sequence goes on from NZ_JBVHVI010000011.1 coordinate 110,067, forward strand.
GGCCTGGCCCGCGCAGTCGAGATAGACCTCGGCCGTGCGGGCCAGCTCCCGGTGCGCGGGGGAGAGGAGCGGGCCGACCACGCGGTCGTGCGCGGCCTCCGGCGGCAGCGCGGTCAGCAGCCGGTACGCCCCGATCCGCGCCCACTCGGCGACCGGCCCGAACCGCGGCTCGGCCAGCGCGGCCCGCGCCGCGGCCGCGGCCTCCTGCCAGACCGTGCCCAGCTCGGCGAGGCCGGTGCGGGGCTCGCCGACACCGGCCGCGCAGCACGTGCCCCCGGCCCCCGCGGTGAACCCCGCGGCGACCGCCGCCGCCACCCGTGCCCCGGTCCCGCGGGCCACGCTCCCCGCCGCACCGCGCGCCGTCCCGGCCTCCTTCAGCAGCCGCGTGGCCGCCGCCACCGCGGGGGTGCTCGTCTCCGTGGTCCGCAGCCGCACCAGCAGGGCGAGGCTCTGCCCGGCCGCTCCCCACGGCAGCGTGCACAGCGCCGTGGCGTGCGGGATCGTACGGGCGGCCGGGGCGTCGTCCGGGTCGGCCGACGGCCAGGGCGCGACACAGACCAGGGTGTGCGGGCCGTCCGCGCGGGGTCCCAGCGCGGTGCGCAGGTCGGCCACCGCCATGTCCCGCTGCCAGCCGCTCTCCGCGGTGAGCACCGCCCGCAGCTCCCGGCTCAGCCCCGCCCCGGCCTCCGCCTCGTCGGCGAGCAGCGCGCCGATCCGGCCGGCGACCCGCATGGCGGCGGTCAGCTGGGCGTCGGTCGGCCCGGGGTCGCCGTCCAGCAGCCAGACGTAGCCGAGGACCACGCCCCGGTGCCGGACGGGCAGGCAGATCCGGCCGCGGTAGACACCGGCCTCGGTGCTCGGCGGGATGCGGACCGGTCCGGTCGCGCGGGTGATGCCGAAGCCCTCGAACCAGGCCCGGACCGTGGCCGTGGAGCGCCGGGTCAGGATCGAGCGGGTGCGGACCGGGTCCAGCGCGGACGGGTCCAGCTCGCCCTCGCTGTCGTACGCCCCGAAGGCGATCAGCTCGAAGTCGCGGTTCTCCAGGGTCGCGGGCACGCCCAGCAACTCGGAGATCTCGTCCACCAGCTCCTGGTAGTCCGCCTTGAATTCAGCCGCCACTCGGGCATTCTCCCCCATTTCCCGGCCGCCTTCATACATCTGTCTGAGATCCCGGGCACGGATGCGTGACAGCTGTCGATGGCCGACGATCGGAGAGATCCTTAGGTTTCACGGTGGTTCTCCGTGCCGTACCCGAATCGTCGGGTGATGGCCGTATTTGGTGCTTGTCTGTGGAGGTGCCCCGTGCTGGGTCCCGTGATTCTCGCCGCGTCGCGCAGCGACCGGATGCGACGCCTGATCTCGGCGGCCCCGGTGACCAAGCAGGTCGTCGACCGCTTCATCCCCGGCGAGACCGTGGCCGACATCGTCCCGATCATCAAGGACCTGACGGCCAAGGGCCTGGAGCTGACGATGGACGTCGTCGGCGAGGACATCACCACCCCCGAGCAGGCCTGTGCCGCCCGGGACGCCTACCTGGAGCTGATCGGCCACCTCAAGCAGCTGGAGCTGGGCGAGCGGGTCGAGATGTCGGTGAAGCTGTCGATGTTCGGCCAGGCGCTCCCCGGCGGCCACGAGCTGGCCCTCGCGAACGTCCGCCCGGTGGTCGAGGCCGCTGCCGCCATCGGTACGACGGTGACCCTCGACGCCGAGGACCACACCACCCTCGACTCGATGTTCGCCATCCACGAGGAGCTGCGGAAGGACTTCCCGCAGACCGGCTGTGTCATCCAGGCCTACCTCTTCCGCACCGAGGCCGACGCCCGCCGCCTCGCCGAGTCCGGCAGCCGCGTCCGCCTGGTCAAGGGTGCCTACAAGGAGCCCGCCGAGGTCGCCTACCAGCAGAAGCACGAGATCGACAAGGCGTACGTCCGGGTCCTGCGCATCCTGATGGAGGGCGAGGGCTACCCGATGATCGGGTCGCACGACCCGCGACTGATCGCCATCGCCCAGGAGCTGGCCCACAAGGCCGGTCGTAAGCTCGACGAGTACGAGTTCCAGATGCTGTACGGCATCCGCGGCGAGGAGCACCTGCGGCTGGCCGCCGAGGGCCACCGCATGCGCGTCTACACCGCCTACGGCACCGACTGGTACGGCTACTTCATGCGCCGCCTGGCGGAGAAGCCGGCCAACCTCCGGTTCTTCCTCCGTTCCATGGTCAGCAAGGGCTGAGCCCGAACACCCGCTCACGTACAAGGAGTTACGGATCTCATGGACGCTGTGACCCAGGTCCCCACCCCCGTCAACGAGCCGGTGCACGGCTACGCCCCCGGCTCGCCGGAGCGCGCCCGGCTGGAGGTCAAGCTCAAGGAGCTGGCCGAGAACCCGATCGACCTGCCGATGACCATCGGCGGGGAGAAGCGGATGGGCGGCGGCGAGCCGTTCGAGGTCGTGCAGCCGCACAACCACAAGGCCGTCATCGGCACCGGCCGCCACGCCACCCAGCAGGACGCGAAGGACGCCATCGACGCGGCCCTGGCCGCCGCGCCGGCCTGGCGCGCGATGTCCTTCGACGACCGTGCCGCGATCATCCTGCGCGCCGCCGAGCTGCTGGCCGGCCCGTGGCGCGAGACGATCGCCGCCTCTACCATGCTGGGCCAGTCCAAGACCGTCCAGCAGGCCGAGATCGACACGCCCTGTGAGCTGGTCGACTTCTGGCGCTTCAACGTCCACTACGCCCGGCAGATCCTGGCCGAGCAGCCCCCGGCGAACTCCCCGGGCGTGTGGAACCGCCTGGACCACCGCCCGCTGGAGGGCTTCGTCTACGCGATCACGCCGTTCAACTTCTCGGCGATCGCCGGCAACCTGCCCACCGCCCCCGCCCTGATGGGCAACGTGGTGGTCTGGAAGCCGTCCCCGACCCAGACCCACGCGGCCGTGCTCCTCATGCGGCTGCTGGAGGAGGCGGGCCTGCCCAAGGGCGTCATCAACCTCGTCACCGGTGACGGCATCGAGGTCTCCAAGGTCGCCCTCGAGCACCGCGACCTGGCCGGCATCCACTTCACCGGTTCGACCAAGACCTTCCAGTACCTGTGGAAGACGGTCGGCAACAACATCGAGAAGTACCGTTCCTACCCGCGTCTGGTCGGCGAGACCGGCGGCAAGGACTTCCTCGTCGCGCACCCGTCGGCCGACCGCGCGATCCTGAAGACGGCCCTCACCCGGGGCGCCTTCGAGTACCAGGGCCAGAAGTGCAGCGCCACCTCCCGCGCCTACATCCCGGCCTCCATCTGGAACTCGGGCTTCAAGGAGGAGTTCGCGGCCGAGGTCGACTACCTGACCATGGGGGACGTCACCGACCTGTCGAACTTCCTCGGCGCCGTCATCGACGACCGCGCGTTCGCCAAGAACAAGGCCGCGATCGACCGCGCCAAGCAGGACCCGGCCTGCACGATCGTCGCGGGCGGCAGCTACGACGACTCGGTGGGCTACTTCGTCCGCCCGACCGTCATCGAGTGCACCGACCCGGAGAACGAGGTCTTCACGACCGAGTACTTCGGCCCGATCCTCGCCGTGCACGTCTACGAGGACGACAAGTACGACGAGATGCTGACCCAGATGGAGTCGGTCTCGGACTACGCCCTCACCGGCTCGGTCATCGCCAACGACCGCGCGGCGGCGGCCTACACGATGGAGAAGCTCCGCTACGCGGCCGGCAACTTCTACATCAACGACAAGTCGACCGGCGCCGTCGTCGGCCAGCAGCCCTTCGGCGGCGGCCGCGCCTCCGGCACCAACGACAAGGCCGGTGCCCCCCAGAACCTCCTGCGCTGGACGCTGACCCGCGCCATCAAGGAGACCCTGGTCCCGCCGACCGACTACACGTACCCGCACATGGGCTGACCCCCAGCCCCCCGAACACGGGCCGGGAAGCCTGCCGCCGAGCAGGCTTCCCGGCCCGTCGCCATGTCGGAGGCCGCGTCGTTCGCTAACCAGCCAAGGTGAACTCAGTGGTTAGGTGTGATACTGGAGGCATGACCACTCGCCTTCGCCTCGCGCACACCGCCGACCTGGAGCCCGCCGAACTGCGTTCCGCGCGTGCCCTGTTGGACGACGCGTTCGACGGGGACTTCTCCGACGAGGACTGGGAGCACGGCCTCGGCGGGATACATGTGCTGCTCCAGGACGGGGACGGGCTCGCCGCCCACGGGGCCCTCGTGATGCGCCGGGTGCGGCACGGAGGGCGCTGGCTGCGCACGGGGTACGTGGAGGCCGTCGCGGTACGGGCCGACGTGCGGCGGACGGGGCTCGGCGGGCGGGTGATGGGCGAGCTGGAGCGGGTTCTCGACCGGGCCTACGACCTCGGCGCGCTCTCCGCGAGCGACGAGGGCGCCCTGCTGTACGCCGCCCGCGGCTGGCAGCAGTGGCCCGGCCGGGTGCACGCCCTCTCGCCGGACGGGATCGTACGGCTGCCGGAGGAGGAAGGCGGTGTGTACGTGCGGGGCGCGCTCGACCCGGCCGGGGAACTGGTCCTCGACTGGCGGGACGGCGACGTCACCTGACGGCCGCTCAGGCCGCGCGCACCAGGATCTTCCCGGTGTTGCCGCCGCGCAGCATCAGCAGGAACGCCTCCACGATCCGCTCGAACCCGTCGACCACGGTCTCGTCCGCCACCAGCGCCCCGCTCCGCAGATGCGGTACGGCGAAGTCGTACAGCTCCTCCTGCGCGTCCTGGTGGTCCCGCACCAGGAAGCCCTCGATGCGCAGGCTCTTCTCCACCACGTCGGCGTGGTCGAACAGCACCGCGGGCGCGTCCGGGGTGTTGTACTGACTGATCGTGCCGACCCGCACCACCCGGCCCCGCTCGCGCAGCGCGCCGACCGCGGCACCGAGGTGGTCCCCGCCGACGTTGTCCACGAAGACGTCGATGCCCGTGGGGGCGTGCTGGGCGAGCAGGTCGGCGACCGGGCCGGAGCGGTAGTCGAAGGCCGCGTCGTAACCGGCGTGCTCCGTCAGGTACGCCGCCTTGTCCGGGCTGCCCGCGCTGCCGGTCACCCGGCCCGCGCCGAGCAGCCGGGCGAAGCGGCCGGTCGCCGTGCCGACCCCGCCCGCCGCGCCGGAGACGAACAGGTCCTCGCCCTCCCGCAGCCGGGCGATCCGGGTGAGGGCGATGTAGGCGGTCAGGCCGGTGCCGCCGAGCACGCTCAGGTACGCCGAGAGCGGGACGCCCGGGTGCCGGGGGATCCGGCGGACCTCCTCGGGGCCGACCACCGCGTGGGTGCGCCAGCCCTGCCGGTGGAGGACGATCTCACCCTCGGCCAGGGACGGGGTGCGGGAGGCCGTCACCCGGCCCAGCGTGCGGCCCTCCAGCGGGGCGTCCAACGCGAAGCCGCCGTCCATCAGTTCGCGGTGGTACGGGTCCACCGACCAGTACAGGTTCTCCACCAGGGCCGTGCCGGGCGCCGGTGCGGGGACCGGGGACTCGGTGAAACGGAAGTGGGCGGCGGTCGGGAAGCCGGCGGGGCGGGCGGTCTGGTGCACGGTGATCGCGGTGTCGGTCATGGCAGGGGACCGTACGGAGGAATCCCCGGCCCGGGCAGGCAGTTGGGCTCATGGAACGTGCCGATCCATGAAACCGGCTCATGGCAGCAGGTGGGAGACCCCGAATGAGCGCATCCGATCTTGCCCCGCAGGAGCTTCGCATCCTCGTCGCCGTCGCCGAGGAGGGCGGTTTCTCCAGCGCCGCCGTCCGGCTCGGGGCCACCCAGTCCGCGGTCTCCCACGCCGTGCGCGGCATCGAACGGAAGCTGGGTGCCGTGCTGTTCGAGCGCGGGCGGTTCGGCGCCCGGCCGACGCCCGCCGGGGAGCGGGCCGCCGTCCATGCCCGGCGGGTGCTGCGCCTGCTGGAGGCGATGGCCGCCGACGTCCGGCGCGCGGACACCGGCGAGGTCGCCGGCCGGCTGCGGATCGCCGCGTTCCGCAGCGCGGCCCTGCATCTGCTGCCGCCCGCCCTGGACCGGCTGGCCGCCCTGCACCCCGGCGTCGAGGTGACCGTCACCGTCGTACGGGAACTGGGCCCGGGCACCGCGGGCGAGGTCGCCGCCGGCCGGGCCGACCTCGGCATCGCCACCCTCGGCGACCGGGCGGAACTGCCCGCCGGGCTGGTCGGCGGGGTGCTGCTGGAGGAGCCGTACTCCCTGGTGCGCCCGGCCGGGCACCCGGCACCGCGCTCCCTGCCGCTGGTCGACTGGGCGGAGAACTGCGGCTCCTACACCCGGGACTGGTGGGCCGCCCAGGACTGGATCCCCGCGGCGACCGTCACCGCTGAGGACGACGGGGCGGTGCTGTCCATGGTGGGCAGCGGTCTCGGGATGGCGATCATGCCCGCGCTGTCGCTCACCGCCGCCCCGCCCTCGGTACGGATCACCGACCTCGGGCCGGGACGGCCGTACCGCTGCGTCGGCTACGCGACCACTGCGGAACTGGCCGCCACCACCCCCGTACGAGCCCTCGTCCGCATCCTGCGCTCCCTCGGCCGGAGTACCCCCGAACGCACGAAAGCCCAGCTCAGGGCGGTGTGACCCGGTCTACCGTCTCAGATAGTAGGAAGTCCGAGTAATTGTGCAGACACAGGCGCGCGACTCCCTTAGCTTTGTAGGAGCCGAACGTCTCGCTCGATCCAGCGAATGGCGGTCGTGAGCCGGGCCCCGTGCAGGCAACCCCTGCGGCCGAGCGCTCCCCGCCCCTTCCGGCGTCTCGCACACCCTCACTGCCGTGCTCCACGTACGCCCAAGGAGTCGATTGCCATGGCCGAGACGACCGTCCGCCGCCGAGTCCGCCACGTGTCCCGCACGAGCGAGTCCGACCGCAAGAACGCCGCCGCCGCCCTCCAGCGCGCCCTCGACCGCCGGGACAACGGCGGTGCGACCGGCCACTGAGCCGGACCGCCGGCCGCCAACACCCCTGCCGCGCAAGGGCGAACGGCGGCCGACGGGATGACACCCGCAGCCCGTCCGGGTGTCCGTATGCCGGACAGTGCGTGTCATCCCATGGGACGAGGAGTAGGGTGCCCGGCATGTCTCGCAGCATCAATCTCGCAGTGATCCCCGGTGACGGCATCGGCCAGGAGGTCGTGGCCGAGGGTCTCAAGGTCCTCTCCGCCGTCCTGCCGCAGGATGTGAAGCTGGAGACCAAGGAGTACGACTTCGGCGCCCGGCGCTACCACGCGACCGGTGAGACCCTCACCGACGCCGACCTGGAGCGGCTCAAGCAGCACGACGCCATCCTGCTCGGCGCGATCGGCGACCCGTCGGTGCCGTCCGGCGTCCTGGAGCGCGGCTTCCTGCTCAAGCTCCGCTTCGCCTTCGACCACCACGTCAACCTGCGCCCGTCGAAGCTGCTCCCCGGCGTCGCCACCCCGCTCGCCGGCCAGCCGGAGATCGACTTCGTCGTGGTCCGCGAGGGCACCGAGGGCCCGTACACCGGCAACGGCGGCACCATCCGCAAGGGCACCGAGCACGAGGTCGCCACCGAGGTGTCCGTCAACACCGCCTTCGGTGTCGAGCGCGTGGTCCGCGACGCCTTCGAGCGCGCCCAGGCCCGCCCGCGCAAGAAGCTCACGCTGGTCCACAAGAACAACGTGCTGAGCTTCGCCGGGCACCTGTGGACGAACGTCTTCAACAAGGTGGCCCAGGAGTACCCCGAGGTCACCACCGACTACATCCACGTCGACGCGGCCACCATCTACCTGGTCACCGACCCGGCCCGCTTCGACGTCATCGTCACCGACAACCTCTTCGGCGACATCATCACCGACCTCGCCGCGGCCGTCTCCGGCGGCATCGGCGTGGCCGCGAGCGGGAACATCAACCCCTCCCGCGAGTTCCCCTCGATGTTCGAGCCGGTCCACGGTTCCGCGCCCGACATCGCCGGCCAGGGCAAGGCCGACCCGACCGCCACGGTGCTGTCCGTCGCCCTGCTGCTGCGCCACCTCGGCTACGACGACGAGGCCGACCGCATCGACACGGCGGTCGCCGCCGACCTCACCGAGCGCGCCGGGAAGCCGGCCCGTTCCACCTCCGAGATCGGCGACGCGCTCGCCGTACGCGTAGCCGGCTGACCCGCCGCGCTACCAACGAGCCGCCGGGTCGCAACCGCACCCGGCGGCTTTTCCTGTGCCTCGCCGGGTGCCACCATCAACCCCTGGGCCGCTTCACCCCGATTCCGTCCGCTACCGCCCCCGCGCGATAATCGAACGCGGAGCCGCGATATGAGGGAATGCTCGGACGTCCTAGCACTGGCGACCAGCAGTACAGGCGTGAGCGCGGCCCGTCACTACAACCGGTGAAGGACAACACATGACGACGCCCACGATCGAGCTCAAGCCCTCCGCCAGCCCGCTCGCCGCCGCAGAGCGCGAGGCGATCCTGGCCAACCCCGGGTTCGGCCGCCACTTCACCGACCACATGGTGACGATCAAGTGGACGGAGGGCCGGGGCTGGCACGACGGCCAGCTCGTTCCGTACGCGCCGATCCCCCTCGACCCGGCCACCAACGTCCTCCACTACGCCCAGGAGATCTTCGAGGGCCTGAAGGCCTACCGCCAGCCCGACGGCTCGGTGGCCATGTTCCGCCCGGACCAGAACGCCAAGCGCTTCCAGCGCTCCGCCCGCCGCCTCGCCATGCCCGAGCTGCCGGTCGAGACGTTCATCGAGGCCTGCGACGCCCTGGTCCGGCAGGACGTCGACTGGGTGCCCGCGCACGGCGGCGAGCAGTCGCTGTACCTGCGCCCGTTCATGATCGGCACCGAGGTCGGCCTCGGCGTCAAGCCCGCCAACGAGTACCTGTTCATCGTCATCGCCTCCCCGGCCGGCGCCTACTTCCCGGGCGGCGTCAAGCCGGTCTCCATCTGGGTCTCCGAGGACCGCGTCCGCGCCGTCCCCGGCGGCATGGGCGACGCCAAGACCGGCGGCAACTACGCCGCGTCCCTGCTCGCCCAGGCCGAGGCCGCCGCCAAGGGCTGCGACCAGGTCTGCTACCTCGACGCGGTCGAGCACAAGTGGGTCGAGGAACTGGGCGGGATGAACCTGTACTTCGTGTACGGCAACAAGATCATCACGCCCACCCTGACCGGCTCCATCCTGGAGGGCGTCACCCGCGACTCCCTGCTGGCCGTCGCCCGTGACCTCGGCTACGAGTCCGAGGAGGGCCGCGTCTCCGTCGACCAGTGGCAGCGCGACTCCGAGAACGGCACCCTCACCGAGGTCTTCGCCTGCGGCACCGCCGCCGTGATCACCCCGGTCGGCACCGTCAAGCGGGCCGGCGGGGAGTGGCAGCAGTCCGGCGGAGAGCCCGGCGAGGTCACCCTGCGCCTGCGCCAGGCCCTCCTCGACCTCCAGCGCGGTACGGCCGAGGACAAGCACGGCTGGATGCACCGCGTCGGCTGACGACTCAGCGGGAACTGCGTGACAGGCCGTCGATCGTCTGCGGGTCGGCCGTGGCTCGTCGCGCAGTTCCCCGTGCCCCTTCGGGGCGCTCCTCGGTGAGCGTCAGCAGCAGGTACGCCACTCCGCCGACCAGCCCCGACAGCAGGAAGCTGCAGTCCACCCCGCCCGTCCAGGCCAGCAGCGGGCCCTCGTACGACGGCAGGGACACCGCCAGCAGGCCGACCACGGCGCCCAGCGCCCAGGACACGGTCGCCCGCGGGTTCCAGCCCGCCCGGTACCAGTAGATCCCGCCCCGCGAGCGGCGGTTGAAGACCTGGAGGGCGTCGGCGTCGTACACACCGCGGCAGCGGGCGAAGCCGATGAGGGTGATGACCGCCCAGGGGGTGCCGATGGCGGTGAGGAGGAGCACGAAGGACGTCATCGCCGACTGCGCGTCCCAGGCGTAGTGGCCGGCGAAGACGCAGGCCGTGGCCACGACGGCGACCGTGTAGGTGGCGCGGGCGCGGGAGGCGCGGGGCAGGATCGCGTCCAGGTCCAGACCCATGGAGTACAGCATCAGACCCGCGTTGCCGACCGAGCCGGCCGACGCGGACAGCAGCAGCGGGACCAGGTACCAGGTGGGGGAGGCCGCGACCAGCGGGCCCGCGTAGTCGGTGGCCGCGCGTGCCGCGTACGCCGTGAAGGTGCCGAAGAGCTGGGGGACCAGCAGGCCGAGGATCAGGCCGAGCCAGGTGGCGTGCAGCACCCGGCGCGAGGAGTGCCGGGCCGGCGAGATGTAGCGGGTGTAGTCGCCGAGCAGGGTGATGAAGGCGATGGGGCCGGACAGGCCCGCCGCCACCGCCGCCAGGAACCAGGTGGGCCAGAAGGAGCCCAGCAGATAGCCGCCCGCGTCCGGCAGCGCGGCGGTGGTGAAGTGCGGGGCGTAGGCGAGGACGCCGAGCAGCAGCAGGGCCGTCATGCCCACGGCCAGCACCCGGGACATGGCGAGCAGCACCCGGTAGCCGTAGACCGCGCCCGCGACGGTCGCCGCGGCGAGCACCGCGTAGACGAGGGCGTACGACACCCCGCCCGCCGGCACCCCGAAGAGCCGGCCGAGGACCATCAGCATCACGTCCCCGCCGATCCACACCGTCAGCGCGGTGTAGCCGAGGGCCAGCAGCAGTCCGACCACGGAGCCGACGAGCCGGCCGCGCACGCCGAACTGGGCACCGGAGGAGGTGGACAGGTTGGTCGCGGTGCGCAGGGAGACCAGAGCGAGCGGGGCGGTGAACCCGGTGCCGATCACCGTGCCCGCCACGATCGAGCTCACCGACGCCCACCAGCCGAGCCCGAAGGACGGCGGCAGCCAGCCGAAGATGATCACCCCGAGGCAGAGGTTGGAGCCGAGCAGGATCGACACGAGGTCGCGTGGCCCGCTGGTCCGTTCCTCGTCCGGGATGGTGTCGACACCGCGCTGTTCAATCGGCATGGCTGGTCTCCTTCGACGGCCGCCTCACTGGTTTAGAGCGACGTTCAATGTGACGTGAAGCGTCGGCCCGGGTCAATGCTTCTGTTTCAAGAAATCTGTGTTTAGAGTGTTGCTCTAATCTGGTGAAGGCAAGGAGGTGCCGGGTCGTGAGACTGACCCCCACGGAACGTGACCGGCTGCTGCTCTTCGGAGCCGCGGAGCTGGCCCGGGCCCGCCGGGCACGCGGTCTCCGGCTGAACGTGCCCGAGGCCACCGCGCTGATCGCGGACACCGTCTGCGAGGCCGCGCGGGACGGCAGGCGGCTCGCCGAGGCGATCGAGGCGGCCCGCTCGGTGCTCGGCCCCGAGGACGTCCTGCCGGGCGTCGCCGACGTCGTCACCGAGGTGATGGTCGAGGCCGTCTTCGACGACGGCTCCCGGCTCGCGGTCGTCTCCGACCCCATCGGCGGCGGCTCGGGCCCGGAGGGTCCCGGCGCACTGCTGCCGGGCCCTGAGCACCCCGAGCCCGGGCCCGCCCTGCACCTCACCGTCACCAACACCGCGACCGTGCCGGTATCCGTCACCTCCCACTTCCACTTCTTCGAGGCCAACCCGCGGCTCGACTTCGACCGCCGGCAGGCCTACGGCATGCGGCTCGCCGTGCCCGCCGGGTCCTCGGTGCGCTTCGGACCGGGGGAGAGCGCCGAGGTCGGGCTCGTCCCGATCGGCGGCGACCGGATCGCGATCGGTTTCGCCGGTCTGGTCGACGGGCCGCTGGACGCGCCCGGAGCCAGGGAGGAAGCGCTGCGCAGGGCCGCCGCCTGCGGATACCTGGGAGTTCCCCGTGAGGAGGGCAACCGATGAGCCGACCCGGAGGGCACCCCGCCGAAGCCCGCCGTCTCACCCCCTACGAGTACGCCGCCACCCACGGCCCCCGCGCCGGCGACCGCATCCGCCTGGGCGACAGCGGGCTGACCGTCCGGGTGGAGTCCGACGCCCAGAAGTACGGCGACGAATTCCTCGCCGGCTTCGGCAAGACCGCCCGCGACGGACTGCACCTCAAGGCCGCCGCCGTCCGCGACACCTGTGACGTCGTGATCAGCAACGTCGTCGTCATCGACCCGGTCCAGGGCATCCGCAAGGTGTCCATCGGCATCCGCGAGGGCCGCATCCACGCCATCGGGCGGGCCGGCAACCCGGACACCCTCGACGGTGTGGACGTCGTCGTCGGCACCGGCACCTCGATCGTCTCCGGCGAGGGACTGATCGCCACCGCCGGTGCCGTCGACACCCACGTCCACCTGCTGTCACCGCGCATCATGGAGGCGTCCCTCGCCTCCGGCGTCACCACGGTCATCGGGCAGGAGTTCGGCCCGGTGTGGGGCGTCGGCGTCAACTCGCCCTGGGCGCTCCGGCACGCCTTCAACGCCTTCGACGCCTGGCCGGTCAACATCGGCTTCCTCGGCCGGGGTTCGTCCTCCCACGCGGCGCCGCTGATCGAGGCCCTGGCCGAGGGCGGGGCCAGCGGCTTCAAGGTGCACGAGGACATGGGCGCCCACACGCGCGCGCTGGACACCGCGCTCCGGGTCGCCGAGGAGCACGACGTCCAGGTGGCCCTGCACAGCGACGGCCTGAACGAGTGCCTGTCGGTCGAGGACACCCTGCGCGTCCTGGAGGGCCGCACGATCCACGCCTTCCACATCGAGGGCTGCGGCGGCGGACACGTACCGAACGTGCTGAAGATGGCCGGCGTCCCGAACGTCATCGGCTCCTCCACCAACCCCACCCTGCCCTTCGGCCGGGACGCGGTCGCCGAGCACTACGGCATGATCGTCTCCGTCCACGACCTCAAGCCCGACCTGCCCGGCGACGCTGCCATGGCCCGCGACCGGATCCGGGCCGGCACCATGGGCGCCGAGGACGTGCTGCACGACCTGGGCGCGATCGGCATCACCTCCTCCGACGCCCAGGGCATGGGCCGGGCCGGCGAGACGGTCCGCCGTACCTTCGCCATGGCCGGCAAGATGAAGGCCGAGCTGGGCCCCCTGGACGGCGACGGCGACGGCGACGACAACGCCCGCGTCCTGCGCTACATGGCCAAGCTGACCATCAACCCGGCCATCGCCCACGGCCTCGCCCACGAGGTCGGCTCGATCGAGGTCGGCAAGCTCGCCGACATCGTGCTGTGGCGCCCGGAGTACTTCGGCGCCAAGCCGCAGCTCGTGCTCAAGGCCGGCTTCCCGGCGTACGGCGTGGTCGGCGACCCGAACGCGGCCACCGACACCTGCGAACCCCTCGTGCTGGGCCCGCAGTTCGGCTCGTACGGCGCGACGGCCGCCGACATCTCGGTGGCGTTCGTCGCCCAGGCCGCCGTCGACCAGGGCAGCGACACGATGCCCACCCGGCGCCGCCGGGTCGCCGTGCGCGGCACCCGGGGCATCGGCCCCGCCGACCTGCGCCTGAACTCCCGTACCGGAGCGGTCGACGTCGACCAGCGCACCGGACTGGTCACCCTCGACGGCGACCCGCTGCGCTCCGAGCCCGCCGACTCCGTCTCCCTCAACCGCCTGTACTTCCTCTGAGCATCACAAGGATCACCATGTCTGCTGCCGCCGACGGCTTCCGCATGCCCGCCGAGTGGACCCCGCACGAGCGCACCTGGATGGCCTGGCCCGGCCCCAACCCCACCTTCGACGACCCGGACGACCTGGCCGCCGCCCGGATCGCCTGGGCGTCCGTCGCCCGCGCGATCCGCCGCTTCGAGCCGGTGACCGTCGTGTGCGGGCCCGGCCAGTCCACCGAGGCGCAGGCCCTCCTCGGCCCCGGCATCGACACCGTCGAGCGGGAGCTGGACGACGCCTGGATGCGGGACATCGGCCCCACCTTCCTCACCGACGGCAAGGGCCACCTGGCCGCCGTCGACTGGACCTTCAACGGCTGGGGCGCCCAGGACTGGGCCCGCTGGGAGCACGACTCCAAGATCGGCGCGTACGTCTCCGACCTCGCGGGCGCGAAGACGTACGCCTCGGCGCTGGTCAACGAGGGCGGTGCGATCCACGTCGACGGCGAGGGCACCGTGCTGCTCACCGAGACCGTGCAGCTCGGCCCCGAACGCAACCCGCACTGGACGAAGGCGGAGGTCGAGGCGGAGATCCACGCCCAGCTCGGCACGGAGAAGGCCATCTGGCTGCCGCGCGGCCTGACCGGCGACTACCCTCCCTACGGCTTCGGCACCCTCGGCCACGTCGACATCGTCGCCGCCTTCGCCCGCCCCGGTGTCGTCGTCGCGCACCACCAGCCGGACCCGGCGCACCCCGACCACGAGGTCACCAAGGAGGTCATCGGCCTGCTGAAGTCGGCGACCGACGCCCGGGGCCGCCGCCTGGAGGTCGTGGAGGTACCCGCGCCGACCGTCCTGGAGGCCGACGGCCACTGGGCCGACTACTCCTACATCAACCACTACATCTGCAACGGCGGCCTGGTGCTGTGCGGCTTCGAGGACCCGCGCGACGAGATCGCCGCCGGGATCTTCCGCCGGCTGTTCCCGGAGCGGACCGTGACCCTGGTGGACGCGCGTACGATCTTCGCAGGCGGAGGCGGTATCCACTGCATCACGCAACAGCAGCCGAAGGTCTGACACGTACAGGAGCAGCAGATGGCCGGTGCGGGCCGGGCGCGCAGGAACGCGCCGCCGCGCGAGGAGGTTCTCGCCGCCGCCATGGACATGATCGCCGAGCGCGGTCTGGAGAAGCTCACCATGGCGGGGCTCGGCCGCGAGGTCGGCATGAGCAGCGGCCATCTGCTGTACTACTTCCACTCCAAGGACGAACTGCTGCTCCAGACCCTGGAGTGGAGCGAGGGCCGGCTGGGCGCGGAGCGGGGCCGCCTCCTCGCGGCGCCGGGAACCGCCCGCGAGCGGCTGTCCGACTACGTCGACCTGTACGTACCCGACGGGCACCGCGACCCGCACTGGACCCTCTGGCTGGAGGTCTGGAACCGCTCGCAGAACGCGGACGACGACGCCCGCGCCCGGCAGGCCGCGATCGAGGGCGCCTGGCACCGCGACCTGGTCGCACTGATCGCCGAGGGCATCTCCCGCGGGGAGTTCCGCCGGGTGGACGCGGACCGCTTCGCCGCGAGGCTGCGCGCGCTGCTCGACGGCTTCTCCATCCACGTGGCCATCGGGTTGCGGGGTACCGACCGTGAACAAGTGCTCCGGCATGTGCGGGAGTTCATCGGGGATGCGTTGCTGGTCGTGCCACCGGGCAGGTAACGTCCCATGGGACGACAACACTGGAAGAAGATCTGGGTCGGCTCGGCGGGCAACATGGTCGAGTGGTTCGACTGGTTCGTGTACGCGAGCTTCGCCACGTACTTCGCCGGCGCGTTCTTCCCGAGCGGCAACCCCACGGCCCAGCTGATGAACACCGCCGGCATCTTCGCCGTCGGCTTCTTCATGCGCCCCGTGGGCGGCTGGCTGCTGGGCAGGGTCGGTGACCGCAAGGGCCGCAAGGCCGCGCTGACCATGACCGTCACGCTGATGTCTGCCTCGGCGGTCCTCATCGCCGTCGCCCCGACCTACGCGGTGGCCGGCTACGGCGGAGCCCTCGTGCTGCTCGTCGCCCGCCTGCTCCAGGGCCTGTCGGTGGGCGGCGAGTACGCGGCCAGCGCCACCTACCTCACCGAGGCCTCGGACCCCAAGCGGCGCGGCTTCGCCTCCAGCTTCCAGTACGTGTCCATGACGGCCGGCCAGATCGTCGGCCTCGGCCTCCAGATCGTCCTGCAGCGCACCATGTCCGACGACGCCCTGCACAGCTACGGCTGGCGGATCCCGTTCGTGGTCGGCGCGCTCGGCGCGGCCGTCATCTTCTACCTGCGCCGGAACATGCTGGAGACCGAGGTCTACGAGGAGGACACCTCGCACGCCGGGGAGCGCGGCACGCTGCGCGCGCTGTGGCAGCACAAGCGGGAGGCGTTCCTGGTCATCGCCCTCACCATGGGCGGCACGGTGGCGTACTACACGTACACCACCTACCTCACCAAGTACCTGTCCAACTCGGCGGGCCTGTCCAAGCAGACCGCGACCCTGGTCTCCTTCACCGCGCTGATCGTCTTCGCCTGCCTCCAGCCGCTCGCGGGCGCCCTCTCCGACCGGATCGGCCGCCGCCCGCTGCTGATCACCTTCGCCGTCGGCTCCACCTTCCTCACGGTGCCGATCATGACGCTCCTCAAGCATGCGGACGGCTACTGGCCCGCCCTCGGCCTGGCCCTGCTCGCGCTGGTGGTGGTCACCGGCTACACCTCCATCAACGCCTGTGTGAAGGCCGAGCTGTTCCCGACCGGGGTGCGCGCGCTCGGTGTCGCCCTGCCGTACGCCATCGCCAACGCCCTCTTCGGCGGCACCGCGGAATACGTCGCGCTGTGGTTCAAGAAGGGCGGCATCGAGTCGGGTTTCTACTGGTACGTGGCCGCCTGTGCCGCCGTCTCCCTCGTGGTGTACGTCACCATGCGCGAGACGAAGGACCTTGATCTGGCCCGGGTGAAGGCCGCCCAGGACTCCGGGGAGTCCAGCCTGACGCCCGCATCCTGAGACGGTCGGTGAGCGGGGGGCGGTGCTGTGCCAGACTGCCCCCGTGCTCTCGTTCGCCATGATTATGGGCAGCAGGCGCGCCGGTCCGCAGTGACCACCTCGTACGACCAGGTGCGGGTGGCCACCGTCGTCCTCGACCCGCGCGCAGACCTCTCGCACCCGCGAGGGGTTTTTTCGTTTTCCGGCCCACCCACAGCCGTGAGACGGAGCGCGAGGGAGCATGGGAGGAACGGTGGAGCCGGTCATTCCGGTAAAGACCGAAGATCCACAACAGGAGCCTTGACACCATGACCGAGACGGCAACCAACGAGCTGGACGACTCGTTCCACGTCTTCGACACCACGCTGCGCGACGGCGCGCAGCGCGAGGGCATCAACCTCACCGTCGCGGACAAGCTCGCCATCGCCCGGCACCTGGACGACTTCGGCGTCGGCTTCATCGAGGGCGGCTGGCCCGGCGCCAACCCCCGCGACACCGAGTTCTTCGCCCGCGCGCAGGCGGAGATCGACTTCCGGCACGCCCAGCTGGTCGCCTTCGGCGCCACCCGCCGCGCCGGCGCGAAAGCCGCCGACGACCCGCAGGTCAACGCGCTGCTGGAGTCCGGCGCCCCGGTGATCACCCTGGTCGCCAAGTCGCACGACCGGCACGTGGAGCTGGCGCTGCGCACCACCCTGGACGAGAACCTGGAGATGGTCCGCGACACCGTGTCGTACCTGAAGGACCAGGGCCGCCGGGTCTTCGTGGACTGCGAGCACTTCTTCGACGGCTACCGCGCCAACCCCGAGTACGCCAAGGCTGTCGTCCGCACGGCCTCCGAGGCCGGCGCCGACGTCGTCATCCTCTGCGACACCAACGGCGGCATGCTCCCCGCCCAGGTCCACGCGGTCGTCTCCACCGTCCTCGCCGACACCGGCGCCCGGCTCGGCATCCACGCCCAGGACGACACCGGCTGCGCGGTCGCCAACACCCTGGCCGCCGTCGACGCCGGCGCCACCCACGTGCAGTGCACGGCCAACGGCTACGGCGAGCGCGTCGGCAACGCCAACCTGTTCCCGGTGGTCGCGGCCCTGGAGCTGAAGTACGGCAAGAAGGTGCTGCCCGAGGGCCGGCTGCGCGAGATGACCCGCATCTCCCACGCCATCGCCGAGGTCGTCAACCTCACCCCCTCCACCCACCAGCCGTACGTCGGCGTGTCCGCCTTCGCGCACAAGGCCGGTCTGCACGCCTCCGCCATCAAGGTCGACCCGGACCTGTACCAGCACATCGACCCCGAGCTGGTCGGCAACACCATGCGCATGCTGGTCTCCGACATGGCGGGCCGCGCCTCGGTCGAGCTGAAGGGCAAGGAACTCGGCATCGACCTGGGCGGCGACCGCGAGCTGGTCGGCCGGGTGGTCGAGCGGGTCAAGGAACGGGAGCTGAAGGGCTACACCTACGAAGCCGCCGACGCCTCCTTCGAGCTGCTGCTGCGCGCCGAGGTCGAGGGCCGGCCGCTGAAGTACTTCGACGTCGAGTCCTGGCGGGCCATCGTGGAGGACCGGCCCGACGGCACCCACGCCAACGAGGCCACGGTCAAGCTGTGGGCCAAGAGCGAGCGGATCGTCGCCACCGCCGAGGGGAACGGCCCGGTCAACGCCCTGGACCGGGCCCTGCGCGTGGCGCTGGAGAAGATCTACCCGCAGCTCGCCAAGCTGGAGCTGGTCGACTACAAGGTCCGCATCCTGGAGGGCAAGCACGGCACCTCCTCCACCACCCGCGTGCTGATCTCCACCTCGGACGGCTCCGGCGAGTGGTCCACGGTCGGTGTGGCCGAGAACGTCATCGCCGCCTCCTGGCAGGCCCTGGAGGACGCGTACACGTACGGCCTACTCCGCGCGGGCGTGGAACCGGCCGAGTAGCCACAGTGGAGGTATGACCTCACACACGAGTGACGTGCTGTCCGGGGCCCGTGTCGCGACCCGGCTGCCCGCGCGGGACCTGGACCGGGCCCGGCGCTTCTACGCCGAGAAGCTCGGCCTGTACCCGGTGGACGAGCGGCCCGGCGGGCTGCTGTACCGGTGCGCGGGCGCGGACTTCGTCGTGTTCCGCTCGACGGGGGCCTCGCCCGGCACCTTCACCCAGATGGCCTTCGAGGTGGACGACATCGAGGGGGTCGTGACCGAGCTGCGCCGCCGGGGCGTGGCCTTCGAGGAGGTCGACGTGCCCGGTTTCCGCACCCGGGAGGGCATCGCCGACATCGACGGCAACTACCCGAGCAAGGGCGCGCGCGGGGAGCGCGGCGCGTGGTTCCGCGACAGCGAGGGCAACCTCCTGGGCATCGGCCAGCTGATCCTGTGAGGCCGGCTGTTCCCTTGCGGCCGGCTGATCCCTTGCGGCCGGCGGCGGCCGGGAGGCTCAGGGGGCCCGCCAGATGTTGTCGAAGGCGATGTTCTCGATGCGGCGCCGCTCGCGGACGGCCTCCAGCTCGGTGACCGCGTCGCCGACCGCCAGCAGCACGGTGAGCGCCGCCTGGTCGTCGGGCTCCGCGTCGGCCGGCGGGTCGGGCTGGATACCCAGGGTGCCGGCGAGGCCGGTGAGGACCGGGTCCCGGGACTCCCAACGGTCGGCCGCGTGCCGCCGCGCGGGCGTGTCGGCCGGGGTACCGGCCGAGGTGTCACCGCCGCCCCCGACCGGCCACCAGTGCCGGCGCTTGCCGGTGATCTGCCCCTCGGCCTCCAGCACGTCGCGGTAGGCCACGGCCAGCCCCTCGCCGCGCCGCCACAGCCAGTCCTCGACCCTCTCGTACGGCTCCTCGCGGACGAGCCGCGCCCCGGCCTCGTCCAGCATCCGGTCACCCGTGGTCAGCACCGGCCCGGGCACGATGCGCTCGCCCTCCAGCGTGAGCGCCCGCATGCCGAGGAGGTCGATCAGCTCGGCCCCGGCGAGCGCCAGCGCCAGATCACCCTGCTCGACGGGACGCTCACCGGAGACGTCGAGGCTCACGAGGAACAGATCCTGCGGTGTGGTCATACCCCCACCTTGGTCCCCGGACGGCCGATCCGCAGCACGCCACACCGTCCCGCGCTCAGCACGAGTCGCCGGCGAGTCGCTCGAACGCGCCGGGGCTCATCGCCCGGCCGTCCGCCCACACCTGCCCGGGCTTCAGCCGACCGATCTGCTCGCCGGTGAACTCCACGGTCCCGTTGTAGGAGTCGTCGCCGGTGTAGTGCCCGAATCCCAGGACGTAGTGGTGCCGGGGGAGCAGCCGCTGGGTCCCCCGGTGCCGGGCCTGCCAGCGGGCGGGCGGGTCGAAGAGGGGGAAGTCGGCGTCGCCGCGCAGCCCTTCCTTCTTCGCGTGCCACCCGGTGGTGACGGGGCCCTCCTCACCGGCGCGGGGCCGCCCGTCCAGGTACAGGCTCTGGTAGCTGTCGTCCCCGCACGGCCGCACCACCGCGTACGGTGTCCCGTCCGCCGCGACCCGCACCCCCGCGAGCGGCAGGTCGACGGCGCCGCAGCCGCTCAGCAGCAGCATCCCGCCGACGACCCCTGCCGTCACGGCCCCCGTACGTCTCATGCTCCGCCCTACCTCAGTGCCCACTTCTGGTTGGCGGCCCCGGTGCACGACCAGATCTGGATCCGGGTCCCGTTCGCGGACGAGTTGTCCGTGACGTCGAGGCACTTGTCCGCCGCCGTGTTCACCACATCACCGGTGGACGCGTTGTACGACCACCGTTGGGCACCGGTTCCGTTGCAGTCGTACAACTGCGCCTTGGCCCCGTCGGCGGTCGAACCGGAGGTCACGTCCAGGCACTTGCCGAGCGCCTGGACCGATCCGTCGGCCTGGACGGTCCACTGCTGGGCGGCGGTGCCGTTGCAGTCGTAGAGCTGCACCGCCGTACCGTTGGCGCTCGAACCGCCCGCCACGTCCAGGCACTTGCCGGCGATCCCGACGAACGCGCCGGTCCGTCCGCCGCCGCCGGACTGGGTGCCGGACCAGGTGAAGGTGGCCGAGGTCTTGCCGGGCAGCGAGTAAGTGGCGTGCTGGGCACCCCAGTTGATCGTCACGGTCCGGGCCGACGACGAGTCGTTGTAGGCGATCAGCGCCTTGCTGCCGTCCGGGTTGCGCCAGGCCACGTTGGGCACGGCGGTGGACGCGGTGGAGGCGATCCGCTGGGCGCCGGGGCGGACGAACTTGGTCAGGTGGCCCATGTCGTAGTACTCGACGGTGTAGTCCACGGTCCCGCTCGCGCCGTCGCCGTTGTGCACGGTGACCAGGCCGGTGCAGGTGCCGCAGCCGCCGTTGTGCGGGCCCCTGTCCTGGTCCACGGCCAGCGACCACTTGGTCACCGACTTCGCCCAGTTGCGGGTGTAGTCGATGATGTTGTTCATGTCCTCGCGCTGCTGGTTGGCGATCCAGGTGCCGCCGGAGTGCTCGGTGCCGAAGGCGTCCAGCGCCGGGTACTGGTTGTGCACGGTCGTCTGCTTGCCGACGTCACCGCCGTAGCCGTGCCAGGCGATGCCGCCGAAGTTGGGGTGGTTGCGGATCGCCGGGTCGTCCACGGTCTGGGCGGCGTAGGAGTCGTAGACGTCCCAGTTCCAGTCGTGCGCCAGCACCTTGGTGGTCAGGCCGGCCGCCTGGAGCTTCGGCAGCAGCTCGTTCTTCGTGAAGTAGGCGAGACCGCTCGCGTTCCAGCTCATCGACGGGTAGCCGGAACAACAGGTCGGCTCGTTCTGCGCGGTGACGTAGCGGACGTCGATGCCCTGGTCCTTGTAGGCCTGGAGGTACTTCACGAAGTAGGAGGCGTACGCCCCGTAGTCCTCGGCCTTCAGCCAGCCGCCGTTGAGGGAGCCGCTGTCCTTCATCCAGGCCGGCGCCGTCCATGGCGAGGCCATGACAGTCAGAGCGGGGTTCAGCCGGAGCGCCTGCCTGGTGAGCGGGACGACGTCGGCCAAGTCGTGGGCGATGGAGAACTTCGCCAGGGACGGGTCGGTCTGGCCGGCCGGCACGTCGTCGTAGGTGTAGCCGTAGCGCGCGAGGTCGGAGGCGCCCATCGGGTTGCGCAGGAACGACAGGCCGATGCCGTCCGTCGGCGAGAACAGCTTGCGCATGGTCGCGTCCCGGGTCGCCGGTGACAGTGCCCCGCTGCTGTTCATCAGCCAGGCGGCGGTGTCCGTGAAGGACGCGCCGCCGCCGGTGAAGGTCTGGTAGCGGGTGTTCTCGTCCACGGTGATGTTCTCGCCGCCACCGCCCGTCCCGGACTGGAAGGCGAACGGCGTCTGCGGTTGCAGGCCGCGCACGACGTGCCGGCCGGCGGAGTCGTCGGTGGTGGTGAGCCAGGCGGTGACCTGCTCACCGGCCGCGTGCGCGGGGGGTGCGGCCACGCTGACACCGGCGGCGGAGAGCAGCCCGGCGAGCAGCAGCCGGACGGTGCGGGGGGATCTCCTCATGGTGCGTCGCCCTTCCTCTCGGATCCCTCGTGGATCGGCGGAGCTGACGGGTCGTCTTGACGGGGGTGAGTGCCCCTAGTTAACTCACGTCGTGAGCTAAGTCCTGAGTGAACTGAGTGAACCACGAGAGCCGAGGGAAGGTCCATGCGAAGAACCGCCCTGCTCGCCTCCGCCGCACTCCTCGCCGGTCTGCTGCCCTGGGCGGCGACCGCGAGCGCCGCCGACGAACCGTCCCCCGTCCCCGTCGACCGCTTCGAAGGCGAGGTGCCCTTCGCCGCCCAGCCCGCCGAGGGCATCTTCCCCTGGGGCGGCGACGCCGACGACCCGCCCACGCTCCGCCTCGCCGACCGCGCCGACGCCCCCCAGGGCGCCAAGGTGCTCACCGGCGGCTACGACATCAGCGGCTACGGCGGCTTCACCCACGACTTCGCCGCCACCGCACCCGCCCACGACTGGTCCGCCCACCAGGGCATCCGGCTGTGGTGGGAGGGCCGGAACAACGGCAGGAAGATCACCTTCGAGATCAAGGACGGCGGCTCCCACGGCGAGGCCTCCGAACTCTGGACCACCTCCTTCACCGACGACTTCACCGGCTGGAAGCAGATCAGCCTCCCCTTCACCGACTTCACCTACCGCACCGACTACCAGCCCGTCGGCGGCATCGACCACGTCCTCGGCCTGAAGGAGATGTGGGGCTACGCCGTCACCCTCCCACCGGGCGCCAAGGGCGACTTCGCCATGGACCGCGTGGAGCTGTACGGCGGGGCCGACCAGGCCCTGCGCGCCTCCGTCACCACCGACGCCCCCGTGGTCCCGGTCGAGGAGGGCGGCACGGCCCGGGTGAAGGTCACCCTCGCCACCACCGGCGACCAGCCGCTGACCGACCCGGTGACCGTCACCTACGCCACGGCCGACGGCACCGCGGCATCCGGCACGGACTACACCCCCGTCTCCGGCACCCTCACCTTCCCGGCCGGCACCGCCTCCGGCACCGTCCGGACCATCGAGGTGCCCACCCGCCGGGACCGGACGGCCGAACCCGCCGAGACCATCCCCCTGAAGCTCACCGCCACCGGCGCGAAGGCCCCCGCCGAGACCCCGCAGATCGTGATCGACGCCCACGGACTGCCGTACCTGAACGCCGAGTTGCCGATCCGCAGGCGCGTCGCGGACCTGCTGGGCCGGATGTCCCTGGCGGAGAAGGCCGGCCAGATGACCCAGGCCGAGCGCGGCGCGATGACCCGGCCGGACGACATCGCCGCCTACGCCCTCGGCTCCCTGCTCTCCGGCGGCGGCTCGACCCCCACCCCCAACACGCCCGAGGCCTGGGCGAAGATGATCGACGCCTTCCAGCTCCGCACGCAGGCGACCCGCTTCCAGATCCCGCTGCTCTACGGAGTCGACGCGGTCCACGGCCACAACAACCTCTCCGGCGCCACGATCATGCCGCACAACATCGGCATCGGCGCCACCCGTGACCCCCGACTCGCCTACCGGACAGGCGCGGTGACGGCCGCCGAGGTCCGCGCCACCGGAGTCCCCTGGGACTTCGCGCCCTGCCTGTGCGTGAGCCGCGACGAACGCTGGGGCCGTTCCTACGAGTCCTTCGGCGAGGACCCGGCGCTGGTCGAGTCCATGGAGACGGTGATCCAGGGCCTCCAGGGCCGCGCGAACGGCCAAGACCTGAGCCGGAACGACAAGGTGCTCGCCACGGCCAAGCACTTCGTCGGCGACGGCGGCACCGCCTACGGCTCCTCCACCACCGGGACGTACACCATCGACCAGGGCATCACCAAGGTCACCCGCGAGCAGCTGGAGGACATCCACCTGGCGCCGTACCAGGAGGCCGTCGCGCGGGGCATCGGCACGGTCATGCCGTCGTACTCCTCCCTGGACATCACCGGCGACGGCAAGGGCGCGGTGAAGATGCACGCCCGCGGCGACATGATCAACGGGGTCCTCAAGGAGCGCATGGGCTTCTCCGGCTTCGTGATCAGCGACTGGAACGCCATCGACCAGCTCCCCGGCGACTACGCCGCCCACGTCCGCGCCTCGGTGAACGCGGGCGTGGACATGATGATGGTGCCGTACGGCTACAAGGAGTTCAGCACCACGCTCGCCGACGAGGTGAGGGCGGGCCGGATCAGCGAGCGGCGGATCGACGACGCGGTCTCCCGCATCCTCACCGAGAAGTTCCGGCTGGGCCTCTTCGAGCACCCGTACGCCGACACCCGCGGCGCCGCCGCCATCGGCTCCCCGGACCACCGCGAGGTCGCCCGCCGGGCCGCCGCCGCATCACAGGTGCTGCTGAAGAACGCGGGCGGAGTGCTGCCGCTGAAGAAGAGCGAGAAGGTGTACGTCGCCGGGTCCGACGCCGACGACATCGGCAACCAGACCGGCGGCTGGACCCTCACCTGGCAGGGCGCCTCCGGTAACACCGTGCCCGGCACGACCATCCTCCAGGGCCTGCGGAAGGCGGGCGGGGACGTCACCTACTCGAAGGACGCCTCGGCACCCCTGGCCGGTCACGACGTGGGTGTGGTCGTCGTGGGCGAGACCCCGTACGCCGAGGGCGTCGGAGACGTCGGCAACGGCCACGACCTGAAGCTGTCCGCCGCCGACCAGGCCGCCGTGGACAAGGTGTGCGCGGCCATGAGGTGCGCGGTGCTGATCGTCTCCGGCCGCCCCCAGCTGATCGGGGACCGGCTGGACGAGATCGACGCCCTGGTGGCCTCCTGGCTGCCCGGCACCGAGGGCGAGGGCGTCGCCGACGTCCTCTACGGCAGGCGCCCCTTCACCGGACAGCTCCCGGTCACCTGGCCGAAGTCCGAGTCCCAGCTGCCGATCAACGTCGGCGACAAGGCGTACGACCCGCAGTTCCCGTACGGCTGGGGCCTGACCACCCTCACCGAGGTCCCCAAGGGCGGTACGGCCACCCTGCGCGCCCTCGCCGCCCGGGCGGCGGCGGCCGAGCGGCACGGCGACGACCGCACCGGACGCACCCTGGTGACCAAGGCCCGGCTGCTCGTCCAGCAGAAGACGGCCGGACACATGACGGAGGCGGTGGCGGGCCCCTTCGCCGACGCCGACCACCTTCTCCTGACCGGCAGGTACGGAAAGGCGGTGGCGAAGCTGGCGGAGGCCTACCGGGCGGCCTGACCCCCGGAGGGACAACCTTCGGAAGGTCCAGAAATGACCGGTTTGGGGAGGCTTCGGGTAGCGTCGAAGTATGAAGGCCGTCCCGCGGACCCGAAGCCTCCCCGCTCTGCTCCTGGCCGCCCTCGCCCTGGCGCTGGCGACCCTCTTCGCGCCCGGGGCGAGCGCGGACACCAGCGTCTCCATGATCGCCCGCGCCCTGCGCCAGAGCCCGGTCTACGTCGACCCGGCGGCCCGCGACCAGCTGTCCGCCGCGGACGCCGACACCCTCGCCGACCGCATCAAGGACGCGGACAGACCCCTGTTCATCGCGGTCCTCCCGGCCGGCTACCCCACCGCGAACCTCTTCTCCGACCTCCGCTCCGCGACCGGCGTCACCGGCCTGTACGGCATCCGGCTCGGCGACCGCTTCGACGCCCGCGCCGACTCCTCCGTCATGTCGTCCACGGCCCGGCAGAACCTGGTCCGCAGCGTCCAGGGCGAGGACGCCAAGTCCCAGCTGGCGGACTTCACCGACCGCGCCCTGGCCAACATGGGCGGCCACGCGCCGCGCAGCTGGGGCGGCTCGGCGGGGGACGGCCACGGCATGTCCACCACCGGGCTGATCACCACGGTCGCGGTCCTCGTGATCGCCGGCACCGGCGCGTACGCGCTGGTCCGACGCAGCCGCCGGCGCCGCGAGGAAGAACAGCGGGCCACCCTGGACCGGCTGCGGGTGGTCGTGGACGAGGACATCACCGCGTTCGGCGAGGAACTCGACCGCCTGGACTTCCACCCCTCGGAACCGGGTGCCGACGACGCGATGCGCGCCGACTACGAGCGTGCCCTGGACGCCTACGAGGCCGCCAAGCAGCGCATGGCCGAGGCACGGAAACCGGAGGACGTCCGGACGGTCACCGAGACGCTGGAGGACGGCCGCTTCTCCCTCGCCCAGCTGGCCGCCCGCCGCGAGCACCGCCCCCTCCCGGAACGCCGCCCGCCGTGCTTCTTCGACCCCCGCCACGGCCCCTCGGTCTCCGACGCCACCTGGACCCCGCCCGGCGGCGCCCCGCGCCAGGTCCCCGTCTGCGCCGCCGACGCCACCCGCCTGGCCGACGGCCGCGACCCCGTGATCCGCGAGGTCGACACCGACTACGGCCGCCGCCCCTACTGGGACGCCGGCCCCGCCTACGGCCCCTGGGCAGGCGGCTACTTCAGCGGCGGCCTCCTGCCCGGGCTTCTCGTCGGCACGGTGCTGGGTGGCCTGATGGCGACGCCCACGTATGCCGCCGACTATGGGAGCGGGTACGGGGACTTCGGTGGGGATTACGGGGGCGGGTACGGCGGCGAGTACGAGGGTGGCGATGTCTCCGGGACGGATTTCGATGCCGGGGACTTCGGGGGCGGGTTCGGGGACGGGGGCGGCGGCGGGTTCGACGGGGGTGGGGGTGGGGACTTCGGCGGGGGCAGCTTCTGACGCGGTCGGGCGCGGCTCTCACCGCCGTCGTCCCGCATAACGCTCACCGGCTGCGTGCCACCAGGCCGGCGGCGACGGCCCGGCCACGACCGAGGTCGGCTGATCGGGATGCAGCCCGAGCCGCCACAGGGCACCGGCCTCGACGTTCACACCGAGCGTGCCGTGCCAGTGCCCGTCGTCGCCGACCCGGCACATCAGGTCGATCCGCACCTCGTCCTCGGCGAACGGCATCCAGTCGATGCCGCGCTCACGCAGTCAACCGAGGAGGACGTGGAGGGGGTGGGGGCGGCCCGGCACGTTCTCGTACGAGGTGATGTGGACCCATTCCGCTTCAGCGGTTGATGCCGTCAAGGAACTCGCTCCAGGTGGTGGGGGAGAGGGTGAGGACGGGGCCGGTGGTGTTCTTGGAGTCGCGGATGTGGATGGCGGTGGGGTGGGTGGCTACTTCCACGCAGTCGCCGCCCTCGCTGCCGCTGTAGGTGGACTTGCGCCAGGTGTAGGCGAGTTCGAGGCAGTTGCCGCCCTCGTTGCTGCTGTAGCTGGATTTGAACCATGCCAGTGGCGCTGCGGTCTTCATGACTCTCCTAGCAGTCCGTTCAGGAGGCGCACGCTCTTGTCGGGTGAGAGGGCTTGTGACCGCAGCATTCCATACTTCAGGTGATAATCGCTGACCTCGTCTGGGTCGTCGACGAGGAAGCTGGCGCGCTGCACTTCCAGGTAGACCAGGCGCTCGTGCTCGGGGGTTTCCAGCAGAGTCATGGGACCCGCGAGCCCGGCGTGCGGCATGAGATCCATGGGCATGATCTGCACGCTCATGTGAATCGGTGCGGTGTACTCCAGGATCTGACGAATCTGCGCCCGCATGACCTCCGGTCCGCCGACCTCCCGCCGCAGGATGCTCTCCTCCAGGACGAAGTGACCCACGGGCGGCCGGTCCCGCTGCCAGATCATCTGCCGATCCATGCGCGCGTTCACCCACTGCTCGGCCGTCTCGCTCCCGAGCGCGGGATAGCGAGAGTCGAAGGCGGCCAGGCAGTACTCCCGGGTCTGAAGCAATCCCGGCACCATCTGTGTCTCGTACGAGAGGATGCTCACCGCCTCCTGCTCGTGATCCACCAGCCCCTGTGCGAACTGCACGATCCGGTCCCGCACCGGCAGCTTGGCCACCACAACCGCCAACGCGCCGCCCGTGTCAAGCAGTTCGTCAAACTGCTCGGCACGATCCGGTTGAAGAGTTAACCTCCCCTGCTCGATCGACCTCACCGTGTCCACGGCGAGGTTCGCCCTCTCCGCGAACTGTTCCTGCGTGAGACGGGCCTTCCTCCTGAAGTGCGCCACGAGCGCACCGACCGCGTACCACGAACCGACCTTCTTGGGCCTCGCTGCGTCGTGCATGGCCGTTCCTTTCCCCCGTATGCACGCCAAGCTCTCGTAGTGGACTCGTAGTGATGAGGACTACGAGTTCACTCACTGACCCACTGTAGTGACGCACAGTGACACTCGCCTCATGAACGCAGAACCCCGACACCCCCACACGCGCCAGGCGTTCTACCGCCGGGACCGCAGGTCGGTACGGCTCGCACGGGAGTTCGTGCGCCGGACGCTGACGGACTGGGCCACGGCCGAGCGCAGCGACGACGTACTGCTCTGCGTGAGCGAGTTGGCGACCAACGCCCTCCTCCACGGCGTCCCCGCCGGCCGGGGCTTCCTCCTCCGGCTGGAGTTGCACGGCGACGGCGCCCTGCGCGTGGAGGTGCACGACAGCGGCCCGGGCGAGGTCCGCGCCCCGGAGACGCCCCCGGACTCGGAACACGGCCGGGGTTTGCTCCTCGTCGCCGCCCTCGCCGACAAGTGGGGCGTGGGGGAGCGGAACCCCGGCAAGATCGTGTGGTGCGAGTTCGCGGTGCGGGGTGGCGAGGTGGCCGTCCCGGGTCGGCTGCGGTGACTGTCCGCCGATGACGTGGCTGTCGGGCCGCCCGCTTCCCGGTCAGTGTCGGGCCTCCGCGAGGTGAGTCAAGGGCGCTGCGCGTCGCCTTCGGCGATGGGCCTCCGGCCCACCCTTGACACCCCTCGCTCCACCCCGGGTCGGAAGCGAGCGGGCGCCCCGGAAGGACGGTGGCCCCGGCGGGGTTCGCGGTCCACCGGAGTCGCGCCACCCCGTCGGCCGACGGACGCGACCGCGCCTGACACGGACGCGGGGTGGGCTTGGCGGCTTCCGGCCCGGTGGGCGGGACGCCCCGTGAGTCCCTCTGGTCACACCGGATCGGTGATTGGCGTATTTGTGCCACCCTGCTGCCTGCCGCACCCCGCTTACCTGGCCTTCTGCTCCCACTCCTTGGCACAAATACGCCAATCACCAGGCCCACAACCCGGAAGCCGCTTG
Source organism: Streptomyces sp. NPDC028928 (assembly GCF_055564915.1). Lineage (NCBI taxonomy): Bacteria > Bacillati > Actinomycetota > Actinomycetes > Kitasatosporales > Streptomycetaceae > Streptomyces > Streptomyces sp. NPDC028928. The sequence continues at coordinate 138,968 of NZ_JBVHVI010000011.1, forward strand.
GCCGGCCCGGTGTGCATGTGAGGCGCGACCGCGCTCCTCACCCACGCCCCCGCGCAGCCGACGCCGGGGCCCAGTACCGGCCTGGGCCACTGCCTTTCCGGGCCGCTCGCTCGCTTCTTCCCCGGGCTGGAGCGGGCCGGGTCAAGGGTGGGCCGGAGGCCCATCGCCGAAGGCGACGCGCAGCGCCCTTGACGCGGACCGTGGAAGCCCGACACTGGCCGAGAAGCGAGCGGCCCCACGGTCACCGGTGAACGCCGCTCGCAGCGGCTCCGCCCCGTCCGTGAAGGCTCAGGCCTGCTTGATGGCCGAGATGTCGAAGACGAGCTTGATCTTGTCCGAGACGAGCACGCCGCCCGTCTCCAGCGCCGCGTTCCAGGTCAGGCCCCACTCCGAGCGCAGGATCTCCGCCTTGCCCTCGAAGCCGACGCGCTCGTTGCCGAAGGGGTCCTTGGCGGCGCCGTTGAACTCCAGGTCGATGGTGAGCGGCTTGGTGACGCCGAGCAGGGAGAGGTCGCCGGTGATGCGGAACTCGTCGCCGCCCAGGGCCTCCGCCTTGGTGGAGCGGAACGTCATCGTCGGGAACTCGTCGATCTTGAAGAAGTCGGAGGACTTCAGGTGACCGTCGCGGTCGGCGTTGCCGGTCTCGATGCTCGCCATCTGGACGTCGATCTCGGCGGTGGAACTGGCGGGGTCCGCGCCGTCCAGGTGAAGGGTGCCGGTGAAGTCCTCGAAGCCGCCCTTGACGTTCGTGACCATGGCGTGCCGGGCGACGAAGCCGATCGTGCTGTGGGCCGGGTCGATGCTGTAGTCGCCGGTCAGCGCGGTCAGGTCGGGGCCCGCGGCGGTCGGTGCGGCAGGGGCGGGGGTGGTGGTGTTCTTGCGGCCGAAGATGCCCATGATCGTGCTCCTTGATGAACTGTTGAACGTTAAACGAACCCCGTGACTCCGAAGGTAGCCCCATTCAGTTCGGTTTTCAACATCATCCGGAGTGTGTTTCCCTGCTTACGTACGGTTACCATCCGTCCGCTCTCTGGCGTTCGTCCCTCAGAGCCGCTACAAGCTCCCCTATGGGTCTGACCCGACGCGCACTGCTGCTGGCCGCCGCCCTCGCCGCCGCCGCGCCGGGAGCCCGGGCGGCCGGCGACCCGTACGACGCGCTGCGCCTCCGCTGGCTCGGCATCACCCTGGGCGCGGGCTACGACCCGGGCGTCGAGCCGTACGCCTCCCGGCTCGCCCAACTCGGGCAGCGCGCACGGGAGTTCCAGGCCGCCATGGCCCCCGCCCCGGCCTCCCTCTGGCCGGGGCACCCCTTCGACCCGCCCGCCGGCATCACCTTCAGCTACGGCCGCCTGTGGGCCATGACCCAGGCGTACGTGCAGGGCGGCACCGGTGCCACGGGTGATCCCGGGCTCCTCGCCGACGTACTGCGCGGGCTCGACCATCTCTCCGCCACCGTCTACAACCCGGCCACCACCCGCTACGGCAACTGGTGGGAGTGGCAGATCGGCAGCCCCCGGCTGCTCATGGACATCACCGCCGCCCTGTACGAGCGGCTCGGCCCCGACCGGATCGCGGCGGCCTGCGCGGCCGTGGACCACTTCGTGCCGGACGCCATGCTCACCGACTACTCCGGCACCTCCACCGGCGCCAACCGCGTCGACCTGTGCCGCTCGGTCGCCCTGCGCGGCATCCTCGGCCGGAGCCCGGAGAAGATCTCCCTCGCCCGTGACGCCCTCTCGCCGGTCTTCCCGTACGTCACCAAGGGCGACGGGCTCTACGCCGACGGCTCCTTCGTCCAGCACACCTGGGTCGCCTACTCGGGCACGTACGGCCAGGTCCTCCTCGACGGCCTCGGGCGATTGTTCGCGCTGCTCGCGGGGTCCGAGTGGGAGGTCGTGGACCCAGCCCGGCAGAACGTCCTGGACAGTGTCGAGCACGCCTACGCGCCGCTGATCCATGACGGGCTGGTGATGGACTGCGTCAACGGCCGTGCCGTCAGCCGGGGTCACCTGCGCTCCGACGACCTGCACGTCCTGCGCTCCGACCACTACCACGGGCAGGCGCTGATCGCCGCCGTCGCCCTCCTCGCGGGCGGCGCGAGCGCGGCGGAGCGGGAGCGGTGGTACGGGCGGATCAAGGGGTGGATCGAACGGGACACCGTCGTGCCGATACTGACGTCACGTCAGTTCGGGGTCGCCGATCTGGCGCGCCTGCATGCCATCGCCGCCTCGCCCGTGCCCTCCGCCCCCGAACCCCTCGGCCACCGGCTCTTCCCGGCCATGGACCGCGCCGTCCACCGCACCCCCCGCTTCACCGCCGCCCTCGCCATGGCCAGCGACCGCATCGCCCACTACGAGTGCGGCAACGGCGAGAACCCGCGCGGCTGGCACACCGGATCCGGCATGCTCTCCTGGTGGCCACGGGGGCGCGGCGACCAGTACACCGACTGGTACTGGCCCGCCGTCGACTGGTACCGGCTGCCCGGCACGACTGTGTCCACCAAGCGCCTCGCCGACCGCGCCGGCGGCGAGTGGGGCGCCGCCAAACCGGACGTCCGCTGGGTCGGCGGGACGACGGACGGCACCTATGCGGCGGTCGGCCAGCATCTGAAGGGTCTCGACTCCACCCTGGAGGCGCGGAAGTCCTGGTTCTTCCTCGCCGACGCCGTCGTCTGCCTGGGCGCCGGGATCAGCTGCGCGGACGGCGTCCCGGTCGAGACGGTCGTGGACAACCGGAACCTGGGCGAGAACGGCGGGCAGACCTTCGTACGGGCCGCGCGCTGGGCCCACCTGGAGGGGCACGGCGGATGGGTCCTGCCGTACGGCGGTGAGCTGCACACCCTCCGCGAGGACCGCACCGGCGCCTGGTCCGACATCAACACCACCGGCACCGACGAGCGGCGCACCCGCCGCTGGCAGACCCTCTGGCTCGACCACGGCACCGACCCGCTGGCCGCCCGCTACGCCTACGTCCTGCTGCCCGGCGCCACCCGCGCCGAGACCGCGCTGCGGGCCGCCGACCGGAAATGGCTGTCCGTCCTCGCCAACGGCACGGACGCCCAGGCCGTCGCCGTACCCGGCCTGGGGCTGACGGCGTGCACCTTCTGGCGGGCCGGTACGGTGGGAGGCCTCACCGTCTCGGCCGGCGCGAGCGTGCTCGTCGCCCGCCGGGGCCGTACCGCCACGATCTGCGTGAGCGAGCCGCCCCGCACCGGAGCCCCGCTGGAGCTGGTCTGGGACCATCCGGTACGCGCGGTGACCCGGACCGGCGAAGGTGTCGAGGTCCTTTCGGCTGACCGCCGTCTGAGGCTCCGTGTCACTCCGGGGATGGCATGCTCCACCCATGAATGTGAGGTGGCTCTCAGCTGACGGCTTTGTGGCCCTCCTACAACAGCTTGGCCTTCTGAGCAGTCGGAACGGCTGCATGCCGCCATGGTTCTGTTCACTGGTACCAGGAAAACGGGCCGGAGACTGTACAGAGTCGACGGCTCGCTTTTCTTCGTGTCCTTCGTAAGGTCACTACATGACCGTTTTGGAAGAGACGACGGGTGAGCCGACCGGTGAGCCGACGGACGCACGCGGACGGGTCGCCGAACTGCACGAGATCCGCGCCCAGGCCGTAGCGGGCCCGAGCGAGAAGGCGACCGAGGCGCAGCACGCCAAGGGCAAGCTGACGGCACGGGAGCGGATCGAGCTGCTCCTCGACCCGGGGTCCTTCCAGGAGGTCGAGCAGCTGCGCCGGCACCGGGCGACCGGCTTCGGCCTGGAGGCGAAGAAGCCGTACACCGACGGTGTCATCACCGGCTGGGGCACGGTGGAGGGCCGCACGGTCTTCGTCTACGCCCACGACTTCCGGATCTTCGGCGGCGCCCTCGGCGAGGCCCACGCCACGAAGATCCACAAGATCATGGACATGGCCATCGCGGCCGGGGCCCCGCTGGTGTCGCTGAACGACGGCGCGGGCGCCCGTATCCAGGAGGGTGTCTCGGCCCTCGCCGGCTACGGCGGCATCTTCCAGCGCAACACCAAGGCGTCGGGTGTCATCCCGCAGATCTCGGTGATGCTCGGCCCGTGCGCCGGCGGCGCGGCCTACAGCCCCGCCCTGACGGACTTCGTCTTCATGGTCCGCGAGACCTCCCAGATGTTCATCACCGGCCCGGACGTGGTCAAGGCCGTGACGGGCGAGGAGATCACCCAGAACGGCCTGGGCGGCGCGGACGTCCACGCGGAGACGAGCGGCGTCTGCCACTTCGCGTACGACGACGAGGAGACGTGCATCGCCGAGGTGCGCTACCTCCTGTCCCTCCTCCCGCAGAACAACCGCGAGAACCCGCCCCGGGTGGAGAGCGCGGACCCGGTCGACCGCCGCAGCGACGTGCTGCTGGACCTGGTCCCCGCGGACGGCAACCGGCCGTACGACATGGCCAAGGTCATCGAGGAGATCGTCGACGACGGCGAGTACCTGGAGGTCCACGAGCGCTGGGCGCGCAACATCATCTGCGCCCTCGCCCGTCTGGACGGCCAGGTGGTCGGCATCATCGCCAACCAGCCGCAGGTCCTCGCCGGCGTCCTGGACATCGAGGCGTCGGAAAAAGCTGCGCGCTTTGTCCAGATGTGTGACGCTTTCAATATCCCGATCGTCACCTTCCTGGACGTGCCCGGGTTCCTCCCGGGTGTCGACCAGGAACACGGCGGAATCATCCGCCACGGCGCGAAGCTGCTGTACGCCTACTGCAACGCGACCGTGCCGAGGATTTCGCTCATCCTGCGCAAGGCGTACGGAGGTGCTTACATCGTCATGGACTCCCAGTCGATCGGCGCCGACCTCACCTACGCGTGGCCGACGAACGAGATCGCCGTGATGGGCGCGGAGGGCGCGGCCAACGTCATCTTCCGCCGCCAGATCGCCGACGCGGAGGACCCCGAGGCCATGCGGGCCCGCATGGTCAAGGAGTACAAGTCCGAGCTGATGCACCCCTACTACGCGGCCGAGCGGGGCCTCGTGGACGACGTCATCGACCCCGCCGAGACCCGCGAGGTCCTGGTCAAGTCCCTGGCGATGCTGCACACCAAGCACGCCGACCTGCCCTCCCGGAAGCACGGCAACCCCCCGCAGTAACCCCGCGGACCCGCCGCGGCAACCCCGCGGACCTCTCTCTCACGGAGACTGACACCCATGAGCACTCCTGACATCCGCGTCGAGAAGGGCCACGCCGAGCCCGAGGAAGTCGCCGCCATCACGGCGATCCTCATGGCCCGCGCCGCCGCCCGCCCCGAGCCTTCGGCGACTCACCGGATCCGCGCGAAGGCCGGCTGGCGCCGCCTGGAGCGCGAGCCCGGCTTCCGGGCGCCGCACAGCTGGCACTGAGGCTTTTCACATCGACCGCAGCCCCGCCGCTCCCTTCTGGAGGGCGGGGCTGCGGTGTGTTCAGTGGGTGGTGGCGCCGGGGAGGTGCAGCTCGGTGATGGGTCCTACGTCCGTCTCGCAGTCGTACAGGTTCAGCCGCCTTAGCTGGGTCAATGTGCGCAGGCCGTCGAGTGCGTCGTGAAGGAGGCAGCGGTGCAGGGTCAGCTCAATAAGCTCGGGGCGGACGAGTGCTAGCCGTCGGGGAAGGTCTAGGGCGTCGAAGCTGTAGAGCCCCAGGTGCCGGAGACCGATTAGTTGGGACAGAGAGGTGAGGTCGGGTACGTGGCTACGCTGGCCAGCGAGGAGGTGTAGATGTGCAACTCTGCTGAACGGGGCCAGGAAGCCCAGCTTGGTCTCCGCTGTGATGCCCGAGAGGGCCAGCCACGAGAGCTTCGGCAGGGCTGGGAGGCCCGCGACGCCGTCCGGACCGGCGAGCGGTAAGTGCAAGTGGCGCAGGGCAGGCAAATCTGTCAGAGCACCAGGACGCCGGAGCGACGCATCACCGAACAACTGGAAAGCTACGAGCTGAGGATGCGCCTTCAGCAGGGACAGGTCGGCCGTGCCGTCCACCTTGCAGTGCAGTTCATGGAGCGGAGAAAGCTCTGTAAGGATGGACAGGTCCGGGAGCTTGAACGTGATCCTCAACGAGGTCAGCGACCTCAGCCGCGCTACCGCCCGCAGTTGCCCCGAGTGCGTCAAAACCACGACGTGCCGGTCCAACGGAAGCCCACCCATCACTCGATCGGCGTAAGCGTCCGCGTCGAAATACACCCACGCGTCGATGAGCGCGGACACCACGTCCCGGCGCGGGTCCTCCACGTACCCTTCCAGCAGCCCCAGCGCCTCCGCCCCGCCGATCAGCGCCGCAGTGCGTACTGTCTGCACCGCCGCCTTCGACGTCAGTTCGCCCAAGGAGCGCGGCAGTCTCCGCAGCAGGCCCGTACCGACCGCCGCCAGCGCCGGCGGATCCGTTGTCCGCCGTGGCGGCAGCAGCGCGGACACCGCCTCCTCCAGCCGCCCCGCCAGCCCGTCGGAGACCTCCGGCACCGTCTCCTGACAGGCCGCCGCCAGCAACCGCAGCTTCCTGCCGTACCGGGGCTCCTCCCGCGCCCGGTCCAGGATGCCGCCCAGCAGTTCCTCCCGCTGGGGCCGGTTCGCGTGGCCGGCCGCCATGATGATCGTCTCGCGCCACATGTCCAGGTGCGCCCGCTCGACCAGGTTGCCGATGCGGTCCTCCTCCGTGGCCTCCTCGGCGGCCAGGTACTCCTGGAAGGTCCGGTGGACGAAGTCCAGGCGGCTCTCGGCGGGGGAGCGGAGGATCCCCGAGCGGTCCCGGAGCTGCTCCAGCACCTTGCCGCCGTCCTGTTCATCCAGATGGCGCATCCCCGCGAGCCTCTTGCCGACATGCACCGCCGCCTGCTCCAGCGCGATCTCGCTGCGGTTGTTGTCGGACAACCGCCACGCCAGGTCCCGGAGCAGTACGAGCTTGTCGCCGAGGCTCAGCCGGCCGTCCACCGCGCTCGGCACGTTCCGGTCCGCGTCCCGTTCGTGGACCAGCGTGTGCAGGGCATTGCGGTACAGCTCCATCCGGTCCCGCGGGAGCTGACTGCCCCGGTTGAGGTGCATCGCGCACAGCATGGCCGCCAGCAGCGGGGTACCGGCGAGGGACTGCAGATGAGGCCGGTCCTTCAGGCTGGTCAGCAACGACTGCTCGTAGCGCGGGAGTTCCTCCACCGTGCACGGCAGGTCCTCGCCCAGCTCCCGCACCGCCTGGTGCCACTGCCGTACGAAGGCCGCCAGGTCGGGCGGTGTCATGCGGTCCAGGTGGAGCGCCGTGAAGCCCTCGCGGCGCAGCCAGTCGGCACGCGCGGCGGCGGGACGCGAGGTGACGACCACCCGCACGTCCCCGTAAGCGGTCAGCAGCTTGCGCAGCCACTCCCGTACCCCCCGCCGCTCGCCGTCCAGCAGCTCGTCCACCCCGTCGATCAGCAGCAGGGCGTTGCCGTCGGCGAGCTGTCGTTCCACCCACGCCTTCGGCATGACCCCGGTGATCTGCCCGGCCACCGAGTCCAGCATCGCCTCCGGCCTCGGCAGCTCCCGTCCGCTGTACTCCCGCAGCTTCACGAACACCGGTGTCAGGCCGTTCCAGGCCGTCAGCTCACCGGTGAACGCACCGCGTGCCGCCGTCACCGCCAGCCACCGCAGCAGCGTCGTCTTGCCGGAGCCCGCCTCGCCGCGCAGCAGCACCCGGGTGGCGCCGCCCAGGGCCGCTTCCACCCGCATTCCGCCGCCCTCGCCTCCGGCCTCCTCCCAGTCGCTCATGTCGGGCCGCAGCATCGGCAGGGAGCGGGCCGGCCGGCGCCGGCTCCCGTCGTCACCCGTCGCGCGCAGACTCACGTACGCCACCGACAGCCGTACCTGCGCCCCCGCCCGGTCGGACGTGCGCCGGAACAGCTCCACCTCGTCCAGGGTGGTGCTGACCAACTCCAGATAGCGGCGTCGGAAATCCCCGTCCCGGTCCCTCCCCTCCGGCGCGAACAGGGAGCGGTCGGGCAGCCGTTCCAGGAGCCGGGCGATCTCCGTGCCCAAGGACGTGGTACGCGCCAGCAACTCGCTCAGCGCCCGCTCCTCGAAAACGGCAGCCCCCGCACGATCCGCACGTAGTACTCGACGCACTCCACGAACAGCCGCTCGTACAGCCTGCTTTCCGCCTCGCCCAGGCCCACGGGCGGCCGAACCGAGGCGGTCACCCGGCGCACGATCTCCGCCGGATTCACGTCCGCCGCCAGCACCGCCGCATCCGACAGATCAGCCGCCGCGAACGTGTCGCACACCCCGTCGATCACCGCCTGCCGGCTGCTGTCCTCCAGCCCGGGGAACTCCCGCTCCAGGAACGGCGCCAGCCGGTCGTACACCGCGTCCGCGATCTCCTCGAACTGCCGCTCCACACTGCGCTGGAAGCGGAGGCCGGACACGCGCAAGCGCACCAGCTCGGCCATGTCCATCCGGCGCTCCTGCTCCCGCCGCCTGCCCCCGAGCCAGGTCTGGGCCGCGACCTTCGCCACGGTCGTCCCCAGCCGTAATGCCGCCGCCTCAGCACTCATCGTCCGCCCCCTCGGTCACGTCCGGATCCAGTCTGGCACCGGGGTACGACAAAGGGGCCCTCTCCCGTAGGAAAGGGCCCCTCGCCAAGCGGGGATCGGCTACCGCAGGCGCGCCATCAGCGCGTGCTCCACCAGCGTGATCAGCGCGCTCTTGGCGTCCGCGCGATGGCGGGCGTCCGTCGTGATGATCGGGGTGTCGGGGCCGATCTGGAGCGCCTCGCGGACCTCGTCCGGCGAGTACGGCTGCTGGCCGTCGAAGCCGTTGAGGGCGATGACGAAGGGGAGACCCGAGTTCTCGAAGTAGTCGACGGCGGGGAAGCAGTCGGCGAGCCTCCTCGTGTCGACCAGCACGATCGCGCCGATGGCGCCGCGCACCAGGTCGTCCCACATGAACCAGAAGCGGTCCTGGCCCGGCGTACCGAAGAGGTAGAGGATCAGGTCCTGGTCGAGGGTGATACGGCCGAAGTCCATGGCGACCGTCGTGGTCGTCTTGTCTCCGGTGTGGGTGAGGTCGTCGATGCCGGCCGAAGCGGACGTCATGACGGCCTCTGTGCGCAGCGGGTTGATCTCCGAGACGGCGCCGACGAACGTGGTCTTGCCCACGCCGAAGCCGCCCGCCACCACGATCTTCGCGGAGGTGGTGGAGCGGGAAGGACCGCCGCTAGAGCTTGCGAAGTCCACTGAGCACCCTTTCGAGCAGTGTCACGTCTGGCTGGCCACCGGCGTTCTCGTCGCCGCCGGGCTGATGGATGGCGACCAGGCCCGCCTCCGCCAAGTCGGCGACGAGGATCCTGGCCACGCCGAGGGGGATCGTGAGGAGGGCCGAGATCTCGGCCACTGACTTGATCTCCCGGCAGAGGTTGCAGATCCGCTGATGCTCGGGCAGCTGGCCCTGCATCTGGTGCGGCTGCGCGGTGGTGTGCACCAGTGCCTCGATGGCGAGCTGGTAGCGCGGGCGGGTCCGGCCGCCGGTCATGGCGTACGGACGCACCAAGGGGTTGTTGGACGCCGAGGCGGGGGCCGGCTCCGGTCGGCGCTGCGGCTGGACCGGCTGGATGCGCGGGGCCGACGGCTGGTCGTACGGCGACGGGCCGGGGCCCTGCGGGGCGTACGGCTGCCGGTGGCTGGGGGCGGAGGGGAAGTTGTACCGGTTCGCCGAACCATCGCCCTGACCCTGGGCAGGGCCGTACGACCAGTTACCCGAAGACGAACCGCCTGGGGGTGTTGCCACTTTCTCCTCCTCCGACTGCGCCGGGCACCCATCCGTGTGGAGCCGCGTCCCGAAACCTTACGGCCCCGGGACGCGAATACGCACCGTCCGTTGATTAGTTGAGAAGGCTTCCCTGGAGCTCCGCGCGGAGATCCGGGGTCAGGACCGTGCCCGCGCGGTCCACCAGAAGGGCCATCTCGTACCCGATGAGGCCGATGTCCGCCTCCGGGTGGGCCAGGACCGCGAGCGACGAACCGTCGGAGATGGACATGATGAAGAGGAATCCACGCTCCATCTCCACAACCGTCTGATTCACGCTGCCTCCCTCGAAGATCCGGGAGGCGCCTGCCGTCAGAGACGTCAGACCGGAGGCGACGGCCGCGAGCTGGTCGGCGCGGTCGCGGGGGAAGCCTTCGGACATCGCCAGAAGGAGTCCGTCGGCGGAGACCACCACCGTGTGGGACACCCCCGGGGTGTTGTCCACGAAGTTGGTGATCAACCAGTTCAGGTTCTGTGCCGCCTGGCTCATCGGGCTCACACTAACGCTCCTGGTTGTAGGTGCTGTCAGGACCGAAGCCCTGGCCGTTCGTTTCACTGCCTGCGCTGCGTCCGCGCTGGACGCCCCGGCGCAGGTTGCTCAGCCTGCCCCGGACGTCCTCCGGGGCGCGGGAGACCTGTGGGCCTCCCTGGGGGGTGGTCTCGGCGGAACCCTCGACCAGGTTGGCCTTGGGTACCCGCCGCGGCAGGCCGGAGGCGGTGACCCCGCCTGCCTTGGGCTTCCGGAGCTGGGCGGCCTGCTGCCACCGCTCGTCGTTGGCCGAGCGCCAGCTGCTGTCGCCGCTCGCCCCCGGCGCGTTGCCCGGTGCGGGAGCCGGCGTTTCCTGCCGCACGCGCGCCGTGCCGTTGGGGGAGCCGGCGCCGTGGGAACCGCTCGCGGGGGACCCGCGGCGGGGCAGCCCGGCGTCGGTCAGCTCGTGTGCGGCGGGAGATGCCGTTTCCGGACGGTCGAAGCCTACGCGGTTCCGCTCACTCGCGTCAGCGGCCTGCGAGGATTCCGCTTCCGGAGCGTACTGGGCCGGATAGCCGTTCTGGTAGCCGTCCTGCTGGGGCCAGTCGTCCTGGTAGGACGGCGTCTGGGCAGGCTCCGCATACGCGGACGCGGACTCCGGGTAGCCGCCCTGGCCCAGGTAGCCGTCGGCCTGCGGCTGCTCGCCGTTCGGCGCGTAGTACTGCTCGTCGTACTGCTGCTCGTACGAGGCGTGCTGCGGCTCCTCGTACGCGGGCGCCTCGTACGCCTGCCGGGGCTGCTCCTCGTACGTCTGCTGCTGCTGTTCCTGGTACGACGGCGCCTCGTACGCCTGCTGGGGCTGCTGCTCCTGGTACCCCTGCTGCTCGTCGGGCTGCTGGCCGTGGGTCTGGGCCTCCAGGGCGGCGCGGCGCTCCTCGCGCATCAGGGAGCGGCCGACGGGGTCCAGCTCACGGATGTCGTCGGGGACCTCCGTGTACCGGCTGTCGTCGAAGCCGAGTTCGGCGGCGGTGCGCAGCGGCTGCTGCACCTGGCCGAAGTCCTCACCCCGGAACTGCTGTTCCGGAATGATCTGCGAGACGGTGAACTCCTCGCGGTCCAGCGGGCCGTCGCCGCCACCGCCGTGCGTGATCGCGTCCGGCAGCATGACCAGGGAGGTCGTGCCCGCCTGCTCGCCCGAGGGGCGCAGCTGGACCCGGATGCCGTGCCGGTCGGACAGCCGGCCGACCACGAACAGGCCCATGCGCTGGGAGATCGCGGCGTCCACGGTCGGCGGGTTGGCCAGCTTGTGGTTGATGTCCGCGAAGTCCTCGGCGGTCAGACCGATGCCCTTGTCGTGGATCTCGATCATGATGCGGCCGTCCGGCAGACGGGTCGCGGTGACGCGGACCTTGGTCTGCGGGGAGGAGAACGTGGTGGCGTTCTCCAGCAGCTCGGCCAGCAGGTGCACGAGGTCGGTGACCGCGCGGCCGTGGATCTCGGCCTCCGGGACGCCGGACAGCTCGATGCGCTCGTACTGCTCCACCTCGGAGGAGGCGGCGCGCAGCACGTCGACCAGCGGGACCGGCTGGTCCCAGCGGCGGCCGGGTTCCTCGCCGGCGAGGACCAGGAGGTTCTCGCCGTTGCGGCGCATACGGGTCGCCAGGTGGTCCAGCTTGAAGAGGTTCTCCAGCTGGTCCGGGTCGGCCTCGTTGTTCTCCAGGTCGGTGATCAGGGTCAGCTGGCCCTCGATCAGCGACTGGTTGCGGCGCGACAGGTTGGTGAAGATCGCGTTGATGTTGCCCCGCAGCAGCGCCTGCTCGGAGGCGAGCCGGACCGCCTCGCGGTGGACCTGGTCGAAGGCGCGGGCGACCTCGCCGATCTCGTCCTTGGTGGTGATCGGGATCGGCGTGACCCGGGTGTCGACCCGGCCGGGGTCGGTGCGGGACAGCTGGTCGACCAGCATCGGCAGCCGCTGCTCGGCGATGCCGAAGGCGGCGTTGCGCAGCTGGCGCATCGCGCGGCTCATCTGGCGGGCCACCAGGCCGGCCAGGAGGAACGCGGCCAGCAGGGCGATGACGACGACGGCACCGGTGATGAACGCCGAGGTCTTGGCGTCGTCGGCAATGCTCGACGCCTCGCTCACCGCCTTGTCGGCCATGTCCGACTCGATCTGGCGGTAGGCCTTGTACTTCAGCGTGTTGAGCGCCCACCAGTTCTCGGCGGTGACCCCGCCCGCGGCGAGCTGCTCACGGGTGAGCGTGCTGGTGTCCTTCATGGTGGCGATCGCGGCCACCATCTTGACCGGGTCGGACGGCGGCGGGACGTACTTGGGGTTGCTCGCCTTGGCCTTCGCGGCCATGCCGGCGGCGTCCGTCTTGATCTTGTTCTCGGCGTCGGTCAGCTTCTGCGCGTCGGCCTCGGTGCCACCGCCGAGGTACTCCTCGCGGGCGATGCGCTCCAGGTAGGCGTACGAGGCGAGGGAGGTCCGCTGGGTCGTCAGGTTCGGGTCGTCCGGACCGGGCTTGACCAGCAGGTGCGTGCCGATCGACCGCTCCAGCGACAGCGCCGCCTTGGTCAGCGAGATGGCGTAGACGGTACGGCCGTAGGAGGTGATGTTGCCGGTGCCCAGACCGAGCTCGTTGGCGAACTCCATCAGGGGGTGGCTGATGTCGACGTAGCCCTCTTCGGTCTGCACGCCGATCTTCTTGGAGGTGTACGCGGTCTGTCGCAGCTCCGCCAGGTCGGGCTCGACCTCGTGGAAGAGCTTCAGCCGGCGCTCCAGACCCGCGTCGGACGGCATGCTGTTCGTCGCCTCCTTGAAGGCGGCGGCGGCCTGGTCCGTGGCCTTGCGGGCGTCCTCGACCGTCTGCTTGCTGGTCGCGTCCTTCTTCTTCAGCAGCAGCGGGGCCGCGGTGACGTCGCGCTCGCTCTCCAGCGCGTCGGCGTAGGTGAGGGCGGCGCGCACCAGACGGGCGGTGTTCTCGGCGTCGCGGGCTTCCTGCCAGGTGTCGATCGAGCTCTTCACCTGGAAGCCGCCCATGACGAGACCGACCGCCACGGGTATGAGCAGGATCGCGTTCAGCCGGGTCGGCACCCGCCAGTTCCGCGGGGAGAGACGGCCGCCGCTGGGCGCGGGAGTGGCCGCCGGTTCCGCACCGGGAACGGGGGTGGGCGCCGCAGCGCGCGGCGGCGGGGTGAAGTTGCCCCGCGCCGACGGCTCGGGACCGTTCTTGCTTCGCCTCACTCGACCAACAACCTCTCGGCGGTCGGCACCTACGTCGTGCCGCAGTCTCTCAGAGCCCGGTTCGTCATCGACCACCAGTGCGTACGCGGTACGTCCTCAGTACGTCGTTGACCATTGGGCAGTTCAGGCATTCCAGCACGTGGACCAGCGCACTTCCAAACAGCGGAAACCGGCGGAGCGCACACTTGTAAGCGCCAGATAAAACGGTCATAAAGAGCGAGCCCCGCCAAAAGGCGGGGCGTTTGTGCGCACAGCGGTACCGCGCGACCGCGTCGCGTGGTGATGCCGGGCGATTCCTCTGCCGAACTGTTATGAACGCCGGAGCCGACCGTGTCAAAGGCCACAGTCGGCTCCCGAATCCTTTACGACAACTGCCGTACGACCCGTCGTACTTGGGTTCTACTTCAGCCGCGCCATCAGGGCGTGTTCCACCAGCGTGATCAGCGCGCTCTTGGCGTCCGCGCGATGGCGGGCGTCCGTCGTGATGATCGGGGTGTCCGGTCCGATCTGCAGCGCTTCCCGTACTTCCTCGGGGGCGTAGGGCTGCTGGCCGTCGAAACCGTTGAGGGCGACGACGAAGGGCAGGCCGCTGTTCTCGAAGTAGTCGACCGCGGGGAAGCAGTCGGCCAGGCGCCGGGTGTCCACGAGCACCACCGCGCCGATGGCGCCGCGCACCAGGTCGTCCCACATGAACCAGAAGCGGTCCTGGCCCGGCGTACCGAAGAGGTAGAGGATCAGGTCCTGGTCGAGGGTGATACGGCCGAAGTCCATGGCGACCGTCGTGGTCGTCTTGTCTCCGGTGTGGGTGAGGTCGTCGATGCCGGCCGAGGCGGACGTCATGACGGCCTCTGTGCGCAGCGGGTTGATCTCCGAGACGGCGCCGACGAACGTGGTCTTGCCCACGCCGAAGCCGCCCGCCACCACGATCTTCGCGGAGGTGGTGGCCCGGCCCGCGTCAGAGCTTGCGAAGTCCACTGAGCACCCTTTCGAGCAGCGTCACATCCGGAGCGCCGCCGTTGTTCTCGTCGCCACCCGGCTGGTGGATGGCGACCAGGCCGGCCTCGGCGAGGTCGGCCACCAGGATCCGGGCCACACCGAGCGGCATGGCCAGCAGAGCCGAGACCTCCGCGACCGACTTGACCTCACGGCACAGGTGGCAGATGCGCTGGTGCTCGGGAAGCAGCCCCATGAGCGCTGCCGGGTCGGCCGTGGTGCTGATCAGCGCCTCGATGGCCAGCTGGTAGCGGGGCCTGGTCCGGCCGCCGGTCATGGCGTAGGGCCTCACCAGCGGCTGGTCGCCCTCGTCCCCGTACGGCTCCGCGTACGGATCATGATGGGCGGTGGGCGGGGTCATGAATCCTCCGGGCGGGACAGCAAGTCGGTCAGTCAAGCCGTCTGACGGGGCCGGTGGGGGGATTGTGGCGGCCGGACGGTGTTTTCGTGAGGTGGGTGGTGCCGGGGGCGGTCAGTGCAGCAGACTGCCCTGGAGTTCGGCGCGCAGGTCCGGGGTGAGTACCGCCCCTGCGCGGTCGACGAGCAGTGCCATCTCGTAGCCGACGAGGCCGATGTCCGCCTCGGGATGGGCCAGGACCGCGAGGGACGACCCGTCCGAGATGGACATCAGGAAGAGGAACCCGCGCTCCATCTCCACGACCGTCTGCGCCACCGTGCCACCCTCGAAGATCCGGGATGCCCCGGCCGTCAGGGAGGTCAGCCCGGACGCGACGGCCGCCAGCTGGTCGGCGCGGTCCCGCGGGAAACCTTCGGACATCGCCAGCAGAAGGCCGTCGGCGGAGACCACCACGGTGTGGGACACCCCGGGGGTGTTGTCCACAAAGTTGGTGATCAACCAGTTCAGGTTCTGTGCCGCCTGGCTCATCGGACTCAACTAACGCTCCTGCTGGTGAGTGGGGCTCGGGAAGCTGCCGGTCTGGCCGCTGCCGGCCTGACGGCCCTGAGCGATGCCCCGACGGAGATTGGTCAGCCGTCCGCGCACGTCGTCAGGCGCACGCGAGACCTGCGGACCGGTTTGGTGCTGTTGCTGCTGGGCGGTGCCGGGCACGAGGTTGGCCCGGGGCACCCGGCGCGGCAGGCCGGAGGTGGTGACCCCGCCCGCCGCGGGCTGCCGGACGCGCTCCGCCTGCCGGACGAGTTCGTCGTTCGGCGAGGTGCGCCAGGAGCCGGTGTTGTTCGACGCGGACCGCTGCGGAGCAGCCGGCGCGGGCGCCTGGGGCTGCTGCGGCGCGGGTGCGTTCTCCTGCTGCTGACTGCCGTGGAACCAGTTGGTCTCCAGTGTGTCGTACAGCGGGGTACGGCCGTCACCCGGGCCGCTGGCCGGCGGCAGGGCCTCCGGCTGCTGGCGGGTGGGGCGCTGCTGCTGCGGCGCGGGCTGACGCGGGGCGCCGAAGTCGTCACGGGCGGGCGGCTGCGGGCGCTCGAACTGGCCGGTGTGGCCGGGGTTCTGGCGGCCGGGCAGGGCGTGCTGCCCGGTGGAGCCGCCGTCGTAACCGCCGTCGTAACCGTTGTTGTCGTACGCCTGCGGGGCCTGCGGGGCCGGGAACTGGCCCGTGTTCTGGGCGCCGTTGTCCTGCCGCCCGGGCGCCTGCGTGCCGAACACGTCGGGGCGGACGAAGGAGCCGGTGTCCTGCCGGCCGCCGGGACCGTCGAAGCGGCCCTGCTGCTGGTCGTGGTCGGGGCGCGCGAACTGGCCGGTCTGCTGGGCGTTGTCGGGGCGCGCGAACTGGCCTGTGTGCTGGGCGTCGTCCGGGCGGGCGAACTGGCCCGTGTGCGAGGCGCCGTTCAGCTCCGCGCGCGGGAACTCGCCGGTCGCGGCCGGTCCCTGGGCGTCGATCCGGGGTATCTCCGCGGTCGAGCCCGGACCCTGCCGGTCGTCCACGCGCGGCATGTGCGCGGTCCGCGCCGGGTCCTGCTCGTCGTGGCCGCGCGGGGTGTCCAGCGAGGCGCGCGACAGCGGGGACCGGTCGTCGCTCCAGTCGGGGGTGCGGGACTGCGGGTCACCGCCGGGCAGCTCGGCCCGCGGGCCGCCGCGCGGCGGCAGCTGGGGCTGGCGGCCCTGGTCCGAGGAGGCGCCGGAGTGCTTCGGGGCACGGCCGCCGAAGGCGTCCTGCTGCGGCCCGCCCGGCTGGGCGGCCTGCAGGCCCTGCGGGGCGCCGGGCGCCTGACCGCCGAAACCGGCCGGTGCGGGACGGTTCTGCTGGAGACCGCCGAGGCCGCCCTGCGGACCACGTGCTCCGCCCGGCGCACCGGGACGGCCGCCCTGGCCCGCACCGGGCAGCGCGGCCCGGGGGCCCTGGCCGGAGCCGACCTGGCCGCGCGGGCCCGGACCGGAGCCGAGCAGACCGCCGCCGGCCGGACCGGCACCGAGGCCACCGCCGTTGTTGCCGTTCTGCCGCCTGGCCGCGGCCGCACCGGCGGCGGCCTGCGCGGCGGCGGGGCCACCGGTCATGCCGGGCCCGCCGGGCTTGCCCGGAGCGGGCTTCTTGCCGCCCTGGGCGACGTCGACGGGCAGCATGACCAGCGCAGTCGTACCACCGGAGTCGGAGGGGCGCAGCTGGATGCGGATGCCGTGCCGCTGGGACAGCCGGCCGACCACGAAGAGGCCCATGCGGCGGGAGACGGAGACGTCCACGGTGGGCGGCGAGGCGAGCCGCTCGTTGATCGCCGCGAGGTCCTCGGGGGAGAGGCCGATACCGGTGTCGTGGATCTCGATCAGCACACGGCCGTCGGGCAGCGCGTGACCGGTGACCTTGACCTTGGTCTGCGGCGAGGAGAACGAGGTCGCGTTCTCCAGCAACTCGGCGAGCAGGTGCACGAGGTCGTTGACCACACGGCCGGCCACTTCGGTGGTCGGCACGGCGGCCAGCTCGATGCGCTCGTACTGCTCCACCTCGGACGCGGCGGCGCGGAGCACGTCGACCAGCGGGACCGGGCGGGTCCAGCGGCGGCCGGGCTCTTCACCGGCGAGGACGAGGAGGTTCTCACCGTTACGGCGCATACGCGTCGCGAGGTGGTCGAGCTTGAACAGCGAGGACAGCTGGTCCGGGTCGGCCTCGCGGGACTCCAGCTCCGAGATCAGCGACAGCTGGCGCTGGATCAGACCCTGGGAGCGGCGCGAGAGGTTGGTGAACATCGCGTTGACGTTGCCCCGCAGCAGGGCCTGCTCGGCGGCGAGGCGGACCGCCTCGCGGTGCACGTCATCGAAGGCCGCGGCCACCTGGCCGATCTCGTCCCGGGAGTGCACACCGACCGACTCCACGGAGGTGTCGACGTCCTGCGGGTCCGACTCCGACAGCTGCTTGACCAGCTCGGGCAGACGGTCCTGGGCGACCTTGGTCGCGGTCTCCTGGAGCCGGCGCAGCGAGCGGATCATGGACCGGGCCACGACGAACGCGCCGACCAGCGACACACCGAGCACGAGGAGGATCAGCGCACCGGAGATGATGGCGTCGCGCTGCGTCTCGCTCTTCAGCTCGCGCGCCTTCTGCTCCATCTCTTCGAGCAGCGTGCGCTCGATCTTCTTCATCTGCTCGATCTTGGTCGAGCTGTCGTCCATCCAGTCCTTGTACGACCGCGCGGGCAGCTGCTGCAGGCCGTCCGGGGAGTCGAAGGAGCGCTTGGCGTAGGTGTCCGCGGACTGGATCGTCGCGTTGCCCTCGGAGATCGGCTTGAGCAGGTCCTCGGCGTCGTGGTTGGCGTAGATCTTCCGGAAGATCGCCAGCTCGGAGCCTTCGCTCTCGTACGCCGACTGGCCGTAGAGGCGGTCGTTCTCGGAGAGGTCGCCCTTGGTGTCGGTGGTCGCGGGCAGAGCGGCGGCGATCAGGGCGCGCTGCTCGGACGCGTACTCCTTGGCGGTGGAGAAGGCCGCCAGGGCGCGGGTGCGGGAGATCATCTCCGGGTTGCTGGACGCCTCGGCCATGTCCTGGGAGAGGCCGATGAGCTGGGTGATGAGTCGGTGGTACGACTCGACCGTCTGGGTCGAGTTGTCCTTGGACGTGTACGCGGACTTCCGGATCTTGGCCAGGTCGTCCAGCTGGTTGGCGAGACCGACCAGCGCGTCGCGGACACCCTGGAGGTTGCCGTCCTTGCTGGCCGCGTCGATCTGCTCGGAGGCGTCGAGGAAGTTGTCGCGGGCCCGGTCGGTCTTGTCCTGGTAGCCCTTGATCGTGTAGTCGCTGGCCTTCAGGCCGTGCGCCATGGGACCGGCCGACTGGTCGCGCTCGTCCTGGAGCGCGTGGGCCAGCTCGGTGGCCTGCTTGGTCATGTCCGTCAGCAGCTTCATGTTGTCGAGCTGCTGGATGTCGTCCATGTTCTCGTTGATGCGCAGCGCGCCCAGCGAGGTCGCCGCGACCACGGGCAGCGCGAGCAGCGAGACCAGACGGGTGGAGATGCGCCAGTTGCGCAGGGCCAGCCGCGAGCCCGTGCCGGTCGGCGCCTGGGAGGGCTTCACCGTCGGCTTGGGGTTGCCCGAGGGGGCCGCGGTCGTGGAGGCCGTCGCGCCGGACGCGCCCGGACGACCGCCGCGCTCACCGCCGTCCCCGGCCGGGGCCTGCCCCGGGTTCTGGGCGTGCTGGGGCGAGGAGCTGACGGCCATGGGGCCAGTCCCGCCGTGCGGCTCCGGCTCCGCCGAAGCGCTGCCATCCCTCTTGAAACGTCCCTGCACTAGCGTCGCAACCTCTGGACCAGGCGCCCCTCCGCGCAAACGGAGGGACACGGTGTCGGCGTCGTGGAGAGCGCCCTGAATACGCCCCCCGTGGTCTGGAGTGACCGGCGCTGGTTCCCCCCTATCTCGCCGCCACTCGGCGCTGTTGCGCCCCCTGCGCGCCGGCTCGATCCTGCGGCGGTCCGTGGAATTCCAGCACAGTGCAGGATCTCCAACAAGGCCAGTGCGCCGAGCTGTGACCTAGGTGACGGGGTGTGAGGGGTGAGTTACCGGCCGTGGAGCCGGTTCCGGGGCATAACGGGCACATCCCGGCGAGTCGCCCCTCGGTGCTCGGTGTCCCAGTCGCCATGATCAGGAGCGGAATGATGGCTTCAGGGGGTCAATGTCCGTTTCCCTGAGGCGGGTTGTCGGCCGGAATTGACCGGTTTGCCCGTGAGTTCGTGAGCAAACTCACACGCTCATCGTGAGGAGTTGGCGACTTCGTCGGGGAATCGGATGTTTAGCCTGACGCTTTACAAGGTCGTCGTATCTGTCGACCCGCCGACACAGACCTGAGGACTCGTACAACCGTGAAGACGACGATGATGTTCCGCAAGATAGCCAACCCGCGACGCACGACCCTGGCGCACCTCAAGGACGCCGGCGAGCTGCACACGCCCGAGCTGCCGGAGCACTCCGTCGACCTCCCCGCCCAGACGGCCAACCCCCGGCGCACCATCCTCGTGGACGTCCCGGCCGGCGTGGGTGCCGCGGCCGGCGAGTGACCGACGCTTCCCGCGGGGGGGGGGGGGGGGGGGGGGGGGGGGGGGCGTCCGGCTGCTCCACTCCCCCCCCTCCCCCCAAAAAAAACACCAACACAAGGCGACCCAACCCCCACCCCCGCTACGCCCCCCCAAGAAA